>JBQTHH010000063.1:0-135194 GCA_052390055.1 Rhodoferax sp.
AATCAGAACGCGCAACACCGCATCGGTCACGTTCGCCGGAACCCGCTCATATATTCATAGCGGTCACGTTCACCGGAATGTCGGTCACGATGCCGGAATCAGCGGTCACGTTCACCGGAATACGCACTTCGGTGCTGCTCACCAGGAAGTAAAAGCCGCGCCTGGCGTTGTAGAGCAGGTATTCGTCCCAGCCGAAATGCTCGTCCGGGTCCTGCGGGTCGTGCCCCATGCGGTGCTGGTAGCCCACCACCTGCCAGTTCACGCCCTGCAGCATGCCGCTGCTGCCCAGTGGGATGAGGGGCTGCACGGGTTCGTCCTGCAGCGCGTGGCGCAGCTCGCCGCCCAGCCCGGCGCTGAGGTCGATGATGGCGTGGCAGCTGGTGCAGGTCATGCTCTTGGCCTGGGCCAGTTGCACCGTCAGGCTGGCGCCGCAGTGCGGGCAGGCAAACTGGCGGCCTTTGCCTTCCTGTGCGGACGCATCGCGCAGGCCCGCCATGTGCAGGTCTTCCAGGCGCACCGCCACGCCCCGGTTTACGCTGGGCGGGTTGCTGAAGTAGTCAATGCTGAGCACGTTCTCGGCGCTGTCAGCCGTGCCCCCAGTGCCGGGGATGCTGGCCTGGGCGCTTTGGCTGCGCAGCTCCACCACGGTGGCCGTGCTGCCCAGGGCGCCCAGGCGTGGCAGCTCGCCCTGGGCCGCGCGCAGCGTGACCTGCTGCACGCTGGCCACGGTGTAGGGTTCGCCGTTGATGGCGGTGCTGGCGCCCACCCGGAAGCGGCTGGCCTCGGGCAGCGCGCGCTGCACACTGGTGCCCTGCACCCAGACGTAGGCGCCGTTGTCCTCGCTCAGAAAGGCGCTGGCGCCATCGCCCAGCAGCGCATGCCATTCGCTCCAGGCCCCTTCGCCGTACTGGTACTGCACGCGCCCGACCAGCACAAAGGACTGTGTGCCGTAGCGCCCGCTGGCACCCAATTGCAGCGGGCTGTGGTCGTCGAACAGCTCGGCCATCTTGCCGATGCGCTTCAAGACCTCGCCCTCGCGCACCACTGTGCTCTGGCAGTAGGCGCACACCGCGTGCGTGGACTGCGCGCTGCGGAACTCGACCGGCGCGCCGCAGCCGGGGCAGGGTGCGCGGTACTGGCGTTGGGGGGGCGTGCTCATGACAGCGGGCCATCCTAGCAGAGCCCTGGGGTATTGGGCACGGGCGCGCCCGCGCGTGCGGCGCATAATGGCCGCCCCGGAGGGCCCGCCATGTTCGACAAACTCTTTGCACCCCCTGCCCAGGCGCCTGGCGCGCAGGCCGACCCCGCGCAGAATTTGCCTGCGCAGTGGCGCGACCTGGGGCTCTCGGTCTGGGAGCAGGCCCGCGACCTGCTGTGCAAGCCGCAGGCCGCCTTGCAGCTCGACCGCGCGCAGGCCGAGGTGGTGCTGGGCTTTCTCTACCCGCTGTTCATCGAGTCGGGAACCCAGTTCATCGAAGAGGGCGACATCACCCACAACGACTTCATGGCCCTGGTGCTCAGCGGCGAGGTGACGGTGGAGAGCATCGTGGTCAGCCGCGAAGCGCCGCTGACCGTGACCGTGCAGGGCCCGGGCAGCATGCACGGCGAGATGGCCTTGTTCGACGGCGCGCCGCGCTCAGCCTCCTGCACCGCCAGCACCGACGTGCTGTGCGCCATCCTCACCCGCGAGGGCCTGGGGCGCTTGCAGCGCGACCACCCGGCGCTGTGCGCCAAGCTGCTCATGGCCGTGGCGCTGCGCATCAGCCAGCGCCTGCGCGACAACACCGAAAAGCTCAAGCGCTACGTGCAGCTCACGCGCGCCATGCAAGAGGAAATCAACGCCTTGCTGCCCTCGCGCTGAAAGGGCGGTCCCGCAGGCCGCGCGGCGGCGGTCACCCCCATGGAAAGCGCTGTACCCTGCCTGCACACACCTTGCGCACGCGCCGCCACGCACCCTGGGCCATGCGGGCAGCACAGGCAAAGACCCGGCAATCCTCGAAAGACGGAGGCAAGACCTTGAAAGGGGTGGTCTTCAGTGGTGGTGGTGCCCGTGCTCGCCGTGGGCGTGGCGGTGCGCGATTTCGTCCGCCGTGGCGGCGCGCACGGCCGTGACCTTGAGCACGAAGCGCAGATCCTTGCCGGCCCAGGGGTGGTTGCCATCCAGGTGCACCTCGGCCCCCTTGATCTTGACCACGGTGAAGTGGCGCTCCTCGCCGTCTTCCGCGCGGCCCTTGAGCAGGCCGCCGACCTTCACACCGGGGGGAAATTCGCTGCGCGGCATGGTCTGCACCAGGCTCTCATCGCGCTCGCCAAAGGCCTCGGCGGCGCTCAGGGCGACGCTGGCCTGGTAGCCGCGTTCCTGGCCCTGCAAGGCGGCCTCGACCTTGTCGAAGGTGTTGCCATAGCCGCCGTGCAGGTAGGAGGCGGCTTCCTTGGGGTCGTCGAGCAGGCGGCCCTGGGCGTCGTAGACCTTGAACTGCATGGTCACAACGGTGTCTTTGTCGATTTTCATAGGCTTGTGTTCTCCAGCAATGGTGGGGGTCGGTCCGGGTCGTTAGGCTTCTCAGCCCAGGTGCTGCGAGGCGATGCCGGCCAGCTCGAACATCCCGACCTTGGGTTTGCCCAACACGGGCAGCAGCTTGGCGTCGGCCACGATGGTGCGCTTGTCCTTGGGGTCTTGCAGCTGGTGGGCCTTGATGTAGTCCCACAGCTTCTTCATCACCTCGGTGCGGGTCACGGGCTCGGCACCAATCACGGCCGCCAAGGCCGCACTGGGGGTTTTGCCCGAGGCCGATGCTTTGGTCGGTTTCGCCTTTGCTGCCGGTTTCTTGGGGGTTTTTAAGGCACTGGCCCGCGTGGATATTGGCTTGGATGCTACTGATTTTGTAGCGCTTGCGGCGCCCTTGCGGGGCCCGAACTTGCTCGGTTCGAACTCGAAGTTGACCTTGCCCGCCGCAGCGTCCCAGACCAGCATGGCCTTGAAGCTGCGCCGGGTGCGCTGCGAGACGAACTTGTCGAGCAGGTCGGTCTTGCCGGTGGCCAGCAGCTTGGCCATCTGGGCGCGTTCGACGGGCTGCTGCAGGATCACGCTGCCGCTCTTGAAGCCGCAGCTCGGCGTGGGCTGGGCCTGGGTGGGGACGGACTTTTCGCACACATAGTGCTTGCCGTGCTCAAACACCGAAGCGCCGCACTGCGGGCACGCGCCCAGCGGCTCCTGGGCGGAGAAGTCCACCAGCTCGCCGTCGGCCTCGTCTTTCTTGTCGTCGCCGAAGTCGAATTCGAGCTTGTAGTTTTTGGCGTCCTCGTCGTACTTGAGCACGATCTCGGCCACGAAGGGCCAGCCGGCCTTGGAGCGAAAGCCCTCCAGCGGGCCAATGTGTCTGTGCGCCAGGAAGTGCTCCACCTCGGAGAGTTCGAAGGTGCGCCCGCCGGGCGACTTGCCAAACGAGAAGCCGCAGCCCTCGCCCGCGCCGTCCGGGCCGGTGCAGGCAAAGCGGCGGTAGTTTTCCTTCACCAGGCCGGCGCACTGGGGGCAGCGCGCCTGCAAGGTGGCGTAGTTGCCGGGCACGGTGTCGCGGTCGTATTCCTTGGCCTTGCGCACGATGCGCTCGGTCATGGCGGCGATCTCGGCCATGAAGGCCGCGCGCTGCAGGGCGCCGTGCTCCATTTGCGACAGCTTGTACTCCCACTCGCCGGTGAGTTCGGGCTTGGACAGCTCCTCCACCCCCAGCCCGCGCAAGAGCGTCATGAGCTGGAAGGCCTTGGCCGTGGGGATCAACTCGCGCCCCTCGCGCAGCATGTATTTCTCGGTGATCAGCCCTTCGATGATGGCGGCGCGCGTGGCCGGGGTGCCCAGGCCTTTTTCCTGCATGGCTTCGCGCAGTTCCTCGTCTTCCACCCACTTGCCCGCGCCTTCCATGGCGCCCAGCAGCGTGGCTTCGGAGTAACGCGCCGGGGGCTTGGTGCGCAGGCCTTTGGCCTGCACCGGGTCGCCGTGCACCTTCTCGCCCGGCTGCACCGCCACCAGGTTCTGGCCCTTGTCGCCGTCCTTGGCGTCTTCCACTTCGGCGGCGGCCTCCTTGCCGTAGATCGCCAGCCAGCCCGGCTGCACCAGCACCTTGCCCTCGGTCTTGAAGTGCTGGGTGCCGTGGGCCGCGGTGTCCACCTCGGTGATGCGGGTGGTGACCTGGTATTCGGCACTGGGGAAGAACACCGCCAGGAAGCGCCGCGCCACCAGGTCGTAGAGCTTTTGCTCGGCGTCCGACAGGCCGCTGGGCGCCTGCAGCGTGGGGATGATGGCGAAGTGGTCGCTCACCTTGCTGTTGTCGAACACCCGCTTGGTCGGCTTGACGTAGCCCTGTGCCACGGCGGTGCGGGCAAAGGGCGCCAGATGGCCCAGGCCGGAGTCGGCCAGCATCTGGCAGGTGTTCTTCACCACGCCGACGTAGTCCTCGGGCAGGTGGCGCGAGTCGGTACGCGGGTAGGTCAGGGCCTTGTGGCGTTCGTAGAGCGACTGCGCCAGGGCCAGCGTGGTCTTGGCGGAAAAGCCGAAGCGGCCATTGGCCTCGCGCTGCAGGCTGGTCAGGTCGAACAGGAGCGGCGCGGCCTGGGTGCTGGGCTTGCTTTCCTCGCGCACGCGCCCGGGGCGGCCCTGGGCCGCCTGGGCCAGGGCCTGCGCCTGTTCCTGCGACCAGATGCGATCGGCCTTGCGCTCGGCGTCTGCCGCGTCCTTCTTCCACTGCGGGTCGAACCACTTGCCCGGGTACTGCCCGGCCTGGGCATGGAAGCTGGCGTGGATTTCCCAGTAGTCGCGGCTGACGAAGGCGCGGATCTGCTCCTCGCGCTCGACCACGATGGCCAGCGTGGGTGTTTGCACCCGGCCCACGGTGGTGAGGAAAAAGCCGCCGTCGCGCGAGTTGAATGCCGTCATGGCGCGCGTGCCGTTGATGCCCACCAGCCAGTCGGCTTCCGATCGGCTGCGCGCGGCGTCGGCCAGGGGGCGCATCTGCGCGTCCGAACGCAGCTGCGTGAACCCGTCGCGGATGGCCTGCGGCGTCATGCTCTGCAGCCACAGGCGCTGCACCGGCTTGCCCAGGGGCTTGGCGCCCCCGGCGTACTGCTCGATCAGGCGAAAGATCAGCTCCCCCTCGCGGCCCGCGTCGCAGGCGTTGATGAGGGCGCCCACGTCCTTGCGCTTGGCCAGCTTGACCACCGCATTCAGGCGCGATTTGGTCTTGTCCACGGGCTTGAGGTCGAAGTGCGGCGGAATCACCGGCAGGTGCGCAAAGCTCCACTTGCCGCGTTTGACGTCGTATTCCTCCGGCGCCTGGATCTCCACCAGGTGGCCCACCGCGCTGGTGACCACGTAGCGGTCGTTCTCGAAATGCTCGTCGTGCTTGTCGAATTTGCCGGCCACGGGCGTGAGCGCCCGCACGATGTCTTGTGCCACCGAGGGCTTCTCGGCGATGACCAGGGTTTTGCTGTCTGCGTTCTTCATCTGACTACAATGCCTTTCGCGCGTGTGCGCATACCCGCGCACTCCCACGCGCGCACACACACAATTGACCATACCAAAAATTTCTTCCCCTTTGCCGTGAAAGCCCCCACGCGCCGCATCCAGACCCGCCGCTCCCGCGTCCATGGCCGCGGCGTGTTTGCGCTGCAAGACATTGCCGAAGGGGAAACCATCCTCGAGTACGTGGGGGAAATCATCAGCTGGGAAGAGGCGCAGCGCCGCCACCCGCACGACCCCCAGGACCCGAACCACACCTTCTACTTCCAGATTGAGGGTGGCCAGGTGATCGACGCGCTGCATGGCGGCAACTCCTCGCGCTGGATCAACCACTCCTGCGACCCCAATTGCGCGGCGGAGGAACGCGACGGGCGTGTGTTCATCCAGGCCTTGCGCAACATCCCGGCTGGGGAGGAGCTGCACTACGACTACGGGCTCATCATCGAAGCCCCCTACACCCGCAAGCTCAAGGCCGAATATCCCTGCTGGTGCGGTGCCGCACAGTGCCGTGGCACGCTGCTGGCACCCAAGAAGCGCGCTGGGTCGCGTCCTGTGCCGCGGGCAACGCGCGCCATCAAGGAGGATTGAAATGTCCCATCTGACGCCCCCTCTGGTCTGGCCCGCGGAAAGCCTGTGGGAGCGCATCGCCCCGCAACTGCCGGGTTTCACGGTCGAGATCGTGCCCAGCATCGACTCCACCAACAGCGAGCTGATGCGCCGCGCCCACGGCGGGCGCAGCGAGCCTGTATTGCTGGTGGCCGAGGCGCAGACCCAAGGGCGCGGGCGCATGGGCCGCCAGTGGGACAGCCAGGCCGGTGTTCCCGGCGCCGCGCTCACGTTCTCCCTGGGGCTGCCCCTGGCGACGCAGGACTGGTCGGGCCTGTCGCTGGTGGTGGGCCTGTCGCTGGCGACGCATCTGCACCCGGGCCTGCGCCTGAAGTGGCCCAACGACCTGTGGTGGCAGCAGCGCAAGCTCGGCGGCGTGCTGATCGAGACCGCCAGCGTGGGCTCCCAGCGTTACGCCGTCATCGGCGTGGGCCTGAACCTGCGCGCTCGCGCCAGCGAGGGCCTGGCCACCCCGGCGGCCTGGTGGGATGAAGTCGCCCCGGGCGGCAGCGCACCGGCCCTGCTGGCCCAGGTGCTGCCCGCCCTGGTGGCGGATGTGCAGCGCTTCGAGGCCGAGGGCTTTGCCCCCTTCCAGAGCGCCTTTGCCGCGCGCGACGTGCTGCAGGGGCGCAGCGTGCAGTGCAGCGATGGGCGCGTCGGCGAGGTGCTGGGGGTGGATGCCCACGGGGCCTTGCTGCTGCGCACGGCGCAGGGGGTGGAGCGCGTCACCAGCGCCGAAGTCAGCGTGCGTGCGCAGCAAGGACCGGCCTGATGCTGCGTGCCGTGGTGGGGGCCCTGCTGCTGGGCAATGTGCTGTTCCTGGCCTGGTCCCAGGGCGCACTGGCGCCCTGGGGCCTGGCGCCGCAGGACGGCTCCGAGCCGCAGCGGCTGGCGCAGCAGATCAAACCCCAGGCCGTGGCGGTGCTGCCCGGGCCCGAGCTCAAGAAAGCCGAAGCCCAGGCGGCGGCCGATGCCGCGCCCCGGGAGTGTCTGTTGGCCGGGCCCTTCGAGGACGAGCGCGCCGCCGCGCTGCGCGCGCGCCTGGAGTCCAGCAGCATCGCGGCGGACGCCTGGCAGCTGCAGACCGTGGCCGTGCCGGAGCGCTGGGTGGTCTACATCGGCAAGTTCGCCAATGTGCAGGCCCTGGAGAAAAAGCGTGCCGAACTCAGCGCCCTGAACCTCAAGACCGATCCCGTTACGGCCGCGCACCTGGCGCCGGGCCTCTCTCTGGCGCGGCTGGAGAGCGAGGCGGCTGCCAACGAGGAACTCAACCGCCTGCGCAAGCAGGGCGTGCGCACCGCGCGTGTGGTGCAGGAGCGCGCCGCCAGCCAGAACACCTACCTGCGCCTGCCTGCGGCCACCGAGGCGCTCAAGGCCCAGGTGCAGCAGTGGGAAGACAGCCTGGGCGGCAAGGCGCTGCGCGCCTGCGAGTGAGGCGGCCGCCCCGCGGGCGCCGGGCGGCTCGCACTACGCCGATGCCGGCGTGCCCTGGGGGCCCTGAAAGCGCACCGTGAAGCAGGACCCGGGCGGCACCTGGCCCGAGCGCGCGTCCTCCACCTGCACCGTGGCCCCGTGCTGGCGCGCGATTTCCACCACGATCGGCAATCCCAGGCCGGAGCCATCGGCCTCCGTGCCCAGCGCGCGGTAAAAGGGCTGGAACACCAGCTCGCGTTCGGCCATTGGAATGCCCGGGCCGGAGTCCTCCACCTGCAGCGCCAGGGTGTGGCTGAAGGGGTCCACCAGCACGCGGGTGGTCACCACACCCGGCTGCTCGGCGCAGGAGGGGGTGTAGTTGATGGCGTTGTCCACCAGGTTGCGCACCATCTCCTTGAGCAGGGTCGGATTGCCCTCGATGGTGGCGCTGGCCGCGCCCGGCTCCACCCCTTCATAACCCAGGTCGATGCGCTTGTCGAAGGCGCGCGGCGCGCAGTCCAGCACCACCTCCTGGACCAGCTGCGCCAGGTCGCAGCGCTGGTGCGCCAGCACCGCGCTGCTGCTTTCCGCGCGGGCCAGGGACAGCAACTGGTTCACCGTGTGCGTCGCGCGCATGCTGGAGCGCCCGATCTGGCGCAGCGACTGCTTGAGGTCGTCGGCGCTGGCGTTCTCGCGCTGCGCCAGATCGGCCTGCATGCGCAGCCCGGCCAGCGGCGTCTTGAGCTGGTGCGCGGCGTCGGCCAGGAAGCGCTTTTGCGTGGCGATAGAGTCCTTCAGACGCGTGAGCAGGTCGTTCACCGAGGCCACCAGGGGCGCCACCTCCATCGGAACCGCGCGCTCATCGAGCGGGCTCAGGTCTTCCGGGTGGCGTGCGCGGATGCGCTCCTCCAGTCGGTTCAGCGGCTTGATGGCCTGCACCAGCGCCAGCCAGACCAGCAGCACCGCCAGGGGCAGGATCACGAACTGCGGCAGCATCACGCCCTTGACGATTTCGGTGGCGAGCTGGGCGCGTTTTTCCATGGTTTCGGCCACCTGCACCAGCGCCGGGCGGGTGTGGGGAATATCGAGCTTGACCCAGATATAGGCCACCTTCAGGTTCTCCCCCTGGTACTGGGCGTCCCGCAGGCGGATCTCCCCGGTGACGATCTTCTCGTCCGCCGGGGGTTCGGGCAGCCAGCGTTCGCCGCTGAGGAACTCGCCCTGCGCACCCAGCACCTGGTAGTACATGGCGTCGGCGTCGTCTGCGCGCAGCAGCACCCGCGCCGACAGGGGCAGGGTGAAATAGGCCTTGCCGCCATCGACCGAGATCTGCTGCGCCAGCGCGCCCGCGTTGTACTCCAGCGTGCGGTCAAAAGGCTTGCCCGCGATGCCCTGCGCCACCAGCCAGGTCAGCACCAGGCTCACCGGCCACAGCAGCAGCAGCGGCGTGAGCATCCAGTCCAGGATCTCGCCAAACAGCGAGCGCTGCTCACGCTGGAAGATTTTCACCCGCTGCGCTCCATGGTTCACCACGGCATCGTCCGCCACCGGGTGGGGTATCCGCTCCTGGCCCGCGTGGAACGCCGGTCACGAGGAAATCTTTTCCAGGCAATAGCCCAGGCCGCGCACCGTGGCGATGCGGATCGGGCCCTTTTCGATCTTCTTGCGCAGGCGGTGGATGTAGACCTCGATGGCGTTGTTGCTCACCTCTTCGCCCCATTCGCACAGGCGCTCGACCAGTTGGTCCTTGCTCACCAGGCGCCCGGCGCGCTGCAGCAGCACTTCCAGCAGGCCCAGTTCGCGCGCTGAGAGTTCCACCATCTTGCCGTCGATCGTGGCCACGCGCCCGGCCTGGTCGTACACCAGCGGCCCGTGCTTGATGGTGGAGGTGGTGGTACCCATGCCGCGACGCACCAGGGCCCGTACCCGGGCTTCGAGTTCCTGCAGCGAGAAGGGCTTGGCCATGTAATCGTCGGCGCCGTAGTCCAGGCCCTTGACGCGCTCGTCCACGCTGTCGGCGGCGGTCAGGATCAGCACCGGCAGGGTGGAGCCGCGCCCGCGCAGGCGCTTGAGCACCTCCAGCCCATGCAGCTTGGGCAGGCCCAGGTCCAGGATCAGCAAATCGAATTCGCTGTTGGTCATCAGCGCGGCATCGGCCTCGCTGCCGGTGGCCACGTGGTCCACGGCGGCACCGGCAGCGCGCAGCGCGCGCAGCAAACCGTCGGCCAGCACCTGATCATCTTCGGCAATCAGTATCCGCATCGAAGTGTCTCCTTCTGCGGCGGGATTCTAGGCCGCTTGTTCGCGTGCAGGCGCTCTTTGGGCCCTGCCCACGCCCCCTCTGACACCGCGCTGACAGCAGCAGGAGCGCGCACCGGGCAGCGCGCGCTACGGCATGGGCGCTTGCGCCACCCGGGCTATTGGCTGCAATACGCCTCCAGGCCCAGCGCCACCACGGTCGCCACCTCGGTGCCTATGGCCGCCTCCAGCTCGGCCTGGGCCTGGGCGGTGGCGCGCTGGCAGGCCTGCAGCCAGGCCAGGCCCGTGGGAGTGAAGTGCACGCGGCGCACCCGGGCGTCGTGGGCGGCCCCCTGGCGCTGCACCAGGCCCCAGGCCTCGCATTGCGCCACCAGCGCGCCCATGGACTGCTTGCTCAGGCCCGCGCGCGCGGCCAGGTCGGTCAGGCGCATGCCCTCGGGGGCCAGGTGGCGCGTGATGTGCACGATGGCTGCGCCCACCTGGTCGCGCCCGGCCAGGCGCGACAGGCCCAGCGGCACCTGCGCGTCCTGTGCCATCAGGGCCAGCACGCGCGCGTCAAAGCGCTGCGCGGCCAGGCGCAGCCAGTGCCCGCAGTGGCGGTAGCGCCAGTCGTCGCGGTGGTCTCCGGTGTCGTTCATGGCGAAATAGTAAGCCAAACTGACCAAAAAAACCTTCCCACGGAAAATACCTGCCCCTAAACTACTGTTTACATATCCAGTCTGTATTTATCAACAGTTACCCCAAGGAGCCCCCCATGGACGCACCCGTCAAAGGCCAAACCGCCAACAGTGAAAAAGCCAAGGCCCTGCAAGCCGCCCTGGCCCAGATCGAGAAACAGTTTGGCAAGGGCACCATCATGCGCCTGGGCGAGGGCGAGCAGATCGAAGACATCCAGGTGGTCTCCACCGGCTCGCTGGGCCTGGACATCGCCCTGGGCGTGGGCGGCCTGCCGCGCGGGCGCGTGATCGAGATCTACGGCCCCGAGTCTTCCGGCAAGACCACCCTGACCCTGCAGGTGATCGCCGAGATGCAAAAGCAGGGCGGCACCTGCGCGTTTGTCGACGCCGAGCACGCGCTCGACATCCAGTACGCGCAAAAGCTCGGCGTGCACGTGCCCGACCTGCTCATCTCCCAGCCCGACACCGGCGAGCAGGCGCTGGAGATCGTCGACAGCCTGGTGCGCTCCGGCGCCGTCGACCTCATCATCGTGGACTCGGTCGCGGCCCTGACCCCGAAGGCCGAATTGGAAGGCGAAATGGGCGACTCCCTGCCGGGCCTGCAGGCGCGCCTGATGAGCCAGGCGCTGCGCAAGCTCACTGCCACCATCAAGAAGACCAACTGCATGGTCATCTTCATCAACCAGATCCGTATGAAGATCGGCGTCATGTTCGGCAGCCCCGAAACCACCACCGGGGGCAATGCGCTCAAGTTCTACTCCTCGGTGCGCATCGACATCCGCCGCACCGGCACCATCAAAAAGGGCGAAGACGCCATCGGCAGCGAAACCAAGGTCAAGGTGGTCAAGAACAAGGTCGCCCCCCCGTTCAAGACTGCGGAGTTCGACATCCTCTTTGGCGCGGGCATTTCGCGCGAGGGCGAAATCATCGACATGGGCGTGGCCCAGGGCATTCTCGAAAAGTCGGGAGCCTGGTATGCCTACAAGGGCGAGAAGATTGGACAGGGCCGCGACAACTCACGCGAATTCCTGCGCGAAAACCCCGATCTGGCCTTCGAGGTGGAAAACAAGGTACGCGAGGCGCTGGGTATTCCGCTGCTGCCGGCAGTTGCCGAATAAAGTGGATGTTTAGGCACCTGGCCCGCGTGGAATGGCGCTTTGCTGCTACCGAATGAATAGCAATTCGAAGCCCCAGCCGAGCCTCAAGGCGCGCGCGCTGCGCTGGCTCAGCGCGCGCGAACACACCTGCGCCGAGTTGGAGCGCCGCCTGCGCCCCCATGCCGCCGACGAGAGCGAGCTGCAAAGCCTGCTGCAGGAGTTGCAGGACAAGGGCTTTCTGAGCGATGCGCGCGCCACCGAGGCCCTGCTGCACCGCCGCCAGGCCCTGCTGGGCACCGCGCGCCTGCAGCAGGAGCTGCGCCAACGCGGCGTGCCGCCAGCGCACTGCGAGCAGGCCGTGCAGGCCCTGCGCGCCACCGAGCTGGAGCGGGCCCAGGCGGTGTGGGCGCGCAAGTTCGGCGCCGCGCCGCGCGACCGCGCCGAGGCAGCGCGCCAGATGCGTTTCTTGAGCAGCCGGGGCTTTGCCCCCGAGGCGATCCGGCGCGTGGTTCCAGCCATCGAAGCCATGGGTTTGGAGGCTGAAGGCGAAGCCGAGTAGCGCTGGGGCCCGCCTGTGCTGCGGGGCCCCGACAGCCTTGTGAGGGTGTTCTACCGTAGAACACCCCGTGCTCCGGGGTCCGGCAGAGTAGGCCCCAGTGGTCCGGGGCGTGGCCTCCTATGCGTCCAGCCCCAGCATCAGGCCGATGTTCTGCACCGCCGCGCCGCTGGCGCCCTTGCCCAGGTTGTCCAGGCGCGCCACCAGCACCGCGTGGGCAAAGCCGTCCTGGGCGGCGTCGTTGGCAAACACGCGCAGCTCCAGCCGGTTGGTGTCGGCCAGGGCCACGGCATCGAGCTTGCCGTTGTCGGTGGCGGGCAGCACCGACACCCAGCTACTGCCCGCGTAGTGCCGTGCCAGCGCATCGTGCAGGTCCTGGGCGCTGGGGCGGCCCGGCAACTGGTCCAGGTGCAGCGGGCACTGCACCAGCATGCCCTGGGCAAAGTTGCCCACCGCGGGCACGAACAGGGGGCGTCGGCTCAGGCCCGTGTAGCGCATGATTTCCGGGATGTGCTTGTGCTTCAGGCCCAGGGCGTAGAGTTCAAATGGCGCAGCGCTACCGGCCTCGTAGGCCTCGATCATGCTGCGCCCGCCACCGCTGTAGCCGCTCACACTGGGCAGGCTCAGGGGGAAGTCGGCAGGTACCAGGCCCGCCGCCACCAGGGGCGCGAGCAGGGCGATGGCGCCCGTGGCATAGCAGCCCGGGTTGGACACGCGCTGCGCCTGGCGCACCGCGTCGGCCTGGGTGGCGCACAGTTCGGGAAACCCATACACCCAGTCCGGGTGCGTGCGGTGGGCCGTCGAGGCATCCACCACCTTGGGGCCTTTTCCGCCATTGGCCCGCGTCAAATCATCGATCATTGCTACTGATTCAATAGCGGCGTCGTCGTGCAGGCACAGCACCACCAGGTCGGCCTGCGCCATCAGGGCGCGTTTGGCCTGGGCGTCCTTGCGCAGGGCCGGATCGATGCTCAGCAGGGTGATGCCTGCCATGCCGCTCAGGCGCTGGCGAATCTGCAAGCCCGTGGTGCCGGCCTCGCCGTCGATGAAGATTTTTCGCATGTTGTGAGGTAATTCGGTACGCCCTTGAGGGCTTGTGTAAGGTCTGAAAAAGGTATCGCCGTCTCAAAATGATACAGTTCCGCCCCGAACAACCTCCCGCCGCCGGTGGTTCGGCTGACCCCCGCGACCCGGCCTTGTCCATACTCTGTTCCTGAGAGAAAGCCCATGAAGATTCATGAATACCAAGGCAAGGAAATCTTGCGTCAGTTCGGTGTCCCCGTGCCGCGCGGAATCCCCGCCTTCACGGTACAAGAAGCGGTCGAAGCCGCGCAAAAGCTCGGCGGCCCCGTGTGGGTGGTCAAGGCCCAGATCCACGCCGGCGGGCGTGGCAAGGGCGGCGGTGTGAAGGTCGCCAAGACCATCGACGACGTCAAGGCCCGCGCCAGCGACATCCTGGGCATGCAGCTCAAGACCCACCAGACCGGCCCCGAAGGCCAGAAGGTGCGCCGCCTCTACATCGAAGACGGCGCCGACATCCAGAAAGAGTACTACCTCTCCGTCGTGACCGACCGCGCCACGCAAAAAGTGGCCTTCATCGCCTCCTCCGAGGGCGGCATGGACATCGAGGAAGTCGCCCACAGCACCCCCGAGAAGATCATCACCCTGTTCGTCGACCCCGCCACCGGCCTGACCCAGGCCCAGGGCGAAGAGCTGGCCAAGGGTGTCGGCATGCCTGCAGAATCGACGGCCCAGTTCATCGACGTGTGCCAGAAGCTCTACAAGTGCTACATGGAGACCGACGCCTCGCTGGTCGAAATCAACCCCCTGAACCGCGACGGCAAGGGCAATATCATCGCCCTGGACGCCAAGTTCAACTTCGACTCCAACGCCCTGTTCCGCCACCCCGAGATCGTGGCCCTGCGCGACCTGGACGAAGAAGACCCAGCGGAAATCGAAGCCTCCAAGTTCGACCTGGCCTACATCAGCCTGGACGGCAACATCGGCTGCCTGGTCAACGGTGCCGGTCTGGCCATGGCCACCATGGACACCATCAAGCTGTTCGGTGCCGAGCCCGCCAACTTCCTGGACGTGGGCGGCGGTGCCACCCCCGAGAAGGTGACCGAAGCCTTCAAGATCATGCTCAAGAACCCCAAGGTCAAGGCCATCCTGGTCAACATCTTTGGCGGCATCATGAAGTGCGACACCATCGCCACCGGCGTCATCACCGCCTGCAAGGCCGTGAACCTGAGCGTTCCGCTGGTGGTGCGCATGAAGGGCACCAACGAAGAGCTCGGCAAGAAGATGCTGGCCGAATCCGGCCTGCCCATCATCAGCGCCGACACCATGGCCGAAGCGGCCCAGAAAATTGTGGCCGCCGTCAAAGCCTAAGCCTGGAGCAAGAACATGTCCATCTTCATCAACAAAGATACCAAAGTCATCACCCAAGGCATCACCGGCAAGACCGGCCAGTTCCACACCGAAAAATGCCAGGAATACGCCAACGGCAAGAACTGCTTCGTCGCTGGCGTGAACCCCAAGAAGGCCGGTGAGTCGATCTTCAACATCCCGATCTACTCCTCCGTCAAAGAAGCCGCCGGTGCCACCGGCGCCACGGTGTCCGTGATCTACGTGCCCCCGGCAGGCGCTGCCGCCGCCATCTGGGAAGCGGTCGAGGCCGACCTCGACCTGGCGATCTGCATCACCGAAGGCATCCCGGTGCGCGACATGCTCGAAGTGCGCAACCGCATGAAGGCCAAGGAAGCTGCTGGCGGCAAGAAGACCCTGCTGCTGGGCCCGAACTGCCCCGGCCTGATCACCCCCGATGAGATCAAGATCGGCATCATGCCCGGCCACATCCACCGCAAGGGCCGCATTGGCGTCGTCTCCCGCTCCGGCACGCTGACCTACGAAGCCGTGGCGCAGCTCACCGAACTGGGCATCGGCCAGTCCTCCGCCGTCGGCATCGGTGGCGACCCGATCAACGGCTTGAAGCACATCGACGTGATGAAGGCCTTCAACGACGACCCCGACACCGACGCCGTCATCATGATCGGTGAAATCGGCGGCCCCGACGAAGCCGACGCGGCCCGCTGGTGCAAAGACAACATGAAGAAGCCCATCGTTGGCTTCATCGCAGGCGTCACCGCTCCCGCAGGCAAGCGCATGGGCCACGCCGGTGCCCTGATCTCGGGCGGCGCCGACACCGCCGACGCCAAGCTCGCCATCATGGAAGAGTGCGGTTTCAAGATCACGCGCAACCCCTCTGAGATGGGGCGCCTGCTCAAATCCTTGCTGTAAGCCATCGCCTAGGCCCCAGCGCTGCTGGGGCTTCGTGACGGCCGGATGGTCCTTCGCGGACAATCCGGCCTTTTTTACGCCCCGCGCAAGCAACCCGGATGGACCGGAGCGGCGCGTTGGGACAGGAAAGTGCACCGTGGAAGAACTGCTCAACGCCCATTTCTGGCTCGCCGTCGGCCAGATCATCCTGATCGACATCCTGTTGGGGGGCGACAATGCCGTGGTGATCGCCCTGGCGTGCCGCCAGTTGCCCGCAAGCCTGCGCACGCGCGGCATCCTGTGGGGCACCCTGGCGGCCATCGTGCTGCGTGTGATCCTGATTGCATTTGCGCTTTCGCTGCTGCAGGTACCCTACCTGAAGCTCGTCGGGGCGGCCCTGCTGCTGTGGATCGGCATGAAGCTGTTGTTGCCGCAGGACGACGACGACCACGGCAATATTCAAAGCAGCGACAAGCTGTGGGCGGCGGTCAAGACCGTGGTCGTGGCCGATCTGGTGATGAGCATCGACAACGTCATCGCCATTGCCGGCGCCGCCACCAATGCCGGCTCCCAGCACCAGATGCCCCTGGTCATTTTCGGTTTGCTGGTGAGCATCCCCATCATCATCTGGGGCAGCCAGCTCGTGCTCAAGCTCATGGACCGCTTCCCGGTCATCATCACCGTCGGCGGCATGCTGCTGGGCTGGATCGCAGGCACCATGGCCCATGGCGACCCGGCCGCAGCCCACTGGTGGCCCCAGGACAGCCAGTGGCACTACGGCATGGGTGTGGCGGGTGCATTGGCGGTGCTGCTGCTGGCCAAGCTCCAGACCCGGCGCACGGCGCAGGGCTGACGCCACCAATCCTGTCCTGTGGACCATTGGTCAGTTTTTGTAGCGCCTTATGGTCAACACGCTTGCCCGCACCGACCCGCTCTGCTAACGTAGCCGCCCAGCGCACCGGGCGGACGAACAGGTGGGTGTGCATTCACAACAGCGAGAACGGCAGTGGCGACAAAAAAAACTTCCGCGTCTTTTTGGCGGACCGACTGGTTCATCGGGGTGATGGCTGTCCTGGCGGCTCTGGTATTGCACAAGGCCACCGATTTCGTGGGCACGCTGGAGCGCCGCTACTACGACTTCTCCGTCACCGCCAGCAGCCGCCAACCCTCGGAGCGCATCGCCGTCATCGCCATCGATGACCAGAGCATCGCCAACATCGGCCGCTGGCCCTGGCCCCGTGACGTGCACGCCAGGCTGATCGACCAGTTGGCGGCCGCCAAGGCCAAGACCATCGTGCACACGGCCTTTTTCCTGGAACCCCAACGCGACCCCGGTCTGGCCTTCATCCACAAGATCCGCGAAATGCTGGGCACCAGCGCCGAGGCAGGCGGCCCCAACGAGGCCCTGGGCCAGGTCATCGCCCAGGCCGAAACCGCGCTGGACACCGATGCCGCGCTGGCTGCCAGCGTGCGCAACGCAGGCAATGTGCTGCTGCCTGCCGTGTTCGCCCTGGGCGAGCCCCAGGGGCGTGCCGATGTGCCCTTGCCGCAGTACCTTTCCGCTGCGACCGTGGACGAAAACCAGGGCTTTTCACAGCCTGCCTTCAAGGGCCAGTTCCCCCTGGTGGACATTGGCGCCGGGGCTGCCGGGGTGGGGCACCTCAACCAATACCGCGATCTGGTCGATGGCGTCGTGCGCGCCGAACCCCTGCTGGTCAACTACTATGGCAAGGCCATGCCTTCGCTGGCCCTGCTGGCTGCGGCCAAAAGCCTGAACCTGGGGGTCTCCGACTTGCGCCTGGTGCCGGGAGAGGCGGTGCAACTGGGCAAATTGCGCGTCAAGACCGACGAATTTGCTTTCATGCTGCCGCAGTTCTACAGCGCCCGGGACGGAAAACCCGCCTTCCCGGTCGATTCCTTCTTCGACGTCGCCACGGGCAAGATCCCCGCGTCCAAGTATGCGGACAAGATCGTCATCATCGGCGCCACCGCCACCGGGGTGGGCGACCAGCTCCCGGTGCCAGGTGCCGCGGCCCTGTCCCCGGCAGAGACCATCGCCCACATCACCTCCAGCATCCTGAATGAGCACTTCATCGTCCAGCCCCCCTGGGCCATGCTGGCCATGCTGGGCATCTTGCTGCTGGTGGCGGCCTATGTGGTGCTGGGGCTGCCGCGCCTGAGCGCCGGGGTGGCCGCCGGGGTGACGGCGGGTGCGTTCGTCGCCCTGCTGGTGGCAGAGTTCGTGCTCCTGTCTGCTTCCGCGGTGTGGCTGCAGCTGGTCCTGCCCGCCACCGTGCTGCTGCTGGGGCACCTGGCCCTGACCACCAAACGCTTCCTGGTCACCGAGGCCGGCAAGGTCAAGTCCGACGAGGAGTCGGCCGAGACCAACCGCATGATGGGCCTGGCCCTGCAGGGCCAGGGCCAACTGGACATGGCCTTCGACCGCTTCCGCCGCGTGCCCATGGGCGATGCCGTCATGGGCAACCTCTACAACCTGGCGCTCGATTTCGAGCGCAAGCGCCAGTTCAACAAGGCACAGGCGGTCTACGAGCACATGGCCGCCTACGACCCCGCCTACAAGGATGTGGCGGCCAAGCTGGCGCGGGCCAAGAACCTGTCCGAAACCGTGATCCTGGGCGGTGGCGCGGGCCACCCCGGGGGCACCATGCTGCTCGACGGCGGCGCGGTGGAAAAACCCATGCTGGGCCGCTACCAGGTTGAAAAGGAGCTGGGCAAGGGCGCCATGGGGGTGGTCTATCTGGGCAAGGACCCCAAGATCGGGCGCGTCGTGGCCATCAAGACCATGGCCCTGAGCCAGGAATTCGAAGGCGAAGAACTCAGCGACGCGCGCGAGCGCTTCTTCCGCGAGGCCGAGACCGCCGGGCGGCTGCAGCACCAGAACATCGTCACCATCTTCGATGCCGGTGAGGAGCACGACCTGGCCTACATCGCCATGGAGTTCCTCAAGGGCCGGGACCTGACCGAGTACTGCAAGCACGACAACCTGCTGCCTGTTCCGCTGGTCGCCAGCATTGTGGCCCGGGTGGCCGACGCGCTGGCCTACGCGCACACCCAGAACGTGGTGCACCGCGACATCAAGCCGGCCAACATCATGTACGAGCGCGACAGCGATACCGTCAAGGTCACCGACTTCGGCATCGCCCGCATCACCGATTCGAGCAAGACCAAGACCGGCCTGGTGCTGGGCACGCCCAGCTTCATGTCTCCCGAACAGCTGGCAGGCAAGAAGGTGGATGGGCGCAGCGACCTGTACTCCCTGGGCGTGATGCTGTTCCAACTGCTCGCCGGGGTGCTGCCCTTCCGGGGCGACTCCATGGCCGAGCTGATGTACAAGATCGCCAACGAGCCCGCGCCCGACATCCGCAAGATCCGCCCCGAAGTCCCCCGGGAGCTGGTAATCGTGATCGGCAAGGCCCTGACCAAGGTGCCCCAGGACCGCTACCAGAGCGGAACCGCCTTTGCTGCCGACCTGCGGGAAGCCGTGGCGCACATGGCGGGGGCCCCGGCGCAGGCGACGCCCCCCGGCCCGGCTGGGGCCGGTGCGCCGGCCCCAGCCGCATCGGAAAGAACCCTGGCCTTTGCCGCCACCGTGCCCGATGCCGACGCGGCTTTCGCCGCCACGGTGCCAGCCCTTCCCGAGGACAGTACATTTGCGGACACGATACCCGCCACCGCGGCGATGCGTTTTGAGCAGACCGTGGCACAAAAAGTGCAGCGTCCCGGTGCAGCCGCCCCGGGCGGTGGTTCAGACATTGAGATTTGACCAAGATGCAATACCGATTTGTCGTCCGTACCGATCCCGGGCGGGCGCGAGAGAACAACGAAGACTCGGCCGTTTTTGACGAGAACACGGCCCTGATGGTGCTTGCCGATGGCATGGGCGGCTACAACGCTGGGGAAATCGCCAGCGGCATGGCGACCGCCTTCATCAAAACCGAACTCAGCCGCTGGCTGCAGGAGACGGGCAGCGCCGCCGCCTTGCGCGAGGTACGCCGCGCCATGGAAATCTGCGTCGAGAACGCCAACCTGTCGATCTTCAATGCGGCCAATTCCAATGCCGCCTATGCGGGCATGGGGACCACCCTGGTGGTGGGGGCGTTCCGCGCCGACAAGCTGCTGGTCGGGCACATTGGCGATTCCCGCTGCTACCGCTGGCGCGAAGGGCAACTGCAGCAGATCACCAAGGACCACTCCCTGATCCAGGAGCAGATCGACGCCGGTCTGATCACCGAGGAGCAGGCCAGCCAGTCCAACATCAAGAACCTCGTCACGCGCGCGGTCGGGGTGGATGAAATGGTGCTGCTGGAGATCAATGAGCACCAGGTGCAGGTGGGGGACTGGTATCTGTTATGTTCCGATGGTCTGTCCGACATGGTGGACGATGCGGCCATCGCTAGAATCCTCGCGCAAGGACAGGACCTGTCTGCCTGCGCCCAGGCCCTGGTGGATACGGCCAACGCCAATGGAGGCCGGGACAACATCACGGTCATCCTGTCCGAGGTCAGCGACCCGCCCAGCAAGCGCGGATTGTTGGCCAAGATTTTTGGAAAGTCGTGAAAGTGACGCAGCGCAAAGACGCATATTTGACAAGGAGCGGGGCATGCCAAAGGTGATCGTTTCCATTGATGAGGTGGTCATCAAGGAAGTTCAGCTGACCAAGGACCGGACCACCTTGGGTCGGCGTCCCTACAACGACATCGTCATCGACAACCTGGCCATCAGCGGCGAGCACGCGGTTTTCCAGATGGCGGGCACCCAGGTGTTCGTGGAGGACCTCAACAGCACCAATGGTACCTACCTCAATGGCCGCGCGGTCAAGAAGCAGCAGCTCAACAGCGGTGACAGCATCGAGGTGGGGAAATACAAGATCAAGTTTGTCGCCGACGTGGCGGACAACTTCGACAAGACCATGGTGGTGCGTCCCCGCTCCGGCGCCGACAGCAGCGCCCCGGCATCGGGGTTTTCCACCCAGGCAGCGGACTCCACCGGGCTGGGCGCCTTCCAGGCCTCCATCAAGGTGCTCACCGGGGCGGCGGCAGGCCGCGAGGTACCCTTGACCAAGGTGGTGACCACGATCGGCAAGCCCGGTGTGGCGGTGGCGGCGATCACCCGGCGCCAGACCGGCTACGTTGTCCACCATGTCGAGGGGGCGGGCAACCCCACGCTCAACGGGGCGGCCATCTCTTCCAACCCGCTGCCGCTCAAGAACGGTGACGTGATCGAGCTGGCGGGCACCCAGATGCAGTTTGTGCTCAGCTGAGTCTGGCACGCACTGATTCCGCCGCCCTCAGCGCAGCACCCCTGCGGCCCCCATGCCAACCCTTTTGAAGCACTGGCGCCGCATCGCAGTGACCCTGCTGCCGGTGCTGCTGGCGCTGCTGCATGCCAGCGGCATCGCCCCCCTGGGGGTGCTGCATCGGTTCGATGACATCATCTACGACGCCCGCTTGCGGGCGACCGCCCCCCACAGCCAGGACGAGCGCATCGTCATCGTCGATGTGGACGAAAAGAGCCTGGCCGAGGTGGGGCGCTGGCCTTGGGGGCGCAACAAACTCGCAAGCCTGGTCGATGAGCTTTTCGAGCGCCAGCAGATCGCCTCGCTGGGCTTTGACGTGGTGTTTGCAGAGCCCGATGAGAGCTCTGGCCTGCAGCGGCTGCAGGAGCTTGCACGCAATGAGTTCAAGGACCAGGCCGGTTTTCAGGAGCGCTTGCGCGGCCTGCAGGCGGAACTCGATTACGACAGCGCATTTGCGCGCGCGCTCAAGGGCCGCCCGGTGGTGCTGGGGTACTACCTGACCAGCGACCGCGAGGGCCGGCGCGCAGGCAAGCTGCCCGAGCCGGTGTTCGGGCCGGAAGCCTTGCAGGGGCGGGTGTTTCGTCCCACGCAGTGGAATGGCTATGGCGCCAATATCGACGTGCTCGCCCAGGCGGTGCCCGCCTCGGGTTTTTTCAATACCCTCCCGGCGCAGGACGGTGTGGTGCGCTCCCTGCCCCTGATTGCGGAGGTGGATGGCCGCTATTACGAGTCGCTCGATCTGGCCATGTTTCGGGTGCTCACCGGGATGCCCCAGGCGGTGCCGGGCTTTACCAACGAACGTTTCCTGTCACGCAACGCGCAAAGCGTGGAGCGGATCGTGTTGCGCAAAGGGGAGGCCAGCGCCCAGGTGGCGGTGGACGACCGCGCCGCCGTGCTGGTCCCGTTCCGTGGGGCCTGGGGCCCGCAGGGGAAATCCTTCCAGTACGTGTCGGCGTCGGACCTGCTGTTCAAGAAGCTGGCCCCCAGCGCCTTGAAGGGCAAGATCGTTCTGGTGGGGACCACGGCGCCGGGCCTGCTGGACCTGCGTGCCACGCCGGTGGGCGAGGCCTACCCCGGGGTCGAGGCGCATGCCAACCTGCTGGCCGGCATGCTCGACGGCCAGGTGCTGCTCAAACCCGATTACGCCCTCGGCTACGACGTGGTGATGCTGGCCCTGGTGGGCCTGGCGCTGGCCCTGGGGCTGCCGCTGCTGGGCGCCCTGCGTGCCGTGGGCCTGAGCGTGGGGGCGCTGGTGTTCGTGGCCGGGCTGAACTTCTACCTCTATGCCGCCCATGGCCTGGTCATGCCCGTGGCCGCGGGCCTGGTGATGGTGGTCACCGCCTTCGCCCTGAACATGAGTTACGGCTATTTTGTCGAGAGCCGCTCCAAGCGCGAACTGGCGCACCTGTTCGGCACCTACGTGCCGCCGGAACTGGTGGACGAAATGGTCAAGGACCCGGACAGCTACTCGATGCAGGCCAGCAATCGGGAGCTGACGGTGATGTTTTGCGACATGCGCGGCTTTACCAAGATGTCGGAGCGCATGGAGCCGCTGCAACTGCAGTCCTTGCTGACGGGGGTGTTCACCCGGCTCACGGCGCAGATCCGGGGCAACCGCGGCACCATCGACAAGTACATGGGCGACTGCGTCATGGCGTTCTGGGGCGCGCCAGTGGAGATCAGCGACCACGCCCACCTGGCGGTCAAGTCGGCCATGGAGATGGCCCATACCATGCGCGAGCTCAATGCGGAGCACCGCAGCAAGGGCCTGCCGGAAATCGGCATCGGCATCGGGCTCAACACCGGCAGCATGTGCGTGGGCGACATGGGCTCGAACATCCGGCGCGCCTACACCGTGATCGGTGACGCGGTGAACCTGGGCTCGCGCCTGGAGGGCTTGTCCAAAGTCTATGGCGTGGACATCGTGGCCAGTGAAAGCACCCGCAAGATGGCCACCGATTTCGCGTGGCAGGAACTCGATCTGGTGCGCGTCAAGGGCAAGGACCAGGCGGTGGCGATTTTCTGGCCCGTGGGACCGGCGCACCGTGTACCGCAGGAGACGCAGGCCGAGATCAAGACCTGGGTGGCCTTTCTCAGGGCCTACCGCGCGCAGGATTGGGACCAGGCCGACGTCATGCTCATCAACCTGGCGCGCATGAACCCCAAGAAGTACCTCTACCAGCTGTACGCGCAGCGTGTGGCTTCGATGCGGGCGCTGCCTTTCGATCCCGCGTGGGACGGGGCGACCAATTTTGAAACGAAGTAGGGAGCGCTTGTGAAGGTACGGGTGCTGGGTTGCTCGGGGGCCATTGCCAGGGACTGCAAGACCACGGCATTCCTGATCGACGGCGCCTTGCTGATCGACGCGGGCACTGGCGTGGGCGACCTCGAGCTGGAGGAAATGCGCCAGATCGACCATGTGCTGCTGACCCATTGCCACCTGGACCACGTGGCGGCTTTGCCGCTGATGGTGGATGCCTGCGCGTCCAAACGCAGCCAGCCGCTGCATGTGTACGCCCTGGAGGGCACTTTGCGGGCCTTGCGCGACCACGTGTTCAACAACATCATCTGGCCCGACTTCACCAGCATCCCGAGCCCCGAAAAGCCCTTTATCCAGTTCCATGTGCTGCAGGTCGGGCAGACCTTGCAGTTTGGCGACAAGTACGTCGAGGTCCTGCCTGCCGTCCATACCGTTCCGGCCGTGGGCTATGCCGTCACGGCGGGCAGCGGCTGCTGGGTGTTTTCGGGGGATACCGAGCGCAACCCGGCCTTCTGGCAGCGCCTGAACCAGCTCCACGTCGCGATGCTGGTCATAGAGACCGCTTTCAGCAACAAGGAAAAGGAGCTTGCGCGCCGGGCCTTGCACCTGTCGCCCGGGGTGCTGGCCCGTGAGCTTGACTGCATCGACAAGGGCAAGCGCTTTCCCATCTACATCATGCACACCAAGCCCGCCGAGACCGAGCAGATCATGGCCGAGATCCAGCGCTTCGACCAGACCATGCCTTTTGGACCCAATGTGAGCCACGATATTCGCTGGCTGCGTGCCGGACAGGAGCTGGAACTGTGAGCGGCGGCGATTCCATCATCAGCCCCAGCGGGTACCAGGAGCAGGCGTTTTTCGAGTCGCAGAAACTGCCCTCGAAAAACCGGGGCGTGACTTTCGAGGCCCTGTTCTACCGCCAGCTGCACCAGGTGACGGCGCGCATCCACGACACCGAGAACCTGGACCAGATCATGCTGGAAACCAGCCAGGACATCTGCAAGCTGCTCAACGCCGACCGGCTCACCCTGTACGCGGTCAATGAGGACCGCACGGCCATCGTCTCCAAGATCAAGACCGGGCTCAACAGCAGCCGCGATCTGAAGCTGCCGATTTCCCCCCAGAGTCTGGCGGGCTATGCCGCCTACAGCAAGAAGGCCTACAACCTGGCCGACGTCTACGACGACGAGGCCCTCAAGCAGATCCACCCTTCGCTGACTTTTCTCAAGGAAGTGGACCGGCGTTCGGGCTACCGGACCCGGCAGATGCTGGTGGCCCCGATCCTGGACGCAGACACCCTGCACGGCGTGCTGCAGGTCATCAACAACAAGAGCGACGAGCCGTTTGGCGCCCTGGAGCTCGATGGTGTCTCCGAGTTGTGCAAGACCCTGGCCACCGCGATACGCCAACGCAACCGCAAGGACGAGGTCGTTACCCGGCGCAAGGCCACCAAGTACGACGGGCTGGTGACCGATGGCCTGCTCACCGACGACGAGCTGCGCAGCTGCATCCAGCAAGCCCGCGAGCAGGGGGAGTCGGTCGAGCACCTGCTCATGGCGCAGTACAAGATCAGGCCGGCCCAGATCGGGCCCTCACTGGCCAAATTTTTTGGTGTCCCGTACGAACCCTTCAGTTCCGGGCGGATCCGCTCCGAGGGCTTGCATGGCCCACTCAAGCGCGAGTTCATCGAGGAGCAGGGCTGGATCCCGCTGGAGGAGTCTCCCGAGGGCCTGGTCATCATGTGCGTGGACCCCGAGGCGGTGCGCGGCGCGCGTGTCGTGCCGCAGGTGTTCTCCCGCATCAACCGCTTTGCCTACCGCGTCACGACGCAGACCGAGTTCGAGGAGACACTGGCCCAGTTGTTTGGCGGTGGTGCGGATGCCACCACCATCGACCAATTGCTGGCGGACATGGACGGTGCGCCCATGGACGACGGCAACGACGAGTCCCTGGAGTCGGCTGCGGCCGACAACGAACTGGTGAAGTTCGTCAACAAGGTCATCATCGATGCCTACCACCAGAAGGCCTCGGACATCCACATCGAGCCCATGCCGGGCAAGCTCAAGACCGGCATCCGTTTTCGCATCGACGGCAGCTTGACGCCCTACATTGAGGTGCCCGCCCACTTCCGCCAGGCCATGGTCACGCGCCTGAAGATCATGTGCGACCTGGACATTTCCGAGCGGCGCAAGCCCCAGGACGGCAAGATCAAGTTCAAGCGCTACGGCCCCCTGGACATTGAGCTGCGCGTGGCCACCATCCCCACCGCGGGCGGTCTGGAAGACGTGGTCATGCGCATCTTGGCAGCGGGCGAGCCCATTCCGCTGGAAAAGCTGGGCCTCACGCCCATCAACCGCCAGCGCCTGGAGGCTACCGTGAGCAAGCCCTATGGCCTGTTCTATGTGTGCGGCCCCACGGGTTCGGGCAAGACCACCACGCTGCACTCGATCCTGAAGTTTCTCAACACCCCCGACACCAAGATTTGGACGGCGGAAGACCCGGTCGAAATCACCCAGAAGGGCCTGCGCCAGGTGCAGATCAACAAGAAGGCAGGCATCGACTTCGCGCTGGTGATGCGCGCCTTCTTGCGCGCCGACCCGGACATCATCATGGTGGGCGAGTCACGCGACAAGGAAACCGTCTCCATGGGCGTGGAAGCGTCCCTGACCGGCCACCTGGTGTTTTCCACCCTGCACACGAACTCGGCGCCAGAGTCCATCACCCGCCTGATGGACATGGGCATGGACCCGTTCAACTTTGCCGACGCCCTGCTGGGCATATTGGCGCAGCGCCTGGCCAAGCGCCTATGCGACTGCAAGCAGGCCTATGCCCCCGAACCGGAGGAACTGCGTCTGTTTGTGCGCGAGTACGCCGAGGAACTGCGCCACTCCAAGGCCTGGCAGGCGGACGCCACCGCGGAAACGCAGAAACTGGTGGAGGACTGGACCCAGCACCACGGGGTGGACGGCAAGCTGCACTTCTACCGCGCCGTGGGCTGCGACAAGTGCAATGGCTCAGGCTACAAGGGGCGCGTCGGCCTGCACGAGCTGCTGGTGGCCGACGATGGGGTGAAGAAACTCATCCAGGAGCGCGCCCGCGTCGCCGACCTGTTCGCGGCGGCTGTCGAGGGCGGCATGCGGACCCTGAAGATGGACGGCATGGAAAAGATCATGATGGGCCTGACGGACCTCAAGATGGTGCGACAGGTTTGTATCAAGTAGCCGGCCATATCTGACGGAAATGTCATTATTGCCCGATGCTGTCCCCTGCCGTGGCCAAATTCGGGTCCGCCCGCCTTCGCAGGCGGCTGGCATGAAACCTGCTGTTTCCCGTGCTCCGTTTCCCCACCCTTCAAGGAGTTCCCATGAAACAAACATTGCAAAAGGGTTTTACCCTGATCGAACTGATGATCGTCGTCGCGATCATCGGCATTTTGGCGGCTGTGGCGCTGCCGGCGTACCAGGATTACACCACCCGTACCAAAGTCACGGATGGTATTTCCCTGGCATCTGCAGCCAAAACAGCGGTATCCGAGAATGCGCAGAACGGACTGGCGTTTGCTTCCGGTTGGGTGCTCGGTACTGCTCCCACGATTGCTGCAGGGGCGAACTGCAACGGTCTTGGTCAAACGGGTGGCGCGGCCGCCAATGCCTTGAGCCGAAATGTGGATAGCATCTGTATCAATGGCGCCAATGGCCAAATCACCATTACCTACAATGCGGCAATGGGTGGAACCGGCGTTGCTGCTACAGTCTCTACTTTGGGTATCGCCCCTGGTGCTGCACCTGTGGGCGGTGGCGCCTTGACGGCCCTGACGGGTGGTACGGCTACCGCATCCAACGTACCGGCCGGTCCGGTTGTGTGGGTTTGTGGTGGTGCAGCCGTTGGCGCCGTGGCGGCACCCGTGTTTACCGCGGCTGGTTTGCAAACTGCGGCCTCTGGCACGCTTTTGGCAAAATACCGTCCGGCTTCTTGCCGTTGATCGAGCAAGCCAGCTTGTTCCCAGGGAGCCTTCGGGCTCCTTTTTTTTGGGCCAACGCAACATCCTTGAACTAGAAAATGCCAAGTTTGTACCGGTACCGTGTTGCAGCGCGCGCGGCAGGTGTCCATCTGCTGTTTAGCGCATTGGTCGCTGCAACTGCTGCCTGGTTGGTTTTTTCCGTTTGGTACGCTTATCCCTACCGTGACATGTCGGGTGGGCGCGAACTGTTCCTGCTGGTGGTTTCAGTGGATGTGGTGTGTGGGCCACTGTTGACACTGGTGCTGTTCAGTCCCTCGAAGCCACGCAAAGAACTGTGGCTGGACCTAAGCATGGTCGCATTTCTGCAACTTGCAGCCCTGGGCTATGGTTTGTGGAGTGTGTGGGTGGCGAGGCCTCTCTACCTCGTGCATGAGGTTGACCGATACAAGGTCATTGCGGCGCCGGACGTGAATGCCGATGCACTGAGTGCATTACCCAGCAGTTTGAAGCCTCGATTCTGGGAGGGGCCGAAGATGGTTGGCATACGTCCAGCGAAAGATGCAGAGGAACACAACGCGGTGTTGTTTGCTGCAGCCACCGGGGGGCGGGACTATGGTGCGCGCCCGGAGTTCTATATTCCCTACGAGGGCGCAGCAGCATTGAAAACGTTGGACCACGTCAAACCTTTGGAGGTGTTTTTGCAAAAACATCCCGATCAGAGGGCGGCTGCAACGGTTTTGGCGCAGGAGAAAAATGCCGATTTGACGCAGTGGTTTTATTTGCCCGTTGTTGCTCGCCAAGACTGGGTGGCTGTGCTGGATAGGCAGGGAGGCATACAAGGGTTTCTCCGGGGTGACGGATTCTGAACGCATGCAGGTCTTGGGGGTCATATTCCTTGTTGCGTTGCCCTGGTTGAATCCCTTCGCCTATGGTCCTTCCCCGGCCGTGGTTCCGTTGGTGGTGGCTCTGGCCTGCCTGGGACTGCTCCTCGTGCGGGGGGCCAACCGGGGTGCGGTATTCGCCAGGGCGATCATGGTGGCTGCGGTACTCAGCGCCATGGCGGGTGTGTACCAGTACTTTGGCTGGGAGGCCGCCTTGGCGCCTTGGGTCAGCCCTGCCCAATTGGGTCTGGCCTACGGAAATTTGCGCCAACGTAACCAGTTTGCGACCCTGATGGGGATTGGGCTGGTGTGCGTGCTGTACTTGGTGCATATGCGCGGGGGCGGTAAGAGCGATCCGCGTTGCGTCGGTATGGGGGGGCTGAGAGCCTGGTGGGTACCGTGCATGGGCGGGGCGCTGGTGGCGATCGGCGCAGCCTTGTCCACTTCGCGTACCGGCCTTGTCCAATGGCTGGTGATGGCGCTGTGCATGGAGTGGGCAGCGTGGCGGGGCGTTTGGCAAGGAGGGCGGGCACTGGTATGGGTGCTGCGCTGGAGCGTGCTGTGGTACCTGGCCACTCTGTGGTGGGCGCCCAAAATGCTGGCAGCCATTGCGCCAGTTTCGGGAGTGGTAATGCTGGAGCGCCTGCAGTCCCCCGTCGATTGCAGCAGTCGGCTTGTGCTGTGGTCCAACGTATGGGAGTTGGTGTTGCAAAAACCCTGGTGGGGTTGGGGGTGGGGGGAGTTGGACTATGCCCACTTCAGCACCTTGTTTTCCTCGGAGCGTTTTTGTGGATTGGTGGACAACGCACACAACCTGCCCTTGCAATTGGCAGTGGAAGGGGGGCTGGTGGTGGCAGTACTGGTGTGTGCCGGGCTGGGCTGGTGGGTATGGCGGGAACAGCCGTGGAAAGAACGCGATCCTGATCGCCTGCTGGCGTGGGCGGTGTTGGGCGTGATCGGGATTCACAGCATGCTGGAGTTCCCGCTGTGGTATGGCCCCTTTCAGTTGGCAGTTTTCTGGTGTATATGGGTGCTGTGGCGCCGCAAGGATGGGCGAGGCTCGCCGGTGCCAGGGACGGGACCGCACAGGCGCAGCGATTGGGTGCGGATGCCGCTTGCAGGCGGGTTACTGGCATTGGCACTGGTGCTGGCCTGGGACTACGCCCGGGTGTCTCAGGTGTATCGGCTGCCCGCCGAACGGTGGACGTGGCTGGGTGTGCCGCAGCGCGCACTCTTTTTTCAAGACTATCTGGACTTTGCCCAGTTCACCACCACCCCGGTGCAGGAGGACAATGCCGCCAAGATGGTTGAGCTGGGCCAGCGCATGCTGCATTTCTCGCCCGAGCCGCGGGTGGTGGTGATCCTGCTGCGGGCTGCGCAGGTGGCGCGCCGCGAGGATGTGCCGCAGTGGCTGCTGCCCCGCTTTGCCGTGGCCTACCCGAACGAATACGTGGCTTGGCGTGCGCGTCAGGCGCCTTGATGCCGGTAGCTGCCGGACTTGCCGCCGTGCTTTTCCAGCAGGCGCACGTTGGTGATGGTCATGCCGCGGTCGGCGGCCTTGCACATGTCGTAGACCGTCAGCAGGGCGATCTGCACTGCCGTGAGCGCCTCCATCTCCACCCCGGTGGGGCCCACGGTTTCTACCGTGGCGGTGCATTGCACGCTGGCGTCCTGCGTGGCACTGGCCTCGTGCAGCTGCCATTCCAGGGCCACGCGGGTCAGCGCCAGGGGGTGGCACAGGGGGATGAGGTCGTGCGTCTTTTTGGCGCCCATGATGCCGGCCAGGCGTGCCACACCCAATACGTCGCCCTTCTTGGCGCTGCCGCTGGCGATGAGCGCCAGTGTGGCGGCCTGCATGGTGATGCAGCCCTGGGCCACTGCAACGCGGTGCGTGGCCGCCTTGCCCGATACGTCCACCATATGGGCTTGGCCCTGGGCGTCAAAATGGGTCAGGGTAGGGGGGGTGCTCATGGGGCTCTCTTGCAAAATGCGCTTACGCGCGGTTAACACGACGGCGGCATCATAGTGGGCGGCGACCCTGCCGTACTCTCTTTTCTAGGGGTTTATTTTGCGCATGCTCTCAATGATTCACCAGCGAAAGCGCTTGCGCGCCACCGGACGGCTGCTGACTTGGGGGGCGATGGTTTGGCTGCTGTGCACACCCGCCGCCTGGGCGCAGGGCGGCCAGGGTCTGCCTGCGCTGGGGGAGGAATTGACCCTGTCCCCGGCGGCCGAGCGCCGACTGGGCGAGCGCATCGTGCGCGAGCTGTACCGCGATCCGGACTACCTGGACGACCCGGTTTTGCAGGACTACGTCGAGCAGGCCTGGCAGCGCCTGCGCGAGGCCTCGCGCGACCTGGGTGAGCTGGAGCCGGGATTGGCGCAGGCCTTTGCCTGGCAGGTCTTGCTGGGCAAGGACCGCAGCATCAATGCCTTTGCTCTGCCGGGGGGCTATGTCGGGGTGCACCTGGGCCTGCTCGCGCGCGTGGCCTCGCGCGATGAGCTGGCGGCGGTGCTGGCCCACGAGCTCAGCCACATCACCCAGCGCCATATCGCGCGCAGCCTGAGCCGCCAGCAGGCCCAATCGCCCCTGCTGGTGACGGCGCTGTTGCTGGGCATGTTGGCGGCGAGCAAGAGCACGCAGGCCGGGACAGCGCTGATCGTGGGCGGGCAGGCGGTGGCGGCGCAGTCCCAGCTCAACTACTCACGCGACATGGAGCGTGAGGCCGACCGGGTGGGCTACAGCGTGCTGCAGCAGGCCGGGTATGCGCCGCAGGGCATGGTGCGCATGTTCCAGGTGCTGCAGCAGTCCATGCGGCTGCAGGACAACGGGGACTACCCCTATCTGCGCAGCCACCCTCTGACCACCGAACGCATCGCCGAGGCCCAGGCGCGTGCCGGCGTGGAGCAGGCGCAGGCCGCCGCGGTGCCGGACACCGAGGCGCTGTGGATGGCGCAACGCGCCGGGGTGCTGGGCGACACGGGCAGCGACGCCCTGCGCGCGGGCCTGGATGCGGTGGCGGATGCCCGGCTGGGCAGTTTGCCGCCGCTGCGCCAGGCGCAGCGCTGGTATGGCGCGGCGCTGTCCGCCCTGCTGCTGCGCGACCGGGACCGGGCCGAGCGCGCCTGGGAGCGGCTGGATGAACTCAGCCGCCAACTGGATGCGGTGGCGCGCTACCACAGCCAGTTGCTGGGGGCGCAGGTGGCCATGGGGGCAGCGCCCCAGCGCGCGCTGGAGCGTGTGGATGCGGCACAGGCCCTGGGCGGGCGCACGCGGGCGGTGCGCATGCTGCGTGCGCAGGCCCAGATGGGCCTGGGGCAGGCGCTGCGGGCGGGCGAGGATCTGCAGCTGTGGCTGGCCGACCACCCGGGCGACGCAGGGGTCTGGGAGCTGCTGGCCCAGTGCCTGCAGCAACAGCAGCGCAGCGTGGCGGCACTGCATGCGCGCGCACAGGCCAGCGCTGCGCGGATGGACTATGCGGCCGCCATTGGGCAGCTGCGCGCAGCCCAGGAACTGGTGCGTGGCGGCGCGGTGGCAGCGCACCAGGAGGCATCCATCGTGGATGCGCGCCTGCGCCAGCTGGAGCAGCTAGTGCGCGAACAGGCGCTCGAGCGCTAGGTTGATGACCATGCCCATCAGGGTGTAGAGCAGCGAGCCCACGAAGGCGGCGCCAAACCCGGCCACCTGAAAGCCCTCCAGGATCGAGGCGGCGGCCCAGAACAGCAGCGCGTTGATCACCAGCAGGAACAGGCCCAGGCTCAGCACCGTCACGGGCAGCGTCAGCAGCACCAGCAGCGGGCGCAGCACGGTGTTGAACAGTCCGATCACCAGGGCAGCGATGAGGGCGGAGCCAAAACTGCCGACTTCGACCCCCGTGTACAGCGAGGTCAGCGCGAGCAGGGCGCTGGCGTGCAGCAGCCATTTTGCAAGCAGTTTCATGTCGGCAGCATACCAGCGGTACTCCAGGGCGGGTAGGCGCGGCGGCGGGGTTGTGCCGGTGCTCCACGGTGGCTGGGGCGGCGGCGTACACTGTGCGCCCCTGCCGTGCCCCGGGCTTTTTCTGCCGCCAAGCTCCATGCCTTCCCCGACCGACTGGGTGCCTCTGTCCGATCTGGAGGCGGCCATAGACCACTGGCGCACACGCTGCCCGGCACAGCCTGGGCAGCCTCTGCCCGCGCCATGGGCCGCCTTGGCGCAGTGCTATGCGCAGTCGCTCGCGCAGGCTGTCTGCGGCCAGGAAGGGGCCGATTCGCTGCCGCCTGGGCCGAACCCAGAGGGATCGGAGGGCGTGGCCTGGGACGCATTGCCGACACAGGCGCAGCAGGCCTGGCTGGCGTGGTATGCCACCACGCCCGACACCCCTTGCATCGCGGTGTGCTCCACCGCCCAGGGCGATGCCCAGTGCAAGGGCTGTGGGCGCAGCTTTGAGGAGGTGCGCGACTGGCCTGCGATGGGCCCGGTGCACAAGCGCATGGTGTGGTGGCGCATCCGCACCGACGCCAGTGCGCTGCGCTTCACGCGCTATGCGGAGCGCGGGTAAACCCCATTTGCTATAAATTTAATAGCTATTTGACCAATATCCACGCGGGCCAATGGCTGAAAACATTGGCAAAAATGGCTACTTCCAACGCACCGCTTCCAGATCCACGCTGTGGCGGGCGTCGCCCAGGCTGAGCACGCCCTCCTGCACCGTGGCCTGCAGCTGCATGCTGCGCTGCGCCAGGGCCACGAGGGACTGGGCGGCGGCGCTGGGGATGCGCCAGACCTGCAGGCCGTCGAGGCGGCTGAGCTTGCTTTCGATGCCACGCCACCAGACTTCGGCTGCATGACCGTAGGCGTACACCACCACCTGGTCGGCCTTCTGGCAGGCTTTGGTGAGCGGCCGCTCCTCGGGCTGGCCCACCTCCACCCACAGGCGCTTGGCGCCGGTGAAGTCGGTCAGCACCACGTCGGGGTCGTCCGGGTCGCACAGGCCCGCGCCGAAGGCCAGCGTGCCGTCGCCCTGGCACAGGTCCTGCAGTTGGTGCGCCTGCAGCGCCAGCGCGGCCAGGCGCACCATCATGCGCTCATCGGTTTCGCTGGGGTGGCGCGCCAGGGTGAGCGGGTGGTCGGCGTAGTAGCCGTGGTCGATGTCCGCGATCTGGACCGTGGCTTTGTAGATGGTGGATTTGAGCGCCATGGCCTACATTCAGGCCCGGCGTGCCAGTTCCGCCGCCTTGCCGGTGTAGCTGCCCGGGGTCATGGCCAGCAGGCGGTCTTTTTCCTCCTGCGGGATGGCCAGGCCCTGGATAAAGCCTTGCATCAGTTCCCGGGTCATGGCTTCGCCGCGGGTGAACTTTTTGAGCTGCTCGTAGGGCTGGGGCAGGCCAAAGCGGCGCATCACGGTCTGGATCGGTTCGGCCAGCACTTCCCAGGCGCTGTCCAGGTCGCTGGCCAGGGCGGCCTCATTGATTTCCAGCTTGTTCAGGCCGGTCAGCAGCGATTGGTAGGCCAGCACCGCGTAGCCCATGGCCACGCCCATGTTGCGCAGCACGGTGGAGTCGGTCAGGTCGCGCTGCCAGCGGCTGATGGGCAGCTTTTCGCTCAGGTGGCGCAGGAGCGCGTTGGACAGGCCCAGGTTGCCTTCGGCGTTTTCAAAGTCGATCGGGTTGACTTTGTGCGGCATGGTGCTGGAGCCGACCTCGCCCTCCTTGAGCTTTTGCTTGAAATAGCCCACCGAGACGTAGCCCCAGACGTCGCGTGCCCAGTCGATCAGGATGGTGTTGGCGCGGGCAATGGCGTCGAAAAGCTCGGCCATGTAGTCGTGCGGCTCGATCTGGATGCTGTAGGGTTGGAAGGTCAGGCCCAGGCCAAAGGGCTCGGGCGTCTCCACCACCTTCCTGGCAAAGGCCTCCCAGTCGAATTCCGGCCAGGCCGAGAGGTGGGCGTTGTAGTTGCCCACCGCGCCATTCATCTTGGCCATGATCTTGACGGCCGAGATGCGGTCGCAGGCGGCCTGCAGGCGCACCACGACATTGGCGATTTCCTTGCCCACGGTGGTCGGGCTGGCGGTCTGGCCGTGGGTGCGGCTGAGCATGGGCACGTCGGCATAGGTGCGTGCCATCTCGCGCAGGCGCAGCAGCACGCGGTCGAGCGCGGGCAGCAGCACCACGTCGCGCCCAGCGCGCAGCTGCAGGGCGTGGCTGGTGTTGTTGATGTCTTCGCTGGTGCAGGCGAAATGCACGAATTCCTGCGCCGCCAGCAGCTCCGGGCGTGCCTCGAACTTGGACTTGAGCCAGTACTCGACCGCCTTGACGTCGTGGTTGGTGGTCTTCTCGATCGCCTTGATGGCCTCGCCGTCGGCTTCGGAAAAATTCTTCACCAGGCTGAGCAGGTAGGTGCGCGCGCCGGGCGACAGGGGCTTGAACTCGGCAAAACCCGCATCCGACAGGGCGATGAACCAGGCCGCTTCCACCTGGACGCGGCGGTGCATGTAGCCCTGTTCGCTCATGATCGGGCGCAGGGGGGCGAGCTTGGCGGCGTAGCGGCCGTCCAAGGGCGAGAGGGCGGAGATGGCGGAGAAGGTCATAGGCGGGATTGTAGGGGGGGCATTTCCGGGTGTGATCCCGGGGCCCGTGCGGATGCGGGAGTGCTGTATAGAATCAAAGCCTAAAAACCCCTGCTGTTGCACCCCCCTATGAAATTGATCGGATCCCTTACCAGCCCCTACGTACGCAAGGTGCGCGTGGTCATGGCGGAGAAAAAGCTCGACTACAGCTTTGTAGTGGAGGACGTGTGGTCCGACGGCACCGCCATCAGCCAATCGAATCCCCTGGGGAAGGTCCCCTGTCTGGTGATGGAGGGGGGCGAGGCGCTGTTCGACTCGCGCGTCATCGTCGAATACCTCGACACCCTCTCGCCGGTGGGCAAGCTCATCCCCGGCGTAGGGCGCGAGCGCGCCGAGGTCAAGACCTGGGAGGCCCTGGCCGATGGCCTGCTCGACGCCAGCATCGCTGCGCGCCTGGAGGCCACCTGGCCCGGGCGTGCCAAGGCGCAGCGCTCCAAGGCCTGGATCGACCGCCAGATGGGCAAGGTCGAGAGCGCGCTGCAGGCCATGTCCCATGGGCTGGGGGAAAAGCCCTTTTGCGTCGGCATCCACATGAGCCTGGCCGACATCGCCGTGGGCTGTGCCCTGGGCTACCTGGACTTCCGCTTCCCCGAGCTGGCCTGGCGCAACGACCACCCCAACCTGCAGCGCCTGCACGACAAGCTCATGCAGCGTGCCAGCTTCTCGGAGACCCTGGCGCCCGCAGCCTGAGCAGAGGGCGCCCCGGCGCGCCCTTACCAAGCGCGCTCGGCCCCCGTGGGCAGGGTCAGGGGCAGCAGTTTTTCCAGATTCAGCCGCACCTTCACGTCGCGGAAGGGCACGCCGGCCACGACCCGGTGCTCGCGCAGGCTGGTGTCGCGCTGAATCGGCTCGATGGTGGGCATGCCGCTGCGGTTCACCAGCACGGCCACGCGCGGCATCGAGGTGTTCGAGCCGCGCTTGACGACCACCGCGATCTCCTCCGTCGCCAGACGCACGAAGGTGCCCGGGGGATAGACCCCCAGGGCCTTGATCAGGGCCACGCCCGCCTCATCCACCTGGCGGTTCTCGTCGTAGTAGCACGATTGCATGGCCTGGGCCGGAGCCACCGGCGCGCGCGAGGCGCGTGGCGCCAGCTTGGCGGCGAACATGTCGGCGCGCTGGATCAGGCGCGTGATGCGCTCCGACAGGGTGCGCGGCCCCAGCGGGCCGGGCACCTGCTGGTGGTGGTTGCGCACCACCTCCAGCCACTCGTGGGAGTCGATGCCCAGGCGTTCGAGCACCTGGGCCGATTTGTGCGAATGCTCGTCAATGATGCGCCGCTGCGCCAGGGTGGGGGGCTCCTTCTGGTTGGCCAACTGGTCCTGCACCTGTGCCATGCCGATGTTCATGGTCAGCGCAGCGCGAAACAGCAGCTCCTGCTCGGCGCCAGGCCAGCGCAGCACGTCGCGCGCGGCCAGCAGGCACACCACCGACACCAGCATGCCGTGTGTGGCGCTGTACATCTGCGTGTCGCTGGCAGAGAGGTACATCAGGGCAAACAGCGTGCCATCCGGGTTGTCGCGGCTTTGCTGCAGCAGCACCCCGGCCAGGCGCTCGAGCCGGTCGGCAAAGTACAGCGGGTGGTTTTCCATCGACAGCGCGTGGGCCTGGAACTGCAGGTCCAGCCAGTCCAGCCGCAGCGGGGGCTGGGCATCCTCGCGCTCCACACTGCGGCTGCGTTCGAGCTTGGTGCTGGCGATCTCGCCCAGGGCGCGGTCCTCGCGCACCATGGACTGCAGTTTTTCCACATAGGCCTTGTGGTGCGCCTCGGAGTCGGCGATGTCGATGAACAGGCCGCCATTGCGCTGGGAAAAGTCCAGCAGGTCCTTGCGCGAGGCCACCACATAGCCCCGCTTGGCAATCAGCACGCCGTCCTTGTCCATCACCGGGAAGGGCAGGGGTTTGCCAATATGGATGGAATCGACGCTGACGGGCACAAGGTTCATGGTGGCCCCGATTATGCGGCGGCCCCGAGGGGGCTGGCGTGCCTGCCGTGCCAGGGTAGGATCGGGCCATGAGCCACGAACCCGCACTGCCCGATTTCCTGCACAAGATCCATGCTCCCGAGCGCGCGCTGCACGCCCTGGCGGCGCTGCCCCGGCCCTGGGTCTTCACCAACGGGGTGTTCGACGTGCTGCACCGCGGCCACGTGCTGTACCTGGGCCAGGCCCGCGCCCTGGGCGCCAGCCTGGTGGTGGCGCTCAACACCGACGCCTCGGCGCGCCGTCTGGGCAAGGGGCCGGACCGCCCGCTCAACGCCCTGGACGACCGCGCCGCCGTGATGGCCAGCCAGCAGGCGGTGGACCTGGTGACCTGGTTCGACGAGGACACCCCGATGGCGCTGATTGCGGCCCTGCGCCCGGACCTGATCGTCAAGGGCGGGGACTACGACATGGAGCAGTTGCCCGAAACCGCGCTGGTGCGCAGCTGGGGGGGCGATGCGCGGGCGCTGCCCTTCGTGCAGGGCTACTCCACCACGCGGCTGGTGCAGAAAATACGCCAGCACGGCGCCTGAGAACCTTCTGAACGCGCGCTGGCTCAGGCCGACGGCGCTCCCGTCCCCAGCAGGGCATGCCACAGCGCCAGGCCCGCAGCGCTGGCCTGCGCCACCGCATCGGCGGGCAATTGGGCGGGCTCCTCGTCCAGGCGCGCCTGGTGCTGCCCATGGCGCAGCTCACGGTAGGCCTGGGCGGCGGCCTCTCCCAGGGGCGCTGGCAGCAGGCCCTGGGCCTGCGCGCGCTGCAGCAGTGCGATGTTGCCCAGGTTGTCCAGCAGCTCGGGGTGCCGCGCCCCGTGCGCCAGCACCAGGAATTGCACCGCGAACTCGATGTCGACCATGCCGCCCGGGCTGTGCTTGAGGTCAAAGCGGCCGGGGGCGACGGACTGGCCCTGGCGCATGCGTTCGCGCATGGCGGCGATCTCGGCGCGCAGCCCCTGGTGGTCGCGTTCGGTGGCGATGACGGCGCGGCGCACGGTCTCGAAGCGCTGGTGCATGGCGGCATCGCCCAGCACGCAGCGTGCGCGCGTCATGGCCTGGTGCTCCCAGGTCCAGGCGGTGTTGGAGCCGCGCTGCAACTGGTAGTTGGCATAGGCGGCAAAGCGCGTCACCAGCAGGCCCGAGCCGCCGTTGGGGCGCAGCGCGGTGTCGATCTCGTACAGGTCGCCCTCGCCGGTCTTGACGGTGAGCCAGTTGATGAGCTTGCGCACCAGCGCGGCATAGATCTCGGGGGCGTTGTCGTCCTCGTCGTCGTACACGAACACCAGGTCCAGGTCGCTGCCATAGCCCAGCTCCTTGCCGCCGAGCTTGCCATAGGCGATCACGGCAAAGGCGGGCTCCTCGCGGTGGCGCTGCTTCAGGCGCTGCCAGCACCAGCGTGTGGTCACGCGCAGCACGCTGTCGGCCAGGGCCGAGAGGTCGTCGGCCACCTGCTCCACGCCCAGGCGGCCTTCGACATCGCGCACCAGGGTGCGAAACACCTCCACATGGTGGGCGCGGCGCAGCAGGTTGAGCAGGTTTTCGTCGCCGTCGTCGCCCGCACCGGCCAGGGCGGCGCGCCGGTACTCCAGCTCCTTCTCGAACTCCTGGGCGTCAAAGCGCTCTTCCAGAATGGCGTTGCCCGCCAGTTCGTCGATGACCCCGGGGTGCTTGTGCAGGTAGCGCGCGGGCCAGCGCGCCAGCGCCAGCAGGTGCAGCAGGCGTTCGTGCACGGCCGGGCGCTCCAGCAGCAGCGCCAGGTAGCTTTCGCGGCGCAGCAGCGGCTCCATCCAGTCGGCCAGGCGCACTGCGGCCTCCTCGCTCACGCGCGCCTGCGCCACCCACTGGCCGGTGCGCTGCACCAGGCGGGCGAGCTTCAGGCGCGAACCCTCGCGCAGCGCCAGCAGGCGCGGGTGCCCGCGCCACACCGCCAGGCGCTCGCGCAAACGCCCGCCCACGCTGGCCAGCAAGGCGTCGAAATCGTTCGGGTCGGTGCTGGCGGCGCCGCTGGCGCCGTTACCGCCGTTGCCATGGCAGCCGTTGCACTCCTTGTGCGCGCCGCCGAGCAGGGCGTCGAACTCCTGCGCCACCAGTTCGCGCACGCGGTTGAGTTCGCACAGGAAATCCGTCGTGCTGGCATAGCCCATGCTGAGCGTGACCCAGACCAGGTCATCGTCCTGGGTCGGCAGGACGTGGGTCTGCTGGTCGTCCAGGTACTGGATGCGGTGCTCCAGGCGGCGCAGGAATTCGTAGGCCTGGCCCAGGCCCCGGGCCGTGGCTTCGGGCATGAGGCTGGCGCGCACCAGGCGCTGCAGCGCGCTGCGTGTGGGGCGGGTGCGCAACTCCGGAAACTGGCCGCCGCGCACCACCTGCAGCAGCTGCACGATGAATTCGATCTCGCGGATGCCGCCGCGCGAGAGCTTGACATCGTTGCTGCGCTCCGGGTGGCCGGCGCTGCGCTGCGCCGCGTGCTCGCGGATCTGGCGGTGCAGCGTGCGCAGCGAGTCGAACACGTTGTAGTCCAGGTAGCGCCGGAACACGAAGGGGATGATGATGCTGCGCAGTGCCTGCGCGCTGGGTGAGGCCAGCGCCGCCTGCGGCGCCACCACCCGGCTCTTGAGCCAGGCAAAACGCTCCCATTCGCGCCCTTGCACGTGGAAGTACTCCTCCAGCGCCCCCAGCGAAATCGCCGCCGGCCCGGAGTTGCCATTCGGGCGCAGCGCCAGGTCGACGCGGAACACGAAACCGTGCTCGGTGGTGTCGCCGATCAGGGCGTAGATGGCGCGCACCATCTTGCCGAAGAACTCCTGGTTGGAGATGCGCCGTCGCCCCTGGGCGTCGCCCGTGGTCTCGCCGTCGTGGTCGTAGACATAGATCAGGTCGATGTCGCTGGAGACATTGAGTTCGCGCGCACCGAACTTGCCCATGCCCACGATGCACAGCTGCGCGGCTTGGCCAGCTTCGCCCACCGGGGTGCCGTGCTGTTCGGCCAGGGCCGCCCAGCTTTCGGTGAAGGCCTGTTCCAGCGCCAGCTCGGCCAGGGCGGTGACGCAGGCCATGACCTCGTCGAGCGAGGCGGTGCCGGTGCAGTCCAGCTCGACCAGGCGTTCCATCACCAGGTGGCGCAGGATGCGCAGGCCGGTGCCCATGCCGGCCTGGGCACGCAACTGCGCCAAAGTCGCCTGCATCGCCGGGGCATCGGGCAGGCCCGGCGCCAGCGCGGCACGTTCGCTGGCGTAGCGGCGGCGCACGCGCTGGGCATAGCGAGAGCCCTGGGTCGGGTCGTAGGGAGGGTTGCCGGTCATAATTTCACAAGTAGATTCCCAAGCACGATGATTGAACCGACGCCAACGCCCTCAGCCCTGTTGCGAACAGGGGCATTTTGCGCGCGCTGGGCGTTGCGCCTGCTGGCCTTGGCCTGGCTGGCCGTGCTCCTGGTCTGGGCGCTGCTGCATGTGTGGATTGTGCCCCGGGTGGGGGAGTGGCGGCCGTGGCTGGAGCAGCGCGCCAGCGCCGCCCTGGGGGTGGAAGTGCGCATTGCCGCCATCGAGGCCCGCTCCACCGGCCTGGTACCGGCGGTGGCGCTGCGCGATGTGCGCCTGCTCGACGCCCAGGGCCAGACCGCGCTGTCCCTGGGGCAGGTGCAGGTGGCGCTCTCGCCGCGCTCCCTGCTGGGCTGGGGTTTCGAGCAGTTGCACGTGCAAAGCCCGGTGCTGGAGCTGCGCCGCGACGCCCAGGGGCGGTTGTTCGTGGCCGGGCTGCCGGTGGACACTGGCGCAGCCGATGCCTCGCCCCTGCTGGATTGGCTGTTTTCGCAACCCGAGGTGGCCTTGCTGGACGGAGTGGTCCGCTGGGTGGACGACATGCGTGGCGGTCAGGTGGTGGAGCTGCGCGACGTCGATCTGGTGCTGCGCAACCGCCTCTTCACCCACGCCTGGCGCATCGACGCCAGCCCGGCGGCGCACTGGGGCCAGCGCCTGCAGCTCATGGGCCGCTTCAAGGAGCCGGTGCTCTCGCGCCATGCGGGCAACTGGCGCATCTGGCGCGGCCAGGCCTATGCCTGGGCGCCGGAGATGGACCTGCAGCGCCTGGCGCAGTGGCTGCCCGTGCCGGTGCAGGTGGGGCGCGGCCACGGCAGCCTGCGCGCCTGGGTCGATTGGAACCAGGGCCAGGTCGATGCGGCCACCGTGGACCTGGCGGTGCGCGATCTGGCGGCGCAGTGGCGCGATGGCCTGGCACCCCTGGAGCTGCGCCGGGCCAGCGCCCGCCTGGGCTGGGAGCAGGGCGCACGCGAGCGCAGGCTCTGGACGCAGGACCTGCAGTTCGACACCGCAGACGGACTGCACTGGCCCGGGGGCAACGTGGCCTGGGTTCGGCGCGATGCCGAGGGAGTGGGGGAGTCCCGCCACCGGATCGAAGCCGACCGGCTGGACCTGGCTGCCCTGGCCGAGCTGGCGCTGCGCCTGCCCGTGCCGCAAGAGCTGCAGCAGCCCCTGGCGGCGCTGCGGCCCCGCGGCGTGGTGCAGCGCCTGGTGGCGCAGTGGAGCGGCCAGGACGAGGCCTGGCCCGAGGACTACAGCATCGAAGGGCTGGTGCAGGGCCTGGGCTGGCAGGCGCAGGGCGGCGCACAGAGCGTCGGCGTGCCCGGGGCCAGCGGGGTGGACCTGGAGTTCAGCGCCACGCCCACGCAGGGCCAGGCCCAGTTGCGTGTGCAGCGCGGCGGGGTGGATGCGGCCGGGGTGTTCGAGCAGGCGTGGATCCCCCTGGAGCGGCTGCGCGCCGAACTGCGCTGGAAGCGCAACGGCGCGCGCTGGGAGGCCCAGGTGCGCCGGGCCGAATTCGCCAACGCCGACGCCGAAGGCGCGTTCGACGCCCAGTGGTATACCGACGCCGCCCACCCCCTGCCCGGCGTGCTCGACCTGCGCGGGGAGCTGGCGCGCGCCAACGGCGCCCAGGTGCACCGCTACCTGCCCCTGCAGGTGGACGCCTCGGTGCGCGAGTACCTGCGCAGCGCCATCGTGGCGGCGCAGGCCAGCAACGTGAAGTTCCGGCTCCAGGGCGCCTTGCGCGACTTCCCCTTCGAGCGCGCGGGCAGCGGCGAATTCAGCGTCAGCGCCCAGGTGCGCAATGCCCACTACGTGTACGCCCCGCCCCTGGTGCAGGGCAGCGGCGAGCCGCCCTGGCCGGCGCTGCAGGAGCTGTCGTGCGACTTCAGCCTGCGCGACGGGCAGATCCTGCTGCGCAACCTGCGCGCCGGCCTGCAAAACGCCCCCAGTCTGGTCCTCACCAAGGGCGAGGCCAGCATCGGCAAGCTCTACGGCAAGCCGCAGCTGGCCGTGAGCGCCGAGGCCCGCCTCGACCTGGGCGAGGGGCTGGCCTGGGTCAAGGCCTCGCCGCTGCCGCAGTGGATCGGCCATTTCCTGGACGACGCCACGGGCTCCGGCGCGGCCGAGCTGCGCCTGCGCCTGGGCCTGCCCCTGGCCGGGGTCGGCGCCACCACGGTGCAGGGCAGCGTGCAGTTGCAGGGGGCCGAGGTGGCCCTGGGCGCCCCCATACCGCGCCTGCAGGACGTGCGCGGCACGGTGCAGTTTTCCGACAGCGCGGTCACGGTGGCGCCGACCCAGGCGCGCGCGCTCGGGGGCGAGGTACGTGTCGAAGGCGCGCTCTCGGGCTGGGGGGCGGCGGCCGCGGCGGGCCAGTCTGCACGCACGCCCCAGGCGCAACTGCGCATCCAGGGCGTGGCCACGGGCGAGGGCCTGCGCCAGGCGCAGGAGTGGGGCGCACTGGCGCCGTGGGCGCGCTATGCCAGCGGCAGCGCCGCCTACAGCGCCACGGTGGCGCTGCAGCAGGGCCTGCCCGACATCGAGCTGCGCACCTCCCTGGCCGGCATGGCGCTGAACCTGCCCGCGCCGCTGGGCAAGACAGCGCAGTCCGCCCTGCCCTTGCGGCTGCAGACGCGCTGGAGCCGGGCGCCGGGGCAGGCGCCGCAGCAGCAGATCGACCTGGCACTCGACGGCGTGGGCAGCGCCACCTACGTGCTCGAACACCCCGACGGCCGTTCGCCCGCCGTGCTGCGCGGCGCCCTGGCGCTCGGGCTGGGGCCGGACGAAAGTGCGCCGCTGCCCCCGCAAGGGGTGGTCGCCAATCTGCAGTTCGAGCACCTCGATCTCAATGCATGGAGCCATCTGTGGGACGGCAGCCCTGGCGCATCCGGTGCGGCGGGCGCTGGCGCCGCCCCTGGCGCGCCCGCCGCCGCGAGCGCCAGCAGCGCCGGGGTGGCGGGCATGGCGCTGGCGCCCACCAGCGTGGCGCTGCGCGCACGCTCGATTGAATTCGAAGGGCGCCGCTTCAGCCAGATCGTGGTCGGCGCGGCGCGCGAGGGGCCCTTGTGGCGTGCCAACCTGGACGCCGCCGAACTCAGCGGCTACCTGGAGTACCGCCCCACGCAGGGCCCCCAGGCCGGGCGCCTGTATGCACGGCTGGCGCGCCTGGTGGTGGCGCCCAACGACGCCCAGGAGGTCGAGGAGCGCCTGGACGAACAGCCCGCCAGCATCCCGGCGCTGGACATCGTGGTGGAAGACTTTGAGCTGCGCGGGCGCAAGCTCGGGCGGCTGGACATTGACGCCGTCAATGTTGGCGCCCTCCCGGCGCGCGAAACGGCCCGCGAATGGCGGCTCAACCGCTTCAACCTGAGCATGCCCGAAGCCACCCTTACTGCCTACGGCCACTGGGCCCCGGTGGGCGCCTCCAGCGCCAGCGCCGCGCGCAGCGCCCGCGAGCGCCGACGCACGGTGATGAATTTCAAGCTCGACGTGGCCGACGCCGGGGAGTTTTTGGCCCGATTCGGCATGAAGGACGTGGTGCGCAAGGGCCAGGGACGGCTGGAGGGGCAGATCGGCTGGATGGGCTCGCCCATCACGCTGGACTACCAGAGCATGGGCGGCAATGCCAGCCTGAACATCGAAAACGGCCAGTTCCTCAAGGCCGACCCGGGCCTGGCCAAGCTGCTGGGGGTGCTGAGCCTGCAGTCGCTGCCGCGCCGACTCACGCTGGACTTTCGCGATGTGTTCAGCGAGGGCTTTGTGTTCGACTTCATCCGCGGCGACGTCACCGTGGCCCAGGGCATTGCGCGCACCAACAACCTGCAGATGAAGGGGGTCAACGCGGCGGTGCTGATGGAAGGCCAGGCCGACCTGGAAAAGGAGACCCAGGCCCTGAAGGTGGTGGTGGTGCCGGAGATCAACGCTGGCAGCGCCTCGCTCATCGCCTCGGCCATCAACCCGGTGGTGGGGCTGACCTCGTTCCTGGCGCAGTGGATTCTGCGCCGCCCGCTGTCGGAGATCACGACCCAGGAGTTCTTCATCGACGGCACCTGGGTCGATCCGCGCGTGACCCGGGTGAACACCCGCACCACGCCCGGCCCGGCGGGGCCGCCCAAACCCTGAGGCCTCTGCAGGCCCATCGCTAAAGAAGGAATACCCATGCAAATCGCCCTGGTGCAGATGGTCAGCAACGAGCGCGTCGAAGAGAACCTGGAGCAGGCTGCCGGTTTCATTGCCCAGGCCGCGGCCGCCGGGGCCGAGCTGGTGGCGCTGCCGGAGTATTTCTGCCTCATGGGCCAGCGCGACGCCGACAAGCTCGCCATCCAGGAGCCTGCCGGCCAGGGCCCCCTGCAGCAGTTTCTGGCCGAACAGGCGCGCCGCCACGGCGTCTGGCTGCTGGGCGGCACGCTGCCGCTGCAGGGGCCCGACGCGCAGCATGTGTACAACAGCGCCCTGGTTTACGACCCCCAGGGTCGCCAGGCGGCGCGTTACGACAAGATGCACCTGTTCTGCTTCGACAACGGTGCCGAGCACTACGACGAGGCCCGTGTGCTCACGCCAGGCAGCACGCCGGTGTGCTTCGACCTGCCTTCGCGCGACGGCCACACCTGGCGCATCGGCCTGGGGGTGTGCTACGACCTGCGCTTTCCGGAGTTCTTCCGCCACTACGCGGCCCAGGGGGCGGATTTGCTGCTGCTGGTGGCGGCCTTCACCTACACCACCGGCCAGGCGCACTGGGAGGTGCTGCTGCGCGCCCGCGCGATCGAAAACCTGTGCTTCGTGGCCGCCAGCGCCCAGGGCGGCACGCACCGCAACGGGCGGCGCACCTGGGGCCAGTCTCTGGCCATCGATCCCTGGGGCCAGATCCTGGCGCAGCAGGCGCAGGAGCCGGGCCTGGTGCTGGCCAATCTGCAGGCCCAGCGCCTGGGCGAGCACCGCCGCCAGCTGCCAGCCCTGCAGCACCGCCGCCTGTGAATCCAGATTGCTACAAAAATAATAGCTGTCATGCCAATATACACGCGGGCCAGGTGCCATTTTTCCTTGCAATCGGGGGGGGCTGTGCGGGCCGTGCTGGGGGCCACGCTGCTGGCCTTGCTGGCGGCCTGTGCCGGGCCTGGGCTGGTGCCCGTGCGGCCCGAGCCGCCCGCGCCCGCAGGCGCCGCCAGCTCGCGCGCCCCGGCCAGCGCCGTTTCCAGCGCCGCGTCCAACGCCGCGCCCATGAGCCCGGGCGGCGCGCGCTGGGTGAGTGCGCGCTGGGAAGACTTGCCGGGCTGGCCGCAAGACCCCCTGTTCGAGGCCTGGAACGCCTGGATCAAGAGCTGCGAGCGCCCTGCGGCGCCCTTTGCCAGCCTGTGCCCGCAGGTGCGGACCCTGAGCATTGCCAGCGAGGCCGAGCAGCGCGCCTGGATCGAGCAGCACCTGCAGCCCTACCGCATCGAGTCCGCGCAGGGCAGTGCGCAGGGCCTGCTGACGGCCTACTTTGAACCCGTGCTGGAGGCGGCGCGCCAGCCCCAGAGCGGCTACGCCGTGCCCCTGTACGCGCTCCCGGCGGGCTGGGGCGCGCGCAAACCCTGGTACAGCCGCCAGGAGATCGACACCCTGCCCCAGGCGCAGGAGGCGCTGCGCGGGCGCGTGCTGGCCTACCTGGCCGACCCGGTCGATGCTTTGGTGCTGCAGATCCAGGGTTCCGGGCGGCTGCGGCTGCGCGAGGCCGATGGCAGCGTGCGCTCGGTGCGCCTGGCCTACGCGGGCTCCAACGAGCAGCCCTACCGCAGCGTGGGGCGCTGGCTGCTCGACCAGGGCCTGGTCAAGGACGCCTCCTGGCCTGGCATACGCGCCTGGCTGGCGCAGAACCCGCAGCGCCAGCAGGAGCTGCTGTGGGCCAACCCGCGCGTGGTGTTCTTCAAGGAAGAGCCCCTGAGCGATCTGGACAGCGCTTTCGGGCCGCGCGGCGCGCAGGGTGTGGCGCTCACCCCCGGGCGCTCCATCGCCGTCGATCCCCAGTCCATCCCCTATGGTGCGCCGGTCTGGATCGCCAGCGAAGGCCCCACCGCGCAGCTGCAGCGCCTGGTGCTGGCGCAAGACACCGGCAGCGCCATCACCGGCGCTGTGCGGGCCGACTATTTCGCCGGTTGGGGCGAGGGCGCGGCGGCGCTGGCCGGGCGCATGCGCCAGGGCCTGCAGATGTGGATTTTGTGGCCAAAGTAAGGAAGTTCGCGTTACGATGCCACGCGGCTGCCGCCACCGTGTGAACCACGCACCAGGATGACCACCATGAGCAAAGACCTGCGCGACATCGAAGAGCGTACCAACCTCACCAGCAACAGCATGTTCGAGCTGCTGCTGTTTCGCCTGGGCGAGGCTCCGGGGGGCTCGGGGCGGCGCGAGCTGTTCGGCATCAACGTGTTCAAGGTGCGCGAAATCCTGGTCATGCCCGAGATCACGGTCATGGTCAACGCCCCCCAGCATGTCATGGGCGTGGCCAATGTGCGCGGGCAGATGATCCCCGTCATCAACCTCTCGGCCATCGCGGGCTGCAACCCCACCAAGGGCCTGGGCATCCTGCTCGTGACCGAGTTCGCGCGCACCACGCAGGCCTTTGCCGTGGAGGAGGTCAACGAGATCGTGCGCCTGAGCTGGAAACACGTACTCTCGGCGGAAGGCAATGGCGGCGGCCTGGTCACCAGCATTGCGCGCCTGGACGGCGACGCCGAGAACACCCGCCTGGCCCAGGTGCTCGATGTGGAGCAGATCCTGCGCAACGTCTTTCCCGAGCAGCACAAGGGCGTTGCCGAAGGCGAGCCGGTGCACAAGGTCAAGCTGCCCGAAGGGACGGTGGTGCTGGCCGCGGACGATTCCGCCGTGGCGCGCATGATGATCGAAGAAGGCCTCAAGGCCATGGGCGTGTCCTACATCATGACCAAGAGCGGCCAGGAAGCCTGGGTGCGGCTGCAGGCCATTGCTGCCGAGGCCAAGCTCGAAGGCAAGCAGGTGCGTGACAAGGTGGCCCTGGTCCTGACCGACCTGGAAATGCCTGAAATGGACGGCTTCACCCTCACCCGCAATATCAAGCAGGATGGCCGCTTCAACCACATCCCGGTGGTGATCCACTCCTCCCTGACCGGCACCACCAACGAAACCCACGTCAAGAGCGTCGGGGCGGATGCCTACATCGCCAAGTTCCACGCCGAAGAACTCTCCGACACCATCGCCGCGGTGCTCAACCGCAACCACTGAAGCACACCGCCGCGGCCCCGCCCCGGAGCGGCCCCGCCCGGGCGCTGCCAGGCCGCTGCGGGCCGTGCCGCTTCAGCGCCTTGGCAGGTGGCGCAGCGGCAGCGCCGCACTGGCCTTGATCTCGCCCAGCGAAAAGCTGGTGCGCAAGTCCTTCACATGCGGCAGGTTGATCAGCACCTCGCGCGCGAACTGGCTGAAGGACTGCAGGTCCTGGCTCACCACCTGCAGCTCAAAGGTTCCCGTGCCGCTGATGTAGTGGCAGCTCACCACCTCCGGGATGGTGCGCAAGGTCTCCTCCAGCACCCGCAGCACATCGCCCGCGTGGCGGTCGGAGTCCAGCCGCACGAAGGCCAGCACCCCCAGACCCAGCTTGTGCCGGTCCAGCTCGGCGTGGTAGCCCTTGATGTAGCCCGCCTCCTCCAGCGCGCGCACCCGGCGCCAGCAGGGCGCGGCGCTCAAGCCCACGCGCTGGGCCAGTTCGGCATTGCTCAAACGCCCGTCGTTTTGCAGCTGTTCGAGTATGGCCAGGTCGTATTTGTCCAGTTCATTCGTTTTTTCGCTCATGGCGGCAATTATCTTTCTCCATGGGGGCGTCTGGGGGGAAAGAAAGAAAACACCTTTTGCGCCCACCGGCCTACACTCATCGCCACCCCCCCCGAAGCGTGGCGACCGTCCATGCGCACCAGGAGACAAGCACCGTGAACGCCCCCTTGCCCAGCGCAGCGCAGGCCGCGCCGCCGCACCCCGGATCGGCCGCCCATGGCGTCCAGCTCGACGACAAATACACCCTGCAAAGCGGCCGCGCCTTCATGAGCGGCGTGCAGGCCCTGGTGCGCCTGCCCCTGGTGCAGCGCCTGCGCGACCAGAAGCAGGGCCTGAACACGGCAGGCTTTGTCAGCGGCTACCGCGGCTCGCCCCTGGGCGGCTACGACCAGGCCCTGGCGGCGGCCAAAAAACACCTCGACGCCCACCACGTGGTGTTCCAGCCCGGCGTCAACGAAGAACTCGGCGCCACCGCCGTCTGGGGCACGCAGCAGCTCGACCTCTACCCGCAGGACAAGCGCTACGACGGCGTCTTTGGCATCTGGTACGGCAAGGGCCCGGGCGTGGACCGCAGCAGCGACGTCTTCAAGCACGCCAACATGGCCGGCACCGCGCGCCACGGCGGCGTGGTGGCCGTGGCCGGGGACGACCACATCAGCAAAAGCTCCACCGCCGCGCACCAGAGCGACCACATCTTCAAGGCCTGCGGCCTGCCGGTGTTCTTCCCCAGCGACGTGCAGGGCATTCTGGACATGGGCCTGCACGCCCTGGCCATGAGCCGCTTCGCCGGGGTCTGGACCGGCATGAAAACCATCCAGGAAGTGGTGGAGTCCTCCGCCTCGGTGGACGTGGACGTGGACCGCGTGCGCATCGTCCTGCCCGAAGACTTCCAGATGCCCCCCGGCGGCGTGCACATCCGCTGGCCCGACCACGCCCTGGAGCAGGAAGCCCGGCTCATGGACACCAAGTGGTACGCCGCCTTGGCCTACGTGCGCGCCAATGGGCTCAACCACAACGTGGTGGCCACGCCCAATGACCGCTTCGGCCTCATCGCCAGCGGCAAGGCCTACAACGACATGCGCCAGGCCCTCGTCGACCTGGGGCTGGACGACGATACCTGCCGCCGTCTGGGCATCCGGGTGCACAAGGTCAATGTGGTCTGGCCGCTGGAGGCCAGCATCACGCGCGACTTCGCCCAGGGCCTGCAAGAGATTCTGGTGGTGGAGGAAAAACGCCAGGTCATTGAATACCAGCTCAAGGAAGAGCTTTACAACTGGCGCGCCGACGTGCGCCCCAACGTGCTGGGCAAGTTCGACGAGCCCGAGGGCGATACCTCCGGCGGCGAGTGGAGCCGCGCCAACCCCAGCGACAACTGGCTGCTGCGCGCCAAGGCCGACTTGAGCCCCGCCCTCATCGCCAAGGCCATCGCCAAACGCCTGAACAAACTCGGCGTGCCCGAGGACGTGGCCCGGCGCATGCAAGAGCGCATTGCCGTGATCGAGGCCAAGGAGCGCGCCGCGCTCACCCTGGGCAGCGCCCCGGCCCAGGATCGCCTGCCCTGGTTCTGCAGCGGCTGCCCGCACAACACCAGCACCCGCGTGCCCGAAGGCTCGCGCGCCCTGGCCGGCATCGGCTGCCACTACATGACGCTGTGGATGGACCGCAGCACCGCCACCTTCACCCAGATGGGCGGCGAAGGCGTCACCTGGGTTGGCCAGCAGCCTTTCAGCAAAGCGCAGCACGTGTTCGCCAACCTGGGCGATGGCACCTACTTCCACAGCGGGCTGCTGGCGATACGCCAAAGCATCGCCGCCGGGGTCAACATCACCTACAAGATCCTCTACAACGACGCCGTGGCCATGACCGGCGGCCAGCGCGTGGGCGAACGCCCGGAAGGCCACAGCGTGCTGCAGATCATGCACAGCCTGGTCTCGGAAGGCGTGCGCAAGCTCCTCATCGTCACCGACGAGCCCGCCAAATACGCTGGTGTCGCTCTGGCTGCTGGGGTGACGGTGCACCACCGTGACGAACTCGACGCCCTGCAGCGCCAGCTGCGCGAGATCGCCGGCACCACCGCCCTGATCTACGACCAGACCTGCGCCACCGAAAAGCGCCGCCGCCGCAAGCGCGGCACCCTGGCCGAGTCCGACACCCGCGTGCTCATCAACCCCCTGGTGTGCGAGGGTTGTGGCGACTGCGGCGAGCAGTCCAACTGCCTCAGCGTCGAACCGCTGGAAACGCCCTTCGGGCGCAAGCGCGCCATCAACCAGAGCACCTGCAACAAGGACATTTCCTGCGCCAAGGGCTTTTGCCCCAGCTTCGTCAGCGTGCAAGGCGCACGGCTCAAGAAGGCCGCCACCCCGGCGCAGGCGCCCACGGCTGCCAGCGCCTGGCCCGCGCTGCCCGAGCCCACCCTGCCGCAGGCCCGCAGCGCCTGGGGCATCGTGGTCGGCGGTGTCGGGGGCACGGGCGTCATCACCATCGGCCAGCTGCTGGGCATGGCCGCACACCTGGAAGGCAAGGGCGTCGTCACGCAAGACGCCGGGGGCCTGGCGCAAAAGGGCGGCGCCACCTGGAGCCATGTGCAGATCGCCGACCACCGGGACGCCATCTACACCACCAAGGTCGATACCGCCAAGGCCGACCTCGTGATCGGCTGCGACGCCATCGTGGCTGCCCACAAGAACACCCTGGCCGTGATGCAGAGCGGGCGCACCTATGTGGCGCTCAACAGCCACGCCACGCCCACCGCCGCCTTCGTGCACGACACCCAGTGGCAGTTTCCGGCCGCCGCCTGCGAAAACGCCATCGCCGCCGCGGTGGGGCCAGAGCGGCTCGGCCAATTCGATGCCGAGTGGCTGGCCGTGCAGGCCCTGGGCGACTCCATCTACGCCAACCCCGTGCTGCTGGGCTACGCCTGGCAAAAGGGCTGCATCCCGCTGTGCCTGGATTCGCTCCTGCGTGCGATCGAACTCAATGGCGTGCAGCCGGACAAAAACCAGCAGGCCTTCACCTGGGGGCGGCGCATGGCGCACGACCCGCAGCGCGTGCAAGCCCAGTTCCAGGCCCGCACCGTGGTGCAGTGGGTGAAAAAACCCACGCTGGACGAAGTGCTGACCGAGCGCGTGCGCTTTCTCACCGACTACCAGGACGCCGCCTACGCCCAAAGCTATGCCAGCCTGGTGCAGCGCGTGCGCGAGGCCGAAGCGCCCCTGGCCCGCAGCAGCCTGGCGCTGGCGGTGGCGCACAACCTGTTCAAGCTCATGGCCTGCAAGGACGAATACGAGGTCGCCCGCCTGCACACCCAGGGCGCCTTGCAAAAGCAGCTGGACGACAGTTTCGAGGGCGACTACAAAGTCTTTTTCCACTTCGCCCCCCCCCTGTGGGCGCGCCGTGACGCCCAGGGCCTGCCCGTCAAGCGCCGCTACGGCGCCTGGGTGCTGCCCGCGCTGCGCGCCCTGGCCGCGCTCAAGGGCCTGCGCGGCACCGCGTGGGACCTGTTCGGCTACACCCAGGAGCGGCGCTGGGAACGCAGCCTGGTGGAGCAATACCGCGCCGCCATCGGCTCCGCCATCCAGTGCCTGGACGAAACCCGCCATGCCCAGACCCTGGCCTTTGCCCAATTGCCCCAGGAACTGCGCGGCTTCGGCCACGTCAAGGCGCGCCATTGGGAGAAAGTGCGGGCGCGCTGGGACGAGGGATGTGCGGGGCTGAAAAAGTAGCGCGTTGCCACGTGTCCGTCCCGCCAGGCCCTGGCAGGTGCGGCCCGGCCACCACAGGCCCTGGAATGCCTGCGGTCATGGCCGCGCGGCTTCGGGCTGGACACATACAATAGCCGGTTGCCTTGCTGGGTGGCCGGGTGCGCTTTGCGCAGCACCTTCGCCAGTGGCGGGGCGCCTTTTTGTAGTGTCTGACAGGAGTCCCATCCGTGTTTATTTCCTCCGCCTATGCCCAGACGGCTGCTGCCGCAGGTGCCGATACCCCGTCCACCCTGATGAGCATGCTGCCGCTGGTGCTGATGTTCGTGGTGCTGTACTTCGTCATGATCCGGCCCCAGATGAAGAAGCAGAAAGAGCACAAGGCCATGATCGACGCACTGGCCAAGGGCGACGAGGTCGTCACCGTCGGCGGCGTGCTGGGCAAGGTCAGCAAGATCGGCGAGAGCTACGTGGGCCTGGAAGTGGCCTCCGGCGTGGACATCCAGGTGCAACGCAGCGCCGTGGTCCAGGTCCTGCCCAAGGGCACCATCAAGTAACACCGAGGCACTGGCGCGATCATGAACCGTTACGCGGTATGGAAGTACGCGATCATCGTGATCGCGCTCTTGGTGGGCACGCTCTACACCCTGCCCAATTTCTTTGGTGAAGCCCCGGCGGTGCAGGTCTCGGCGGGCAAGGCCACGGTCAAGGTCGATACCGGCACCCTGGGCAAGGTCGAATCCGCGCTCAAGGCCGCCGGTCTGCAGCCCGACGTCATCGGTCTGGACGGCACCTCGGTCAAGGCGCGTTTCCGCGACACCGACACCCAGCTCAAGGCCAAGGACGCGGTGCAGAAGGCGCTCAATCCGGACGCCGCCGACCCGTCCTACGTGGTGGCACTGAACCTCTTGTCGCGGTCGCCGCAGTGGCTGGCCTCGCTCAACGCCTTTCCGATGTACCTGGGCCTGGACCTGCGCGGCGGCGTGCACTTCATGCTGCAGGTGGACATGCAGGCCGCGTTGACCAAGAAGGCCGAGTCCCTGTCCGGCGACCTGCGCGGCGCCTTGCGCGAAAAGAGCGTGCGCCACAGCGGCATCAACCGCAATGGCCAAACCATTGAGGTGCGCGTGAAGGACGCGGCCACGCTGGAAGCCGCCAAGCGCGTGCTCCAAGACCAGTTTGGCGACCTGGAGCTGCAGGAGACCCCTGCCGACGCGGGCGAAACCCGTGTTGTGGCCAGCATCAAGCCGCAGTCGGCGCGCAACGTGCAGGAGCAGGCGCTCAAGCAAAACATCACCACCTTGCACAACCGCATCAACGAGCTGGGCGTGGCCGAGCCGGTGATCCAGCAGCAGGGGCTGGACCGCATCGTGGTGCAGCTGCCCGGCGTGCAGGACACCGCCAAGGCCAAGGACATTCTGGGCCGTACCGCCACGCTGGAAGTGCGCCTGGTCGACGAGAGCGCGGAAGCGCGCGCCGCCGAACTCGGCACCGGCCCGGTGCCCTTTGGCACCGAGCGCTTCCTGGAGCGCGGTGGCCAGCCGGTGATCGTCAAGAAGCAAGTCATCCTCACCGGCGAAAACCTGACCGACGCCCAGCCCGGTTTCGACCAGCAGACCCAGGAGGCCGCCGTGCACCTGACGCTGGACGCCAAGGGTGCGCGCATCTTCCGCGACGTGACGCGCGAGAACATCAACAAGCGCATGGCCATCCTCCTGTTCGAGAAGGGCAAGGGCGAGGTCGTGACGGCGCCCGTGATCCGCTCCGAAATCGGCGGCGGGCGGGTGCAGATCTCCGGGCGCATGACCACCGTGGAAGCCGCCGACACCGCGCTGCTGCTGCGCGCCGGTTCGTTGGCCGCGCCTATGGAGATCATCGAAGAACGCACCATCGGCCCGAGCCTGGGGGCGGAAAACATTGCCAAGGGCTTCAACAGCGTGACCTGGGGCTTTGTCGCGGTGTCCATCTTCATGTGCGTGTACTACATGCTCTTTGGCGTCATTTCCAGCATCGCGCTGGCGGTGAACCTGCTGCTGCTGGTGGCGGTGCTGTCCATGCTGCAGGCCACGCTCACGCTGCCGGGCATGGCCGCCATGGCCCTGGTGCTGGGCATGGCCATTGACGCCAACGTGCTCATCAACGAGCGTGTGCGCGAGGAACTGCGCAACGGCGTCTCGCCCCAACTGGCCATCCACGCCGGTTACGACCGCGCCTGGGCCACCATCCTGGACTCCAACGTCACCACCCTGATCGCGGGCCTGGCGCTGCTGGCCTTTGGCTCCGGGCCGGTGCGCGGCTTTGCCGTGGTGCACTGCCTGGGTATTCTGACCAGCATGTTCTCGGGCGTGTTCTTCTCGCGCGGCCTGGTCAACCTCTGGTACGGGCGCCAGAAGAAGCTCAAATCCCTGTCCATCGGCACGGTGTGGACGCCGGGCAGTGCCAGTACCGAAGTTTCCCGTTAAGAGGGCAGGACCATGGAATTTTTCAAGATCAATCGCGACATCCCGTTCATGCGCCACGCGCTGGTGTTCAACGCGGTGTCCCTGGTCACTTTCCTGGCAGCAGTGTTCTTCCTGTTCTCGCGCGGCCTGCACCTGTCGGTGGAGTTCACCGGCGGCACCCTTATGGAGGTGAGCTACCAGCAGGCGGCCGACCTGGGTGCCATCCGCGACACCATCGGCAAACTCGGCTACAGCGACGTGCAGGTGCAGAACTTCGGTACCGCGCAGGACGTGCTGATCCGCATGCCGGTGCAAAAGGGCTCCAATAGCGCACAGCAAAGCGAGAAGGTATTTGCCTCCCTGTGTTCTGATGTCGGCGGCGTGCTGCAGCCCGATCCGAAGCAAAACGGCAAGCAAGTTTGCAAGGGCGACGGCGAAGCGGAGTCCGTTGCGCTGCGCCGCGTCGAATTCGTGGGCCCGCAGGTGGGTGACGAGCTGGCCGCCGACGGGCTCAAGGCCCTGGCCTTCGTGGTGGTGGGCATCATGATCTACCTGGCCATGCGCTTCGAGTGGAAGTACGCCGTGGCCGGCATCATCGCCAACCTGCACGACGTGGTCATCATCCTGGGCTTCTTCGCCTTCTTCCAGTGGGAGTTTTCGCTGCCGGTGCTGGCGGCGGTGCTGGCGGTGCTGGGCTACTCGGTGAACGAATCGGTGGTGATCTTCGACCGGATCCGCGAAAATTTCCGCCGCTACCGCAAGATGAACACGGTCGAGATCATCGACAACGCCATCACTTCCACCATCAGCCGCACCATCATCACCCACGGCAGCACCCAGCTCATGGTGCTGTCCATGCTGCTGTTCGGCGGCGCCACGCTGCACTACTTCGCCCTGGCGCTGACCATCGGCATTTTGTTCGGCATCTACTCCTCGGTTTTCGTTGCTGCGGCCATTGCCATGTGGCTGGGCATCAAGCGCGAGGACCTGATCAAGTCCGGCACCAAGAAAGACGAAGACCCGAACGACCCCAACGCCGGGGCGGTGGTGTAAGCTGCGCCCCAGCATGAACACCCGCCCCCCGACCGAGCGCCAGCAACTCGCGCGCAGCGTGCGCGAGCGCTTTGTTGCGGAGCTGGGGCTGGGCATGCGGCCCTTGACCGCCCTGGTGCAGGAGCGTCTGGGGCAGTTGATGGACGAGCCTTGCACCTCGCGCGAGGCGCAGCAGCGCCGTGACGCCTGGACCGCCTTCAAGCGGGCCGGCGCCCAGTGGTGCGACAACACCACCAGAGCCTGGCAGGAGGCGCTCGCGGCGGGTGAGAAGAAGGCCGCCGCCCCGGACCGCCTCTCTGCGGCCTCCCTGGAGTTGGTGGGGGCCGAGGTGTTCGAGAACAAAATCCTGGCCTCGCGCATGGCCATGGCGGTGATGGACAAGGTCCATGCCGAATTCGACGACCTGCGCCTGCGCATGCGCCACCTGGAGGGCACCGAGGACCTGGGCGAGTTCGACGTGCTGCGCCCGGACGTGCCGGTGCTCAAGATGGTCGAGCAGTGGGGGGCCTGCAGCCTGCCCACGGATGCCTGGTCCATGGTCAGCGAGGTGGTGCAGCGCACCCTGGTCGAGTCCCTCAACAGCATCTACCAGAAGGCCAACCAGACCCTGGTGCAGCAGGGCGTGATGCCGACCATCACGCTGCAGGACCGGGTCAAGAGCCCTGTGCGTGCCCCAGGCAAGGCCGCTGCCAGCGGCGCAGCCCCACGTGGCGAGGCGCCTGCCCCCCAGGCCGAGCCAGGGGAGGGCGAGTCCGGTCCGGGAACCGGCGTGGCAGAAATGGGATCGGCGGTGCCTGCGGGCGCGTTCTACCAGCGCGCTAGCCCGGGGGCTGCACCGGCTAGCTCCGCTCGCGGGCAGGCGTTTTGGCAGCAGTCGGGCCCCAGCGGCCACGGCGGGGGGGGCGCATCGGTGTCAGTGTACGCAGGCGCGGACCCCGGGGCCTGGAGCGGCGCTTCGGCGCTTGCCCGCACGCGGGCGCGGGCGCAGGGGGTGGTGGGGCAGATACGCCGCTTCTTCCTGAGCCATACCGGGGGCGATCTGGTGGGCGCGCGCGTGCGCCATGCCCCTTCTGCGGGCTTGATGGCGGCGCTGGCTCAGCAAGGGCCGGGGTTTGCGGCCGCAGGCGCTGCGGACGCGGAGATCGATGTCAGCCCCGCAGGCATGGCCTATGTGGCCACGCAATTGCGTGAGCGCAGCGCGGCGCTGAAGGAAAAAGCCCAGACCAAGGGCGAGAAGGCCACGATCGAGATCGTGGCCCTGATGTTCCAGGCCATCTTGGCCGAGGACCGCATTCCGCCCGGCATCCGGGTCTGGATCGCACGGCTGCAGATGCCGGTGCTGCGGGTGGCGCTGGAAGACGCCGAGTTTCTGGGCACCACGGCGCACCCGGCGCGGCTGTTGATCGACCGCATGGGTTCGGTGGTGATGGGTTTTGATGCCGCGGGCGGCCACGGCGCCGCCATGGAGCAGGAAATCAAGCGCGTGGTCCAGGTCATCGAACAGTACCCTGAGACCGGCAAGAAGGTCTACCAGGTGGTGTACGACGAGTTTGAAAAATTCCTGGCCAAATTCCTGACCGAGAAGGGGCCGGCCAAGAAGGTGGTCAGCGTGGCCCAGCAGGTGGAGCAGAAGGAAACGCTGGCGATCCAGTACACCATCGAAATGCGCAACATGCTGCGCGACATGCCGGTGCGCGATGAGATCCGCATGTTCCTGTTCAAGGTCTGGGCCGAAGTGCTGGCGGTGGCGGCGGTGCGCAAGGGGCCGCAGCACGCCGATACCCTGACCCTGAAGAAGACCGCGACCGACCTGGTCTGGTCGGCCAGCGCCAAGCCCAGCCGCACCGAGCGCGCCAAGGTGATCCAGGAGCTGCCCAACCTGCTGCTGCGGCTGCGTTCGGGCATGACGCTGCTGGGGATGGCGCCGCAGGAGCAGGAGGACCACATCAAGTCCGTCAGCGACACGCTGCAGGACGCCTTTCTGTCCAAGACCCAGTCCATCGGACAGGACAAGATCGATGCCCTGGCGCAGCGCCTGGGCCATCTGGAGGACTTCATCGCCGAAGATGGCCTGGGCGACCTGCCGCTGGACGCCGAGAGCATCGAGATGATGCTGGGCATGGATGCGGCGGGCATGGAGGTGATTGCCAACGGGGGCTCCAAACCGACGGCAGCGATGGTGGCCTGGGCCCAGGAGCTGCAGGTGGGCAGCTGGTACCGCCTCCACCACCAGCAGCAGATGGCGCAGGTGCAGCTGGTCTGGCGCAGCGTGCGCAAGCACCTGAATCTGTTCGCCTCGGTGTCGGGGACGAGCTATCTGATCCAGGCCGGGCGCCTGGCCGCCTACCTGCAGGCCGGTCTGCTGACGCCGCAGGAGGAAGAGGCGCTGACCGTGCGTGCCACGCGCGATGCGCTGTCCAAGCTGGAGAAGAATCCGGAGCAGGCGCTGGTGTAGTACGGCGCGGCACCAAGTTGCTTGCGCTCCACCAGCGCGCGCGGGGTGCTGCCCGTCGAATGGAAGGCGCGCGATGTGGCAGCGCTATAAACTCCAGACATGACCCGCGTCGCCGTCCAATCCGCTCTATTCACCTGGGCGCGCCAGCGCGCCCGGTTGGATGAGGGCGCGCTGCTGGCGCGGTTTCCCCACTTGCCGGAATGGGAAGCAGGTGAGGTACAGCCCACCTTGCGTCAACTGGAGCATTACGCCCAGGCAACCCATGCCCCGCTGGGGTATTTCTTTCTGCCAGCACCTCCGCAGGAGGCGCTTCCCATACCCGATTTTCGAACCATGGGCCAGGGCGTTCCGCGTCTGAGTGCGGACCTGCTCGACGTTATCTACACCTGCCAGACCCGGCAGGCCTGGTACAGGGACGAGGCGCTTGTGAATGGTGAAACACCACTTGCCTTTGTGGCCAGCGTGACCCTGGCTACGCCGCCGGCAGAAGCGGCAGTGTTGATTTGCCAGACGCTGGGTTTCAGCGTGCAGGCGCGCAGCGAGTGCCCAAACTGGACCGAGGCTTTGCGCTTGTTCATCACGCAGGCCGAGCGGGTCGGCGTGATGGTGATGGTCAGCGGTGTGGTGATGAACAACAACACCCGCCACCTGGACCCCAAGGAGTTCCGGGGCTTTGCCTTGGCCGATGCCATCGCGCCGCTGGTGTTCATCAACGGCGCCGACAGTAAGGCGGCCCAGATGTTCACGCTGGCGCATGAACTGGCGCACTTGTGGTTGGGGCAGACGGCTTTGTCCAATCTGCCGATGGCCGAGGCTTCCGACCATGCTACCGAAACCTGGTGCAACCAGGTGGCGGCCGAACTGTTGGTCCCCCAGGCCGAGTTCCGCGCTGCGTTGCAGCATGGGGAGGCGTTGGACGCGGCCCTGCAGCGTTTGGCGCGGCATTTCAAAGTCAGCAGCCTGGTAGTGCTGCGTCGCATGCTGGATGTGGCCTGGCTCAACCGGGATGCATTTTGGGGTGCCTACCGTGCCGAGGAAGAGCGCATCAAGGCCTTGGCTGCAAGGAATACCGGCGGGGGTGATTTTTACCGCACCACGGTGGCGCGTGTCAGCAAGCGGTTTGCGCAGTCTCTGGTGGTGAGTACGCTGGAAGGGCGAACGCTGTACCGCGATGCGTTCCGCATGCTGGGCATTGCAAAACCAGGCACCTTCAACGAGCTGGGCCGAACCCTGGGGTTTCCGACCTGATGGCCTATCTGCTCGACGCCAACGTCTTCATTCAGGCCAAGAACCTGCAATACGGTTTTGATTTCTGTCCGGCTTTTTGGGACTGGCTGGTGCATGCCCATGGCGTCGGCAAAGTACGCAGTATTCGGCAGGTGGGGGAAGAACTGACCGCAGGTGCCGATGAATTGGCTGTTTGGGCTGAAGCGCAAGGCGATGGCTTCTTTGTGCCAACCGACGCCAGGGTGCTTGGGGCCGCTCCTGCGGTAAGTGCGTGGGTGGCCGGGCAAGGCTATGAGCCGGTCGCGGAGTTGAGTTCATGAGTCCGTACCAAATGCTGCGAAGGGAGCGGGCACGATTTGTCCTCGGCGGGTAAATCGAAGCATAACTGCCGCTACGTTCGGCCTTGCGCTTTGTGATTGCGCATGACGCCACGCCTCAATGCGCCAGCCGTTCGCCGCTTTGGTCCTGCAGCTCGTCCAGGATGAGGGCGTCGGGCACTTGCCCGTAACGCCAGAACACCAGCAGCACCACCCATTTGAAATCGGCCAGGCCTACCTGGGCACCGGGGGCCGCCAGGGCGCGCTCGATGATGGTTTCGCGCATGCGCGCATCCAGCACTGCGCTGCGCCCGAGAAAGTCCAGGAAGCCCAGGCACTGGTGGCCGAGCTTGCGCTGCTCCTGGGGGGTGTACACGCGCATGCTGCCGGGCTGCGGGTCGGCCAGCCAGCCGGGCGTGGGCGCACCCTCCAGCAGCGGGCGCAGCCAGATCAGGGCTTCGTGGATTTCGTCCGACTCGAAGCCCACCGCGCTGAGCTTGCGTTGCAGCAGCGTCGGTTCCGGGCAGGAGTCGCCCCCTTGGTAGTGTTCGTAAACGAAGGCCAGCACGTCAAACATGGCAGGCACTATAGCCGCTGCCAGGCCCGCGCCCGGGCAAGGTCGAAACTGCCCCGCTTTTTGGCGGATTGGACCTGGGCGGGTGGCGTTACGGTAGCGTGGGGGCTGTTTTTTTCTCAGGCCACCACGCGGCGCTGGAATGTGCCGCCGGGCAGGCGCTGCACGCGCCCGGCCAGTTCCAGCTCCAGCAGGCGGGCCTGCAGTGCGGCCACGCCCCAGCCGGTGCGCTGCAGCAGGTGGTCCAGGCCGCTGGGTTCGAAGCCCAGGGCGTTGTACACCGGGCAGGCGCCCTGTTCCGGTGCCTGCGGGCCGGTTTCGGGCGGGCTGCCGGGCTGGTCGGGCGAGGCCGGGTGTGCCGTTGGCGGCGCCAGGCCCAAGGCGGGCGCCAGGGCGGCGCCGGGCAGTTCTTCAAGGATGTCCTGGGCGCACTCGACCAGCTTGGCGCCCTGCCGGATCAGGGCGTGGCAGCCCTTGGACTGCGGGGCGTGGATGGAGCCGGGAATGGCGAAGACCTCGCGCCCCAGGTCGGCGCTGAGCCGGGCCGTGATGAGCGAGCCCGACTGCAGCGCCGCCTCGACCACCAGCGTGCCCGCGCCCAGGGCCGCGATGATGCGGTTGCGCTGCGGGAAGTGGGGTGCCAGCGGCGGCGTGCCCAGGTCGTATTCGCTCAGCACGATGCCGTGTTCGGCGATGCGGTGGGCCAGGGCGCGGTGGCGCGCGGGGTAGACGCGGTCCAGGCCGGTGCCCACCACGGCCACGGTGGCGACCGCGGGCGAGCGCGCCGCGGACAGCGCGCCTTCGTGCGCAGCGCCGTCGATTCCCAATGCCAGGCCGCTGACGATGCACAGGCCCTGTTCGGCCAGCGCCTGCGCGAAGCGGCGCGCGTTTTCCGCGCCCTGGGGCGTGGGGTTGCGGCTGCCCACCACTGCCAGCGCCCGCTGCACGGGCCAGCCGCTGTGGGCTTGCCACAGGCCGGGCTTGGCGATGGCGTACAGCAGCAGCGGCGGGTCGGGCAGCGCCAGCAAGGCGCTGGGGTAGTGGGGGTCGCCCAGGCTCAGCACCCGGTGGGCGCCCTGGCCTTCGTCGAGCCAGCGCAGGGTGCGTTCCAGCACCTCGGGCAAGGCCTCGGGCGGCGTGGCCAGGCCTTGGGCGGAGCGCTCGCCGACCACGCCGCGCCAGGCGGCCATGGGCTGATCCCACAGGGCCTGGGGCAGGCCGAAGGCCTTGAGCAGGGCCTGCGCACCCACCGGGCCCACGCCCGGGCTCAGGCGCAGTCGCAGCCAGGCTTGCAGCTCTTGCGTTTCCACCGTGGTCGGGGCCCGGGCCTCAGCGCAGCGGGCTGATCAGGCGGTCTCCCGGGCGCACCGGGTCGTTGTTTTCCAGGATCAAGGCGTAGGACATGCGCTCGAAGGTCTTGAACACCATCAGCAGGCCGTTGCGTTCGTTGGGCAGCTTCATGGGGGTGCGCTGGGGGTCGGTCTTGTCGAGGGCGGGGGGGCCGTCCTTGAGGATGGCGAAGATGTGCCCGCTTTGCAGCCCGTCGCGGCGCCCCTTGCTGATGGCCACGACCTGGTTCTGCGCTCCGTTGGCCACCGAGCTGCCGTAGACGGACACAATGCGTGCCGCCGCATCGCGGCTGGGGGCGTGGGGGGTGTAGGTCACCAGTTCCCGCGCCAGCTCGGGCAGCAGCCGGTCGCCGATGCGCATCTCGCCCTTGGAGGCGATGATGTCGATGGTGCCGGGCACGGCCACGGTGCTGACCTCGCCCTTGGAGTCCCGCACTTCGGCGCTGTCTTCCACGCGCACCAGGCGGGCGCGGCCCACGTACTGCCCCTCGTAGCCGAGGATCTCGCCGTTGTCGGGGTCGCGCTTGGCCACGGCATCGCGCACCACACGGTAGGCGCTGCCAACGTTCTCCTGGCCCAGGTGGCCGCCGCGCACGTAGGCGCGGTCGCCCCGGCTGAGCAGCACGCGCCCTTCCTGCGTGGCCACGATGCGCGGTGCGCTGTTCACCGCGTCGGTATCCATGATGGCGGGTTCGGCCAGAAAGGCCTCGATCACGCTGGGCTTGAGGGTGGGCAGGGCGTTGGCCGCCAGCGGCTCGATGCGCGTGCGCGGCGAGACCTTCACGGTGGCGACGTCCTGGGCGCCCTCGGCACTGCCCCCCAGGGGGTTGCCTGCGCGCAGCCGCGCCATGCCGTTGGCGCGCTCCAGCCACAGGATCTGCCCGGGGTAGATGCGGTGCGGGTTCTTGACGTCTTCCAGGTTCATGCCCCACAGCTCGGGCCAGCGCCAGGGGCTTTGGAGGAACAGGGTGGAAATGGCCCACAGGGTGTCGCCGCTCTTGACGGTATAGCGCTCCGGCGCGTCGGCGGCGAGTTCGGACAGGGGCACACCGCGCTGCGCCACGCTCTGGGCCGTCTGCTGCTGGGCGGGGGTGATGGGAAAGCTCTGGGCCAGGGCCCAAGGGGTGCTGAGCGCCAGAACCAGGCCCAGGCCGAGGGCCGGGCGGGCAAAGGCGGGGGCAGCCGTGCGCGGTGTCAACATGTGGAGGCGTTCAGCCCGCGGGGGGCACTTGATAAAGTACGCGCGATTGTGCGCCCAAGCCCTTGATTCGGCAACGCTTTCGCCAGTGCGGTGCCCAGCGCGGGGGCAAAAGTGGCGAAAATACCGACTTGTTACTTTTTGCGCATCCATGGCCCTGCTTCCTATTCTTTGCTACCCCGACCCCCGCCTGCACACCGTGGCCCGCCCGGTGGCGGCGGCGGATGCGCGCATCCAGACCCTGGTGCAGGACATGCTGGACACCATGTACGAGGCCAAGGGCATTGGCCTGGCGGCGACCCAGGTGGATGTGCACGAGCGCGTGATCGTGATCGACGTGTCCGAAGAGCGCGACCAGCCCATGGTGCTGCTCAACCCGCAACTGGTGTGGGCCAGCGAAGCCACGCACCTGAACGAAGAGGGCTGCCTGTCGGTGCCCGGCATCTATGACGGCGTGGTGCGCCACGACGCGGTGCGCGTGCAGGCCATGGACGCCCAGGGCCAGACGCGCAGCATCGAGGCCGACGGCCTGCTGGCGGTGTGCATCCAGCACGAGATGGACCACCTCATGGGCAAGGTGTTCGTCGAATACCTCTCGCCGCTCAAGCGCAACCGCATCAAGACCAAGCTGGCCAAGGCGCGGCGTGAGGCCACCCGATGAGGCTGGTGTTCGCAGGCACCCCGGAGTTTGCGCGCACGGCCCTGCAGGCCCTGCACGAGGCCGGGCACGAGATCGTGCTGGTGCTCACGCAGCCCGACCGGCCCGGCGGACGCGGCCTGCAACTGCAGCCCCCGCCGGTCAAGCAGTACGCGCTGGCGCAGGGCCTGCCCGTGGCGCAGCCGCGCAGCCTGCGCCTGGACGGCAAATACCCCCAGGACGCCGTCGCCGCCCAACAGGCGCTGGACGCCGCCCAGGCCGACGCCATGGTGGTGGCGGCCTATGGCCTGATCCTGCCGCAGTGGGTGCTGGACGCCATGCGCCGCCATGGGCGCGCGCTGGGTTGCCTCAACATCCACGCCTCGCTGCTGCCGCGCTGGCGCGGGGCCGCGCCCATCCACCGCGCCATCGAGGCGGGCGACGCGCAGACCGGCGTCACCATCATGCAGATGGACGCCGGGCTGGACACCGGCGACATGCTGCTGTGGCAGGCCGAACCCATCCACCCCGAGGACAGCACGGCGCGCCTGCACGACCGCTTGGCCGCCCTGGGCGCGCGCCTGGCGGTGCAAGCCCTGGCCGACGGCGCCGCCTGCACGCCCCAGGCCCAGGACGGCACGCTCGCTACCTACGCCCACAAGGTGGAAAAACACGAGGCGCTGATCGACTGGAACCAGGACGCCGCCACCCTGGTGCGCAAGGTCCATGCCTTCGACCCTTTCCCCGGGGCCAGCACCACGCTGCAGGGCCAGGCGCTCAAGGTCTGGGGTGCGCGCCTGGGCGCGGGTACGCCCCCCAGCGGCACACTTTGTGGGCAAATTCTGGCCTTGGCCCGCGAGGGTATTGAGGTGGCCGCTATGAATTCGATAGTAATTCTGGCCGAGTTGCAGCGCCCGGGGGGCAAGCGCCTGGGGGCGGCGCAGTTCCTGCAAGGCTTCCCGCTGCAGCCAGGGCAGCGCCTGGGCGGCTGAGGCGCGCCGCAGCGCTTCGGGTGCCACGCCGGGGGGCCGTAGCGCGGCGCCACGGTCCGCAACCGCCACGAAACCCGGCGCGCCGCTGGTGGCGCGGCTGGGGCACTTTTACAATCCCGCATGGTCCACGCCGTATTCCGCCTGGCGTGGCAGCCCCCTGGCGGGCGCCCCCTTTTCCCACTACCGAGGCTTTCCCCATGAACGTGATCCGTTTTTCCGACCTGTGCGCCAGCGGCCAAGTGGCTGGCAAACGTGTCTTCATCCGCGCCGACCTCAACGTGCCGCAGGACGACACCGGCGCCATCACCGAAGACACGCGCATCCGCGCCTCGGTGCCCGCCATCGAGATGGCCTTGAAGGCCGGTGCCGCCGTCATGGTGACCAGCCACCTGGGCCGCCCCACCGAGGGCGAATTCAAGCCCGAAGATTCCCTGGCCCCGGTGGCCAAACGCATGGGCGAGCTGCTGGGCCGCGACGTGCCGGTGGTGGCGAACTGGGTGGATGGCGTCAGCGTGGCGCCGGGCCAGTTGGTGCTGCTGGAAAACTGCCGCGTCAACAAGGGCGAGAAGAAGTGCAATGAAGAACTGAGCCGCAAGCTGGCCGCGCTGTGCGACATCTTCGTGCACGATGCCTTTGGCACCGCCCACCGTGCCGAGGGCACCACCTACGGCATCGCCCAGTTCGCCCCCGTGGCCTGCGCCGGCCCGCTGCTGGCGGCCGAGATCGACGCCATCAGCAAGGCCCTGGCCAACCCGAAGCGCCCGCTGGCCGCCATCGTGGCCGGCTCCAAGGTGTCTACCAAACTCACGATCTTGCAAAGCCTGGCCAAAAACGTGGACCAGCTCATCGTCGGCGGCGGCATTGCCAACACCTTCATGCTCGCGGCTGGTCTGAACATTGGCAAGAGCCTGGCCGAGGCCGACCTGGTGGGCGAAGCCAAGGCCGTGATCGAGGCCATGAAGGCGCGTGGCGCCGAGGTGCCGATCCCGACCGACGTGGTCTGCGCCAAGACCTTTGCCGCCGACGCCCCGGCCACGGTGAAGAAGGCCACCGAGGTGGCGGATGACGACCTCATTCTGGACATTGGCCCCGAGACCGCCGCCAAGCTCGCGGCGCAACTGAAGCAGGCCGGCACCATCGTCTGGAACGGCCCGGTGGGCGTGTTCGAGTTCGCCGCGTTCGAAAACGGCACCAAGGTGATTGCCCAGGCCATCGCCCAGAGCAGTGCCTTCAGCATCGCGGGCGGGGGCGACACCCTGGCTGCGATTGCCAAGTACGGTATCGACAAGCAGGTGGGCTATATCTCCACCGGCGGCGGCGCCTTCCTGGAAGTGCTGGAGGGCAAGACCCTGCCTGCGTTCGAAATCCTGGCCAAACGCGCCGCAGCGTAGCCGCGCGCGCAAACCCACGGGTGTACCACCTTGGTGTGACAGGGGGCGCACCCCCGCAAAAAAGGCCGGGCCCGTCCCGGCCTTTTTGCATGGTGCTTGCACAAAAGGCCATGCCCTCGTTATAGTGAAACACCACTGACCCGGCGCCAAACATGCCGGGTCGGGCGGGCCGCCGGGGGCAGCAAGACCCCCGCGCCCAGCCTGTGTCGGGTAACAAGTGGACAGGGAGGGCCTATGGGTAAGACCGTACTCGTTGTGGACGACTCCGCCAGTTTGCGTCTGGTGGTGAAGATGGCGCTCAGCGGCGCCGGTTACCAGGTGCTGGAAGCCGTCGATGGGCGCGCGGCGCTGTCCATGCTTGATGGGCGCGCGGTCAACATGGTGGTGTGCGACGTGAACATGCCCATCATGAACGGCATCGAGTTCGTGCGCGAAGCCAAGAAGCTGCCGGCCTACAAATTCATGCCCATCCTGATGCTGACCACCGAGAGCCAGGAGGCCCGCAAGGAAGAGGGGCGTGCCGCCGGTGCCCGGGCCTGGATGGTGAAACCGTTTTCGCCTACGCAACTGGTGTCTGCAGTCAACAAGCTGTGCATGTGAGCACCTGCGGCGCAGGTGCGGGAGGAGGCGCCTGCCGGGCAGCGGATGGCGTCGGTGCCAGATAAAAAAGGGGGAGGGAAGATGGGTTCGTGTTTCAGGCTCAGTGCCGAGTGGACCGTCTATGGCGCGGTGCAGTCCCGTGCCGCCTTGCTGGAGTGGCTGGACCAGGACGGCGCCCAGGCCGGAGACGTACTGGAAATCTCGGCCGCCGATGTGGCGGACATTGACGGCGCGGGCCTGCAGCTGCTGGTCGCGCTGGACGCGCAGGGGCTGCCGTGGCGCCTGGTGGACGCCAGTGAAGCGTTCATCCAGGCCTGCCGTGGCCTGGGCCTGGAGCACTGGCTGCAGGGGCTGGGCGAGGCCGCCGGGGAGGCTGCCCCATGAGCCAGAGCACCGATGCCGACCGCGATTTCATCGCCCAGGCGCTGCCGGCCTTCATCAGCGAGGCGGCGGAGCAGATCGCTTCGATCGAAACCCTGCTGCTGGAGCTGGAGACGCAGCCCGAGGACCGCGAACTGCTGGACGCGCTGTTTCGCTGCGCCCACACGGTCAAGGGCTCGGCCGGCCTGTTCGGGCTGGAACGGGTGGTGGAGTTCACCCACCATGTCGAGTCCCTGCTGGACCGCATGCGCGACGGCGCGGTGGCGCTGACGCCCGCCATCAGCACCCTGCTGCTGCAGTGCAACGACCAGATCCGGTTTCTGGTCGATACCGCCCTGGATGAAGCCGCCGACAGCGCCCCGCAGCAGCAGGAGCGCTCCGCCCTGGTGACCCAACTGCATGCGCTCACCCACGGGGCGGACGCCTCGGCCCCGGCGGATTCGGCGGACCCCGCGCACTCCGCGCCCGACGCCGGTGGGGACAGGTCCGCCCGGGTCTGGAGCATTCAGGCCCGTTTTGGCGTGGACACGTTCCGCAATGGCATGGACCCGCTGTCCATCGCGCGCTACCTGGCTGGCATGGGGCAGGTGCTGGGCCTGCGCTGCCTGCTGGACGCGGTGCCGCCGCTGCAGCAGATCGATCCGGAGTCCTGCCACCTGGGCTTTGCCATGGAGCTGCAGTCGAACGCCAGCCGCGAGGACATCGAGGGCGCCTTCAGCTTTGTGGCGGACGACTGCACGCTGCAGGTGCATGGCGGCCCCAGCCAGCAGGAGCAGTTCCTGCGTGCCATCGAGGAAGTTGCGCAGACCCCGCGGCTGGGGGACATGCTGGTGCAGGTGGGGGCGATTTCGGTCGACAAGCTGGCCGAGGTGGTGCAGCAGCAACAGCAGCACGCGCCCCAGGCCCGCATTGGCGACCTGCTGCAGACCCAGGCCGGGGTCAGCGCGCCCGTGGTGGCCGCCGCGCTGGCGCAGCAGCAAAAGCTGCGCGAGCACGCGGCCAGCACCGAGGAGCGCTACATCCGCGTGCAGGCCGATCGGCTCGACGCGGTCATCAACCTGCTGGGCGAGCTGGTGATCGCCGGGGCCGGGGCCACCATGCTGGCGCGTGCCTCGCGCCAGGTGCATCTGCTGGAGGCCAATCTGCAGATGAACGCCCTGATCGAGGAGGTCCGCAATGGCACGCTGGCGCTGCGCATGGTGCCGGTGGGCGAGACCTTCAACCGCTTGCGCCGCGTGGTGCGCGATACCGCGGCCAGCCTGGGCAAGGAAGTGCACTTCGAGATCGTGGGCGGCGAGGCGGAGCTGGACAAGTCCATGGTGGAAAAGATCGCCGATCCGCTCATGCACCTGGTGCGCAACGCCCTGGACCACGGCCTGGAAAACGCGCAGGAGCGCGTCGCTGCGGGCAAGGCGGCGCAGGGTCGGCTGGTGCTGAGCGCGCAGCACGAGGCCGGTGCCATCCTGATCCGCATCGAAGACGACGGGCGCGGCATCGACCGCCAGCGGGTGCTGCAGCGCGCCTGGGACAAGGGCCTGGTCGAGCCGGGCGTGGTGCCCAGCGACGACGCCATCCAGATGCTGATATTCGAGCCCGGATTTTCCACCGCCGAGCAGGTCACCAACCTGTCCGGGCGCGGGGTGGGCATGGATGTGGTGCGGCGCAACATCGAAGCCCTGCGCGGCAGCATCCGGCTGCTCAACCGCCCGGGTCAGGGCCTGATGGTGGAGATCCGCCTGCCCCTGACCCTGGCCATCATCGACGGCTTCATGGTCGGGGTGGGGCGCTCCAAGTTCGTGCTGCCGCTCGAAGGCGTGGTCGAAGTGATCGAGGCCGCCGGGCGTGACGTGCGGGTGGACGGCTGCGGGCGCCACTGCCTGGAGTTGCGCGGCGCCATGCTGCCGGTGGTGCGCCTGCGCGCGCTGTACCACATCGAGTCCCAGCATGCCGAGCGGGTCAGCGTGGTGGTGGTCCATTCCACCCGGGGCCCGTACGGCATCGAGGTCGAGGCCCTGCTGGGCCAGCACCAGACCGTGATCAAGCCGCTGGGGCGGCTGTTCAAGTCGGTGCGCGGCATCTCGGGCTCCAGCATCCTGGGCAGCGGCGAGGTGGCCCTGATTCTGGATGTCAATGCCCTGGGCGAACTGGTCACGATGGATCCGGCGGGGGGCACCGGGCTGCGCCACAGCGCAGCCGCGGCCCGTGCGGTGCAGGCACTTTGAAGGGAGAGAAAACCATGTCCATGCTTTATCGCTTGAATCTGGCGCACAAATTCATGATCCTGGGCGTGCTCGCCCTGCTCATGGTGGCCGTGCCCACGGCGCTGTTTTACCGCGGGGTGGTGGAACAGATCGCGTTTGTCCAGCGCGAAGTGGCGTCGGTGCCCGCGGTGGCGCGGCTGAACCGCGCCATCCAGTACACCCAGACCCACCGGGGCCTGTCGGCCGGGGCGCTCAACGGCAACCAGGAACTGGCCTCGAAACGCCCGGCCATGCGCGACAACGTGCAGCAGGCCCTCGATGGGCTGGAGCGGGAGCTGCGCACGATCGGGGCTTCGTCCAACCTCATGGGCCTGCTCAGCGCCGTGCAGCGCGACTGGAGCGCGCTGGAAAAAGGCGTCAGCGACAAGCGCCTGAGTTCGGTGCAGAGCACCCAGGCCCACAGCCAACTGGTGGTGGACTACCTGCTGCTCAACGAAGAAATCCTGAGCGAGTTCGGCATGCTGCTCGACCCCGAGGTGGACACCTACTTCCTGATCCAGTCGGCCTTGGTCAACATGCCCCAGTTGGGTGAGAGCCTGGGGCTGATGCGGGCCTATGGCACCGGCTACCTGGCCCAGCAAAGCCTCTCCCCGGAAGCCCGGGCCATGCTGGAGCAGCAGGCCAAGCGTGCGCGCGAAGTGGGCGACGACATGCTGCGCAACTTCAAACGCGCGGTGGCCATCAACCCGGGCATGCGGGCCAGCCTGGGCGACAAGGGGGAGGCCAGCAAGACGCAGGTCAACAACACCCTGGCCCTGACCGACCGGGCCCTGATCCGCGCCACCGAGTACACCTACCCCGCCACGGCCTATTTCGAGGAGTACACGCGGGCCATCGATTCGCTCTACGACTTCAATGGGCAGGCCCTGCAGGGGCTGCAAGGTGCACTGGATGCGCGGCTGGCGGCGGCCCTGCGCTCGCGCAACTTCATGCTCGGCGTGCTGGTGGTGGGGCTGGCGGTGGCGATCGGCTTGGCGCTGGTCTTCGTGCGCAGCATCACCCGCCCGGTGCAGCAGGCGGTGGAGATCGCCGAGCAGGTGGCGCGCGGCAACATGGACGTGGACGTCACGCTCATGGGCACCAACGAGACCGGCAAACTGCTCGCCTCCCTGGCGCAGATGCAGGGCACCCTGCGCAGCTTCGTCTCGGCGCAGCAGGACATGGCAAAGCAGCACGAGCAAGGCAGCCTGGACGCGCGCATGCCCGAGGATTTGCTGCAAGGCACCTACCGGGATATGGCCGTCTCCACCAACGCGCTGGTGGCCGCGCACATCGACATCAACACCAAGGTGGTGGACCTGGTGACCGAGTACACCCGCGGCGAGCTGGACCGCGCCATGGAGCGCCTGCCCGGGCAGAAGGCCCGCATCAGCGCGGCCATGGACCAGGTGCAGGCGGCCATGCGCGCGGCGGCCGAGGCGGCCGGGTTCAACGAACGCATCCGGCTCTCGCTGGACAGCCTGCCCGTGGCGGTGACGGTCACCAATGCCGAAGGGGCGCTGGTGCACGCCACCCCGGCGGCCAAAGAGCTGCTGCGCATCGCCGCCGGTGCCGGGTTCGACGCCGACAAGTTCTACGGCAACAGGCTCTCGGCCCTGTTCCACGACCCCGCCTCGGGCGCGCGCCTGGAGCAGGCCGAGCGCACCGGGGCCACGGTAGAGATGGAGGTCAACGGCCACACGCTGCGCATGCTGGCCCGCCCGGTCACGAACAGCCGCGGGGCCGGCATCGGCAGCATCATCCAGTGGTTCGACCGCACCCAGGACATTGCGCAGGAGCGCGAGCTCGACGCCATGGTGGAGGCCGCCGCCCAGGGCAGCTTCGGCACGCGCCTGTCGCTGCAGGGCAAGACCGGGTTCTTCCTGAAAATGGCCGAGGGCATGAACACCCTGGCCGAGATCAGCGAGCGCGGCCTGGGCGAGGTGTCGGAGGTGGTCGAAGCGATCGCCAAGGGGGACCTGACGCGGCGCATCGAGGGCGACTACCTGGGCATGTTCGGCAAGGTCAAGGACAGCGTCAACGCCAGCTCGGACAACCTCTCGCGCGTCCTGGGCGAGGTGCGCTCGGCGGCGGACGCACTCACCGGCGCGGCCAACCAGGTGTCGGCCACGGCGCAGTCCCTGAGCCAGGCCGCCAGCGAGCAGGCCTCGAACGTGGAGGAAACCACCGCCCAGGTGGACACCATGAGCGCGTCCATCACCCAGAACAGCGACAACGCGCGCGTCACCGACGGCATGGCCACCAAGGCGAGCAAAGAGGCGGCCGACGGGGGCCAGGCCGTGAACCAGACCGTGGTGGCCATGAAGCAGATCGCCACCAAGATCGGCATCGTGGACGATATCGCCTACCAGACCAACCTGCTGGCGCTGAACGCGGCCATCGAAGCGGCGCGCGCGGGCGAGCACGGCAAGGGCTTCGCCGTGGTGGCGGCCGAGGTGCGCAAGCTGGCCGAACGCAGCCAGGAGGCCGCCAAGGAGATTGGCGACCTGGCCTCCAGCAGCGTGAGCACGGCCGAGCGTGCCGGGCGGCTGCTCGACGAGATCGTGCCCAGCATCCAGAAGACCTCCGAACTGGTGCAGGAGATCGCCGCCGCCAGCACCGAGCAAAGCGAGAGCGTGGTGCAGATCGGCGCCGCCATGGGGCAGCTGTCCAAGGCCACGCAGCAAAACGCCAGCGCTTCCGAGGAACTGGCCGCCACCAGCGAGGAACTGCAGGCCCAGGCCGATCAGCTGCAAAGCAACATCGCCTTTTTTCGCATCGGCGACGAAGCCCCTGCCGGGGGCGGGAGCCGCGCCCACCAGGCCAGGCAAGCCAGCGCCGCGGTGCGCCGCCTGCCCACGGTGCCGACGCTGCATGCCGTGGCGGCCCCGCACTTCCGCTCGTTTTGAGGCACACCATGGTGCAGGCCATGCCGCCCGACGTGCTGGAGGCTCCCACCCCCGCCCGCGCGGGGGAAGGCGAGGTGTTGCAGTGCCTGACCTTCGTGCTGGCCGACGAGGTGTTCGCCATGGACATCCGCACCGTGCGCGAAATCATCCAGCACGCGCCCATGACCGTGGTGCCGCTCATGCCCGCATTCGTGCGCGGCGTCATCAACCTGCGCGGGGCCGTGGTCCCGGTGATCGACCTGCGCTCGCGTTTCGGGCGCGGGTGCACCAGCATCAGCAAAAAGAGCAGCGTCGTGATCTTCGACCCGCGCCGCCACGGGGCGGCGCAGGTGCTGGGCCTGCTGGTGGACGCGGTCAGCGAGGTCATCGACATCAGCCCCAGCGCCATTGAGGCCACGCCCTCGTTCGGCACCACCATCGCGCGCGAGTACCTGCGCGGCTATGGCAAGGTGGATGCCGATTTCATCCCCATCATCGACACCGAACGCGCCCTGGACATGGACGTCATGGCGGCCCTGGTCGATGAGCACCTTCTGCGCTGAGCCTGCCGCAGCCGCCATGATCGCCCTGGCCCTGCACGACCGCGATTTCCACGCCATCAGCGCCCTGATGCACGAGGCCGTGGGCCTGTCCTTTCCCAGCACCAAGAAGCCGCTGGTGCATGCGCGCCTGTCGCCGCGCATCCGCAAGCTGGGCCTGCCCACTTTTGCCGACTACATCGCGCTGCTGCAGGACGTGCAGCAGGCGGGCGAGTTCCAGATGGCGGTGGACCTGCTCACCACCAACGAGACCTACTTCTTTCGCGAGCCCCGGCATTTCGATCTGCTGCAGCAGGAAGCGCAGGCCCTGGGGCCCGCGCGCAACCTGGCGGTATGGAGTGCGGCGGCGTCCTTCGGCGACGAGGCCTACAGCGTGGCCATGCTGCTGGCCGAACTGCAGATGCGCGCCCAGACCGGGCCCGGCTGGAGCGTAGTCGCCACCGACATCAGCCAGCGCGTGCTGCAGTGTGCCCAGGCGGGCATCTATCCCCAGGACCGGCTGCGCGATGTCAGCCCCGAGCGGCTCAAACGCCACTGCCTGCGCGGCGAAGGGCCGGCGCAGGGGCAGGTCATGGTGCGCGAGCACCTGCGCGAGCGGGTGCAGTTCGGCCAGCTCAATCTGTGCCGCCGGTTCGAGGGCCTGGGCCCGTTCGACGCCGTGTTCCTGCGCAATGTGCTGATCTATTTCGACGCGCCCACCAAGTCTGCCGTGGTCGAGCGCGTGCTCGCCACCCTCAAGCCCGGGGGGCTGCTGTTCCTGGGTACGGCCGAGGGCCGCGTACCGTGCGCGACGCCCCTGGCGGCGGTGTCGCCCGGGGTGTTTCGCAAACCGCGCTGATGCACGCCGCGCGCACGCCACCCGCAGGCCCGCGCCCTGGCGCACGGGCGGCGCTGGCGCCGGGCGCGGCCATGGGCAGCGCCGAACTCATGCCCGGCGATGTGGCGCTGGGGCTGGCCGCGGACGAGTTGCGCACCCTGCTGGGGTCGTGCGTGGGCGTGATCCTCACCGACCCGCGCCGCACCGTGGGCGCCATGTGCCACATCGTGCACGTGGGCCCGCCCAATGCCGCCAACGCCCACAACACGGCCTACGGCGAAGTCGCCATGCGCGCCATGTTTGCGCGGTTGCAGGGCGTGGGCATCGCGCCCCAGCGCTGCCATGCCTTCGTGTACGGCGGGGGGAACATGTTCCCCGCACTGGTCAGCGCCACCCCGGTAGGGCAGCGCAACGTGGACTGGGTGTTGGCGTTTCTGGCCGGCCAGGGCATCGAGGTGCTGGACCGCTGCGTGGGCGGCTGCGCCTACCGCAGGGTGTGGTGGCGGGTGGGCCGGGCCATGCCCCGGGTGGACAACGTATCCATGGAGCAAGGCGGTTTCCAATGACGGTGAAGGTTTTTGTGGTGGACGACTCGGCCGTGGTGCGCCAGGCGCTGGCGCACATGCTGGCGGGGCAGCCCGACATCGAGCTGCTGGGCAGCGCCCCCAACCCCCTGCTGGCGGCGGACGCCATGCGCCGCCACCCGCCCGACGTGCTGCTGCTGGACATCGAGATGCCAGGCATGGACGGCCTGACCTTTCTGCGCCAGACCATGTCCACCCAGCCCCTGCCGGTGGTGATCTGCTCCACCCTGTCCACCGAAGGCTCGCGGGTGGCGCTGGAGGCGCTCTCGGCCGGGGCGGTGGCGGTGCTGGCCAAGCCCCGGCTGGGGTTGCGCCAGCACTTGGAGGATTCGCGCCGCGAGATGCTCCAGACCCTGCGCGCGGCCGCGCGTGCCCGGCCGCGCGCCCGCGCCCCGGCAGCGCCCAGCGCCGCGGCGCCCAAGGCGCCCGCGCCCGCCGCTGGTGTGCATGCATTGGCCATGAACAAGCCTGTGCTGGTGGGCAGCTCCACCGGAGGCACCCAGGCCCTGGAGCTGGTGCTGACCCACCTCCCGGCCGACGCACCGGGCATGGCCATCACCCAGCACATGCCCGAGCGCTTCACCGCCATGTACGCCCAGCGCCTCGACGGTCTGTGTGCCATGCGCGTGCGCGAAGCCCGCGACGGTGACCGCCTGGAGCGCGGGCTGGCCTTGATCGCCCCGGGCGGGCGGCACATGCAGCTGCGCAAGAGCGCCGGACAGTATTTCGTGCAGGTCAGCGATGGGCCGCCGGTGAACCGCCATAAGCCTTCGGTCGATGTGCTGTTCCGCTCGGCGGCAGAGTGCGCCGGGCACGATGCCCTGGCCCTGATCCTGACCGGCATGGGCGACGATGGGGCGCGGGGCATGAAGCAGTTGCATGACACGGGAGCGCGCTGCATCGCGCAAAACGAGGAGAGCTGCGTCGTGTTCGGCATGCCCAAGGAGGCGATCCGCCTGCAGGCGGTGGACGAAATCCTGCCGCTGGAGGGGATGGCGCGCGCCATCCTGCAATTCGACGCCAGAGCGTGACGCCGTGGGCGGTGGCCGCCTCAGGGCGCCTGCAGCACCGCGGCGCAGACCTGGGCGCGACCGGCCTTCTTGGCGGCGTAGAGCTGGGCGTCGGCCTGGTCCACCAGGGCCTGCGGGGAGCCCGTGCCGTCCTGGGGTTTGCAACACACGCCGACGCTGACGGTGACCACGCCGTGCCCGCTGTCGCGGTGCGGGATGGCGAGCGCGCGGATCTGCTGCTCCAGGCCGCGCGCGAGGTCGACGGCGTCGGGCAGCGGGGTTTCGGGCAGGATGCAGGCGAACTCCTCGCCGCCGTAGCGCGCCACCACGTCGGCCGGGCGGCGCAGGGCCACCTTGGTTTCGGTGGCGATGCGGCGCAGGCAATCGTCGCCGCTGAGGTGTCCGTAGCTGTCGTTGTAGCGCTTGAAAAAGTCCACATCGATCATCATCAGGCTCAGCGGCAGACCGGAACGCATGGAACGCAGCCACTCCACCTCCATCTGCTGGTCGAAAAAGCGCCGGTTGAACACCCCCAGCAGCCCGTCCAGGAACACCATCTTGCGCAGCAGGTCGCCTTGCTGCTTGAGTGTGACGTGGGTGCGCACGCGCGCGCGCACCACGGCGGGCACGACCGGCTTGGTGATGAAGTCCACCGCGCCCATCTCCAGTCCCTGGGTTTCCTGGGCGGGGTCGCAGTGGGACGTGACGAACACCACCGGGATGTCGCGCGTGGCCGGATCGGCGCGCAGCTGGGTGTACACGGCGTAGCCGTCCATGCCGGGCATGACGATGTCCAGCAGCACCAGGTCGGGAGGATTGCTCTTGCACAGGGCGATCGCCTGCGGCCCGCTGGTGGCCATGAACACCTGGTACTGGCCCGCGAAGATCTGGTGCATGACCTGGATGTTGATGGGCTGATCGTCCACCACCAGCAGCTTGGGCCGGGGGGTGTTCGACGGCAGCGCGGCAGGGGGCGTCGGCGATTCGGTCATGGCGGGCACAAGGGGGTTCGCCCGATTATGACGGCAGCACCGGGCTTTGCCTACCCGAAACGCCGCGCGCAGCCCCGTGGCGCTCTGGCACGCGCATGGGTTGTGCCCTGGCTGCTATGAACTTGGAAGCGGAATTGATGCTGCGTTGTAACCGCATCCACGCAATAATGCCCCTTTGAACGCACCCTGGCACCCAGGGGCGCACCCCCCGTGCCCGAGGGCGCAGCGGCGGGTGCGCATGCGTCCCAGTGCCACCAGGAGATAAACCCATGACCCGCCGCGCCACCAAAATCGTCGCCACCCTCGGCCCCGCATCCAGCGACCCCGCGTTGCTTGAGCACATGATCCGCGCCGGGGTCAACGTCGTGCGCCTGAATTTCAGCCACGGAAAAGCCCAGGACCACATCGACCGCGCCCGCCTGGTGCGCGAAGCCGCTGCCCGCGCCGGGCGCGAGGTGGCCATCATGGCCGACCTGCAGGGCCCCAAAATCCGCGTCGGCAAATTCGCCGAAGGCAAAGTGCAGCTGGAGCCCGGCGCCAAGTTCGTGCTGGACGCTTCGCGCACCGAGCCGGGCGACATCGACGGTGTGGGCCTGGACTACAAGGAGCTGCCGCGCGACGTGAAGGCGGGCGACACCCTGTTGCTCAACGACGGCCTGATCGTGCTGGTGGTCGATGCCGTGCGCGGCGACCAGGTCCTTACCACCGTCAAGCTCGGCGGTGAGCTGTCCAACAACAAGGGCATCAACAAGCAGGGTGGCGGCCTCACCGCCCCGGCCCTGACGGGCAAGGACATGGAGGACATCAAGACCGCGATGAGCTTCCAGGCCGATTACGTGGCTGTGAGCTTCCCGAAAAACGCCACCGACATGGAGATGGCGCGCCAGCTGTGCAACGTGGCCGCCGCGGGCTACAACCACAAGCCGGGCCTGATTGCCAAGATCGAGCGTGCCGAGGCCATCCCCAAGCTCGAAGAGATCATGAAGGCCAGTGACGGCGTCATGGTGGCGCGCGGTGACCTGGCGGTGGAGGTGGGCAACGCCGCCGTGCCCGCCCTGCAAAAGCGCATGATCAAGATGGCGCGGGAGATGGACAAGGTGGTCATCACCGCCACCCAGATGATGGAATCCATGATCACCAACCCGGTGCCCACCCGCGCCGAGGTCAGCGACGTGGCCAACGCCGTGCTCGATGGCACCGACGCTGTCATGCTCAGCGCCGAAACCGCTGCGGGCAAGTACCCGCTGGAGACAGTGATCGAGATGGCCCAGATCTGTGTGGCCGCCGAGAGCGGCGACCATGTCAAGCTCGATGCCGACTTCACCGGCAAGAACTTCACCCGCATCGACCAGAGCATCGCCATGGGCGCGCTCTTCACCGCCCACCACCTGGGCGCCAAAGCCATCGTGGCCATGACCGACAGCGGCTCGACCGCGCTGTGGATGAGCCGCCACCTGATCCACGTGCCGATCTATGCGCTCACCCCCAAGGTCAGCAGCCAGCGGCGCATGACCCTGTATCGCAACGTGCGCCCGCTGCTCATGGACACCAGCGCCGACCGCGATACCGCGCTGCTCGACGCCGAAGACCACCTCAAGCGGCGCAACATCGTGCAGCGCGGCGACGTCTACGCCATCACCTGCGGCGAGCCCATGGGCGCGCCCGGCGGCACCAACATGCTCAAGATCTGCAAGGTGGAGTAAGCGCACCTGTGGGCGCCTGCTGCGCACACCAGCGGTGTCAGCCCCGGGAAACCCCCACGGTAGAATCCGCACCAATGCCCGGTTACCACGCGGTTACCACGCGTGGCGGCCTGCGCCCGGTTCTCAACTTCCCAGGGGATTTTCCATGCCACTCGTTTCCATGCGCGAACTGCTGGACCACGCCGCCGACAACGGCTACGGCATTCCGGCCTTCAACGTCAACAACCTGGAGCAGGTGCAGGCTGTCATGGCCGCCGCCGACGAAGTCGGCGCACCCGTGATCCTGCAGGCCTCGGCCGGTGCGCGCAAATACGCCGGCGAGCCCTTCATCAAGCACCTGATCCTGGCCGCTGCCGAGGCCTACCCCCACATCCCGCTGGTGATGCACCAGGACCACGGCACCAGCCCCAAGGTGTGCGAGGGCGCCATCGGCTTAGGGTTCGGCTCGGTCATGATGGACGGCTCGCTCATGGAAGACGGCAAGACGCCGTCGAGCTTTGAGTACAACGTGGACGTCACCCGCCGTGTGGTGGAGATGGCGCACCGTGTGGGCGCCACGGTGGAAGGTGAACTGGGCTGCCTGGGCTCGTTGGAGACCGGCGAAGCGGGCGAGGAAGACGGCATTGGCGCCGTGGGCAAACTTGACCACAGCCAGATGCTCACCGACCCCGAGCAGGCCGCGCAGTTCGTGCAGGCCACCCAGCTCGACGCCCTGGCCATCGCCATCGGCACCAGCCACGGCGCCTACAAGTTCACCCGCCCGCCCACTGGCGACGTGCTGGCCATCAGCCGCGTGAAGGAGATCCACGCCCGCATTCCCAACACCCACCTGGTGATGCACGGCTCCAGCTCCGTGCCGCAGGAATTGCTGGCCATCATCAACCAGTATGGTGGCAAGATGAAGCAGACCTACGGCGTGCCGGTGTCTGAGATCCAGGAAGCCATCAAGCACGGGGTGCGCAAGATCAACATCGACACCGACATCCGCCTGGCCATGACCGGCGCGGTGCGCAAGTTCCTGGCCGAAAACCCCGACAAGTTCGACGCCCGCGAGTGGCTCAAGCCCGCCCGCGCCGCCGCCCAGGCGGTGTGCAAGCAGCGCTACCTCGAATTCGGCTGCGAAGGCCAGGCCGCCAAGATCAAGGGCGACAGCCTGAGCGTCATGGCAGGCAAATACGCCGCCGGGGCTTTGGCCCAGGTGGTGAACTGAGCCGATTTGTAAGCCGCATTGGCGATAATCGGGGGCTCTGCCATGGTTCGGTGGCAGAGCCTCTTTTTCTTGTCTGCCCCCCGCCCATGAGCACCGCACTGCACACCTCCGCCCTCTCCCTTCCCTTGCTCGCGCGCGGCAAGGTCCGTGACAACTACGCCGTGGGTGAGGACCGCATCCTCATGGTGGCCAGCGACCGCCTGAGCGCCTTTGACGTCATCATGGGCGAGCCCATTCCGGGCAAAGGCGCGGTGCTGACCCAGATGGCGCTGTTCTGGTTCGCCAAGCTCGGGCCCCAGGGCGCCAACATTTGCCCCATCCACCTCACCGGCGATGCGCCCGAGAGCGCGGTGCCGCCCCACGAGGTGCCCCAGGTGGCGCAGCGCTCCATGCTGGTCAAACGCCTCAAGCCCCTGCCCATCGAGGCGGTGGTGCGCGGCTACCTGGCCGGCAGCGGCTGGAAGGAATACCAGGACAATGGCCAGGTGTGCGGTGTGCCTTTGCCCGCGGGCCTGAAGAACGCCAGCAAGCTCCCCCAGCCGATCTACACCCCGGCGGCCAAGGCGGCGGTGGGCGAGCACGACGAAAACATCACCTTCGAGAAAACCGTGGAAATGGTCGGCCCTGAGCTGGCCGCGCGCATCCGCGACACCAGCATTGCCCTGTACCAGGCGGCGGCGGAGTTTGCTTTACAGAAGGGCATCATCATCGCCGACACCAAGTTCGAATTCGGCCTGGACCAGGACGGCACCCTGACCCTGATGGACGAGGTGCTCACCCCTGACTCCTCGCGCTTTTGGCCGCTGGAGAGCTACGCCGAGGGCTCCAACCCGCCGTCCTACGACAAGCAGTTTGTGCGCGACTGGCTGGAGCAGGTGCGCATTGATGGCCGCCCCTGGGACAAGACCCCTCCGGCGCCGCGCCTGCCGCGCGATGTGGTGGAAAAGACTGCCGCCAAATACCAGGAGGCGCTGCAGCGGCTGACGGTTTGAGCGGCGCAGCAGAACGTTGGCTGTAGCACACTCGGGTCACAGGTATTTTTCGAGCAGGGCTCTTCGTATTGCATGGTTATTCCGTATTGATAATGAATAGCCACTCGGCATAGCTCGACGCACTTACGAATAGCTGATCTTGCTCAGCAAACCCGCTGGTTTTTATTGGATTCCGTTTGGAAGAACTACGCACGCCGACTATCGCAGCACTCTGAGTCACCAATACCCAGTCCGTCGTGCCAGTGATCGGATCTGGGTAAAGTTGACGCAGATGTTGGCGTGGAGGATTGAATCTGGTGTCGAGAAGCAAGTCTTCCAGTTGCATAGGAAGTGCTCGTACTCCACCCGAAGGGTAGGAGTTATAGTATGCCGCGATAGCACGCCGGTATTGGTTCCCAGCAAATAGAAGCTGTTCTTCCTTTTCGCGCTGAGCTTGGGTTTGATGCACCTGAACCAGTGTTCCACCCGTGAAGGTAATGAGCAAGATAAAAAACAATGCCGCAAGCAAAACCACTCCACGCGTGGGTGTTTTCGCCCGACCCGAAAGACGGAGTGCTTGAAGACTGCATGCATGCCCCTTTACCATTCGTTGTACCGTGTTCCATCCAACGCCGCCCTCTCGGATTTTGAGGACACATCAAATACATCAGTTTTGGCAGAAAAATCTCCTTGTTGGGAACCGTAGCCGCGAGTGTTCCATGTTTGCACAGCGGGTGTTGTTCTATCCTCGAAAAAGGGATCTCTTGGAATGCTGCGCAGAAAAACCATAGGTTTGCTGTTGAGCCCGAAAGCCGCTGAACGAGGGGCTCCAGCGACCAATACTTGCAAATTCTGGGGATACCCAGAGGTTCCTGTTGGTTTGTCAATTGCGCCGGCATCGGCCGCTGCTTTGTAATTGTCCAGTGCCGTGCGTATGGTGCGCAGCGCTCGGCGCAGTTCGGTTTCCTTTGCACGGGTTTCAATGATTGTCGCCAGTGGTAATACAACGGACGCTGCAATCGCAACCAGTGCAAGCGTCACCAAAAGCTCGACAAGTGTGAACCCGCCAAGCCTGCGGACACGGGCTGCTGCGCAGCGCTTCACCTCGAGTTCCCCTCTGTAGTGACGTGTTGGATGCGGTCTCGCCCCATATCCTCCGGTGAACCGGCGGGCAAGGTGGTTGGGGCGACTTCGGCGATGTCACTATCGCCCGCCTTGCTGACGGGAGGCCTGACATCGTAAACGCCCGACAACGATCCGCGAGGGTCCGGGACAACCTCCCATTGCTCGGAGCCAGTGACCGGATCGACGGGCAACCGGTGCAAATAACGTCTGGCAACCAGCTCGTTCAGCTCTGCCGGGTAGCGGCCCTGATCCGCGGTAAATTTGTCAAGCGCATCGCGTAAGGTGGCGAGGTTCTGTGCACGAACTTTCTCTTTTGCGGAGTCGGTCGCATACATGTACCTCGGTACCGCAATGCTCAGGAGTAATGCCAATAAACTCAGAACTATGAGTAATTCAATCAGAGTGAAGCCGGAGTCATGCGTCGTTTTCAATCTGATCGATGAAATTTTAGGAGGCATGGATTGGGATGCAATTATTGCGATGCGGGTGTGGGTGGCCGCAGGAATATCGGCGGTGGTGGACTAAGTGCAGGTGTTGATCTCGTACCCAATACCGTAGAACCAGAATTTGGCTTCATGGGTTGTCCCGTATTGCTAGTAGGAAAGGCGGTTTGCGCAGGCTTCGGGTTAATGAGTATTCCACTTGCGTTGGCGCCATTGGTTGAACCGGTCGATCCAGCAGTACTTGGGGCCGCTGAAGCATCCGCGTTGGGGTTGAATGTACCAGACACCCTGAGCTGGCTAATGGGTTCCGCTAGGATGGGTTTTTCGCGAAGTGAATTGTAGGTTCCAGAGTAAATACTCTTCACGTCCGATGTTCTAACTGCCAGGTTACGCAATATTCTTGGTGTTATTGCGAGCAATATTTCACTTTGCGTGGCAGTACCCGCATTGTTGCCAAATAGACGGCCAATGATTGGGAGATGGCCAAATCCGGGAATTTTCGATGCGGTATTGCGATCATCATCGGTAATCAATCCCCCCAAAATTTGGGTTTCACCGTCTTTGAGGCGTAAATTGGATGCTGCGTTACGTGTTCCTATTTGATAGGATCGCCCGCCGTTGGCATCTGTGAACTCACGTGCGATATTACTCACTTCAAGGCTTACTTTGATGCCAACTTCATTGTTGGCATAGACCTGAGGTTCAAACTCCAGCTTCAGTCCAACATCTTGATAAGACACATTGCTGGTTACCACAGATGAGCCAGTGTTCACTGGTGTGACTGTGTTTGTAATGGTGGGGACACGGTCGCCAATCATAATCTTGGCAATTTCACGATTCCTGGATCGGACACGCGGGCTCGCTAAAATCTTTGCCTCCGCATCCTCTAGTTTAAAATTGATGGTCGTCGATAGCGATGAAACAAGCAGGTCATTGCTGGTCAAGCCACGCAACTCTCCCAGTGTTATCGATTTGCTGCCACCTGGTGTGCTAAGGGTCACGCTGTTTGGTGGCTTTATGCCTAGGTTGCTATCCCGTGCATTCGAAACTTCCAGCACCTCCACCTCTAGCATGATTTCTGGGTCGGGGACGTCATGGGCCGCAATCAGTCGCTCGGCCATGCGTAGAATTTCGACACTGTCGCGCAGCACCAATAGCCCGGTTTTTTCATCTGCTGACAATTCCTTAATTTTCAGCATCGATTTCAACATATTTGCGATGTATTTTATGTCGGCATTGGTGATTTGATAAGTTCTAATGAGAAGTTCTTCATATTCTGCCTGTTTGCTGGTGCTGGCGGGATAAATAATAATGGTATTTCCATTTATTACTCGCTTCCTCAGCTGATTTTGCATCAGTATCAAATCAATGGCATCCGAAACGGAAATATCTTTGACGTAAATCGTAACCTTGGCTTCTTGTTTGACTTTCTTGTCAAGTAGAATGTTTATTTGGGTGGACTTGGAAATTGACTCAAAAACCAATTTTAAACTGGCTTCACTGTATTGAAGCGTTACTGGTGCTTCCAGAATGGTACGGGCAGCCAAGTCACGTGCCCTGGCGATATCCAGCTCCGCTTTTGCATCCAAAACTGAGTCGCGCAGGGAGATGGCTCGTCGGTTCCTGGGGAAGTCTTCCAGCACCCGAGAGGCCTTTTCCAGAGCTTGATCAAGCTTGCCTTGATCAAGCAAGCGCTCGCCCTCGGTCAGAAGTTTCTCATTTCGGACCTCTTGCGCAAGCGTGTTGAGCGCTATAGGTACTCGGGTATTACCTGGGTCAATCACCAGTGCTCGTTGTAGCGTCTCGCGGGCCGCTGCCAATTGGCCATCGGCGCGCTGATCTTCCGATTGGCGTAGCATCTCCTGCACCTGCTGTTCACGGTGGCTTAAATAGTCAATTTTGTATCCAGCGTCTGTGGGTGCTCTTTGAGCTGCCTTACCCAACTGCTGAACTCCCTGATCGGGTTGCCCAACCTTCATGTTAATCAAACCCCTGGTGTGGTCAATGTTGGCGCACCCCGCCAGAAGGCTGCAAGCAAGCGCAGCAAGAAGAGGGGCAGACTTGCCTAGTGGACCGCATGGAGTGCCTGCGGAAATCAGGTTGGTATCAAGCAAGGCCATTGAAAAATATTCTATGTCGTGATGGTCAGGGCGCAAGTACCAAACGCTGGGCTAATTGCATGGGAAGGTAGGTGAAATCAATGAAATCAGCATCTATTTTTTCCACACGATAGATCTCCTTTACTTCGTCACCCTCACGCACTGTGAGCACCGCATTGTGGTATTTCAAAAAGGCGATCATCGCACCGCCAGTTATGCTGGCACCTTGAATGCTCCCTATTGCCACGAACGGCAGTGGCGGTGCAGTTGGGGGAGGTGGTGATGTGGGTGCAGCTATAGGCAAGGGTGCCTGTGCTAACGCTACATTGGGAATCGGGGTGGGGCTGAGTGGCGGCCGGTGTTGTCGGTGCTCGCCCGAAGGCGCTTGTTTCGCCGCAGGCGTATCTGTGGATGCCTGGAGGTTTAGTGGTCCAAACGGATTGCGCAGTGTGACCATGGCAAGGTGTGGCACACCGGTTTGTGCAGCAGATGTGTGCCGGGGCTCCGCGTTCGCTGGTCTCTCTTCCACTTTGGTTGCATCTGCGCCGATGGAGGGCAGCGGTCGCGACCGCACCATATCCACAGTTTGCGTTTCCTCCTGCGAAGCCCAAAAATTTGCGGCCAAAAAACTCGCAACCCCCGCGATGAATATTAACAAAAGCTGCGGCCAACGCGACATCGTTGAAGGGGGGAATGGCATGTATATCCTGGGTACGGCGCCTATCGCGAATAACGCGGCTTAAGCCGTATACTTTCAGCGGATTGTGGTGGCTGTTGATGAGGTTCAGTCATTTCGGTCCAGTAAAATAGAACCAACTTCAGAAAAATGGTGGTTTGCTCGGTGCTGGGGTATTTCCGCTCAACCTGTATCTCCTGCAATGTTGCATTAGGCAGTGTGTCAAGCGTGGTTGCGAGAAATCGCTTGAGCTTTGGATAATCGTCGTTAATGCGCAGGTCAATGTGCCGCTCAGTGATCGACAACTTGGCGTGGGTGATTGATCGATATCCCACCAATCCGGTATTCAATCCCACGCGGTGCATAATGTCCAGAAGAGTGCCCAGGTCCCGGGTGTACTGGGTCCCATGTGGAAACTTCGGCTCATTTTCTTCTTGGTGGGTGAACGTCGGTGCTGGTGGCACTGTGTGCGCTATTGACACTGCGCCGCGCTGAAGTCGGCCTGTTTCATACGCCAACCACCCGCTGATGGCCCACATTGCGATGGCACACGGCACAAGCAGTGCCGCCGCCACAGCGGGCCACCCGAGCGCAGCGACCCGTTCAGGTAGACCGCGCAGTGCGTGTTTTATGGTGTCCCAGGGGTGATGGAACAAGGCGGCACGTGTGGTCATTTTGGCGGACGCATGGTTTCGGCGTTCAGTTCGCGGAAAACACCGGGAAGGGTGACTGAATCGCGCCGTCTGCGCATTGGGGGGCGGGTAAGGGAGTGCTTTCTTGGAGAGAAACCTGCGCCGCGTACGGCACAACGACCCGTGGGTCCAGATGGACGATCACCGTGAAGCGTACTGCGCTGGGGTTGAGTTGGGGTTCGGGCTGTTGCATTGCCAGTTCCACCGTGACTACCCGCGGGTCTTTTTGCAGCCATTCGAGGTATGCCAGCATTAAGGGTGTGTTGGCAGCAAGCGCTGTAAGATTCAATTTGACACTACTTGCGCTCACCGCCGCTGGCACCAAGGCCACCAAGGTCACGCCACCGTGTACCGTTTCGGCAGCCACCTCAAGAGCATCCAAAACCCCGTTCCAAGACAAATGGGAAAATTCCATGACTCCTTGGAGTTCTTGGTATTTTGTGCGTGATTCTGGAGTGGCCTGAATGGCTTTCTTTTTGCGCAAATCGGCTAATTGCTTCGTTTGACTTTGTTCTGCTGCTGAATATCGCGTTTGGGCTTTCTGAAATTCGCTAAAATCAGCCAATAACATATTGCTGCAGATCCAAAATAAATATAAACTCAGCAACAACGCAACCCAGACAATCGGCGTCACTTCCCGGGTAGGCGGCGCGTAGTTCAACCCACGGATATCGAGCCGATTTCTCATGGTGACTCGTACGCCACCGAACCAGATACCGGTGGCCACACCCGGCATTCTGGCCGGTAAGGGCCCTCGTGATCGCAGCACAAACCGATACGCGCCATCAAATGCCCTATCTCCTGGGTTGCAGGGGCGGTGTCGGCTTGCGTTTCATGGCGCCAAAGACGGGTTGCGCACAAAAGTGAGTCTCCTGCGCGTGCAGCGCACTGAACGACGGGGGCGCAATGCTTTGCCAAGTGGCGTTCAAAAAACACCAAGGTATCCAACTCCGTTGGGTTCGGGCGCTCCACAGTAACCGGCACGCGTTCCCACCACGAAAGCAGCTCGGCTGCAAACGCCGCCACACAGCTTGAAAGGCGCAAGCCCAAGGGGGCCAGCGCTTTTCCAACGCTCTCGTAAGCTAGGCGTTCAATGCACGTCACCAAGTACGCACCGTGCCGATCCAGCGCCAGGTGCCGCACCATGCATTGTTGGGGGGCCAGTCCTAAGGTCTGTGCCACCCACAACTCAGCCTGCGACGCCAAATCCGATGCACCTAAGCGTGCACCTTCAGCACTGTGCACTTGCATAAGACCCACGTGTGCAAAGCGGGATCCCAAGGCAACGGCCACGTTGGCGTGGGCTAGCACCCCCCGTTCCTGCCTGTCCTGTAGGGTTTCAATCCCTTCTCGTAGGGTATCTTCCAACTCGCCTATGTCCCCCCCCAGTGGCATCACCAATTCTCCAGCGGGCTGATATGGACCTGCATCACGGCCCCACCAAAACCCGCACAACTGCTGGAGCCAGGCGTTGGCACCAGCAGCGCGCTCGGGCAGCAACACCCGAAACGCAATGTGATCGGACGCAATGTCCACAGTCAACCTGCTTCTCATGGGTGTTGGACCGGCGTTACGCGGTTGATTTCCTCATAGCTTGTTGCTCCGCGCAGCGCCAGCGCGATGGCAGAATCCCGTAGGTTGCGAAACCCATTTTCTTTTGCTGCTTGTTTAAGCAATGAAATCGGTGTTTTTTGAACCAATAGATCTTTCATTTTGTCGCTGATGGCCAAAGTCTCGGCGATAGCCGCGCGCCCTTTGTAGCCGGTGCCACGGCATTGTGGGCACCCCACAGCGCGTTTCAAGTTCGCACCACCCGTGGCACTCATTGATACCCCAAGTACGGCGTCCTTAAGCTCGTCCCACTCTTGCGAACTGGGTGCTGCTGGCTGCGCACAGTGTGGACAGAGTTTGCGCACCAACCGTTGCGCCATGATGCCCGTCAGCGCAGCCACCAGACTGTAACTGTCCACCCCCATGTTGGAAAAACGGCCAATGACGTCAAACACGTTGTTTGCATGGACGGTGGTGAATACTTGATGCCCGGTCAACGCCGCCTGCACAGCGATCTGGGCAGTCTCTGAGTCCCGAATTTCACCGACCATGATTTTATCCGGGTCATGACGCAGGGTGGACCGCAGGCCCTTCGCAAAAGTCAGCCCCTTTTTTTCGTTGACGGGGATCTGTAGCACCCCCGCCAACTGATACTCAATCGGATCTTCAATGGTGACGATTTTGTCCAAACCGGTATTGATCTCCGAAATGGCCGCATACAGCGTGGTAGTTTTTCCGCTTCCAGTCGGGCCCGTAACCAGCAGCAGTCCGTATGGCAAACGCGAAGCGCTCCTTATAAACGCCTTGACTTCGTTCTCGAAGCTGAGCGAATCCAGGGTCAATGACTCGAACTGCCCAGTGAGGTGTCTGCGGTCCAAAATCCGTAAAACAGCATCCTCTGAGGAAATGTTAGGCATTATAGAAACCCGAAAATCCACCTCCCGGTGGTCCAGCCGCACCCGGAAACGGCCATCCTGAGGAATACGCTGCTCGGAGATGTCTAAATCCGAGAGCACCTTGATGCGTGAGATGACCTGGTGCGCAGTTTCCAAGTTGTCCACGCGCGTGATTAATTGCAGCACTCCGTCAAGGCGGCACTTTATATGCATGGCCTTGTGCTGAATTTCGAAATGAATATCCGATGCACCCAAGCGCATCGCGTCATACAATGTAGAGTCCACCAGTCGCACAACCGGATTGCTGGTTTCTTCAATGCTGGACAGGGCAAGCTGCAAAATATCAGGCGCTTGTTCTGTGAGCGCGTCCGGATCAGCCAAGTTGAGCGTGTCCATGGCCTTCAGATCCGAGCTGGCCATCTCCAGGAATTGCTGAAAATCCTGTTCCAACACCAGCCCACGCACCAGGGAATGCGGCGCGTGCCGCTCAATCTGCGTTTCAAACCATCGGTGTGCGTCCAGCATCTCAGGGTGTGGTGTGACAAAAAAAAAGCCTCCGTCATCCTGGCTTTGCTTGCGCCTCCCTAAAAACCCTTTTCTACGCTGGCACTCTGTAAATGGTGCGCAATCAAAGTCCGCCTGAATGCCCGCGAGCATCTCCCGCGACATTGCTTGCATCCCCAAACGCGTTGCGAAACCTTGTAGCACCTCCCACTGTGACCGGCCGTCTTGATCCGCTCGTTGCCTAACAAGCTCTGGAAATGGTGGTTGGGCATAGTGTGACGTGCCGTCCACGGCGTTGCGTCGTTGGAATTCGGTGGATGCTTGCATGGCAATCAATTGCGTCGCGCCTCTCAGCTAATGCTGGACGCCAAATCAAATATAGGTAGATACATCAGCACCACTATGCCCCCAATGAGCGAACCGAAAATGATCATCAAAAGAGGCTCGATCAGGCGGCTGACGAGGTCCATTTTTCTTTGCAACGACCGTTCATAGAAATCGGCGATCCGATCCAGCACCTCTGGCATTGCACCGGTGCGCTGCGCAACATGGATCATGCTGGTAGCGACCACGTCAGACAAGCCGCAGCGCGACAGCGCATCACTCACCGTAGCGCCCTGGCGCATATGCTCCAAAGCCAGTGTGAGTCGGGCCTGGTCCTGCACATCCAGGAACTCCAGACTATAGACCAGCGCCTTGTGTATGGCGACTCCACGCGCGGTCAAAATGGCTGTGGTCCGATACATCTGCAAATGCTGGAATTCGCGCACTACTTGTGAAATGCCTGGCAGCCGGGCCAGCCACTGTTTTCGGGTATCGGGTTGGGCAAGCTGCCACCATGCGCCCGCGAATGCAGCTACCATGGTGCAAAGCATTAGCGCCGGAATCCAGGGGTGGGCGTCGACCATTTGGCCCCAGCCCAGCAAGAGCCGGGAAAGCAGGGGCAGCTCCTTGCCCGTGCTCTCGATCAGCACGGCAAACCGTGGCACCACCACACCCAGCAGTAGCGCCACCACCAGCAAGCCCACCACCAGCAGCAAGAGCGGATAGACGCAGGCGCCTACCACCCGATCGCGCACCGTGCGCAAACCCTGTTGGTGCTGCGTGTAGCGCGCCAGTGCCGTGACCAAATCACCCGTCTGTTCGCTGGCGGCAATGGTGGCAACCAGCAACTCTGGAAAAGCCTGTGTATCTTTTAACGCTGCGGATAGCGATCGCCCCTGAGACAGGGCCAGATTCACGTCATCCAAGGCCGTACGAGTGGCGGCCACCGTCTCGTGACGCAGCAGTGCAGCGACTGCCTCCTTGATGCTGACCCCGGCGCCGAGCAAGGTGGCCATGTCCTGGGCGAATGCCACTGTATCGATGCGCTGCATTGGCCTGAGGCGCTGAGCAATACCCAGCAACCATGCCTGCCCTGCGCTGGGCTGCACCGGCTCGCAGCGCAACACGGTCGAACCGCCCTGGGCCACCTGCCGCATCGCTTGGTCCGGGGTGCTGGCACGCACATGGTGCACACACATGTGTCCGCGGGCATCGGCGGAGGTCAGCCGAAAATGGACGAGGGCGCGTGCTCTGGGCATCGAGGGCTCTTATTCGGGCGCTGACAGACGGATGTCTTTGGCCTCCGCCTCGCCCCCCGGTTGACCATCTGAACCTAGCGAAACCAGATCAATCTCTCTCCTGGAATCAGACACTTGGTACACATAAGGGTGCCTCCAGGGGTCTAGTGGGATTCCTTTTTTGAGGTAAGGCCCTTGCCATTTGGCCACGCCAGTTGGTTGTGTGATCAGGGCATCGAGGCCCTGATCCTGGCTGGGGAAGGCGCCCACCTCCAGGCGGTACTGCTCCAGCGCTTTTTCCAGAGAGTCCATCTGGGCTCGCGCCACCTTGGCTTTGGACTTGCCCACTGTGTCGAAATAGCGTGGTGCGACCAGTCCAGCCAACATGCCGATGATCACGATAACCACCAGCAACTCCAGTAGCGTAAAGCCGTGCTGCGAAGGTGTGTGCGTCGTCTGTGTATGTGTCGTGCGCGTGTTGCGGCCAGAAAAATAGGATTCCGAGGTGCTCTGGGGAGGTTGCAATGTGTGCATGTGCATGTACAAGAAAAAAGCGAAGCCACGACCGCGTCTGGTTTGCGTGTCACACGTGGGCGAATGTAATGCATTTGCCGACTCGATACCGGGCGTGAGCCCGCCCTCATGCTACGATGCTCTGATTTGAGCGATGGTATGCTGCAGTGGAGCCCTCTCCGAATCGGGTATCCACCGGGGGTGATCCATCACACGTAAGGACACTCCGCATAACCCCCTTTGCGTTGTGGCGGCTAAGAGGGGTTGCAGGTGGCTTTTTTTCAGCAGAGAGGGTTTCAGCTTGGAGCAGCTAAGTCTGCGGTCAACTCATAGTCAATGCGCAGCTCTGACGGTGTATCCTGACCTGCAGCCTCCTCAAAGTAGTTGACGCTTCCCTCGTATTCGATCGAGAAGAGAAAGCCCTTGACACACCAGACGCGCCCAACAAGTTTCTGGCGAACGTTCGCAAGCTTGATTTCCAGCGTTGCGAGCTGCAGCTCCTCGGTCTTATTTGGGAACGCCAGCTCAGCGTCAAAGGTTGGGCGGCCGCCCCTCATCCGATAGAAGTTGACTTCCACACCTTCAGGCTGCCTCTGAACTTTATTGATCGCCTGTATCTGTTTGTCCCACAAGGGAAGGAGCTGCTCGTCAAGCTGTGCTCGAACGCAATCCAGAATCCGCTTCTCCAGGTCAGAGAGTCGACTCGATGCGCCCAACAGGGCGCCCAGTAAAGATTTCAACGACGGCATGCGCATCCTGTCTGCGCAGCGCCTGCTGCGCCATATCCAGCACCAGCAGCGCCTCCTTTGTACACGTTGGGAATGCGCGTCCATTGCTGCGAGGCAGCATTCGGCATCGGGTTTTGCGCCTTCCACGACCGCGGCATGAATCTATAGCGATAGGGGTCAGAAAGTGCATGCGTAGCGGTCGGCACGAAGTTACCGTTCCACGTTGACCGCGGCCCACCCATTCGATTGGGGATCCAGTGCGAGAACTCTTTGCCAGCGCCTTTCGCCCCTGCGGCTTTTAGACCTCCTGCTAGGCCGGTCGCCATGCTGGCCGCCATACCAGCCCATTCCCCAGCACTGTATTCGTCGGAGCACTGATCGATACCGCCATCGACGCCAAAGAGATCGCGCAAACGCTGCCCTTGGCCAAACAGCATTACGTCTCCCATGCCCGCACCGAAATCTACGATGCCTTGTGCCACCAATCCTTCCGGATCCGTGTACATCAACGGGTTTCCATCCACATAGCCGAAGATTGTTGCACCCGACACGCGCACACCGTAAACACAGGCTTTTTTCCTAAGCTTGGCGCGGGTTTGGCAGCGTTTTCGTCGGGTGACTTGCATGGATGGGAAGGAATTTTTCCAGAGGCACATTCTGCCCTATGCGCACGCGCGCCCACGCATGCGGGCACGGCCACACCCGAGCGGGTGCGCGCCAGCGCACCGGCAAGGGTTTCCAGAGGTGTTCATATGCCGAATCGGGCTGCAGCCCTCGCGGAATATGCGTAAGCAGCTACTAAATGCATAGCGCTTGCACTCCCTCCTTAGCCGCTGCATGCACGGCGCGCAGCGCCGTGCATGGGCTTGTTGCCCCCGTGCCGCTCAGCGCGGCGCATACCCGGCATAGGCCAGCTCCTGGCGGATGGCCTCGCCCGCGTCGAGCATGCGATAGGCCTCCTGCTGGTCAACGGCCAGCGCGGCGTAATCGCTCAGGCCCACGCGCTTCAAGAACTCGGCGAAGGCCCAGGCTTGGGCACGGGTCAATGTGACGGTGATGACGGGATCGGTTTGCATGGCTGGCTTCCTCAATGGTGGATGAACACGGGCAGTGGGTGTGAGACCCGGCACGCCACGCGTGCAGGGGAACCCCACCCCGCATAGCGACACGGGCGGCGGCGGGGTCAGGCTGTCAAGGCTGGCCAAGGGCCACCGCGCTTGCGCGGCGCGCAGCGGCCTTTACTGCCTGGCACCGCTGCTGCACCCTCGCCCCCAAGGAGGGATGGGGTTTGCCAGGCAATGCGCCAGCGAGCCGTGACCTACGCAGGCACAGGCACCCCGCTGGCCAGCGCCACAACGCCCCAGCGCCGGGCAGGAGGGAGCCCCTTGGGGGCGGACGGGCCTGACCCGGCGCGGGCCAAAGGCGCGTAAGCGCCTGGCCCACTGCGGGTGGGCGGGGCCAACACCACAGACTGCGCGGAACGCGCCTGACCAGAATGCTTGTGGTGACGGCTCCAGCCGTGACCACACACACCAATGGCTGTTGGGCGTGTGGCTCTTGGCTACGGCTTGCCGAGCCATGGGCCACACGCGCAGGGCAAGTGGGCGCAAGACATAACGGGGGTCGCGTGCAGCGGGGCCCCCAAGCAGAGCTTTAGCGGCAGCTTGTGGCCCCGCTACATGCGACAGCCCGTTATGTTGAGTTGGCCCCACGGGCCAACTTACCCCGCCGCCCTGCCAGGCTGGGCCGGGCTCGATGCCCGGACTGGCCTGCAATCCCTGCCCTGCGCGGCACGCGCCTGGCTTTGACTGCTCGGGCGCGGGCAGAAGCAACGAAGCGGCCAAGAAGCAATCACTATCATTTTCATAGTGGCTCACGCACATTCCACGAGGGCTAGCGGCCTGTTTGCCTCTTACACATCCTCATCATCATCATCCGCCAGGGCCTCCAAGAGCGCCGTCGTTGCGTCACTGTCCAACGCCTGCGGGTTGGCATCACCCACCGACTTGACGCGCTCCAATCGGCTCGGATGCGTGGCCCGGTGCACCTCGATGAGCTTGTCAATGCTGACGTGGGTGTAAATCTCGGTCGTCTCCAAACTGGTGTGGCCCAGCATGGCCTGGATGAATCGGATGTCGGCTCCGCCCTCCAGCATATGGGTGGCGCAGGCGTGGCGCAGCAGGTGGGTGGCGCCTCCCTTGGCTATGCCCGCAAAGTCCATGTAGCGCCTGACCTTGTCGGCGATCTGGTCGGCACGCATGGGCTCTCCGTAGTCGCTGACGAACAGCGCTTGCGTGTCGGTGGCCAGCAGCTCGGGGCGAGATTGGGTAAGGTACTTCTCCAGCCAGGCCATGGCGCGGCTTCCCAAGGGCACCACGCGCTGCCGGTTGCCCTTGCCGTGGCGCACCCACAGCACGCCGCGCAAGAGTTGCGGGGCGTACAGGTCCAGGCTGGCGACTTCGCTGCGTCGGATGCCGGTGGCGTACAGGAGTTCAAGCAAGGCGCGATCACGCAGGCCCGGCGCGGTGGCGGGGTCGGCCTCGCGCAGGACGGCTTCGACCTCCTGGCGGCTCAGGATGCGCCCGGGCAGGCGTTTGGGCTGGCGCGGCAAGTCCAGATCCGCCGCCGGGTTGGCCAGGATGTGGTGCTCGCGGGTCAGCCACTTGAACCACAGCTTGATGGAGGCCAGGTACTGGGCCTGCATGCCAATGCTCAAGGGTTGGCCGTCGCTCTTGCGGTAGTAGAACAGGTGGCGCTGGTAGCGCTCCACCATGGGCCGGATGATCTGGGTGGGCGAGTCTATGCCGCGCTCGTCGATCCAACTGATGAACTTGCGGATGTGCTGACGCCTGGCACGCACGGTGTCGGCGCTGTAGCCGGTGACGGTCATCCATTCGAAGTGCTCTTCCATGTAGCGCACCAAGAGCTTGCCCGCCAGCGGGTCATCCTGCGTGTGCGGTGGGCCTGCCGGTTTGACGGCGGCGCGTTTGCGGGTCTTGAGGAATTGGCCTTTGCGGGGCATGGGCTCAGGCGGCTAAGGGTTGAAGGTATGACGCGACTTTGCGGGCGGTGGGGGTGGCGCGTGTTTTTGCCTCTGCGTTGGGTAATTCAGCGGCAAGCCTTGTTTCATGCGCTCTGGCGCTGGTTTTGTTGGTGCGACCACCCGCCACGTTGGCACCCCGTTGGGGGCACGATGGCCCCACGAACTCCCCACCTTGACCCCACGAACTCGGTGTCGTAGGTGCAGTAGGTGCAGGGGGTGCCGTGGATTGCAGCGCGGCCACATCCAGCAGGCCCGACAGGTGCGCGTTTTCACAGGCCATGCTTTGGTCGTGCAACAGCTCGTATTCAAAGCTCTGCCCACGCTGGCCACGGTGCACCAGGATGTATTCCATCGCTGCCAGGCGGTCCAGGTGCACGCGGATTTGCTTTTCCGAGACGTTGAGGAACACACGCACCTCGCCGCGCGTGAAGCGGATATCACGCTGGGGCAGGCCCTGGGCCTGCATCTTGTCTTGCACCAGGCTGTGCAAGCCCGCCAAGACGCGCCGCGTCTGCGGCGGCAGTTCGTCCAGGCTGGTACCCAGCACCTCGTGCGCTAGTGCGTTGGCCAGCTCGATATCGGACAGGCTGGCTTCGATGTACTCCACGGTTTTATCGGCGACGGTGGCGCTCTTGATGGGGCGCTGGTGCTGGTGCAACAGGGCAATGGTGTCGATCAGCGTGAGGTACTTTTCATGGTCACGCCGGGTTCTTGTGCGGTCGTCCAGGAAGGTCAATTGGTCAGCGTAGGGGTTGACCACGGCCAAGGGGCGTAACAGGCGCTGGGCGTTGCGGTGGATGCTCAGGATGGCTTGCTTCTCGTGCTTGCGGGTCAGGCCCGCCAGCGTGCGGCGTTCGCGTTGCAGCTTGTGGATGGCGCGGGTTTGTTCGCGGGCTTCATCGACCGACAGCACCAAGCAACGGTTCATCAACTCTTCGTCAATGTCGATGGCCGTGGTGGTCATGAACAGGCTCATGGGGCCTTCGACCTTGTATTCCTGGGTGATCAGGTTGCCGGTGGCCGCATCGGTGCCGGTGCTGGCTATGGTGAGTTCGCCTTCGGACTGCAAGAGCTTCAAGGCATAGCTGGCCCGGTGCGCGCCTTCCTCTTCGGCTATCGCCAGTATCTTGTGCTTGAGGTTGGTCTGACCCATGTAGAACAGGCTCTGCCCGGTCATGGCGCTGTACTGGATGCGTTCTTCCTCCGGCACAAAGGCCAGCACGGCATCCATCAGGCTGGATTTGCCGGCGGCGCTGCTGGACTGGATCACCACAGCCAGCGGCCTATCGAGCTTGCGGCTGACCGCCGCCAGATAGCCCACCAGCTTGTTGGTGGCCTCGCCCACCACGCCCGCGGCCTCGAAGTCGGCCAGGATGCGCGCCGGTAGATCGGCGCTTTGCAGCAAGGCCAACGCCGCCGCCCTGTCGCTCTCGCTCATGGCATCGGCTGGCGTGGGCTGCAAGACCTCGGCAATGGCTTCGTCCTGCACCGTCTCCAAGGCCATCAGCACGCGGCCCAGGTCGGTCTTCAAGGTGCGCTCGTCCACACCCGTCTCGGCACTGGCCTGGGCGGCGAAGTGGCCGCGTTGCTTGGCGTTGTACAGGTCCAGCGTGTCCACATGGAAGGCCCCACCATCGGCACTGGAGAGCAGGCCAATAGCCATGCGCACGTTGACCTTGAGGGTGTCGGGCGAGAGGTTCTTTTCCAACCCGCGCACGCGCCAGGCGCGCGCCGCTGGCCCTTCGCCGAAGCGGATATGCACCTCGCGGCCACTCTCGCGTTGCATGACTTCAACCCATGGCCCCTGTGCCGCCTCGGGCACCGGTGTGGCGGGCAATACAGGCAATGCAACGGGGGCAGCGGCTAAAGGTTGTGATGGGGGTGGTGATGGGGGTGAATGCTGTGCGCTCTCCGAATTGCTATTGTTTTGGTAGCTGCTTGCGCATATTCCACGAGGGCTAGCGGCCTGTTTGGCTTGCAGGTCTTGCGCTGGCGGTGCTGTGGGCGCAAGCACCGTGGGGCGTTCTGGCGCTTTGCCCGTCCCCAGCCAGGCCGCTTGCCGTATCAACAGGCCCAGGCTCTTGGTTGCGGGCGTCACCTTGAGCGCGTAGGCGTTGGCGTCCATGCCCTTGGGGAACTGGATGCGGAAGCACTCCATGCCCTCGGCAATCAACACCGGGGCCAGCTTGGCCGCTGCACGCTCGCCCGCCTCGTCACGGTCATAGGCAATCAGCACGCGCTGGACGCCGTGCGCCTTGAACGCGGCCAGCAGTTCATCGGTGAAGCCTTCCACCCCATAGGCGCATGTGACGTTGCGATAGCCCGCACACCAGAAGGTCAGCGCATCAATGATGGCTTCGCACAGGATGATTTCCTTACTGGCCTGGAGTGCGGCCAGGTTGAACACGCCACGCCCGCGCGCCTCGTGCGCAGGCAGGTACATGTGCAAGGGTGTGCCCGGTCGCAGGCGCGGCGTGATCTTGCGGCCATACAGTTCACACACACCACCGGCATCGTCGAGCACCGGCACCACCACCGAGCCATTGAAGTGCTCGTGGCCCGATTCACGGTAGATGCCTATGCGCTCCAGCCGAGTGCGGATGTCGGCACCGGCCTTGCGCAGCTTGTCCGGCAGGCGCAATCCCAAGGTGCGATTCGCAAAGCCCAGTTTGAAGTGCTCCACCAAGTCAGGATGGTTCAGGCCCCGCGATTGCAGATAGGCCAAGGCCTCGGGTGACTGTTTCAAGGTCTGGTGGTAGTAGTCCACCACCTGCACCAGCAAGGCCCGGTCGTCAGCGTCCAGCGTGACCGGGGGCGGCAGCGTGCGCACGGTCGCGCGCTTGACTGGCTCACCACCAGACCCAAGGGATTCAGCAGCTAAGGCGGAATCGTCCTTGAGCAGTTCAACGGCATGGCGAAACGATACGCCCTTGAGCTTCATCACCCAGTCAATCGGGCCACCACCGCACTGGCAGCCAAAGCAGTGCCATAGGTTCTTGGCCGGCGTCACCACCAGACTGGCGGTGTCGTCTTCGTGGAAGGGGCAGCGGCCCGCCAGGTCCTTGCCCACCTTCTTGAGTTCCACCCCGGCAGCTTCCACCAGGCGCTGCACCGCGATTTCTTCTTTCAGCCGCTGGACTTCGGTGTCGGGGATGCGTGCCATGCCGTTTTGCTCCTAAAACCTGTCAATACTCTAAATAGATATTGTTATGCTAACATGAATGTTCTATTTTGAGAATCAACACAAAGAGGACCAAGACAATGCAAGCACTTTCACTTCCCTCAATGCTGTTTGTCATGGAATTCCCCGAACGTGTTACCGCATTGCGCAAAGAGCGCGGCCTAACCCAGCAAGCCTTGGCTGATCGGGTCGGCGTGCATGTGTTGCAGATTCGCCGCTATGAGGGCGGCACGTCTCAGCCCACCCTGGATGTCGTGCGACGGCTCGCGCTTGCACTGTCGGTGAGTGCTGATGTGTTGGTTTTTGAGAAGACCGAGCGCGACCCGTCCGAGGATTTGCGCTTGCAGTTCGAGGCCATTGACCAGTTACCCCCCGAGGAACAGGCCGTCGTCAAAGAAGTTCTGGAGAGCTTGATCATCAAGTACCAGACCCGGCGCTGGGATGTGTCGCGCGCCACGGCCAAGGCCGCTGTGGCAACCACCAAAGCCGCACCCAAGACCCCCACGAAGCGCGCCGCGCAGGCTGCACGATGAGCACGGCGGTAGTGGTGCCCACCGCGCCAGCGGTGGAGAGCATTTCGCTAAGCATTGCCGCGCTGCGTGGTCAGCGGGTGATTTTGGATAGCGAACTGGCAGCGCTGTACGGCGTGGAGACCAAGCGTTTCAATGAGGCGGTCAAGCGCAACGGCGCGCGGTTTCCGTCCGACTTCATGTTCCAGCTCACCGCCGAGGAATCCGATTCTTTAAGGTCGCAAATTGCGACCTTAAAGACCGGGCGCGGTCAGCACCGCAAATACCTGCCCTACGTCTTCACCGAGCACGGCGCCATCATGGCGGCGATGGTGCTGAACAGTCCGCGTGCGGTGGAGGTGTCGGTGTATGTGGTGCGCGCCTTTGTGCGTCTGCGTGAGGCGGCTGTGCTGCACAAGGATTTGGCGGAGCGGCTGTCCAGCCTGGAGGAGAAGACCGAGGCGCTGGCCATGTCGCATGACACATTCAGCCGCAATACCCGTAACCAACTGCGCCAGGTGTTTGACGCGCTGCGGGAGTTGACCATTCCGCCTGATCCACCAACTCGACCAATTGGGTTTGTGACGCACGAGGACAAGCCCGGAGCCACCAAGGCAAAGGCCACCGGCAAGAAGACGTAGCGCGCAAGGCAGCGGCTAAAAGAAGAAGCCACCCGAACCCCACGGCTTTAGCGGCTGGCAGGGGTTGCAGGTGGCTTTTTTTGCTTTATGGATAGAAGAGAATCGGGCTACAGCCCTCGTGGCATATGCGCAGGTAGCTATTAGTTTTGCAGCATCAGTAAGGCCAAATCAGTCTAAATTTGGTCCATTCTTGAACACGCGAATACCCATTAAGGTAGCGCTGCATGACCAATGATCTCTCCACTGTTGAGCACATACAGGACATCGCCAGACTCAAGGCGGCCAGTGATTTTTACGGTGACTGATCGAAAGCACTCACAGGAAGACTTTGATGCTTCTGACTGAATTACCAAAGTCGCTTTTTTCTCATTTGGAATCGTCAGATACGGTTTCATGACTTCAGACTCGCAAGAGAAAGCCCCTGTTGTCGTGACCAAATAGTCCGATCCACTTTTGTGCACCGACAGGTCTCGCTTGGGCGTATCAGAGCAAGTTTTGATCTCAGTAATCGAAACCCCCGTTGACATCGTGAATGTACTTTTTGTGTCTTCCTGCTTCGTGCATGAAGATAGCAGTCCTGAGAGAACCACAACCATTAAAAAATGACGCTGCATGCTCGCCTTCACGCTCAGAATGTCCGCCAGGTGCCTGGCTTTCTGAGATCGGGAATCGTGTTCCACTTGGAAGTTGGGTCCAACGACATAGGTGGATATGGATTGTCGAAGTTGGTACCCCACGGTGTAGTCCACGTTCTCTCGTCCGGCGCCACTACCGGCGCTTTCCGCAGCTTGGCTAGCTGCTCAGCTATCGAATTGTCCCCTTGGCCTGTACGGCATGCATCCAACTTCACAGGCTGCTTTGGCTTGCATTGGCCCGACAACATCTTATTAAGCTGCTTCGCATTCATGTGATTTACTGACTGAGGGCTACCGTGCGAAATTACCAAGCACACATCCGGGTCATCTGGCGTATTCACCGCCGCAGAATAGTTGGGATCGGTCGGAGGAAGGAGAATGATCTTTTTCAAGCCTTCGGGATCAACGAAGCTCAGCGGATTCCCCCCCACATAGGCAAACGTATTGATACCCCCAGCAAGGCCTATGGGGTCACTCTGGATGTAGCGCCCAAGCCTGGCGTTGTACTCTCTGTTCCAATTTTGGAAGAGGCCAGTCTCCGCATCAAACACCTGTCCCGGGAATCGCTGGTTGAAGGTGAACGAGCCCAGGTTGCTGGGGTCCTGGTCCGGCATCGTCGCCCCAAACGCCTCCGCGCTGTCCCAACGCCACACCGGCGCGTCGTCACTAGCACGAGTGACCATGCGCGGCGTCCCCAAGTGATCGGCATACACGTTGTACAGCGTGATGGTCAGGTTGCCACTGGCTGCCGAACCTGACTGTTTGATCAATGCAACGGGCATACCAACCAAGTAGATAGTCTCGTAGAGAGGCGTACCATTGGCATCGTACTCACCGAGCAAGCGTCCCATCTCATCATAGACATAATAAGCCTGCCCCGTCGGAATCACTGCGCTGGGCCCTGTCTTGAATGTCCGCAGCTCAAGCGCGTTATAACGATAGTTGAAGGTCCCAGCAGTGGTAGTGAGTCCCGATAGACGTCCACGGTCACTATAGGCATAGCTGGCAACGGCATCACTGGTCACATTGCCAACCGCATCGTACTGCACGGCACTTGTACCGCCCACATCCTGGTTTTGGGTGATACGGTTGCTGCTAGCGGAAATTGTGATGATGTAGTTCGCAGCACCAATGGTCTTGCTGGTGCGGTTGCCATTGAGATCATAGCTGTACAGTGTGGAGCTGGTGCCGATGCTGGCCAGAGTCAAGCGGCCCAGATCGTCATAAACAAAACTCTGGTCCAAGGCATCGAGACTACCTTTACTGTTGGCGTGGGAAAAGCCTACGATAGCGCCGGTTGCGTCATACGTTAGCGTGCGCATTGCACCGCTGCCGCCAGGGTCGCCCAATGGGTAACTCTTGGGTTGGCTATATTGATCGAAGGTTCTGGCAACAGTTTTGCCATTGGTCCAACTCCATCCGGTGATCTGGTTACTGGCATTGCGGCTGACGTTGGTCAGTACGGGTAGAGTGCTACCCGAGAGGCCTATTCCTGATCCGTCGACGCTACTTAGCGTAATGGAGCTGATCTGCCCATAGGCGTCATAATCGAAGCTGACCCTGTTGCCGCTGGGGTAGGTGATGCTGGTGAGCTTGTCCAGGGCGCTGCCGTTGTCACCCCAATCGTAACCAACGGTAAAAACCTTGGCGTTAGTCGTCTGGATCTTGGTGTTTAAACGTCCCGCACTGTCATAGGCATAGGTTGTTTGCCCAGACTCATCGGTAAACTTTGTTAGAGAGCCGATGGCCCCAGGGATAGGGGTGCTGCCGCCGTCGTACTCGAAGGTGGAATCACTGCCGCTGGCGTATTGAATGCGGGTCAGCCGGTCCAGCGCGTCGTAGCTATATATAAATGTCTTGCCACGGGCATCAATGCGCCCGGTGAGATTGCCCTTGGCATCAAAGTTTTGGCTAGCACCACCAGTGTCTGGGGAGTTCTGGCTCATTACTTGTCCCAAGCCGTTTGGGCTGTATGTAGTAGCAAGGTTGCGTGGGTCGGTAACCTTGGTGAGGTTACTTGCTGCATCGTATCCCATGGAGATAGCAACTTGCTCGGCACCAACAACCTGTTGAATCTGTATGGGGCGGTTAAGGTTATCGTAGTAGATATAACGGCTGCGCCCGTAGGCGTCAGTCGTGATGGCGGGATTACCGATAGCGTCGTAACCATATTGCCAAGTCATAGAACTGCCGACCTGGATGTGGTGCACGCGCAGTTCTAGCGCTGGAGATGTACTGGCTGCATTGAGACTGTCCCCTTCATATTCGGCGGTGATGTTGTGCACACCAGCGCTGACGTTACTCAAGTCAAGGGCAGCGATGCCATCGGTTAGGGCTACCGAGCCCAAGACCATCGCACCATCCTTAAAGGTGATGCTGCCAGTCGCATTGGCAGGAATGACTGTGGCATTGAAGGTAACAGTGTCGCCTACGATGGCCGGGTTGATACTGGATTCCAGTGTGGTAGCCGTAGCCACCGCAGCGGCTGCGCGAGAGGGTAGCCCTTGACCCAGTAAGCACAGGCCCAGTAGCCATATGGCGACTGCTCGCAGGGCCGTGCAATATGGTCGGCCAATAGGTGCAGAAACAAAATTCACGTGATGCTCCTTGGGCTCGTTGCAGTCTAGGAGCCACTCATTGAAGTTGGAACTCTTGGACACGGCTTAGGGCATCAAAGCTGCGATTGATGGCACGCTGCAAAGCCCCATTATGGTCTGTGATTCGCTCGCCAATTCGGTTGCCCGCATTGTCTAACGTATAGGACACACTATTGCCTTTGGAATCAGAAATTCCAATCAACCGATGGGCAGCATCATATCGGTAAGTCAGACTAGTTTTGTCGGGATTCGTCACCCCCGTGAGTTGACCCACGGCATCATGGCTGTAAGTGGTAATCCGTGGTGTCTGTCCAGGAGCGGTAGTTGTCACGGTATTCACCCAACCGCGCGGAGCGTAGGTCCACTTCGTTACAACACCGTTTGGATCGGTTGTTTGCAACACATGCCCTGCCTTGTCATACAAATCATACATGGTCACATGCCCTGCGGGGTTAGTAACACTCTGCAGGTCGCCAATCGTGTGCCCCACAGCGTTGGGGGCGACTCCGACAAACGCGGTATCAGTGTAGTAACGATAAGCGGTAATCTTCCCCGTGGCATCTGTGCTGGTTAACATCCGCCCGGCCATATCGTAGGTAAAGCGAGTCACCTGCGGCGCCGCCAGAGCATCAACCATACCATCCCGTTTGGTTTGAATAGTCTGCGTGCACAATACGGCAATAGGAATCATGGTTCCATCGTTTTTTGGGGCCAACGCCTCAGTCGGCGCACACAGCGCCCCTGCATCCCCGTTATACACGTTGGTGATAACCTTGGTGGGCTCTTCAATCCGAATCGGGAGTATCCAATACGGATGCCACTGAGTCAAAGTATCATGCGATTGCGCAGTTCCACTTGCCGACGTTACTTTGACAGGTAGCTTTGTATCCACATCGTAATGGTATGCAGTAGTTGCACCATTGAAATCCGTTTCAGTTGCAATGGTTCCATCTGGATGGTATGTTTTGGAACTACTCGCTGCCAAGCAACCAGATCCTTCTGGCTGCGACTGGCTAACATTCTTTAAACTACCAAAAACGTCCTGAAAACCATAGGTACGGTAATTCCCCAAGGGATCAGTCACACCCGTGCTATTTGGAAGGGAATAATCAAAATTATACGCACCAACACCCCCGGCAAGTTGCTCATAAACAGCCCGTCCCTCACCATCATATGAGTAGGTAGAGAACAATTCACCCTTTTCATCAACCACCCCGGTCAAAGCATGCGAAAAAGCGGTATTTTCATATTTATAAGACTTACCAGTCCCATCGGGATAAGCCACCGATAACAGATTGCGCCGCCCATCATAGGCGTAACCGTACACATATCCATTTGGATCAGTCACCCTCAGCAACCAATTAGGCGACCTCCTCACGACCGGAAGTGCATCTTGGGGAGTTGGATTCGCAACATAGCCCAACTCCCCAACAGAAGGATACATAGCGGGCGATTCAATGTACATGATTGAGTAACCACTAGCCCCGCCCTTACCCGACGAGACATACGCCACGTCACCGCTGCTGTTATAGATCACTTTCCCTGGAACCTCAATCGCACTCCCCTCCCGCATATCAGGCGATATCAGATAGCCAAAAATCAATATCCTCCCTGAGGGTGAGGTCACACTTAGTAGATCCCCATTGACATAGCTGAACCGAGTAATTCGCCCCAGTGGATCTGTCACGCTGATGAGTTTGCCGTCCGGGTCATAGCGTTCCAGGCTATTGTCTGCCGTATAAAAATGATAGCCCTCAATGACGCCCGACACATTGCGTATGAGTTTAATAATTTCTTTTCGATCGGCAGTGGATGTATATTTATCATCAGAATACAAAAACGTAATATGGGCACCCGTCTCTCCGCGCAACGCAGTAATGAATTTGGAGTAGGGTAATACACCATCTACACGCGGCGAGAAATACAATGCAGACTCAAGTCCAGTCGACCAGTGAGCACCCATAGAAGTAGTTGCAGTATTCGGGTTACTGTTGTATTTGCGCGTAAAGACCACATCTGGCAATACAATATCCCGCTCCAACAGCCATTTGTTTCCATCTCGATATGCAATTGGATTGGGCGAGGAGCCATTGCAACCAGGTGGCTCATTGTTAATTGGAGGAACGGCAGCCTTGCAAGACTGTACATCCTCTTCTTTTGCAACTATTGCAGTATAAGATCTTTTATCCTGATCAACGACAAAATCATTCCAGGAGCAACTTGTATAGTGACCAGACCAATCAAATTGCTCTAGCCATATTAAGACAGGTATAGATGGAAGTGCCGCATCCACCCCGGGATTGCTGGGGACATTTACATTAATATTTTGAAGTTTTGTATAATAATAACATTGATTTTCGGAATCAAATCCAACGCTTCTATTATCGGAAGTCCTTCCATTCAGTGTACTCAACACTCGACCTGAGCCATCTTTAATTTTTATAGTATATGGCGTCGTATAACTGCCATTGCCCAGCTCATCGTAGCCACCAACACCACTGGAGACGACCACCTCAGCACCAATTCCCGATGGATTACATTGCCCTATGACGACAGGAGAATCGCAAAGAAGTATTAACGCCACAATAGCGCCAGGCAGACGACCGTTGAATTTATTTTTGTCGAAAATAGTCACACACCCTCCGTTTCACATGAATTAAAAATTTACATTAAAAAATATCCGCAAACTTGCAACACCAATTCGTCACGCGGTATGCCACTGATTCTTTAAAATCAGTTCAACGCATTAAAGGAACTAAAAATCGAGCGCAATAAAACTTGGCAGGCCTCACATCCCACTTCACCCGTGTTTTTACTTCCTGCATGGCGGCTGAGGACATGCGTCAGCCCAAAAAACGCACCTCTGCAGCGGGCAACGCCAGCCGAATCCAGCCTCAATCCGCTTGAAACTTACTCTTGTGTGGACACCTGATTGCAAATGGCTCCACAGCAGCATCCCGTTGCTCGAAACGGGACATCGTAGCATGAAGGCGGGCCCACAACGCCCGGTATCGAGCTAGTGGATTTACCCCGATTCCACGGACAGGTATTGGCTTGATTCTCAAGCGGGCGGAGGGCTGTCTACGGCGGCGTGCGTCGTTTTCGACGAACGCAAAGCAGCGATGGGTCCCCCCGCTATTGACCCCATAGCACCCAAAGCCGATACTGCGGGCGTGTCCGTACTGCCCGCTGTATTGCCATGGCCGATGCTGCTGGGGCTCCTGCGAGCCCTGTGACCCCGTTTCTGACACAGGCCCTGCCGGACCTGGCGGCGTGGGTGCGGCATTTTCAGCGGGCCACGATTCCGGTGCTGCGCTCCAGCGCGGCGCGGCTGGAGGAGTTGCGTGCGCTGGATGAAGAGGACAAGGTGGACGCGGGCATGCTGGGCGGCCTGATCGAGTCCGACCCGTTCTTCAGCGTGAAGGTGATGGCTTTTGTGGCAGGCAAGCGCCGCCACAACGACGACACCGAGACCGAGACCGTGACCAGTGCGCTGGTGTACATCGGGGTGTCGCCGTTTCTGCGTGCCTTCGGGGTTCAGCCCACGGTGGAGGACCACCTGGCGGATCACCCTGAGGCCCTGGATGGGGTGCAGCGCCTGTTGCTGCGTGCGGAGCGCGCGGCGCACTTCGCCACGGCTTTTGCCATCCACCGCCGCGACCACGATGTGGCGGTGATCCGCCAGGCGGCCTTTCTGCACGACTTTGCCGAGCTGCTGATGTGGGTGCACGCTCCGGCGTTGTGCATGGACATCCACCACAAGCAAAGGGAGAACCCCACCCTGCGCTCAGTGCCGCTGCAGCGTTTCGTCTACCACATCGAGCTGCAGGAGCTGCGCCAGGCGCTCATGAAGCTGTGGCGGCTGCCGCAGCTGCTGGTGCGCATCAGCGACGAAAAGCACGCCGAGCACCCGATGGTGCGCAACGTGGTGCTGGCGGTGCGTCTGGCGCGGCACACGCAAGGCGGCTGGGACAACGCGGCCCTGCCCGACGATATCCACGAGATTGCCGAGCTGCTCAATGTGTCCGAGCGCGCGGCGCGTGGTTTTGTCTACAAGGTGGACCAGGGGCGCTCCGCGCCCGATCATCCGGCGGATGGGGTGCACTGAGCGCCGTTTGCAGCCAACGCAGCCGGTGCGTGGCAACTGGCCTACGGCGTTGGCGCCCACCACATGGAGAGTGGCACCGCCCACAAACCCTTGCCAAAGGGCAGTAGTTCGCGCCCGGCATACAAGACGATGCCGCGCTGAAAAATGGCAGCTTCCGTTTCCTGCAGATGCCGCAGCCCTTTGAAATCTTTGCCATCCACGGTGGCGCTGGCTTTCACTTCAATGCCCGTGATCTGTCCCAGGCGGTTTTCCAGAATGAAGTCGACTTCGATGTGGCTGTGTGTGCGGTAGTGCCACAGGGACAAGCGCTGGGCTGAAAACGCCAGGTGCTTGAGCAGTTCGGTCAGCACAAAAGTCTCTACCATGCCCCCGGGAAGGCCGGGCTGCGCACCCAGGTGTTGGGGTGTTTCGCCCACAAGGAAACCGAGCAGGCCGGTGTCGGGCAGAAATACCTTGGGTGCCTTGACCAGGCGCTTGCTGGCATTGCGCTCCCAAGAGGGCAGGCGCACCACCAGGAACAGCATTTCCAACAGGGCGAAGTAGCGTTTCAGGGTGGTTTGTGACAGACCTGCGGTGCGCGCGAGTTCGGCCAGGTTCAGCAGCGAGCCGCTGCGTGTGGCCAGTAGTTGCAGCAGGTGGGGGATTTCGGTGAGCTGTTCAATGTGGGCCAGTTCGCGCACGTCGCGCTGCAAAATGGCTTGTACATAGCTCTGAAACCAGGCCTCGCGGCGTGATGCGCTGGCGCGCGCCGCTGCTTCGGGAAAGCCGCCGTGGGTCAAGTGGGCAATGAGTGCGTCTTTTTCGCACGGCAGCGTTTGCAGCGCTGTCCAGTTGCCGTCAAACAGTGCATCGGCGCGGTTCACGGCTGCCTGGTTGGCCAGTTCGGCGCTGGAGAGGGGCCACAACGACAAAATTTCCATGCGCCCTGCGAGAGAGTCCGCAATGCCAGGCAGCAGCAACACATTGGCCGAGCCGGTGAGCAAGAAGCGCCCGGGTGTGCGTTGGCGGTCTACCGCGGCTTTGATGGGCAGAAAGAGCTCGGGGGCCCGCTGCACCTCGTCCAGGGTGACCGGGCCTTGCAGGCCATGGATAAAACCCGCCGGATCGCTCTTGGCCGCACGCAAGACGGCGGTGTCGTCCAGGGTGAGGTAGCGCCGGGGTGTGGGCGCGGCAGCTGTGCCCAGCGATTGCACCAGGGTGCTTTTGCCACTTTGGCGGGCGCCATTGACGAGTACCACTGGCGTGTCCGCCAGCGCGTCGCGCAGCAGCGGTGCAATGTGTCGTGCGTACATATTCGCCCTTTCAGTGGCCGAAAATCAACCATCTGATGGACGATTTTACATAGGGATTGAGCAGGATGCCTGCCCTCCCCCAGGGCGAAAACGGTTGGGCTGTCTCAGTTCAGCGCCATGCTCAGGCGGCGCCGGTAGCTGGAGACGAGCTGGCTTTGCGGGTCTTCCACGGCGGCGGTCTTGCCGGTGAGTTCGATGCCGCCGGCACTCTTGCCCGGGGTGCCCGCCGCCGCTTTGGGCTTGGGCGGGGTGAGCAGCTCCAGGATGGCGACGTAGAGCTTGCGCGGCTGCTCCTGGCCCCAGGCTTTGTCGCGCATGACGATTTCCAGCAGCTCGTCCATGGCGGCGGTCCATTCGCCAGCGGCGGTGAGCAAGCGGGCCTTGGCAAAGCGGGTGTCGAAGTCGCGCCGGTTCTGGGCAATGGCTTCGTCAAAGCGCTGCAGCGGCCACTGGGCGCGCTCGTCGCTGTGGGCAAAGCGCAGCGCGTCCAGGTAGTGCGCCAGGGCCTCGAAGCGCAGCTTGCGCGGGATTTCGGCCATCTTGGGTTCGAGCGCGGCGCTGGCTTCGTCCAATTCGCCCAGTTGCAGCAGCAGCTTGACGTAGTCGTAGCGGGTGTCGTCGTTGGCGGGGTCCAGGGCCAGGGCGTCGGCGAGCTTGTTCAGGGCGGCCTGGGCGTCGCCCGCAGCGGCCAGGGCCTGGGCGTCTTCGGCCTCGGCTTCGGCCTCCAGCTCGGCTTCGGAGGGCAGGTGCTTGTCCAAAAAGGCCTTGATCTGCCCTTCGGGCACGGCGCCCATGAAGCCGTCTACCGGCTTGCCGCCCACCAGCAGCACGCAGGTGGGGATGGAGCGGATGCCGAAGGCCTGGGCCAACTGGGGTTCCTGGTCGGAGTCGATCTTGGCCAGAATGAAGCGCCCGCCGTAGGCGGTTTCGAGCTTTTCCAGCAGCGGGCCCAGGGTCTTGCAGGGGCCGCACCAGGGGGCCCAGAAGTCCACCAGCACCGGGGTGGCGAAGGACGCCTGGATGACTTCGGTTTCGAAGTTTTGGAGGGTGACGTTGATCATGGGCGGGTGTCTGACGGTGTAAAAGTAAAATCCAAGGCTTCCAACTTCGGGGCTTGTGCGTGCTGGGCGGCGCGCCATGGCAGGCCCTGTCCACACGCAGCACTATGAGCACCATCCAAGTTGGCGTGGTCATGGGCTCCAGTTCCGACTGGGAGACCATGCAGCACGCAGTCCAGATTCTCCAACAGTTTGGCATCCGCTTCGAAGCCCGGGTGGTTTCGGCGCACCGCATGCCCGACGATATGTTCGCGTATGCCGAAAGCGCTGCCGCGCGCGGGCTCAAGGCCATCATCGCCGGGGCCGGGGGCGCGGCGCACCTGCCGGGCATGCTGGCGGCCAAGACCACGGTGCCGGTGCTGGGGGTGCCGGTGGCCAGCAAGCACCTGCAGGGGGTGGATTCGCTGCACTCCATCGTGCAGATGCCCAAGGGCATTCCGGTGGCGACCTTTGCCATTGGCAACGCGGGCGCGGCCAACGCGGCCCTGTTTGCCGTGGCCCTGCTGGCCAACGAGAACCCCGACCTGCGCCAGGAGTTGGACGCCTTTCGCCGCGACCAGACCGAGGCCGCGCGCGCCATGGCGCTGCCGGTGGCGGGCAGCGCGGTATGAGCGCGGGGGGAAGGGGGCCGCTGCTGCCCAGCACGCGCGAAGTCACCCTGGGGGTGCTCGGTGGCGGGCAGCTGGGGCGCATGTTCGTGCAGGCGGCGCAGCGCATGGGCTATTTCACCGCCGTGCTGGACCCGGACGCGAACAGCCCGGCTGGGCGCGTCAGCCACCACCACCTGTGCGCCGATTACACCGATGCCCAGGCCCTGCAGCGCCTGGGTGAGCTGGCGCAGGCGGTGAGCACCGAGTTTGAAAACGTGCCGGCCCAGGCGCTGCAGGCGCTGGCGGCCCAGGTGCCGGTGGCCCCGGCGGCGTCTGCCGTGGCCATTGCGCAAGACCGGGCGCAGGAAAAGGCCCACTTCGTGCGCTGCGGCGTGCCGGTGGCGCCGCATGCGCTGATTGACAGCGCGGACGCGCTGGCGCGGGTGGTGGCCGAGCACAGCGCGGCCACGCCGAGGGCAGCGGCGGGAGGCGTTCAGGCTTTGGGCCTGCTGCCGGGCATTCTGAAGACCGCGCGCCTGGGCTACGACGGCAAGGGCCAGGCCACGGTGCGCGATGGCGCCGAGCTGGCGCAGGCCTGGGAGCGCATGGGCCGCGTGCCCTGCGTGCTGGAAAAGCGCCTGCCCCTGGCGCTGGAGTGCTCGGTGATCGTGGCGCGCGGTGCGGACGGCACTTGCGTGCACCTGCCGGTGCAGCGCAACCTGCACCGTGGCGGTATCCTGGCGGTGACCGAAGTTTATGAAGGGAATCTGCCTCCAGCCCTCGTGGAACGGGCGGTGGATGCTGCGAAATCTATAGCAAACGGCTTGCGGTACGTGGGGGTGCTGTGCGTCGAATTCTTTGTGCTCGATGCCGCCAGCCCCGAAGCGGCGGCGCTGGGTGGCCTGGTGGTGAACGAGATGGCGCCGCGCCCGCACAACAGCGGGCACTACAGCATCGAGGCCTGCGACGTGTCGCAGTTCGAGCTGCAGGTGCGCACCCTGGCGCGCCTGCCGCTGACGCAGCCGCGCCAGCACAGCCCCGCCTTCATGCTCAACCTGCTGGGTGACCTGTGGCCCGTACAGGGAGAGCCCGATTGGGCGGCGCTGCTGGCCCTGCCGGGTACGCACCTGCACCTGTACGGCAAGGCCAAGGCCGCGCCGGGGCGCAAGATGGGGCACCTGACCATCACCGCCGCCACCGTGGAGCAGGCGCGCGCCGTGGCGCTGCAGGCGGCCCGCCTGCTGGGCATGGCGCCGTTTTGAGGGGCGGGCGATGATTGTGCGCACCGACACGCCGGCGCAGCGCGAGGCTGCGGTGCAGGCGGGCGCGCGCCTGCTGCGCGCCGGGGGCCTGCTGGGCCTGCCCACGGAAACCGTCTATGGCCTGGCGGCGGACGCCGACAACGCCCAGGCGGTGGCCCAGATTTTTGCCACCAAGGGCCGCCCGGCGGACCACCCGCTGATCGTGCACCTGGCGGCGGGCGTCGAAGCCGGGACCGGGGCGACGGGGCGGCACGTCGGAGCACCCGAGGCGGGGCCTGTGCGGGCGGCCGATGCTGCGCTGGGCGCCCTTGGGGTGCCGCAGCAGAGCGCCGGTGCGCCACCGTTGCCTCCCATGCTGGCAGCGGGCGTGGCGCATTACTGCGGCCATTTGCCCGACTTTGCCCGCGCCCTCATGGCCGCGTTCTGGCCCGGGCCGCTCACGCTCATTGTGCCCCGGCGCGCGGGCGTGGCGGCGGCGGCGGCGGGCGGGCAAGCCAGCGTGGGCCTGCGCTGCCCGTCGCACCCGCTGGCGCAGGCCGTGTTGCAGGCGCTGCGTGCGCCGCCTGCGGGCGAAGCCGTGGTGTGGGGCCTGGCGGCGCCCAGTGCCAACCGCTTTGGCCGCGTCAGCCCCACCAGCGCGGCGCACGTGCACAGCGAGTTTGGCGACGCGGTGACGGTGCTGGACGGCGGCGATTGCGATGTGGGCATCGAGTCCACCATCGTGGACTGCAGCCGGGGCCAGCCGGTGCTGCTGCGCCCGGGCGCGCTCACCCCGGCGGTGCTGGAGGCGGTGTGCGGCTGCAAGGTCTGGACACCCGGCGAGCTGCCAGCGGCGGCGGGCCCGGCACCCAAGGCCTCGGGCACGCTGGAGTCGCACTACGCGCCCAGCGCGCGGGTGCGCCTGATGGGCCTGGCCGGTCTGCGGCACGCGCTGGCCGCAGCCGTGGCGCCGGGCACGGTGGCGGTGTACGCGCGCAGCGCCGTGGGCGCCCCCCCGGGGGTGCTGGTGCAGCCCATGGCGGCGCAGGCGGCGGCGGCGGCACAGGAACTGTTTGCCGTGCTGCGCGCGCTGGACGCCCAGGGCGTGCGCGAGATCTGGGTCGAGCAGGTGCCCCCGGGCGCCGCCTGGGACGGCGTGCGCGACCGGCTGCAGCGCGCGGCGGCGTGAGCCACCAACCCCTGGCGCCCGCACCCAGGCTGGGGGAGGCCATGCCAGCGATTGCCGGGCTGTGGGCCCCTGACCCGCGCCAGCGGCGTGGCGAGCAGGCCCGGCGCCGCTTTCCTGGGCAGAGCCTACGGGTGCGCTGATGGCGCCGGTGCGGGCTGCGCCTGGTAGCGCAGTTTCATGGCCAGGATGGCCAGGGCCAGCGCCAGGGTGATGGCGTTGGCCGCCACGATGGGCCATTCGTCCAGCATCCAGCCATAGGCCAGCCAGCAGGCCACGCCCACCGTGAAGCTGGCGTACATGCCCAGCGAAATGCCGGAGACGTTCTTGGTGCGGAAGGTGTGCAGCGCCTGGGGCACGAAGCTGGCGGTGGTCAGCACCGCTCCCACGGTGCCCACGATGTCGATGAGATCCATGGCGCCAATGGTAGGCGATGGGCGTGTAACCGCACGGTAACTGTGCCTGCTGCGGCTGAACACGTTCCTATGGCGTTTGTGCCGCCCACTCCACCAGCGCCTGCAGCGCCGGGCGGGTGGCGCTGGCGTTGGGGTGGTTGACCAGGGCCACCAGCACGTAGCGTTTGCCGTTGGCGCCGAGCACGTAGCCGGCCAGGGCATTGGCGTCGCGCAGCGAGCCGGTCTTGAGGTGGGCGCTCACGCCGCTGCCGTTTTTCATGCGTTTGAGCGTGCCATCCACCCCGGCGATGGGCAGGGAGGCCAGGTACTCGGGCATCCACGGCGCGCCCCAGGCGCGCTGCAGCAGCGCGGCCAGCGCGGCCGGGGTGATGCGCTCCGCCCGCGACAGGCCCGAGCCGTTGTCCAGCACCGGGGCCGGGGTGTCGGGCAGCTGCTTGCGCCACCATTGCAGCAGCACCTGCTGGGCGCGCTCGAAGCTCGCCGCCGGGGGGCGGTCCGCACCGGGCGCGGGCGGCGCGGGGGCCTCGTTCCCTTCGGCCGTGGCGTTGCCCTTGCCGACAGCGCTGGCGCCACTGGCGGCAGCCAGGGTCAGGAAGAGCTGCTGCGCCATCACGTTGTTGCTGTATTTGTTGATGTCGCGCACCACCAGGCCCAGGGGCTCGGACACGGCCTCGAAGCTGGTGGGCGCGCTGCCGGTGCGCTCGCCCCAGCGCGCCGCGCCTTGCAGCGTGCCGCCCATGGCCTGCCACAGGCCGGCCATGGCGCGCGGGCCGTAGCTGGCCGGGTCGGCATAGGCCAGCGGCCACACGCGCTCGCCGCAGCCGCTCGGGTAGGCCCCGGCAAAGCGCACCCGCGTGGGGTCGGAAAAATCGGCGCGCAGGGCGCTGCGCCAATCGCCGCACTCGCCCGGCTCCTGTCGGCCGCGCTCCGGCTTGCCGTTGCCGTTGCCGCCGTTGCGGGGGCTGCTGCGCTCCTTGGCCAGCGCCACGGTGGGCGGCAGTTGCACCCCGGCCAGGGGCGGGTCGTACTGCACCCGGGCCACGCCGCCTTCGGGGGCAGGGCTGAAGGTCATCACCAGGGCCTTGTAGTTCAGCAGCAGCGCGTCCGGGCTGGCGTTGTAGGGGCGCAGCGGTTCGCCGTCAAAGTCGGCCGGGTCGGTGGCGGCCACGGCAAAGGCGCTGTGGTCGAGCACGATGTCGCCCGCAATCGTGTGCACCCCCAGGCCCTGCACGCGGCGCAGCAGCAGCCACATCCGCTCCAGCACCAGCTTGGGGTCGCCCTGGCCCTGGAGCACCAGGTTGCCGTGCAGCACGCCCTCGCGCACCGGGCCGTCCAGCACCACCGGGGTGCGCCAGCTGAAGCCGGGGCCCAGCAGGTCCAGCGCGGCGGCGGTGGTGACCAGCTTCATGACCGAGGCCGGGTTGAAGGCCTGCTGCGCACGGTGTGCGAGCAGCGCGGGCTGCGCCGCCCCGGCCTCGGCCACCACCACGCCCAGCGCTTCGGCGGGCACCTGGGCCTGGGCCAGGGCCGCCAGCACGCTGGCGGGCAGGCGTTGCGCGGTCTGCGCCTGGGCGCTGCATGCCAGGGCGGCCAGTGCCAGCAGGGGCGCCAGCGAGAACGGGAGGGTGCGCTTCATGGTGCGGGGTGGCTACACTTCACACCCCGGCGTGCCAGACGCCGGGCTCGTCCGCACCATTGTATTGCTATAAAAATAATAGCTACATATTCAATGAATACGCGGGCCAGTACCGTATTTTGTGTATGAAACTGCTCGCATTCGACACCAGCACCCAGACCCTGTCCATCGCCGTGGGCGAGGGCGTAAACGCGCCCCTGGCCCAGTACCAGGGCGAGGGCGGTGCGCGGGCCTCGCGCGCCTTGATCGCCAGCGCGCAGCAATTGCTGGCGCAGGCAGGCTGGCGGCTGCAGGACCTGGACGCCATCGCCTTCGGCGCCGGGCCGGGCTCCTTCACCGGCCTGCGCACCGCCTGCGCCGTGGCCCAGGGGCTGGCGCTGGGGCTGGATTGCCCGCTACTGCCCGTGCCCACCCTGCTGGCCGTGGCCGAGGACGCGCGCGCGCGCCATGCTGCGGGGGCCGTGCAGTGGAGCGTGGCGGTGCTGCTGGACGCGCGCATGCACGAGGTGTACGCCAGTGCATGGGACTACGCCCAGGGGGCCTGGCAGGAACGCGCTCCGGTGCGCCTGTGCGCCCCGGCGCAATGGGCGCCCCCCGCGGGCGTGGCCGACCTGGCGGGCAATGCCCACACCGTGTACGCCCAGGACCTGGCGCCCTGGCTCGCGCCCGCCGCCGCGCCGGGCCTGCGCGCCCACGACGCCGCGCCCGACGCCTGCGCCATGCTGCGCCTGGCGCCGCAGCTGTGGGCCCAGGGCCGGGCCGTGGCTCCGGAAGATGCCTTGCCCGTGTACGTGCGCGACAAGGTGGCCCAGACCAGCGCCGAGCGCGCCGCGCTCAAGGCCAGTGCCGCAGCCGCACCATGAGCCCGCATCCGCGCTCCCATACCGCAGCAGGCGGGGCCGCCCTTGGAGCCCTGAAGCCCTTGGACCAGGACCAGCAGGGGCAGGGCCTCGGCCCGGAGCACGACGGTGACCGCCTGGCGCTGGAGCCGCTGCTGGCGCCCTGGCTGGACCGCGTCCTGGCGATTGAACTGCGGGCCTGGGAACATCCCTGGGGCGCGGCGCAGTTCCTGGACGCACTGCACAGCGGCTACCAGGGCCAACTGCTGCTGTGCCGCGGGGCCGTGCTGGGCTACTTCGTGGCCATGCAGGGGGTCGAAGAGGCGCACCTGCTCAACATCACCGTGGCCCCCGAACACCAGGGGTACGGCCATGCCCACCGCCTGATGCAGGCCCTGCACGCCTGGGCGCGGGCGGTCGGCGCGCAGCGCGTCTGGCTGGAGGTGCGCGTGGGCAATGTGCGCGCCATCCGCCTGTACGAACGCCATGGCTACCGCGAAGTGGGGCGGCGCAAGGCCTATTACCCGGCGCACGCAGGCCAGCGCGAAGACGCGCTGGTGATGTGCTGCGCCCTGGAGCACACCGCCAGCGTCTCGGCCAGCGTGGCGGGAGGGGGCGCCTGATGCACACGCCACTGAACGCAGCGCAGCGCGCCCTGCTCGACACCATGGGCATCTGGTGGCCCGCGCCGCCCGAGGCACTGCCCGACGCCGCCCTGCCCGCCCCCGGGCGGGCGCTCCCGCCGCGCCGCTCCGGCGCCGGGCCGGTGCCTCCCCCGCCGGGTGCGGGCGATGCGCCCCCGGAGGATGCCCGTGCGCGCACCGTGGCGCCCGCCCAGGCCAGTGCCGTGCCGCAGAGCGCCGCGCCGGTGTCGGCCCGAACACCACCGCCGCCTGTGCCGCCCGCCGCCGCCCCGGAAGCCGTGCCGCAGCAGCAGGCCCGCCTCAGCGGCAGTGGCGCCAGCAGTGCGGGCGACTGGGCCGCCTGGGTGCACGCCGTGGGCCAGTGCCAGGCCTGCGGGTTGCATGCCACGCGCGGCACCGGGGTGCTGCGCGCCGATCAGGCGCCCGTGCAGGCCGACTGGATGGTGGTGCTCGACCCGCCCGAAGCGGCCGAAGAGCTGGAGGGGCAGGCAGTGGTGGGCGACAGCGCGCGCCTGCTCGACGCCATGCTGCGCGCCGTCGGGGTGCACCGCGGCGGAAACGGGGCCCAGGGGGCCTACCTCAGCACCGTGCTCAAGTGCCGCCCGCCGCCCGCGCATGTGCCCCAGGCGCAGGAGCTGGCCCAGTGCCAGCAGCACCTGCGCGCCGAGATCGAGCGCGTGCGCCCGCGTGTGCTGCTGCTCATGGGGCGTTTTGCGCCGCGCCTGCTGGAGCAGGCGGCGCAGGTGCCGCTGGAGCAGCTGCGTGCCCAGGTGCACCACTTCGCCGGGGTGCCCGCCGTGGTGAGCTACCCGCCGCGCGCGCTGCTGCGCAACCCGGCCTACAAGGCCCGCGCCTGGGCCGACCTGTGCCTGGCCGCCGACCTTGCAGCCGGACAGCGCTGAGACAGCCCCAGTCCGCTCAGACCCCCGGCCTACAGCCAGCCGTAGTGCTGCAGCTCCTGCTTGGCGTAGGCGTACAGCAGCGGCCCGGCCACCAGCCCGGCCATGCCCCAGGCGGCTTCGGCGGCGAAAATCACCAGCAGCAGCTCCCAGGCCGCGGTCTGGGTGCGCTGGCCCACCACCTTGGCGTTGATCAGGATTTCGATCTTGTGGATCAATACCAGAAAGGCCAGGCAGGCCAGGCCCACGCCCACCGAGACCGACAGCCCGGCCAGCGTCATGATGCTGTTGCACACCAGGTTGCCCACGATCGGCACCAGGCCGGTGACGAAGGTGATGGCGATCAACTGCCCGGCATAGGGCATCTGGGTGCCAAAGGCCGGCAGCAGCGCCAGCAGGAAGAGCGCCGTGCACGCGGTGTTGAACACCGCGATCCAGAACTGTGCCACCACGATCTGGGTGAATGCCTGCATGAAGCGCTGGCCGCGCACGCGCATGGCCTGCGCCAGCACCCCGGCCTGGGGCGCGCGCGGCGTGCCTACCACCAGGGCCCCCACCACCAGCCCGGCGAACACCAGCAGCAGCACGTGCAGCACGCGCGTGCCCATGCCGGTGATGGCGGCGGCGCGCGACTGCAGGTAGTGCGCCAGCCAGGCCTGCAGCGGCTCCAGGCCGTCGGGCAGCTGCACCGCGATCTCGGCGGGCAGCTTTTGCCGGATCTCCAGCACCGTGGCGCCCAGGTGGCGCAGCAGCGCCGGGTATTGGTCGGTGAAGCCGAACAGCCAGCCTTTGGCGCGCGCCAGCAGCGCCACCGTCAGCAGCAGCCAGACCGCGATCACCAGCGCCGCAGCGTGGCTGCGCCCCAGGCGCGGGTGCAGCTTTTGCACCGCCGCGCCCAGGCCCTGGGTCAGCAGCACCGCCGTACACACCGCCAGCACCCCGGCCAGCAGGCCCGCGTGCATGGCAAACAGCGCCAGCACCAGCACCGCGCCCAGGCTGGCGCGGTCGGCCAGCAGCGCGCGCCTGGGGCTGCCGACGGTGGCCTCACCCGCGGTGCTGCCTGCGGCGGCGGTGCCAGGGACGGCAGGGGGTTCGGGCGCGGCAGGGGGGTGTTCGGATGCGTTCATATGGGGCGCGATTGTGGTGCAGCCGCGCCGCGCTGCCCATACCAGGGCTTTGGGCAAAGGCTTTGGCGCCGTGGGGGTGCTTGTCCCTACAATCTCCCACCCCCTTTTGGCGCAGCCGCGCCCGCCGTCCATGAGTTTCATCGAACAACTGCGCGCCGCCGAGCAGCGCAACCGCTCCTTGCTGTGTGTCGGCCTGGACCCCGAGCCAGGCCGCTTCCCCGCCCCCTGGCGCGGCGACGTCGGGCGCATCTACGACTTCTGCGCCGCCATCGTGGACGCCACCGCCGACCTCGTGATCGCCTTCAAGCCGCAGATCGCCTACTTCGCCGCCTATGGCGCGGAAGGCCAGTTGGAGCGCCTCATGCAGCACATGCGCCGCAGCGCGCCGGGCGTGCCCATCATCCTGGACGCCAAGCGCGGCGACATCGGCACCACCGCCGCCATGTACGCCCGCGAGGCCTTCGAGCGCTACGGGGCCGACGCCGTGACCCTGTCGCCCTTCATGGGCTTTGACACCATCGAGCCCTACCTGCGCTACCACGGCAAGGGCGCCTTCCTGCTGTGCCGCACCTCCAACCCCGGCGGCGACGACCTGCAATCGCGGGTGCTGCAGGACGTGGCGGGCCAGCCGCGCCTGTACGAACACCTGGCGCAGCGGGCCCAGGGGCCGTGGAACACCAACGGCCAGCTCGGCCTGGTGGTGGGGGCCACCTACCCGCAGGAAATCGAGCGCGTGCGCACCCTGGCGCCGACCTTGCCGCTGCTCATTCCCGGCGTCGGCGCGCAGGGCGGTGACGCCACCGCCACCGTGCGCGCCGGCCTGCGCACCGACGCCCAGGGCCAGACCAGCGGGGCGATCGTGGTCAATTCCTCGCGCGCCGTGCTCTACGCCTCGGCTGGCGCGGACTTCGCCCAGGCCGCGCGCGCCGTGGCAGAAACCACGCGCGAGCAGCTCCAGGCCGCGCGATAGCCAAGCCCCGGGCCCTGTGTTATGGTGCACTGCGGGGACCAAGTTGCCGAAGACGTTGGAGGTATTGCCGCATGGGCATTCGCGCCAAGATACTGCTGGCGTTCCTGCTGAGCTTTGGCACCGTCGGGGTACTGACCCTGCTCGTGCTGCAGCACCGCATGGACCAGGGCTTTGCCACCATGGAGCGGCGCGCGCTCGAGCAGGATGTGCTGCGCGTGCTCAAGGTCGTGGAGGCCAGCAGCGCCGCCCTGGCGCACCAGACCCGTGACTGGGCCGAATGGTCCGACATGTACGACTTCGCCCGTGCCCCGGCGGCGCGCGCGGCCTGGGCGCGCACCAACATCAACGCCCAGGCCCTGGACACCGCCGACCTCACCCTGGTCGCGGTGCTCGACGCCCAGCTGCGCCCGCTGGCCTACGTGCAGTCACGCACCCTGGCGCAGCCGCTGGGCCTGACGCGCGAGGTGCTGGGCGCCTATGCCGACACCCTGCGCAACACCCGCGGCACCGCGCGCTGCGCCTTTGTGGACAGCCAGGCCGGCGTGCTGCTGACCTGCTGGGCCCGCACCACCCAGTCCGACCTCAACGGCGACTATCTGGGCATGGTCGTCATGGCGCGCCTGCTCGACGCCCGGCGCATGGCCCAGTGGAAAGAACAGACCGGGGTCGACCTGCGCCTGCTCGACGCCCAGGCGCTGCCCGCCGACGCGGTGGCGTGGATGGACGTGCTCCCGCCCAACGACCCCAGCGACCGCAGTGTCATGGCGCAGGAAGGCGCGCAGACCTACCGGCTGTTCATGCCCTTGTACGACCCGCGCCGCCAGAGCGCGGCGCAGCTCGAACTGGGCGTCCATCGCGTGCTGCAGGAGCGTGCCGCCAACATCCAGTACGAGGTGCTGCAGGCCGCCCTCCTGTCCGCGCTCGCGGTCGCGGTGCTGCTGGCGCTGCTGGTGCACTGGCTGCTGGTGCGCCGCCTGCGCGTGTTCGCGCGCGAGATGGTCTGGGTGGCGCGCAGCGGCAAATGGGACCAGCGCATCAGCGTGCACGGGCGCGACGAACTCGGCACCCTGGCCGACGCCATCAACGACGTGCTCGGCGTGATGGAGTCGCAGGTGGAAGACCTCACCACCCAGAGCATGACCGACACCCTCACCGCCTTGCCCAACCGGCGTGCCTTTGATGCCCGCCTGGCGCTCGAATTCGGGCGCAGCCGCCGCCAGGGCCACTCCCTGGCGCTGCTCATTCTGGATGTGGACTTCTTCAAGCGCTACAACGACCGCTACGGCCACCCCGCCGGAGACGTGGCGCTGCAGGCGATGGCGGGCGTGCTGCGCCAGGCCTGTGCGCGTTCGGTGGACCTGGCCGCGCGCACCGGCGGCGAGGAGTTCGCCGTGCTGCTGCCCTCCACCGACATCGCCGGCGCGGTCGACATCGCGCGGCGCATCCAGCGCCTGCTGCATGCGCGCGCCCTGGAGCACGAGGACTCCGACATCAGCCCCTGGCTCACCGTGAGCATCGGCATCGCCACCGTCAACATGGTGGACGAATCGCCCCACGCGCTGGTGGAGCGTGCCGACCGCGCCCTGTACACCGCCAAGGCCCTGGGGCGCGACCGCTACCACTGCGACATCCCCGCCATCGACGCCAGCGCCCCCACCACCCGGCCCGCGTCCGTGTGAACGCCCCCCTGCCAGGCAGAGCCCGCCCATGATCACCCTCTACACCGCCGCCACCCCCAACGGCCACAAAATCTCCATCGCGCTCGAAGAGCTGGGCCTGCCCTACCGCTTGCAGGTGCTCGACCTGGGCGCGCAGGAGCAAAAGCAGCCCTGGTTCCTGGCCATCAACCCCAACGGGCGCATTCCCGCCATCGTCGACCACAGCGCCCAGGACCTGGCCGTGTTCGAGTCCGGTGCGATCCTGATCTACCTGGCCGAAAAGACCGGCCAGCTGCTGCCCATCGATGTGGCGGGGCGCACCCGCGTGCTGCAGTGGCTCATGTTCCAGATGGGCGGCATCGGCCCCATGATGGGCCAGGCCAACGTGTTCTACCGCTACTTCCCGGAAAAAATCCCCGCTGCCATCGAGCGCTACCAGGGCGAAAGCAAGCGCTTGTTGCGCGTGCTCGACACCCACCTGGCCACGCACGAGTACCTGGCCCGGGACTACTCCATTGCCGACATCGCCAACTGGGCCTGGGTGCGCACACACCGCTGGTCCGGGGTGGAGGTGGACGACCTGCCCCACCTGCAGCGCTGGCTGGCCGCGATCCGCGAACGCCCCGCCGTGCAGCGCGGCCTGCAAAACCCGCCCTCCACCCTGGAGCTGCGCCGCGATGGCAGCGAAGCCGCACAGCGCTTTGCCCAGGAAGCACGCAAGATGGTCGAAATGGGCCAGTCCGCGCGCACACCCTGACCCCGCCCTTCCTTCCCCGCGCTGAACCCCCTGCTGCCATGAAGCTCTACACCGCCTACCGTGCCCCCAACCCCCGCCGGGTGCTCATGTTCCTGGCCGAAAAGGGCGTGGGCGGCATCGCGCTGCAAGAGGTGGACCTCAACGCCCAGGCGCACCGCTCGCAGGCCTTTCTGGCCAAGAGCCCGCTGGCCAAGGTGCCCGCGCTGGAGCTGGACGACGGCCGCGTGCTCACCGAAACGCGCGCCATCTGCACCTACCTCGAAGGCCTGCACCCCGAGCCCAACCTGATGGGCGTGGACAGCGAAGAGCGCGCCTTCATCGAAATGGCCGACCGGCGCGTCGAGTGGTCGCTGATGGCGCCGCTGGCCCAGGCCATACGCCACACCCACCCCGGCCTGGCGGCGCTGGAGCAGCCCCAGTTCCCTGACTTTGGCCGCAGCCAGGCCGACAAGGGGCGCGAGGCAGCGCGCTGGTTCGACCAGTGGCTACAGGCGCACGGCTGGATGGCGGGCGAACGCTTCACCATTGCCGACATCACCGCCTTTTGCGCCCTGGAGTTCGCCCGCGGGCTGCTCAAATACCAGCCGCAGCACGACGGCTTGCACGCACTGCAGGCCTGGCGCGAACGCATGGCCCAGCGCCCCAGCGCCGCCGTGAGCTAGGCCCCGGCAGGTCCCACCCGGCGGCGGGCTTCAGGCCCCCTGCGCCAGGGCGGTCTGGTGCAAGAAGGCCTCCAGCTCCGGCGCTGGCAGCGGGCGGCTGACCAGGTAGCCCTGGATCTCGTCGCAGCCCATGGCGCGCAGGTATTCGCGCTGCTCCACCGTCTCCACCCCTTCGGCCATGGTGCGCAGCCCCAGGCTTTGCGACATGCGGATGATGGTCTGCACGATGGCGCGGTCCTCCGCGTCCTGGCCCAGGTCGCGCACGAAGGACTGGTCGATCTTGAGCTTGTAGACCCGAAAGCGCTTGAGGTAATTCAGCGACGAGTAGCCAGTGCCGAAGTCGTCCATCGACAGGCGCACCCCGCGCCGGTCGAGTTCGTCCATGATGGCCGTGGCCTGCTGCGGGTTGTGCAGCGCCACGCCTTCTGTCAGCTCCAGCTCCAGGCTGCGCGGTGCCAGCGCCGCCTCCTGCAGGCACTGGTTGACCAGGTGCAGCAGGTTGGCGTGGCGGAACTGCACCGCCGACAGGTTCACCGCCACGCGCAGCTGCGTCCAGCCCAGCCGGTGCCAGCGCGCCAGCTGCTGGGTGGCTTCGTGCAGCACCCACTCGCCAATGGGCAGGATCAGGCCGTTGCTCTCGGCGATGCTGATGAATTCGGTGGGAGAGACGTTGCCCAGCTCCGGGTGCTGCCAGCGCACCAGCGCCTCCACCCCCACCACGCGGGCGGTCTCCAGGTCGATCTGGGGCTGGTAGTGCAGCGAGAGCTGCTGGCGCTCCAGGCAGCGGCGCAGCGCATTGCTCACCACCAGCATGCGCTCGGACTGGGCCTGCAGCGAGGCCGTGAAGAAGCGCACGCCATTGCGCCCCTCGCTCTTGGCCTGGTACATCGCGGCGTCGGCGCAGCGCGACAGGGTATCGAGGTCCTTGCCGTCTTGCGGGTACAGCGCAATGCCGATCGAGGGCGTGACCGTGAGGTCGTGGTCCTCCAGGTGCAGCGGCACCAGCGCCGCCTGCAGGATCTTCTGCGCCACGCTGGCGGCACCGGGCGCGTCGGTCTCGGGCAGCAGCAGCACGAACTCGTCGCCCCCTAAGCGCGAGACCGTGTCCTGCTCGCGCACCGCGCCGCGCAGGCGCCGCGACAGCTCCACCAGCACCTCGTCGCCCACGCGGTGGCCGAGCGAATCGTTGATGTTCTTGAAATGGTCCAGGTCCAGGTACAGCAGCGCCACCTGGTGGTCGTGGCGCTGCGCCCATTGCAGCGCGGTCTGGCAGCGGTCGCGCAGCAGCACGCGGTTGGGCAGCCCGGTGAGCGGGTCGTAGTGCGCCAGGTGCTGGGCGCGCTCCTCGGCGGCCTTGTGCTCGGCGGCGCGCTCTTCGAGTGCGCGCACGGTCTGGCGCAGCTCCTCGGTGCGCTGCTCCACCAGGCGTTCGAGCTGGGCATGGGCCTGGGCCAGCTGCTCTTCGGCCTGGCGCCGCGCGGTGATGTCCAGGCCGGTCCAGATCGAGCCCTTGTCGACGTCTTCGGGGTCGATGGCGCGGGCCTGGACGTCAACGTACACCGAGCGGCCATCCTTGCGGCGCAAGTGCATTTCCTCGCGGAAAGTCTCACCCTGGCGCAGTGGCGCATAGCAGCGCTCGGCGGCCATCGCCCAGTCCTTCTCACTCAGGTACCAGGTGCGCGACGAAGCGCCATTGAGTTCGCCGCTCTCGTAGCCGAGCATGGTCTCGAAGGCCCGGTTGCAGCGCACCACATGGCGGTTTTGCAAAAACAGAATCGCCACCAGGGCGTTGTCCAGGATCAGCGCCTGCTCGGTCAGCAGCGCCTGCAACTGCTCGGCTGCGGCCTTTTGCTCGTTGATGTCGTCGATGATCCAGATCGATCCCTCGTCCGTATCGGCGGGGTTGACCAGCTTGCCGGTGAGGTGGGCCCAGAACAGCTCGCCGTTGGCGCGCTTCATGCGCACCTCGGCCTTGTAGGGCTGGCCCTGGGCCATCACCGGGTAGGCGGCGCGCCCCAGGGCATGGAAGGCGTTGACATCCGGGTACAGCGAGGCATTGGAGCGCTGCAGCGCTTCGTTGGCCAGGCGGTGGCCGAAGATCTCGGCAAAGCGCGCGTTGCAGCGCTTGAGCGTGCGCCGGTGGATGAACACGATGCCAACGCCGGCGGTATCCAGAATCACCTGCTGTTCGCGCAGCATGTGCTCCAGGTCCTGTTGGGTGGGCGGCGGTGGGGCGGGCTTCGGGGGCATCCGGTCGTTGGGGCAGCGGGGGGCGCGGGCGGGTTGCGGCGCTGCGGGATTATTGACCTTTTGCAGGCCCTGTGTACCCGCGAAAACCCCTTGTTTTTCGACCTGGGGTGCCTGCGCAACACTCCTGGGCGCGCGCGCGGCGCGCCGTCATCTTCGTAACAAGGTGCAAGCCGGGCTGCGCTGGGGGGCGGTTTGCCCGTAGATTCCTGGGCCATGCGGCACGCGCCCCCATCCCCTCCTGCCACCGTAGCTGCGCCAGCGCTGCGCGCACCCCGGTGTGCGCCTTCTGCACCAGGGGCCCTGCCGGGGCTGGCCGCTGCACCCGCCTGCGCGCCCGGGCAGGGCGCACTGGCGGCCGCCGCGCTGCTGCAGGCCTGCGGCGGCGGTGGCGGCGGTGGCGGCGCCAGCACCCCCGGCTCCAGCGCCCCCAGCACCCCGGCGCAGGCCGGGCGCAGCGTCACCCTGGCCAGCGGCGCCTATGTGAATGCCAGCCCGGCCAGCGACGAAGAGGCCGCGCGCTTTCTGCTGCAGGCCCAGTTCAGCGCCACCGACGCCGAGCTGGCCAGCCTGCGCACCCTGGGCTACCGCGTCTGGCTGGAGCAGAGAATCGCCCAACCCTGTGCCAACTGGGCCTGGGACTGGCTCAACGCCCAGGGCTACGGCGACGTGAACAGCCCCAACAACTACTACGACCAGAGCTACCCCACCGACTACTTCGCCTGGCACCAGTTGGTCACCGCGCCCGACACCCTGCGTCGGCGCGTGGCACTGGCCTTGTCCGAGATTCTGGTGGTGTCCATCAACGGTCTCGACAACTGCGAGTGGCGCAGCCACGCCATGGCCGCCTACTGGGACACGCTGTGCCAGCACGCCCTGGGCAACTACCGCGAGTTGCTGGGCGCCATCACGCTCAACCCGGCCATGGGCTACTACCTCAACACCAAAGGCAACCGCAAGGAAGACAGCAGCGGGCGCTTGCCCGACGAAAACTACGCCCGCGAGGTGATGCAGCTCTTCACCGTTGGGCTGTACCAGCTCAATGCCGACGGCACGGTGCGCAACGGCGGCGACGGCAAGCCCTTGGAGAGCTATACCGCTGCCGACATCAGCCACCTGGCGCGCGTGTTCACCGGCTACGACCTGGACCGCAGCCAGAACACCAACACCGTGGTGGCGCAAAGCGGCGGCGGCACCCGCACCGTGGGCAGCACGCAGAAGCTGCGCCTGCCCATGGCGCTCAATGCCAGCTACCACTCGAATCTGGAGGTGAACTTTCTGGGCACCACGATCGCCGCCAACACCCCCGGCGCGCAGGCCCTGACGGCGGCGCTGGACACCCTGTTTCAGCACCCCAACACCGGCCCCTTCGTCTGCCGCCAGCTCATCCAGCGCCTGGTTACCAGCAACCCCAGCGCGGCCTATGTGCAGCGTGTGGCCGCCGTGTTTGCCAACAACGGCGCTGGGGTGCGTGGCGACCTGGCGCATGTGGTGGGCGCCATCCTGCTCGACGACGAGGCACGCAACCCGGCGGGCCTTGGCAACGCCCAGTTTGGCAAGCTGCGCGAGCCGCTGCTGCGCCTGGTGCAGTGGGCGCGCAGCTTTGGCGTGGGCTCCAGTGCGGGCAGTTGGAAGATCCCCGACCTCTCCGACCCCGGAACCCGCCTGGGCCAAAGCCCCTTGCGCTCACCCAGCGTGTTCAATTTCTTCCGCCCCGGTTTTGTGCCGCCCGGCACGGGCCTGGGCGCCGGGCAGGTGGCGCCCGAGTTCCAGCTCGTCAACGAGTCCAGCGTGGGGGGCTACCTCAACTTCATGATGGGGGTGATCGACAGCGGCCTGGTGTCGGGCGACGTCAAGGCGGCCTACACCGCCGAGATCGCCCTGGCCACCAGCCCGAGCGCCGCCAGCCCCAGTGCCCTGGTGCAGCGCGTCAACCGCCTGCTGTGCGCCGGGCAGCTCTCGGCGGCCACGGCCAACACCATCACCGCCACGGTGGGCGCCATGGCCTCGGGCAATGCCACGCAGCTGCGCCTGCGCGTCTGCGCCGCTGTTTTGCTGGTGATGGCCTCTTCCGAATACCTGGTGCAGAAATGACGCATTCCTCCTTCGCTTCGACCCGCCGGGGCTTCTTGCAGCGCAGCGCGGGCATGGCCGCCAGCGCCATGCTGCCCATGGGCCTGAACCTCGCCGCCCTGGGCGAGGCGGCGGCCTTCAACGCCACGGCGGGCGACTACAAGGCCCTGGTGTGCGTGTTTTTGTACGGCGGCAACGACTATGCCAACACCGTCGTCACCTACGACACACCCAGCTACAACCAGTACAACACCATCCGCGGAGGCAGCTCCGGCATCGCCCTGTCGCTGGGCGATCTGGCCGCCACTGTGCTCAGTCCCACCGCCGCGCCAGTGGACAGCCTGGGGGCGTCGCGCCAGTTCGCGCTGCACCCCGCCATGCCGCAAATGGCAGGCCTCTTCAACAGCGGCCAGGCGGCGGTGTTGCTCAATGTGGGCCCCCTGGTCAAGCCGCTCACGCGCGACCAGTACGTCAGCAGCAACCGCGCCCTCTACCCGCTGCCGCCCAAGCTGTTTTCCCACAACGACCAGCAGTCCATCTGGCAGTCCAGCTCGCCCGAGGGCTCCACGCTGGGCTGGGGCGGCGGTCTGGGCGACCAGGTCATTGGCGCCGGGCTCAACAGCAACAACCTGTTCAGTTGCATTTCCGTCACCGGCAACGCGGTCTATCTGGGCGGCGGTACGGCTTTGCAGTACCAGATCAGCACCAGCGGTGCCATCAAGATCCGCCCTGCCACGGACAGCACGGTGTACGGCTCGGCGGGGGTGCGTTCCGCTCTGGCCACGCTGATCCGCGACAACGCCCGCAGCCATGCGCTGGAGGCCGCTTACAACGCCGTCACCGCCCGCGCCATGGACGCCGAGGTGCAGGTGACGGCAGCGCTGTCCATCGCCAACAGCGCCAGCTTCGCCACCCCCTTTCCCAGCAACGGCCTGGGGCCGCAGCTCAGAATGGTGGCGCGCATCATCAAGGGCCGCGCCACCCTGGGCGCGCGCCGCCAGGTGTTTTTCGTCTCGCTGGGCGGCTTCGACCTGCACGACAACCTCATCAGCCAGCAGCCGGTGCTGCTGGGGCGGGTGAACGATGCGCTCAAGGCGTTTTATGACGCAACGGTCGAAATGGGCGTGGCCAGCCAGGTGACCAGCTTCACCGCTTCGGATTTCGGCCGCACGCTCAGCTCCAACGGCGACGGCTCCGACCACGGCTGGGGCGGCCACCACTTCATTGTGGGCGGCGCCGTGCGCGGGCGGGCCTTTTATGGCGAGGCGCCACCCGTGAGCGTGCTCGACGACAAGAGCGCGGGCCTGTACGTTGCTGAGGCGCAGTGGCATGTGGGCCAGGGGCGGCTGCTGCCGCGCGTGTCGGTGGACCAGTACGCCGCCACCCTGGCCAAGTGGTTTGGCGTGGCCGACGCCGACATGGCGCAGGTGCTGCCCAACATCGGCAACTTTGGCGGTAGCACGGGCTACCCCGTGGATCTGGGGTTCATGGCGTAGGCGCAGGGGCGGCTGGGTGTTCGCATTTGGCGAATGCCGGGCTGCAAAATGGGCACTTTCCTGACGGGGTCCTGCCAGGATTTGAATCAGCCTTGGCGCCTCTCTGCGGCGCTGGAGCGGCTGATCCTCTTCACCTACCCCACCATGACGCTGCTGCTGACGGCCCTGTTCCTCCAGCGCCCCGTGGCGCGGCACGAATGGGTGGTCCTGGGGCTGAGCTACGCGGGCATAGGCCTGGCCTTTGCGCACGACCTGCGCTGGGCGGGGGACGGCGGCGCGGTGTGGCTGGGCGCGGCCCTGGTGCTGGGCTCGGCGGTGTCCTATGCGCTCTCCACATACATGCGCACCTGGGTCTGGTTCAGCAGCATCCAGGCGATTTCGCCAAAGCCCAGCGGGCCCGAGCTGGGCGGGGCCTGCAGCGCGGCCAGCCCCCCGTGCAGGTGGTTGAGGATGCAGTTACAGGAAAACGCCGCAGCGCGGGTGTCCGCCGCTGCGGGCGCGTCCGCACTGCGTCGGCGTGCCAGGCGGTATTCCACATCGTCAAAAACCGGGGCATAGAAGTCCACCCGCCCCGACTTGTCCACCCCCTTGAACGACACATTGACCATCGCGCCGCAGTAGTCGGCCACCAGTGGCAGGCGCAGATCAATGCCGTTTTTTTGCAGCCATGGCGCCAGCTCCACCGTGTGGCCGTCCACCAGGCAGGTGCGGGCCGAAAACCCGGGCTCGGAAAACCGGATGCGCGCACCTTCACCCTGCTCATAGGGGTTGAGGATTTCCACCTCGGTGTAGTAGTCCTCGGGCAGTGCCATGTGCATGGCCAAGGCACGCTCGGTATCGAAGCGGCCCGTGCTGCCATCCACCACCGCAGGCACTTCACTGGCCTCGGTGAGGTGCATGCCCGCCACCCAGCCCACCACGGGTTGCATGAACATTTGCGGGAACTGCGCTGCGTTGCGGGCGTAAAACGAATGCACGTCGGAAAACGCCGGAATCAGCAAGAAGGTGTACCCATGCGCCGGGGTGTCCAGGCACAGCTCGGACAGCGAGGTGATGTCGTAGGAGCGAATCTGGGACGCTCCGCCCAAGGCGGGCGCTTCGCACACGAACACCTGCTGGCGCTCGCTCACGCCGCCGTCCGGGGTCTGAAAGTAGGGGATGGTGCCACCCACCCACTGGCCTTTGGGCAGGGTGCGCAAAACCCGCGCGTCGCCCGCGATCCATAGCCTTTGTCCGGCGGTGATGCGTTGCGCCGCTTGTGCGGGGGGCATCAGCTCTCCGGTGCGTGGTGCGGGCTTGCTCATGCTGGAACCTCAGGGCTGGGCGTCGCGCTGGAAGTGGTGCCCAGCGCTGCGAGTTGCCCGAGCTCAAAGGCGAGTTGGCGCCGGTTGCGCACAAAGTAGCGTCGACACTCCTGTACGTGAAGCAGTTTTTGCTCCGGGTCGTCCGTGCGCCGGTACTGCATGCGCAGGTTGAACAGGAGCAACTGCAATCCGGTGGCGCGCACCTGAAAGGCGTGTGTCCCCTCCAGGAGTGCAATCCACACCGGGTCCTGCGCCGGGGGGATGCCGGAATCGTCATGGGGGGTGCGGGGGGCGGCCGCTGCCGCGAAAGCCGTGCCCGCGCCTTGCAGCCGCCCTTTGCTGTAGGCATGGGCGAGGTCGACCATGTCCAGGCGCAAAAGCGAGCCCAGCGCGTCCAGGCGCGATACATGGGGAATGAGCGAACCCAGTTGCCGCTCCAGGGCGCTGGTAAAGGGCAGCCCGATCTCTCCGGCCCATGGCAGGCGGGCCAGGTTCGCGCTGGCCGGGGCGGTGACGTGGATGTACCAGTTCCAGTCGCCCAGATTGGTGTGGCGCCAGGTCATGGTGGCGTGTTGCGGGGTGGATTTGCCCAACGCCAGGCTGAACCAGCCTCGGCGCTGCTCCAGGCCGATCCAGGTATCGCAGCGATTGCGGGACGGGTCGCAGCGCACGTCCACCAGTGTCCAGGGCTCCTGGAGTTTCAGGAGGGCCACCAATACGTTGCTATCCCTCATTTTTGGACTCCCCTGCGGGCGCAGAAAACGCCAAGGTTCGCGGTACTCATGCCGCCTCCCATGGGAAGCTGCTGCGCAGCAGGTTTTTTTGCACCTTGCCCATGCCGTTGCGTGGCAACTGATCGACGAAGCGGATGGTCTTGGGGATCTTGAAATCGGCAAAACCCTTTCCCAGCGCGGCACTCACCTGTGCAGCCGTGAGTGCGGATTGGCCGGGTTGGCGGGCAATGACCACCGCCACGCGCGAACCGCCTGCCGGGTCGGGCAGGCCGATCACGGCAGACTCCACGACACCGGGCAGGCGGTCGATGGCGGTTTCGATTTCCTTTGGGTAAACCTCCTCCCCGCCCACATGGATCACGTCCTTGTACCGGCCAATGATGGTGAGGTAGCCCTGCTCGTCGAGCTGTCCCACGTCCCCGGTCTTGAAAAAACCGTCGGCGGTGAATTCTTCGCGCGTTTTCTCTGGCATGCGCCAATACCCGGAGAAGAGGTTGGGGCCAGCCATCTGGATGTGTCCGATGCAGTGGGGCGCCATGGGTCGGCCCAGCGGGTCCACTACACGCATGCGTGTGCCAGGAAGGGGCAGACCGACCGTGCCGCAGCGACGCTCGCCCTTGCAGGGGTTGGATACCAACATGCCGCCCTCGGTCATGCCATAGCGCTCCAGGATGGTGTGCCCGGTGCGGTGCTGGAATTCCTGGAACGTGCTTGCCAGCAGCGGGGCTGAGCCAGAAATGAACAGGCGCATGCCCGCGCAGACGGTTTGGTCCAGCGCGGGTTCGTTCAGCAGCGCGGCGTAGTGGGGCGGAACCCCCATGAATACCGTGGCCCGCTCCATCAGGTGCAGGGCCCGGCGGGCATCGAATCGTGGCTCGAACAGCAGTGCACTGCCATTGAGCAGTGCGCAATGGATGGCCACGAACAAACCGTGGGTATGGTAGATCGGCAGCATGTGCAGGATCACATCGCCGGGAACGAAGCCCCAGTACGCATGCAGCACCAAGGCGTTGGAAGACAGGTTGCCGTGCGACAACATGGCCCCTTTGGAGCGCCCCGTGGTGCCGGAGGTGTACATGATGGCGGCCAGGTCAGTGGCGGCACGGGAGGTGGTGGCAAACGCACTGCGTTGGGACCGCGCGGCCTGCGCCAGCGATCCCTCCCCGTTGGCGTCCAGATCGAACACGACGCGGCTGGGGTTGTGCCAGGTCAGTTGTGGGGCCAACTCCTGCAACTGTGGCCTGCACACGAAGACGGATGCATCGGAGTCATTGAGGAAATAGTCAATCTCCTCGCCTTGATGCTCGGGGTTGATGGGGACATAGGCCAGACCGGCGCGCACGCAGCCCAGATAGAGGAACACGGCCTGTGCGGACTTGTCCACCTGGGCCGCGACGCGGTCGCCTGGTTTCAGGCCGCAGGCCGTCAACGCATGGGCGTAGCGCGCGGTCTCCTGATCGAGATCGCGGTAGCTGTAGCAACGCCCGTTCGCATGAACCAGGAATGGGGTGTCCGGGTCTTGGGGGAAACCACGGGACAGAATGTCGTAGATGTTGTCGCTCATTTTGTGTGTGGATGGGGTGGGGGGCTCGGTGCCGGGCCTCACGGCTGCAGGGCCATTTCCGCAGTGGGGGCCAAACGTGCCCGGGCCTCCGAGCGGTAGCGGTGCACCCGGTCCAGATGGATTTGCTGGCTGATCCTGACCTTCTCCTGGGCGTTCTCGAATTGGTCGGAAAAGTAGCCCACGGTCTGGTATTCGATTGACTCGATGGTGTTGGCGTACAGCAGCAGGCGGCCACGGGTGATGTGGCGTGCGGTCTGGTTCAGGGCCGCGAACTGCTGCGCTACTTCGCGCTCGTTCAGCGCAACCCCGTCCTGGAAGTACGCCAACAGGGGTTTGCTGACGATGGAATGCTGGCGGATCAGCGAGGTGATCATGCGGATGTGCAGGTTCTGCCCCGCTCCGATTTCCTCCAGCACCAGCGGCGCGATCAGGCGGTCGCTGAGCATGTAGTTGGAGCGGCGCATGAAACGCAGCCGCTCCATCAATGCCTGATAGGCGCTGGTCAGCCCCTCACGCTGGGCGGGGTTGAAGGTCACCGGGACGATCACGTCGGCTTGCCGCAAGGTGTCGTACACGCCCTGCATATCGTCGTCACGGCGTTGGATGATGCAGCGCGAATCCTTGTCGATGCCCACCGTGGCCGGGCAGATGTCGCAGGCCTGGCAGGAGTGGATCTTGAGCCGGGTTACGTCAATGATGGTGGCGTGGGCCTGCGGTGCCTGTTGTGCCAGTTTGCGCACATAGCGCAGCGCTGTTTCGTCCTTGTCCTGGGCCACCAGGAAAACCAGCCGGTGGTGTCCCTGGAGTTGATGGCGTTCGCCCATGCGGTTCATCATGGCGACGGTTCCCACCCGCCGCCCCACGCCAGCGGCGGTGTCGATGCCCACGGAGTCGCTGGCCATCATGCCCACATCCCCGGCGTGGCAGGTTCCGCCGTACTGTGCGGTGGTGCGCCAGTCGTTGCCCACACCCAGAAAGCCGATGTCGAGCATGTCCATCAACTGGTAGATCAGGGACGTCTCCTGGCCCCCATTGCGTTTGGCCGCCACCGCAATGCCCCCCATGACCTTTCCGGCCAGGGCAGACCGCAACTCCGCGTCGCTGCGGATGAACTCGATGAGGTTGCCAATGAGCAGGCTGCGGTCCCCGAAATACACGGGTGTGGCCAAGACCAGCCCATCTGCACGCAGCAGCACATCTTTCAATTCCTTGAGTTTCGCGGGCCGGGGCGTAGGGAAGAAATAGCGGTTGAGTTGCAGGTGCTGCACCTGGGCACCGGCCTCCTTGGCGCCATACAAGGCGGCTGCCAGCGCGACTTCGGTATTGCTGAAAGTGGTGTCGCGCTGGGTCTTCTTGCGCTCGCTCTTGTACAGATTGAATCCGTCTCCATGGCGGATTCCGAGCTGCTTGACGTGCTCACCCACTTCCGGGGCGCCGCTGTCGCTGAATGCCTGGCGCAAGGCGTCTTCGCTGCGCGCGCGCTGGACGATCTCGATGATCGTTCCCTGGCGGGGCTTGCCGGAAATGCTGCGGGTGCTGCCCGAAATGCCGATGACCAGTGGTGGCTGTGATTGCGTGTGCATGTATCTGTCTCCTCCTGTTGATTGGTTCGGGCTGCCTCGTGGCGTGCCGGGTGGGGGCCAGGCACGCGGGCGCGCAAGGGGCTACTGCCCGGTTCCGCCGAGTCGGCGCAGCAGCTCGGCTTTTTCGCTTTCGAGAGCGGCAATGCGCGACTCGAACGATTGGCACAGAGCCCGCACGTCCGTCTCGGGGACGAGCACCGGGATGTGTCGCGGGCAGTTCATGTCCCAGGCTTCGAGCGTGAAGACGATGGCCTGCTCGGCCTCCGCCGGATAGCTGTCCAGGCTCAGCCGGCGCAATAAATCGGGGTCGTTCTCCACCGTGCGCGCGCTGCCCCAGAGCTTGATGCGGCGCCTGCGGGCATAGTCGATCAGGAACAGGAAGGCGCGCGGGTTCTCGGCGAGATTGCCGGTGGTGAGGTATTGCCTGTTGCCGGTGAAGTCGGCCAAGGCCAGTGTTTGCGCATCCAGGACGCGCAAGAACCCCGGGGGGCCGCCACGGTGCTGCACGTAGGGTTGGCCACTGGCCGTGGCCGTTGCCAGGAAGCAGGTCCTGACGCTGGCGATAAAGTCGGCCAGCACCGGGGTGATGCGGGTGGCCCAGCCCCCCTGTTCTTCCTGCTCGGTGAATTCCGTGCGCGAACCGCGCTGCTCCTGGATGGCTTTGACCGATGCGGTGAACGCAATATCGCTGGACGGGATGGGGTGTGCGGGAGCCATGCTGAACCTTACAAAACCGTGCCGATGTATCTGCGGGGCCGCCGACCGACGATCTCGTCAGTCGGCGGCCCCGCGGCCCTTTGCCGGTTGCGCAGGGTTTAGAAGAAGCCCAGCGCGTCTTCGGTGTAGCTCACCAGGAGGTTCTTGGTTTGCTGGTAGTGGTTCAGCATCATCAAGTGGTTCTCACGTCCGATGCCCGATTGCTTGAAGCCGCCGAACGCGGCATGCGCGGGGTAGAGGTTGTAGCAATTGGTCCAAACCCGTCCCGCCTGCAGGCCCCGACCCAATTGGTAGGCATGGTTGATGTTGCGTGTCCACACCCCCGCGCCAAGGCCATACGAGGTGTCGTTGGCAATGCGCAGCGCCTCTTCGGCGTTTTTGAACGGCGTGACGGAGACCACCGGGCCAAAAATTTCTTCCTGGAACACGCGCATGGAATTGTTGCCTTCCAAAATGGTCGGCGTGACGTAGAAACCCTCGTTGAGGCCCTCGCCCAGGCGTGCACGCGTGCCGCCGGAGAGAACCTTTGCACCCTCCTGTTTGCCGATGTCGATGTAGGAGAGGATCTTGTCCATCTGCGCGCTGGACACCTGGGCGCCGATCATGGTGGAAGCCTCCAGCGGGCTGCCCTGCTTGACCTTTTGGGTGCGGGCAATGGCGCGTTCCATGAACTTGTCGTAAATTTTGGCGTCCACCAACGCGCGGCTGGGGCATGTGCACACTTCACCCTGGTTGAGGGCAAACATGGTGAAGCCTTCCAGCGCCTTGTCAAAGAAGGCATCGTCGGCGTCCATCACGTCGGCGAAGAAGATGTTGGGGCTCTTGCCGCCAAGCTCCAGGGTGGCCGGGATCAGGTTGGCTGCGGCGGCCTGAGCAATGGTGCGGCCGGTGGCGGTGGAGCCGGTGAAGCCCAGCTTGGCAATGCGTTTGCTCTGCGCCAGCGGCATGCCCGCTTCGCGGCCAAAGCCATTGACCACATTGACCACCCCAGGCGGCAACAGGTCGGCGATCAATTCCATGAACGCCAGAATGCTCAAAGGCGTTTGCTCGGCGGGCTTGAGCACCACGCAGCAGCCAGCAGCCAGGGCGGGGGCCAGTTTCCACGCCGACATCAACAGCGGAAAGTTCCAGGGGATGATCTGGCCGACCACGCCGATGGGCTCGTGGAAATGGTAGGCAATCAGGTTGTGCTCGATTTCCGACAGACGGCCTTCCTGGGCACGGATGGCACCCGCGAAATAGCGGTAGTGGTCCACCACCAGCGGCAGGTCGGCGTGGGTGGTCTCACGGATGGGCTTGCCGTTGTCCATGGTCTCCAGCAAGGCCAGGGTGTCCAGGTTTTGCTCGACCCGATCGGCAATCTGGTTCAGGATGCGGGCGCGTGCGGCCACAGAAGTCCGGCCCCAGGCTTCGCGGGCTGCATGTGCGGCGTCCAAGGCGGCTTCGATATCGGGAGCCGTCGAGCGCGCCACTTTGCACAGCGTCTGGCCCGACACGGGGCTGACGTTGTCGAAGTACCGGCCTTCCTGCGGCGGGGTCCATTTTCCGCCGATGAAGTTCTCGTACTGGGCCTTGATCTTGGCCTTGGAGCTGGCGGCGCTGAGGGCGGCATTGGTCATCTTGTTTCCTCGTTGGGATGGTTGTGGAGATGCCCGCGGGGCGGACGGCTTTCCACCTACAAGCCCCGTGCCAGCGTGGTTCTGCATCCGTAAGTGCTTGATTTATATGGGGTGTGCTCGTTTGCCCGGCCACGCGGAGGGGTACCGGGCAGTCTCGCCCTGCGACAGGTGTCACAAAATGGAACAGCTGGCGCCGTGGCACTGCGCCCCCCTTGCGCTCGCCACCTGGCTACCTATACTGGCCGCAAAAAACCGATCCGCGTGCGCAGGAGACAAACCCAATGCGAGCACCGACCCCGGCCCTGGCAGTGCGCCAGGCGCGCCAGCATGTGCTGGAGCATGGCAGCGCCCCGCAAGGCTGGGAGGACGCGCTGCTGGTGCGCTCCTGGCAGCGCAGCGCCCAGGCTGGGCTGCAGCCCAGCGGCGCGCTGTGGACGCTGACCCAGCACGACAGCACCACGCTGCGCCAGAGCCTGGCGCGCAACCATGCCCTGGTGGCGCATGCGCGCCCGGTCATGGAGTTCCTGCTGGAGCAGGTGCGCCACACCGCCAGCGTGGTGGTGCTGGCCGACCGCGAAGGCATGCTGGTGCACACCCTGGGCGACGCACCCTTTCTGGAGCGCGCCGAGCGCGTGGCCCTGGCCTGCGGCGCCTCCTGGGCCGAGGCGCACCGGGGCACCAACGCCATCGGCACCGCGCTGGCGGAAGGCTTGCCCGTGGTGGTGCACGGCGCCGAGCACTATCTGGAGCGCAACGCCTTTCTCACCTGCGCCGCCGCGCCCATCTGGGGCGCCACGGGCGAGCTGCTGGGCACGGTGGACATCAGCGGCGACCAGCGCGGCGGCCACCCCCACACCCTGGGCCTGGTCAGCGCCGCCGCGCGCATGATCGAAAACCGCCTGCTGCGCGCCCAGTTCGCGCGCACGCCGCTGCTGAGCCTGCACGCCCAGCCCGAAGGCGTGGGCTCGGTGGGCGAAGCCCTGCTGGCGGTGGCCGAACACGGCACCCTGGTGGGCGCCAACCGCGCTGCCTTGGGTCTGCTGGGCCTGCGCCAGCAGGACCTGGGGCGGCTGGATCTGTCGCAGGTGTTCGACCTGGGCCCCCAGCCCTGGCTTGCGGCCCAGGCCCAGCGCGTGCAGCCCTTGCGCCGCCATGGGGCCGGGGTGGTGTTTGGCCGCTGGGAGGGGCTGGACGCCCCGGCGCTGCGCCTGCCCGCTGCAACCACACCCGCCCCCGTTGCCGCGCCGGCCGCGCGCGCCACCGGGGCGGCAATCCCCCCCGACGCCCTGGCGCGGCTGGACACGGGCGACGCCCAGTGGCGCGAGGCCGCTGCCAAGGCGCGCAAGGTGCTCGACAAGGGCATTGCCCTGCTCATCCAGGGCGAGTCCGGCGTGGGCAAGGAGCTGTTCGCGCGCGCCTTCCACGACAGCAGCGCGCGCCGCCAGGGGCCCTTCGTGGCCATCAACTGCGCCGCGCTGCCCGAGCACCTGATCGAGGCCGAACTGTTCGGGTACGTGGGCGGCGCCTTCACCGGCGCGCGGCGCGAGGGCAACCCCGGGCGGCTGCGCGAAGCCCACGGCGGCACCCTGTTTCTGGACGAGATCGGCGACATGCCGCTGGCGCTGCAGACGCGCCTGCTGCGCGTGCTGCAGGAGCGTACCGTCACCCCCATCGGCGCCAGCCAGGCGGTGCCGGTGGACTTTGCCCTGGTTTGCGCCACCCACCAGCGCCTGCGCGAGGCGGTGGCACAGGGCCGCTTTCGCAGCGACCTGTACTACCGCATCAACGCCTTGGGCGTGCACTTGCCCGCCTTGCGCGAGCGCAGCGACTTCCTTGCCCTGACCGAACGCCTGCTGCGCGAGTTTCGCCCCGGCGACACCCCCAGCATTGCACCGGAGCTGCTGCAGTCCCTCTCGCACCACCCCTGGCCCGGCAACCTGCGCCAGTACGCCAACGTGCTGCGCACCGCCTGCGCGCTGTGCGACGAGGGCGCGGGCGTGATCGGCTGGCAGCACCTGGGCGACGACGTGCGCGAGGAACTGGCCCAAGCCCCCGCCGCGCCCACCCCGGCAGCACACCCCCAGGTCCAGGGCCAGACCCTGCAGGCCCTGTCCCAGTCCGCCATCCAGGCGGCGCTGCAGGCCACCCACGGCAACGTCAGCCAGGCCGCCCGCCTGCTGGGCATCAGCCGCCAGACGCTGTACCGCAAGCTGGGAGGGTGAATGCTATTAAATAGATAGCAATATTCGTTCTATTCACGCGGGCTGTGGCCGGTTTTTGCCATTGCCTCAGCCCCTGCCCAACACCCCCCCCAAATACCTCCCCGTGTGGCTGCCCGCATGCGCCGCCAGCTCCACGCGCAGCGCTTCGCCGCCTGAGAGCGTGGTGGCCGACTTGCCCCGGCGGATGTAGGACACACCTACAGGTGGCTCCACCTCCACTCCGCACACGCCCCTAGCATCAATACTGTTCAGATAGTAGACGGAATTGGCTGATAATCGGCCTCCATCAAGGACTTGATGGAGGCCCGGGATGGCGAGAACCCGCAAGGCATTGCCCACACAGGTGGATATTGCGCATTTGATCAG
>JBQTHH010000064.1:0-8825 GCA_052390055.1 Rhodoferax sp.
GTGCCGCTGCTGCTCGATGACGGCGCTCAGTACCTGCATAAGCTGGGCCTGCGTGTCAATGAGCTTTTCCGTGAACTCGACATGGATGGCCGCCGCTTTCTGGCGATCGCGCTCCCCGAGCAAGGCCACGCCCAGATCCTTAAGAACCGAAACGCCGCTCGCAGTAGCGGAAATCAGTGACACCGGATCCATCTCACCCTTTCACAGGAGACCACACCATGACCTCCGATCAAGTCAAATCCCGCCTGCGACGCCAGGGCATCACCATCACCCAGTGGGCCGTCAACCACGGCTATCCCCGCAGCGCGGTGTACCGCGTGTTGAACGGCATAGATAAGGCCCACTTCGGTCGCGCCCACGAGATCGCCGTCGCGCTCGGCCTGAAGGCCCCCGAGCAGCTCGCTGCGTGAGGCCCGCCATGACCTTCACCTTCGATCACGCCGAGTGCGCCGTGCTCGCCACGGTTTTCATCGCCATGCCTCGGGGCGTGTTGCTGCCCAAGCTCAACCACGGAGGGCTGCCCGAATTCGAGGTCTGCCCGGTCGAGGCCCGCGAGGCCTGCCGCCGCTTGCGCCTGCGCGGCTTCGTCGTCCAGGCTGGGCCCTATGTCCAGCTCACCGCTGCGGGCAAGGCGCTGTTCGCCAACCTGGAAGAAACGATTTCGGGAGGGTGCCATGACTGAAGCAACGGCCATCGCGCGCCGCAACGGCAAGCTGCTCATGCCTCTGGCCCTCTTTTCTCAATTCGCGCCGCTGCCGCTGCCATGTTGCGCCAGCCCAGCAGGGTTTGGTGGGCAACGAATCCAGGCGGGTTGCGCCCCTCAAAAAAGCCATCCAGCGTCTGATCCAGCTCCTGGACGAACTGTGCCGCCGTTGCCGGAGCAAGGGCTTTGACCATGGCCGTCATCGCCGCATTGAGCACGTACAGGTTATCGAAGACCGTATCCATGTTCCGGTCGAGTTCCTGCATCAGATCGTCTCTCTTCATGCTTTCCTCCAAGGCGCAAATTATCTACGGCCAAGCATATGCGCGGCAAATGCCTTGCGCCAGTTGCAAAGCGGAAATTTGTTTGGAGCTGTCTCCCCGGCACTTTGAAAGGGAGTTCCAGAAATGAGCGTCCCTTTGGAATCACGCATTCAAACCGCGATCCGCGACTGTCTCGATCACGCCAAGCGCGCGTTGTACCGCGATGTGGCGAGCGTGGCGGAGTTGATGGGACTCGAAAACAAGTGGGTCCTGTTCAAGTGGTCTGAAACTGGCCGGATGCCTGCGATCGCCATTCCGGCGTTCGAAGAAGCCTGCGGGAGCAACGCGCTAAGCAAGTGCTTGGCGGACGCAGGCGGCACTCTGACCATTCCTGCACCTACCGGCCGTCTGGCGCGGGTCACCACGAGCGCCGAAGCCCACCATGTGACAGCAATGGCGATCGCCAAGGCTGTCTCCGCCGAGATCGACCCTTCGAAGACCGATGAGGCAGTCAGGGCAATCAACGGGGCAATTGAGGCGCTGGCGTGGTTGCGGCATCAGCTTGCCGAGAAGGAGGCTGTCCGTGGCCAGGCGTAACTGGTGCCGCATCCAGCCCACCTGCCTGCGGCAAGCGCTGGAGCTGTGCAAGGACTACGCCCGCGAGCGCCACAACCTGTCGGTGGAGCGCATCGCCGAGCGCATGGGGGTCACCGACCACTGGACGGTCTACAAGTGGCTGCAGAACGGGCGCATCCCGGCCAACCTGATCCGCCCGTACGAGGCCGCCTGCGGCATCGACTACGTCACCCGCTGGCTGGCCGCCAGCGCCAACCGGCTGCTGATCGACATCCCCACGGGCCGCAATGCCCGCGCCGCCGACATGCAGGCCCTGCAGGAGCTGCTCAACACGGCTGTGGGCCAGCTCCTGCAGTTCTACGGCGGTAAGGCCGACGCCACCGCCACGCTGGCCGCCATCCAGCAGGCCATGGAAGGCCTGGCCTGGCACCGCAGCAACGTGGCCAAGCACCAACAGCCCGAACTTGAATTTGAGGAGAAATGACGATGACCGAAGTCTCTCAAGGCCTTGATGCGATCAAGGCGTACCGCGTCCCAGGCGGCGCGGTGGTCACGGTGTGCCGCGCTGATGGGCGCGTGCACCGGCACCGCGTGGGCCTGCGCCGCTACAACCGGCTGGCCGACACCCTGGGGTCTCATTTGGGCCTATACGGCGGCTCGTTCACCCGCAACGGCTTCGAGTGCCGACTGCGCGAGGTTCAGGGCTTGGCCGATGCGCGGCGCTGGGCAGCCCGCAACAGCTCGCGCCGGTCCCAGCACTGGAAGGAGAGCGCGCGATGACCAGGCACGACGACGACCGTGGAGCGGCCATCAAGGTTCTGGACGTGTTGGACGCCTTGTCAGGCCACACCGTGACCGGGGTGTCCAACACCGCTCTCTCCAAGCAACTGAACCTGAGCGCCAGCGCCATCACCCGCGCCATGGGCGTGCTCATGGACAAGGGTTGGGCGCGCAAGGACGAGACCACCGGCCACTTCCACCCCACGCCCCGCATGGGCCGCGTGTTCGGGCGCGTGCTGGCCGACCTGGACCGTGCCGAGCGCTCCCTCACCGAAATCCGACACAACTTCACCCGTACTTGCTGAAGAGGAGGAACACAGCAATGGCTCGACCCAAGAAGGCCCTTCCCACCCCCGCCGAAGACGGCTTCAACCCGCAGCGCCTGGAGCAGGCCGGTGAGGCGGCAAAGGAGCTTGCCGTGATGCATGTCGAGCAAGACACGGCGGTGCGCGCCTTGGCCGCGCAACTCGGCTACCAGTTGCCCGCCGACTGCACCGACCCCGACCTGATCCAGCGCGACATCGCAGCCAACATGCGCCGCAGCGTGGAAGCCTGCCTGGAGGTGGGACGCGGCCTGCGGGTGCTGAAGGAGGCATGCGAGCACGGGCAGTTTATTGTTCGGCTGGACGTTTTAGGAATTGACCGCAAGGTTGCTGCCAAATTCATGCAGTCCGCCGCGAAGTTCGCAAATGTCTCGTCAACGAGACATTTGACGGCGGCCATCGGCAACCAGTCCAAGCTGTTCGAGATGCTGGTTCTCGACGACGAGCAGATCGAGGAGCTGGAGCTGTATGGCCAAACTGGCGAGCTGTCGCTTGACGACGTCGCCACCATGAGCGTGAAGGAACTGCGCAGCGTCATCCGCAGCCTGCGCGGCGACCTGCAGGCCAAGGATGCCGTTCTGGACAAGACGCAGCAAAAGCTCACCAGCCTGCAGGTGCAATTGCACAAGAAGGTGGTGGCCGACACCGACTGGCCCGATGCGTTGGAGCCGGTTTCCGACCAGGTCGCTGCCGCCGGTCGCAAGATCGCCCAGGCCATCAGCGAGCTGCAGACCTGCCGCATCACCTTGTTCGAAGTGGCGGGGGACGTTCCCGAAGCACAGCGCCCCAAGTACGAGGCGGCGCTGGCCCACATCGCCGAGGTGTACGAGCAGGCGCTTTCGCGGGCCGAAGCCGGTCTGACCAAAGAGCGCAGCACCTTCGACAAGTCGCTGGGCGCATACGCGCCAGAAGCGGCCTGAAGCGCGGGAACTCGACATGGCCCACAAACCCGCTCCAGACCTGCTGCAAGAGCTGTTCGCCCTGCGCGAGCGCATCGCTGCGGCCCCGCATGGCGGCGCGACCGAGCTGGTGCATCAATTCGCCAATCTCATCGGCAGAAGCCCTGCCACGGTCTACACCTGGCTGCGCACCCACGCGGGTTATCGCACCGGGCGCAAGAAGCGCGCCGACGCGGGCACCACGGCGCTGCCGAAAGACACCTTGCACTTCATCGCGGCAGCCAAGCGCGAAGCCATCCGTGGCAACGGCAAGGCCACGCTGCCCACGGCAGTGGCCATGAACATTGCGCACACCAACGGTATCGAAGTCACCGTATCCGAAAGCCGCGTCAACGCACTGCTGCGGTGCGCCCGCATGGACGCCAAGGCGCAGGCCGCCGCCCGCAACCACATCACCCTGCGCAGCCTGCACCCGAACCACCTGCACCAGATCGACCCGTCGCTGTGCCTCATCTACTACACCCCGAAGGGGCAGGCGATCATGCGCGACGAGGAGTTCTACAAGAACAAGCCCGCCAGCATGGACAAGGTGCGGCTCAAGGTGTGGCGCTACGTGCGTTACGACCACGCCAGCGGCACCATCGACGTGCGCTACTTCGAGGCGGCGGGTGAGAACCAGCGCAGCCTGTTCGAGTTCCTGCTCTACACCTGGGGCCAACAGCCTGGGCGCGTGTCGCATGGCGTGCCCCGGATGCTGCTCTGGGACAAGGGCAGCGCCAACACCAGCTTCGCCATCAAGACCCTGCTCGACGCCCTGGGCGTTGACCACGAAACCCACGCCACGGGCCACTCCTGGGGCAAAGGCGGCGTCGAGCAGGGCAACAACCTGGTGGAGACCCACTTTGAGAGCCTCCTGCGCTTCGAGCCGGTGGACACGGTCGAGCAGCTCAACGCCTCGGCGGCGCGCTGGGTGCGCGACTTCAACGCCAACGCCATCGAGCACGTCGATTGCCGTCTGGTGCGCGCCAGCGGCCAGGCGATGGTGCGCGACGATCTCTGGCAGCTCATCATGCGCCACCCCGGCGCGCTGGTGCAGATGCCGGCGCGCGAGGTGTGTCAGTGGTTCATGGCGGGCCAGGAGCTGACCCGCGTGGTGCGCGACCTGCACATCAGCTTCGCGCACCCGGAGCTGGGGCGTCGGGCAAGCTACGACCTGCGGCCCTGGGCCGAGTTCCTGGGCAACGGGCAGAAGGTGCGCGTCACGCCGCTTCTGATGCAGCGGGGCGCGCTGCGCATCGAAATCGAACGCCTGGGCGCGGAGCCTCTGCTGGTGCAGGTGGAGCCGGAGCGCGAGTTTGACGAATACGGGCGGCCCATGTCTGCGCCGGTGGCGGGCGAGGAGTACGCCCGCGCCCCGCAGACCGCCAGCGAGCGGGCTGCGAACATCCTCGCCGCTGCCGCCTGGGGCGAAGGAACCACGGTGGACGCAGCCGAGAAGAAGCGCGCCGAGCAGGCCCGCCCCTTTGGCCACCTCAACGATGGCAAGGGCTTGGTGGCGCACAGCCACCTGGGCAAGGCCGACCTGCCGCACCGCCTGGTTCCCAACGCCGCAGAGGTGCAGACGCCGCAGGTGTTGCAGCTTCAGAGCAAAGCCGCGTCGGTGCAGATCATGCTCACCGTGCCCGAGGCCGTGCGCGCCATCAAGGAGCGTCTGGGCGATGCAGCCCCCGCCGACCTCTACGGCCAGGTCAAGGCAGCATTCCCCGGCGGCAACGTGCCGCAATCGTGGGCCGACCAGTGGAGCATTGCACCGGCTGCCACAGGCACGCACGGCAGCAGCGTCATCGAACTGCGCAGGATCAGGTAATGGCCTCCCCCCGCACCACGCCCCTCAAGCGGCTGCTCGACAAGATCGGCATCCGGCAAGCGCACCTGGCGCGAGACCTCGGCATCTCACCGGGCACCATCGCCGACCTGGTCAATCACGGCAAATGGCCGAAGAAGAACACCGCTGGTCTGCGCGCGCAGATCACCGACCGGCTGCGCCGCGCCGGTGCCGACACCGCGCATATCGACCGCGCCTTGCAACCCACACAACCGAAGAACGCCGCAGAGCGTTCCGCCACAGCGCCCACGTCCGGCGCAACCTCATCAACTGCCAAGAAGGAAACCGACATGCTCCTGCAAAAGCAAACCCTGACCCCTGCCGCCCGCACGCTCTTCCAGCTCACCGCCGACCCGTTCAAGAACGACGTCACGCAGGCCAGCGACGTGTTCATCAGCCAGGACATCCGCTTCGTGCGCGAGACACTCTGGCAGACTGCCAAGCACGGCGGAATGCTCGGCATCGTCGGCGAGAGCGGCAGCGGCAAGTCCACGCTGGTCGATGACTTCAAAGACCGCCTGGCGGGCGAGGGCCGCGACCTGGTCGTGATCGAACCCTCGGTGCTCTACATGGAGGAGAACGACTCCAAGGGCAAGACGCTCAAGAGCGCGGCCATCGTGCAGGCCATCATCGACACCGTCGCGCCGGGCGTCGCCCCCGCGCGCGATCTGGAAGCCCGCGCCCGCCAAGTCAAGAAGCTGCTCACCGCCGGGCACCGCGCGGGCCAACGCCACCTGCTGCTGATCGAAGAAGCGCACTGCCTGCCCAAGGCGACGCTGAAGCACCTCAAACGGTTTTCCGAGATCAAGGACGGCCTCTCGCCCATGCTGTCCGTGGTGCTGATCGCGCAGCCGGAACTGCGCGCCCGCCTGTCGGTGAGCGACCCCGATGTGCGCGAGGTCGCACAGCGCTGCGACATTGTCGAGCTGCCGCCGCTCGACGGCTACCTGGCCGACTACCTCAAGTTCAAGCTGGCCCGCGTCGGCCTGGACGTCTCCAAGGTCATCACGCATGAGGGCATCGTGGCGCTGCGCGAGCGCCTGACCTTCTCCAAGAAGACCGCCAACACCAAGTCCGGCCAGTTGGCCACCACCTACGTCAGCCTGGCCTACCCGCTGGCCGTCGCCAATGCACTCACCGCCGCCATGAACAAGGCTGCCAATCTGGGGGCATCGGTGGTGGACGCTGACATCGTCAAGGATGCGTGACATGGGCGCCCATCTGCAACTGGTCTCCCCGTCGGTGACGACGCTGGTCATCCAGCCCGACGCCCCCCAGCCGCGCGTCTTCACGCCCCCGGTGCTGGAGCGCCTGGCGCAGCTCACCCACGCCGAGCGCGAGCTGCGTGCCCTGGGCCTGCAGGTGGTCTGGAGCAAGCTGGCCGGGCCCAGGCCCCAGGTGCATATCCACCGCGACGGCGTCAAGTCCCTGGCGCCCTTACTGGACCGCATGGGGCCGCGCTCGTTCCACAAGGAGGGCGGCTGCACCGTGGTCAGCGGCGACTTCGAGGGCGTGATCCTGAGCTGGCTGGAGGCTCAAACGTGACCCAACGCAAGGTGACATACGCCACCAGCGCAGTGCGCCTGGCCATCGCGCTGCGCTGCATGGAGCAGGCACGCACCGTGGACGGTGTCGTGCTGGCCAAGGACGTGGCCAAGGCCGCAGGGCTCACCCCCAAAGACACCGAAGCGCTGCGCTGTGCCTTTGAACAGCACAAGGCGCGCGTTCGCCAAAAGACTTCTTAACCCTCCCTCTGGAGAACCAGCATGACAACAAAACCCGTAGTTCAAAACCCCATCCCCAAAGGCTACCGCGCCGACGCAAAAGGCTGCCTGGTGCCTGAGACGATGATCAAGCCCATTGACCTGGCGCGTGATGAACTGGTGCAGGAGCTGGCGCGTCTGGCTCGCATCGTCAGCGAGTCTTTGCGCGAGTTCAAAACCCGTGTCTTCTCCGACATCAACGCCTTTGTCGACCTCTCCGGCGAGCAGTACGGCGTGAAGCTCGGAGGCAAGAAGGGCAACCTGACGCTGTACACCTTCGATGGGGCCTTCAAGGTGCAGGTGGCCATCGCGGAGCACATGGTGTTCGATGAGCGCCTGCAGGCCGCCAAGCACCTCATTGATGAGTGCATCACCGACTGGTCGAAGGGCAGCAGAGACGAGATCAAGGTGCTGGTGCAAGCGGCCTTCCAAACCGACAAGGAAGGCAAGATCAACACGGGCCGCGTGTTGGCCCTGCGCCGCCTCGACATCCGCGATGAGAAGTGGCAGACCGCCATGAAGGCCATCGGCGAAAGCCTCCAGGTGGTGGGCAGCAAGGAGTACGTGCGCTTCTACGAGCGTATCGGCAACACCGATCAGTACCGGCCCATCAGCCTTGACGTGGCGGCGGTGTGACCATGAGTGCCAGTGCACATAAAGCTGTTCAGCACATCCTTCGTCGCATGCGTGCAGATGGGCGACTTGCCTACCTGCTTGGAGAAGGCAGCGAATCGTATGAACTGTTGACAGCGGCCTATGCCGAGCACAATGGCCTCGATGTCGGAAAGTTCCGCGAGGATTTTGCTGCCGCGTTGGACTACGAACCCTGGCCGGAGCGCGCAGCATGAACGCCCTGTTCCTCTTCTCCGCCACCTTCGCTCTGGTGCTGTTCCTGGGCCTCCAGTCCCTCAACGTGAATGGGGGCCACCGCCTGCTGTCGGCGCTGACCAGCTTCGGCATCGGTACGGCCAATATCACCATCCTCAAGATCATGCCCGGCCCCACCGGCTCGCTGGAAGTGGCCGCCTACCTGGTGGGTGGGCCGCTGGGCATTCTCACCTCCATGGCCATCCACCCGTGGATGGTGCGGAAGTTCGGAAAGAGGAGCAAATAGCCATGCCCCAGCCGTCCGCCAACAACCGCCAGCGCCTCATCCGCTTGATCCACGTCGCCAAGCGTGACCTGAACCTGGACGATGAGACCTACCGCGCCATCTTGCAGCGCATTGGAAAGAAAGAATCGTCCGCCGGTCTGACCGTTCCAGAACTGGAGCAGGTTTTGGAACACCTCAAGCGCAGCGGGTTCAAGGTGCGTTCCAAGGGCAAAGCGGCAGGGGCGGCGGCAAAACCGTCACGGCAACAAGCGCGCGATCCTCAGAGCCAGAAGATTCGGGCGCTGTGGCTGTTCCTTCACCAGCTCGGCGTGGTCAAGAACCCTTCCGAGGAGGCCCTGGCCGCCTATGTGAAACGGCTCACTGGCGTGGATGCCTTGCAGTGGATCAACGGCGCGCAGTCCGAGCGCCTGATCGAGAGCATGAAGAAGTGGGCCATGCGTTTCCTGCCTGACCAGGTGAAGGCGCTCGCCCAGCAGCTTTCCGACGCGATCAGCGCAGGCAGGGTGCAACTGCCGCCGG
>JBQTHH010000065.1:0-63626 GCA_052390055.1 Rhodoferax sp.
CGACAACGTCTCCATCACCGTCAAGCTGATCGCCCCCATCGCCATGGAAGAAGGCCTGCGCTTCGCCATCCGCGAAGGCGGTCGTACCGTGGGCGCCGGTGTGGTGGCCAAGATCATCGCTTAAGGAGAACCGCATGGCTGCCAAGCAAAAAATCCGCATCCGCCTCAAGGCCTTCGACTACAAGCTGATCGACCAATCCGCTGCTGAAATCGTCGACACCGCCAAGCGTACCGGCGCCATCGTCAAGGGTCCCGTGCCCCTGCCCACGCGCATGAAGCGTTTTGACATCCTGCGTTCGCCGCACGTCAACAAGACCAGCCGCGACCAGTTCGAAATCCGCACCCACCAGCGCCTGATGGACATCGTGGACCCCACCGACAAGACGGTGGACGCCCTGATGAAGCTCGATCTGGCTGCTGGCGTGGACGTCGAAATCAAGCTGCAGTAATGCGCGCTTGAAACCTCTGGCCGATCCGCCTCCCGGGGCGGGCTGGCAGGGGGTGTACCGAGTTGGTGTGCAACGCCCTTGCAAGTGCAGGGGTGTTTTGTTACACTGGCGAGCTTCGCTCTTTGGGGCGAGGTTTTATTAACAGTGCCCCACGTTCGAAGGCGCCACCAATTGCAGTGGTGTCTGTGGGGAATACGGAGAAAACAATGAGTCTTAGCAATCGCCTGGGGTTGCTGGGTCGCAAGGTGGGCATGATGCGTCTGTTCACCGATGACGGGGATGCTGTTCCTGTCACGGTGGTCGATGTGTCCGACAACCGCGTGACACAGGTCAAAACCCAAGACAACGACGGCTATGTCGCCTTGCAGGTGACTTTTGGTGCGCGCAAAGCGTCGCGCGTGACCAAGCCCGAGGCAGGTCATCTTGCCAAAGCGGGTGTCGAAGCCGGTGAAATCGTGCAAGAGTTCCGTGTCACGCCCGAAACCGCTGCCCAGTACCCCGCAGGTGCTGCAGTGCCGGTGGCGGCAGTGTTCGCGGCGGGCCAGAAGGTGGACGTGCAAGGCACTTCCATCGGTAAGGGCTACGCTGGCACCATCAAGCGCCACAACATGGCTTCGCAGCGTGCCTCCCACGGTAACAGCCGCTCGCACAACGTTCCTGGCTCCATCGGTATGGCCCAGGATCCGGGGCGCGTGTTCCCGGGCAAGCGCATGACCGGCCACATGGGTGTGGACCTGGTGACGACCCAAAATCTGGATATCTTCCGCGTGGATGAGGCCCGCCAGCTGCTGCTGATCAAGGGTGCGATTCCGGGTTCTGCGGGTGGCTTTGTCACCGTGCGTCCCGCGGTGAAGGCGAAAGGAGCCCAATAATGCAGATCGAGCTCCTGAATGACCAAGGTCAGGCGACCGCTCAGTACGAGGCGCCCGAGACCGTGTTCGGTCGCGAATACAACGAAGACCTGGTGCACCAGGTCGTGGTGGCCTACCAGGCCAATGCCCGCCAGGGTACCCGCGCACAGAAAGACCGTGAGCAGGTCAAGCACTCGACCAAGAAGCCTTTCAAGCAAAAGGGTACGGGTCGTGCGCGTGCCGGTATGACTTCCTCGCCGCTGTGGCGCGGAGGCGGCCGCATTTTCCCGAACATGCCCGACGAGAACTTCGGTCAGAAGGTCAATCGCAAGATGTACCGCGCAGGCATGGCTTCCATCCTGTCGCAGCTGGTGCGCGAAGGCCGTCTGGCGGTGGTCGAGTCGCTCAAGGTCGAGTCCCCCAAGACCAAGGCCCTGGCTGCCAAGTTCAAGGCCATGAACCTGGATTCCGTGCTGGTGATCGCCGAGGAAGTCGACGAGAACCTGTACCTGGCTTCCCGCAATCTGATGAATGTACTGGTGGTGGAGCCGCGTTACGCGGATCCCCTGTCGTTGGTCCACTACCGCAAGGTGCTGGTGACCAAGGCCGCCATGGACACCCTCAAGGAGATGTTCGCATGAGCCGCTCTGACCAACGTACCAATTTTGACGAAGGCCGCCTGATGCAGGTCCTGGTCGCTCCCGTGGTGTCCGAAAAGGCCACCATGGCTGCCGAAAAGGGCAATGCCGTGACCTTCAAGGTGCTGCAGGATGCCACCAAATATGAGATCAAGGCCGCTGTGGAATTGATGTTCAAGGTGGAAGTCCAAGGCGTCTCCGTGGTGAACACCAAAGGCAAGACCAAGCGTTTTGGCAAGACCATCGGCCGTCGCGACAACGTGCGCAAGGCCTATGTCACGCTCAAGGAAGGTCAAGAGCTGAACCTGAGCGGGGAGGCTGCGTAATCATGGCTGTTATCAAGATCAAACCCACCTCGCCCGGCCGCCGCGGCGTCGTGAAGGTCACCCGTGATCACCTGCACAAGGGTGATGGCTATGCGCCCCTGCTGGAATCGCAATTCCAGAAGGCTGGCCGCAACAACAATGGCCACATCACCACCCGCCACAAGGGCGGTGGCCACAAGCACCACTACCGTGTGGTGGACTTCAAGCGCGACAAGGACGGTATTGCCGCCAAGGTCGAGCGCATCGAGTACGACCCGAACCGCTCGGCCCACATCGCTCTGGTGTGCTATGCCGACGGCGAGCGCCGTTACATCATCGCTCCGCGCGGTCTGGAAGTCGGTGCCAGCATCATGAGCGGCTCCGAGGCCCCCATCCGTGCCGGCAACGCCTTGCCGATCCGCAACATCCCCGTGGGTTCCATCATCCACTGCGTGGAGTTGCAGGTAGGCGCTGGCGCGCAGCTGATCCGCACCGCTGGTGCATCGGCGACCTTGCTGGCCCGTGAGGGTACCTACGCCCAGGTGCGCATGCGCTCCGGTGAAGTGCGCAAGATCCACATCGACTGCCGCGCCACCTTGGGCCAGGTAGCCAACGAAGAGCACAGCCTGCGCCAGTTGGGCAAGGCCGGTGTGAAGCGTTGGATGGGTATTCGTCCGACCGTCCGCGGTGTGGTAATGAACCCGGTTGATCACCCCCACGGCGGCGGTGAAGGCAAGACCGGTGAAGGTCGTCATCCTGTGGACCCATGGGGTAACCTGACCAAGGGCTACCGCACCCGCAACAACAAGCGCACGCAAGGCATGATCGTGTCGCGTCGCAAGAAGTAAGGGGTAGCTGAATGTCTCGTTCTCTGAAAAAAGGTCCCTTTGTCGACCATCATCTGATCGCCAAGGTTGAAAAGGCCATCGCTGGCAAGGACAAGCGCCCGATCAAGACCTGGTCGCGCCGCTCCATGATCCTGCCCGAGTTCATCGGCTTGACCGTTGCCGTGCACAACGGCAAACAACACGTCCCCGTCTATGTGACCGACCAGATGGTCGGCCACAAGCTGGGTGAGTTCGCCCTGACCCGTACTTTCAAGGGTCACCCGGCGGACAAGAAAGCCAAGAAGTAAGGAGTGGGCAACATGGAAACACGTGCAAGCCTGCGTGGCGTACGCCTGTCGGTGGACAAGGGTCGCCTGGTCGCGGATCTGATCCGTGGCAAAAAAGTGGATCAGGCCCTGAACATCCTGCAGTTCACCCAGAAAAAAGCTGCGGTGATCATCAAGAAGGTTCTGGAGTCTGCGATCGCCAACGCCGAACACAACGACGGTGCCGACATCGACGAACTGAAGGTCAAGACCATCTACGTCGAACAAGGTACCTCGCTGCGCCGCTTCACCGCGCGCGCCAAGGGCCGTGGCAACCAAATTCGCAAGCCCACCTGTCACGTCTACGTGACCGTTGGTAACTGAGGAAGGCCAGGAAAGTTATGGGACAAAAAATCCATCCTACCGGTTTTCGCCTGAGCGTCAGCCGCAACTGGTCTTCGCGTTGGTACGCCACCAACCGTGACTTCGCCGGCATGCTGGCCGAAGACATCAAGGTGCGCGAGTACCTCAAAGCCAAGCTCAAGAATGCATCGGTTGCCCGCGTGCTGATCGAGCGTCCGGCCAAGAACGCCCGCATCACCATTTTCTCGGCACGTCCGGGCGTGGTGATCGGCAAGAAGGGCGAGGACATCGAGAACCTCAAGCGCGACCTGGGCAGGCAGCTGGGCGTGCCGGTGGCAGTGAACATCGAGGAAGTGCGCAAGCCCGAACTCGATGCCAAGCTGATCGCCGACTCCATCACCCAGCAGCTCGAAAAGCGCATCATGTTCCGCCGCGCCATGAAGCGCGCGATGCAGAACGCCATGCGCATGGGTGCCCTGGGCATCAAGATCATGTCCTCGGGCCGTCTGAACGGCATCGAAATCGCCCGTACCGAGTGGTACCGCGAAGGCCGTGTGCCCCTGCACACCCTGCGCGCCGACATTGACTACGGCACCTCCGAAGCCAAGACCACCTACGGTGTGATCGGCGTCAAGGTGTGGGTCTACAAGGGTGACAACCTGGGCCGCAACGACGCTCCCGTGGTGCTCGAGCCGCGTGCCGAAGAAGAGCGCCGTCCGCGGGGTCCGCGCCGCGATGGCCGCCCTTCGGGTGACCGTGCCGGCCGTGGTGGCCGCCGTCCCGGTGGCAGCAATGCCGCGCCGGCCGATGGCAGTGACAAACCCGCTGAAGGCTCTGGAGCCGAAGCCAAACCCGCCGTTAAGCGCGTTCGCTCTGTCGCCGCGCCAGCTGCAGCAGCTGACGGCAAAGGAGAATAAACATGTTGCAACCTGCTCGCCGCAAGTACCGCAAAGAGCAAAAGGGCCGCAACACCGGCTTGGCCACCCGTGGCAACACGGTGGCCTTCGGTGATTTCGGTCTGAAGTGCACCGATCGGGGCCGCCTCACCGCGCGCCAGATCGAGTCTGCCCGCCGTGCCATTTCGCGCCACGTCAAGCGTGGCGGTCGAATCTGGATCCGCGTGTTTCCGGACAAGCCGATCTCGAAGAAGCCCGCCGAAGTGCGTATGGGTAACGGTAAAGGCAACCCGGAGTACTACGTGGCTGAGATCCAGCCCGGCAAGATCGTGTTCGAGATCGTCGGCGTGCCCGAAGAGTTGGCCCGCGAAGCGTTCAAGCTGGCCGCTGCCAAGCTGCCGCTGGCCACGACCTTCGTGACCCGTTTGATTGGCCAGTAATCAGGAGCCTCATGATGAAATCGACTGAACTGCGCCAAAAGGACGTGGCAGGCCTGCAAGCCGAAGTCAAAGCCTTGCAAAAGGCCCACTTCGGGCTGCGCATGCAAAAAGCCACCCAGCAACTCAACAACACGGGCGCGCTGCGTAATGCGCGCCGCGACATTGCCCGCGCCAAGACCATTCTGGCCCAGAAGCAAGCCGCTGAAAAAGCAGCCAAGTAAAGGAAGCGAACTATGACGGAAGCCAAAACATCCCTCAAGCGCACCTTGATTGGCAAGGTGGTGAGCGACAAACGTGCCAAGACGGTCACGGTGCTGATCGAGCGGCGCGTTATGCACCCGCTCTACGGCAAGATCGTGGTCAAGTCCAGCAAGTACCACGCCCACGACGAAAAGGGCGAGTACAAGATGGGCGACATCATCGAAATCACGGAAAGCCGTCCGATTTCGAAGACCAAGAACTGGGTGGCAACCCGCTTGGTCGAAAAGGCCATCGAAGTCTAAGCCCATGGGCCGCAAGGCCCTGCGCATCTCCGAGGAGCGGCCCACAATGTGGGCCGTTTTTCTTTTGTGGAGTACCCATGATTCATGTCGGACAAGCACTGCCAGCGGCTACCTTGATGGAGTTCAACGAGGTGGAGGGCAATGGCTGCGCCCTGGGGCCGGTGGCGGTGGACGTTGCTGCGGCCGCAGCGGGCAAGACCATTGCCCTGTTTGCAGTGCCGGGCGCTTTCACCCCGACCTGCTCGGGCCAGCATGTGCCGGGCTATGTGCAGGGCTACGAGGACCTGCGCCAGGCGGGGGTGGACGAAATCTGGTGCGTGAGCGTCAATGATGCGTTTGTGATGGGCGCCTGGGCGCGCGCCCAGGGCACCCAGGGCAAGGTGCGGATGCTGGCCGATGGCAGCGGCCAGTTCACCCAGGCGTTGGGTCTGAGCCTGGACCTGAACGCCCGCGGCATGGGCGTGCGCAGCCAGCGCTACTCCATGCTGGTGGTCGATGGCGTGGTGCGCGCGCTCAATATCGAGGCCCCGGGCAAGTTCGAGGTGAGCGCCGCCCCGGTGCTGCTGGGGCAGGTGGCGGCGGTGCGCGCCTGAGCGCTCAGAGATCGGCCTTGAGATAGTGGGCCCCGGCGATGGGGTTGTAGTAGTAGGGCGGGACCTCCTCGAAGCCCAGGTCTTCGTAGAGCGCGCGGGCCGCCTCCATGTCGCTCAGGGTGTCGAGCAGGATGCAGCCGTAGCCGAGCAGCCGGGCGCGTTCGAGGATGCTCTCGGCCAGCAGGCGTCCGACCCCGGTGCCCCGGTAGCCGGGGCGCACATACAGGCGCTTCATTTCGCAGGCGTTGGCGTAGTCGCAGTTGTCCAGCGCACGCAGGGCGCAGCACCCCGCCAGGGCCTCGCCCCATTCGACCACGGCCAGGGCGCCCCGGGGAGCGGCGTATTCGCCCGGCAGCAGCTGCAGCTCGTCTTCAAAGCCCTGGAAGCACAGATCAATGGCCAGGCTGTCGGCGTACTCGCGCAGCAGGGTGCGGGTGGGGTGAAGCAGGGCATGCGCGCTGGAGTCGATCCAATGCAGGCGTGCGCGCTCGCCGGTGTTCATGGGGTGCCCCCCGCCGCGGACCTGTGCATCTCTCCTCCTTGACGTTGATGCGGGCTGCCGGGCCGGGGCGCCGAAGGAGCCCCGGGGCGGGGCAGACCCGCGCACGGCACGCACTATAGCGCCCGCGTAGGGCGTAGGGCGTAGGGCGTAGGGCGTAGGCATGGGGCGCACCGGCGCTGCGGGCGCGGTGGCTACACTGGGCAGCGGGCCATGCCAACGGGGCTTGGTTCTGGGGTGTGCAAAGGAGTGGTGGATGCAAGGTGCTATGGGAAGCTGCCCTGGGCAGCCGGGGTATGGGGGCGCTGCTTTGCGGGCGCAGGCGCGTCGGCGCGCCTGCCTGCAGTTCGTGTCGGCGGCGGTGCTGGGGTGGAGCCTGCCCGGCGGGGCGCAGGGCTTGCCGGAACGTGATGCGGCGGCGGCGGTGCGTCTGGCCTTGGAAAAGGGCGCCATTGCCGCCGTGCAGGGCCTGGGGGTGGTGGACGGCTTCTGGGGCAATGGGCAGGTGCGCATCGGCCTGCCGGGCCTGCTCAAGGACGCCGAGCCCATGCTGCGCAGCCTGGGCCAGGGGGAGCGGCTGGATGCGCTGCTGCTGGCCATGAACCGGGGGGCCGAGCGCGCGGTTCCCAAGGCGCGCACGCTGCTGCTCCAGGCGGTTCGTGACATGACGCTGGAGGACGCCCAGGGCATGGTCAGCGGCGGGGATACGGCGGTGACGCAGTATTTTGCCGGCAAGACCCGCGCCGCCCTGACGCAATCCTTCCTGCCGGAGGTGGCGCGCGCGATGCAGGCGCTGGGCGTGGCGGCCCAGTACAACCAATTGGCGGCCCAGGGTGCCCAGTGGGGGCTGGTGCGGGCGCAGGACGCTTCGGTGGAGCGTTACGTGACCGAGCGGGCCCTGGACGGTCTGTATTTCATGATCGGGGAGGAGGAGCGCAAGATCCGCAGCACGCCGATGGAGTACGGCAGCAAGGTGCTGCAGCGGGTGTTTTCGGGGCTGCGCTAGGCGCGTGGCGCGACGGCTCCCCTGCCCGGCAGGCCCCGCCGGGGGGAGGGGACGTGGCAGGGACAATCCCGGATAATGCCCCCTCCTATTGCACTGCCGCGCTGAAACGATGTCTGCTGGACTGTTGATTCTTGCCCATGCGCCCCTGGCCAGCGCCTTGCGCAGCGCCGCCTTGCATGTGTTCCCGGAGGCGGCGCTCGCCATCGGTGCGGTGGACGTGCCGCCGGACGAGGCGCCGGAGCAGACCCTGGTGCGCGCCCGCGCGGCGCGCGCGGCGCTGGGGGAGGCACCATGCCTGGTGTTTGCCGATGTCTATGGCGCCAGCCCGTGCAATGTGGCGCGCAGGCTGGCCGATTCACCCGATGTGGCGGTGGTGGCGGGGGTGAACCTGCCGATGCTGCTGCGCACGGTGAATTACCGCCACGAAACCCTGGAAGCGCTGGTGCAGCGCGCCCTGGCGGGCGGTGTACAGTGCATGCTGCGTGTCCCGACCGACCTACCCTGCAACAACGACGTTTCATGATCACCCAGCGGACCAACATCATCAACAAACTGGGCCTGCATGCCCGGGCTTCGGCGAAACTCACCAAGCTGGCCGGGAGCTTCCCCTGCGATATCTGGTTGGCGCGCGGGGAGCGCCGGGTCAATGCCAAGAGCATCATGGGGGTGATGATGCTGGCCGCGGGCGTGGGCACCGAGATCAGCATCGATACCGACGGTGAGCGCGAGCGCGAGGCGATGGACGCGCTGCTGGGGCTCATCGCCGACCGTTTTGGAGAAGGCGAGTGACACTGGCGATCCATGGGCTGGCGGTGGCGCGCGGCGTGGCCATAGGCCGCGCCGTGCTGGTGGCTTCCAGCCGCGTGGATGTGGCGCACTATTTCATTGCGCCCGAGCATGTGGAGCACGAGATCGACCGGCTGCGCCAGGCGCGCGCGGTGGTGGTCGAAGAGATCGAGCGCCTGCTCGCCAGTGTGGCCAACATGGGCCCCAAGGAGGCGCCGCACGAACTCTCGGCCTTGCTGGAAGTGCACCTGATGTTGCTGCAGGATGAGGAGATTTCCGGTGGCATCAAGTACTGGATACGGGAGCGGCTGTACAACGCCGAGTGGGCACTGACTTCGCAGCTGGAGGTGATTGCCCGCCAGTTCGACGAGATGCAGGACGAGTACCTGCGCGAGCGCAAGGGCGACCTGGAGCAGATCGCCGAGCGCATCCTGCGCGCCTTGCAGGGCGGGGCGTCGGCGCTGACGTACGCGGCGGCACGCACCCCGCGCAAGGCCACGCAGCAGGACCTGCTGCTGGACGATACGGTGGATGTGCCGCTGGTGCTGGTGGCGCACGACCTGTCGCCCGCCGACATGCTGCAGTTCAAGCAGAGTGTGTTCGCGGGTTTTGTCACCGATGTGGGCGGCAAGACCTCGCACACCGCCATCGTGGCGCGCAGCATGGATATTCCGGCGGTGGTGGGCGCGCGCACGGCCAGTCAGCTGGTGCGCCAGGACGACTGGCTGATCATCGATGGCGACGCGGGGGTGGTGATCGTCGATCCCTCTCCCATCGTGCTGGCCGAATACGGCTTCAAGCAGCGCCAGATGGAGCTGGAGCGCAGCCGCCTGTCACGCCTGCTGCACACCCCGGCGGTGACCATGGACGGGGAGTCGGTGCAGCTGCTGGCCAACATCGAGATGCCCGATGACGCCGCCGTGGCGCTCAAGGCGGGCGCCCTGGGGGTCGGGCTGTTCCGCAGCGAATTCCTGTTCATGGGGCGCCAGGGCCAGATGCCCGACGAGCAGGAGCAGTTCGAGGCCTACCGCGCGGCGGTGCAGGGCATGGAGGGTTTGCCGGTCACGATCCGCACCATCGATGTGGGGGCGGACAAGCCGCTGGACCCTGCCGTGCGCGACACCGCACACCTGAATCCGGCCTTGGGCCTGCGCGCAATCCGCTGGAGCCTGGCGGACCCGGCCATGTTCCAGACCCAGCTGCGCGCCATCCTGCGTGCGGCGGCCCACGGCAAGGTCAACCTGCTGGTGCCCATGCTGGCCCATGCCAGCGAGATCCGCCAGACCCTGCAGCACCTGGAGCAGGCCCGCGCCACGCTGGACCGCCGTGGCGAGGTGTATGGCACGGTGCGCCTGGGGGCGATGATCGAGGTGCCCGCAGCGGCGGTGGCGGTGCGCATGTTCCTGCGCTATTTCGATTTCCTGTCGATCGGCACCAATGACCTGATCCAGTACACGCTGGCGATCGACCGCGCCGACGAGTCGGTGGCGCACCTGTACGACCCACTGCACCCGGCGGTGCTGCGTCTGGTGGCGCAGACCATTGCCGAGGCGCGCGCGCAGGGCAAGGAGGTGTGCGTGTGTGGCGAGATGGCGGGCGACGTGGGCATGACGCGCCTGCTGCTGGGCCTGGGCCTGCGCAGCTTTTCCATGCACCCGGCACAGATCCTGGCCGTCAAGCAGGAGATTCTGCGCGCCGACACGCACAAGCTCGCCCCCTGGGCACGCCAGGTGGTGGAGGCGGATGAGCCTGACCAGGCGCTTCTGGCCCCGCTGCCCTGAGAACGTGGCCTCGCAGAGATCGCAAACAGGCTCTGCAGTGCGGTAACCTCTGTCCGCGCCCCCTGGGCCTGCTGTGCAAAATCCCTGTGTGTTTGTCAGTCTGGTGCAGGGCTGGCGCCCTACAGTGGAGGCCAAAGGCGGCGTGGCGTGGCGGATGCCCTGCGCTCCCCAAGGAGACATGAGCGATGTTCACCACGATGGCACAGGCGGCACAGACCGCACCGATGGGGCGCCTGCAGGCTTCCCCCGTTGCGCAGGCTCAGGTTCGGGAACGGGCGGGGCTGTTGGGCCTGCTGCAGGAGTTGTGGCAGGCGCCGGCATCGGCCCCCCTGCTGCGCTATGTGTGCCTGCGGGGTTCGCAGGTGCATGAGGGGCCTTTGCATGCGCCTTGGCAGGAGATGCTGGCGGCGGCGCGCTGTGCCCAGCCGCAGGGTGTGGCGCAGGAGTACGCCCAGGTGCTGCAGGCCTTGCCTGCCACGGCGATGGCCGGGGTCTGTGCGGCCCTGCAAGGCAGTCTGTTGCAGGGCAGCCGGGCGCAGTGGCGCGCCTTGCTGGCCTCGCCCGGGTGGCCCTGGCGCCAGGCCTTGCTGCAGCCGCTGTTGAACCATCCGTGCGCCTTGTTCTATGCGGCCCTGGCGCGGCTGACGCTGGCGGTGCTGGAGCAGGAAGCCGAAGCGGCGGCGACCGCATAGGGGCCGCAGCAGGTGTTCATTGCTGCACCTGCGCTACGTTCCAGCGCAGGCGCTGCGCACCGCTGAAGCACAGGAAACGCTGCGGCGTGGCGCGGCCAATGGCGCACAGCCCGAGCTGGCGCGCCAGTTCCAGCCCCATCTGGGTCATACCGCTGCGCGAGACCACGATGGCCACGCCCATGAGCGCGGCCTTGGTCACCATTTCGCTGGTCAGGCGCCCGGTGGTGTAGAGCACCCAGGGCGCCTGGGCACTGGCGGGGGCGCTGGCGTGCAGCGCCATCCAACCGGCAATGCTGTCCAGGGCGTTGTGGCGCCCCACGTCTTCGATGTACAGGCACAGCTGCGTGCCCGCGAACAGGGCGCAGCCGTGCACCGAGCCGCAGCGTTTGTACAGGCTGTCGTGCTGGCGCACGGTTTCGATGAGGGCGCTCAGGGCGGACTGCTCCAGCACCGCTGGCGGCAAGCGCACCCGCTGCAGCAGCTCCATCACCGAGGCCAGGGCGCTGCCCTGGCCGCAGCCGCTCGTGACCACGCGGGGGAGTGCCAGGCTGGGGGCCGGGGTGTCTGGCGGGGCGTGGGTGCGCACGGCGGCGGCTTGCACCTCCCAGTCCACGGTGATGGAGTGCACTGCATTGGCCCCGTTGACCAGGCCCTGGTTGCACAGGTAGCCCAGGGCCAGCCATTCGGGCTGCTGGCCCAGGGTCATGAGGGTGACGATCTCGCGCTTGTCGAGGTACAGGGTCAGGGGCCGTTCGGCGGGGATCTCGATCGCGCGCGGCTGGCCCTCGTGGTCCCACACCGTGGTGCGGTGGACCAGGGGCGCGCGTGCCTGGCTCAGGCGGGGAGGGTCGTGCCGGGGCGCGGAGGGGGTGTCAGCCATGCCCCCTATTGTGGTGGCTGCGGCGCCGGGTGGGCCGCCCGGGGCCTACAATCCGGCTCCGTCATGGGGGAGTAGCCGCCCGTCCCGGGGCCTGGTCTGGCCTGGTGGGAGCGGGGTTGCGGTCAACACACTTGGCGCCTTGCGCGCCGTGGCCGCAACAAGGCGTGCCGGCAAAGGGCCTGGCGCGCTGTTGGCAAGACCTTTGACTGCCGCACCCGCTGTTGGCCGGGGGGTGTGGCGGTCAATCGTCCACTCCCGGCCTGGAACTGGCGTGATGCAATCCCTGTTCGTCTCCACCGGCGTGGTGGCCCTGGCCGAGATCGGCGACAAAACCCAACTGCTGGCCTTGCTGCTGGCGGTACGTTTCAAGAAACCCTGGCCCATCGTCGCGGGTATCGTGGTGGCCACCGTGTTCAACCACGGTCTGGCCGGGGCGCTGGGCGGCTGGATCACGGCGCAACTGCCTGCGCAGGGGCTGCGCTGGGCACTGGGCCTGGGTTTCGTGGCCATGGCGCTGTGGACCCTGGTGCCCGATACCGTGGAGGACGGGGCAGCCCCGGCCGAAGCCTCCCGCCTGGGGGTGTTCGGCACCACCGTGCTGGCCTTCTTCCTGGCCGAGATGGGTGACAAGACCCAGGTGGCCACCGTGGCGCTGGCGGCGCACTACGCCCAGCCGCTGGCGGTGGTGGCGGGCACCACGGCGGGCATGCTGCTGGCCGACGTGCCCGCCGTGTTCCTGGGTGAGCGCCTGGCGCAGCGCGTGCCCATGCGCTGGGTGCGCGCGCTGGCGGCTGGCGTGTTCATGCTGTTGGGTCTGAGCACCTTGTGGAGTGCCAGATTGCTATCAAATATATAGCACAATAACGCCATTTCACGCGGGCGGAGTGCCGTTTTCATAGGGAAACGGGGTGTCCCGGGTGGCCAGCACCACGCGGTTGCGGCCCTGGGCCTTGGCTTGGTAGAGGGCGGCGTCGCAGCGTGCCAGCAGGTCGTCCACGCTGTCGTTGTCGGGTTCGGCAGCCGCTACCCCGATGCTGACGGTAAAGGCCACGGCGCGCTGCTGTTCGGCGCAGGCGGCGCGGATGCGCTCGGCCACGGCGCAGGCCTGCTGTGCGTCGGTGTGCGGCAGCAGGGCCAGGAATTCCTCGCCGCCGAAGCGCCCGAGCACGTCGCTGTGGCGCAGCTGTTGCTGCACCAGGCGCACGAAATCCACCAGTGCCAGGTCGCCCGCGAGGTGTCCGTGGCGGTCATTGATGGCCTTGAAGTGGTCCAGGTCCATCAGCAGCGCCGCCAGCGGCTGCCCATGGCGGCGGCTGCGCGCCAGTTCACCGCTGAGCCGGTCGTTCATGTGGCCGCGCGTGCGGGCATGGGTCAGGGGGTCGTGGCTGGCCATGTGCTCCAGCTCCTGGCGCAGCCGGTCGGTGGCCAGCAGCACCAGCGCGACCGATAGCAGCAGCATGATGACCGGGTAGACCACCACGTACACCGTGTTCTGCGGGGTCTGGTCCAGCAGACCGCTGCCCGCGGGGCTGCCGAGCAGGGTGAGCAGGCGCATGCCCTGCGACACCGTGCCCGCCACGAGCACGAAAACCGCGAAGCGCGAGCTGAAGTGGCCGTTGCTGTAGCGTGCGATCAGCGCGGCGTGCACGCTGAAGATGAAGCCCAGGTAGCAGGCCACGATGCTCAGGCGCAAGCCGTACAGCGGCTGGCCGTAGAGGAACCACAGCAGCGCGGCGTTGAGGGCCAGGATCAGCCCCAGGTGGGGGCGCCAGCGCACGGCGGCGCCGAAGAACTGCTGGCTGCCCAAATACAGGCCATAGGTGCCCAGCATGATCAGCAGGTTGGGCAGGGCCACGGTGAAGAGCACCGGCAAGTGGTTGCGCAGCGAGGCCAGCACCCCGGTGACGAACAGCAGCAGCATGGCCAGCGACCAGGTGCCCAGGCCGCGGATGCTGGGCGGGTAGCTGCGGCGCAGGAAGAACATCACCAGCCCCATGAGCCCGCCCAGCGCACCGGCCAGAAAAATGATGGTGCGCGGGTCGATGGCGAACATGGTGGGTGGGGAATGCCTGGCAGCCATTGTGCCAAGGATTGGCGGGCCACCCATCCCGATTTCGGCCCAACCCGCAGGGCAAGTGTGACCCCGTAGAGACTTTGAACACGTTCAGGTCCTGTCCGTGCCTGCGTGGCGGGCCGGCTGCTGGCGCGGCGCGCTGCCCCAGCGGGCATAGGTCAGGGCGCGCAGCCACCACTCCACCGGGCCCTGGCGGTGCCGCGCCATCCAGGCGCGCGCCAGCACCAGTTGCAGCGCGTACAGGCCCAGGGTCAGGCCCAGCACCTGGTGCGGAGCCCATTGGCCCACGCCGCCAGCCCCCCAGGCGGTGAACAGCAAGGCCCCGCACAGCGACTGCATCAGGTACAGGCTCAGCGCCATGCGCCCGGCCGGGGCCAGCCACTGCAGCAGCGTTGCCCCCCAGCGCGGCTGGCGCAGCAGCCGCAGCAGGCTGGCGCCGTAGACGGCGCTCAATGCCGGTGCGCTGGCCAGGCCCAGGCCCAGGGCCAGCAAGCCGGTGTGCAGCGCCACCGGGGGCAGGTTCAGCGTGGCATAAGCACAGGCTCCGCCCAGGCCCCACACCGCAGCCAGACGCAGGCGCAGGCGCGCGCGCAGCGCCTGCGGTGCAGGTGCAGGTGCAGAGGCAGAGGCAGAGGCAGAGGCAGAGGCAGAGGCAGAGGCAGATGGCTGTGGCTGTGGCTGTGGCTGTGGCTGTGGCGGCGTGCGCAGCAGGCCCTGGCGGGCGGCGATGTGGCCCAGCAGCATCATGGCCAGGGCGCTGGGGGCTTGCACCAGGGCGATCAGCGGCCACAGCACCTGCACCAGCAGGGTGGCGTTGTGCGCCCACAGCGCGGGCAGCCCGGCGCGCAGGGCCTGGGCGCCGCGCTGCGCCTGCTCCAGCGCCTCGGTGCCGTCTTGTACCGGCGCCTCGGTGGACAGCAGGCCCAGCAGCAGCCACACCAGGGCGCTGCCCAGCACCAGGCACAGCGCCAGGGTGCGCTGGCGCGGCAGGGGCAGGCGCGCCAGCGCGGCCAGCACTCCACCCATCAGCGCATAGGGCAGCAGGATGTCGCCCGGGAACAGCAGCACTGCGTGCGCCAGGCCCAGCAGCGCCAGGCCCAGGCAGCGGCGCGCCCAGCGCGGTGCAAAGGCCTGCTTGGCGCGGCGCGCGCTGTCTTGCTGCAGCGCGAAGCTGTAGCCGAACAGAAAGGAGAACAGCAGGTAGAACTTGGTTTCGAACAGCAGGCGCACGCCCCACTGCACGGCGCGGTCCAGAGGCGCGTCAAAGGCCGGGTCGGCCAGGCCGGAGCCGTAGAAGGGGTTGGCCATGGCCCCCAGGTTGACCACGGCGATGCCCAGCAGGGCAAAGCCGCGCAGGGCGTCGATGGCGTCTTCGCGCTCGGCGCTCACCAGGCCCCCGCACTCCCCCACTGCGGTGGGCTCGTTGGAGGCGTCCGCGCCAGAGGCGTCGGCTCTTTGCGCTGTCCCGTTGCGTGCGGGCGCGGTGGTGGCAGCAGCGCTCTGCCCCAAGGGGGCTTGTGCGCCTTCGGGCGGTCGGGTGGCGTTCATGGCAGCTCCGGTGCGGGTTGCATGCACTGGCCCAAGGCTTGGCGCAGCACCGCGGCGTCCTGCCAGGGGGTTTGGGCCATGACGCGGCCCGCGCTGCCGTCCAGCAGCAGCAAGATCCATTGGGCGGCCTGGGCCGCATCGCTGTGCAGGCGCACGGCGCCGTCGCGCTCGGCCTGCTCCAGCCAGACGCACAGCCGGGCGTGGCGTTGCGCCTCGTAGGCCTGGACCGCTTGGGCCACCACCGGGTCGTGCGCGGACAGGGCCAGGATCTCCAGCGTCAGCCGCGCTGCCACCGGGTCGTGCAGTTCGCGCCACTGCTGCTGCAGCCAGGCCTGCAGCGCGGCCCAGGCCGGGAGCGGCGCGGCGTCGGCAGGGGCCGCAGCTGCCAAGTCCAGCTCCAGTGCGGCGGCAATGATGGCGCTCTTGCCCTGGAAGTAGTGGAACAGGTGGCCCGGGCTCATGCCGGCCTCCTGGCACAGGTGGGCGGTGCGGGTGCCGGCGATGCCGTGCTGGGCAAAGCAGCGCCAGGCCGCCTGCAGGATTTCTGCGCGGCGCTGCTGCTGCTGTTCCGGGTTGGAGGGTCGGGACATGGGGTGCAATAAATAGATCGACTGTTTGATCTATTAAAGCAAGGCCGTGGTATGCCTGTCAAGGGCCGGGGCCAAGCGCGTGCGCCGGACAGCGGTGTTTCCCCCATGACCGGCGGGCGGGGCGCGCTCTACACTGTGCGCCACCCCGTACTGTCCAAGGAGGATTTCCCATGCCCCATAGCCCCCGTGTGGCCGTGCTGCTGGCCGGCTGCGGCCACCTCGACGGCGCCGAAGTGCGCGAAGCCGTGTTCACCCTGCTGGCGCTGGACCAGCAGGGCGCCGCCTACCAGTGCATTGCGCCCAATGCGCCGCAGCACCACGTGGTCAACCACGCCAATGGCGAGGTGGTGCCGGGTGCGCAGCGCAACGTGCTGGAAGAAAGCAGCCGCATCGCGCGCAAAGGCCAGTGCCTGGACCTGGCGCAGGCGCGCGTGGCCGACTTTGACGCCCTGCTCATGCCCGGCGGCTACGGCGTGGCCAAGAACCACTGCGGTTTTGCCTTTGACGGCGCGCAGGCCCAGGTGCGCGAGGACGTGGCCGCCTTTGTGCGCGGCTTTTTTGACGCGGGCAAGCCGGTGGGGGCGGTCTGCATCGCCCCGGCGCTGGTGGCCCTGGCCTTGCAAGGGCGCAGCCACGCCCGCCTGACCTTGGGCAGCGGCGAGGGGGTGGCGCAGGCCATGGAGCAGTTGGGCCACCGCCACCAGGCCACACCCGACGCCTGCGCCGTGGTGGTGGACGAGGCCCTGCGCCTGGTCAGCACCCCGGCCTACATGTTCGACGACGCGCCGCTGCGCGAGGTCTACACCGGCATCGACGCCTGCGTGCGCGAGGTGCTGGCGCGCGTGCGCTGAGCACTGGCAGCGCCTACAGCCCCTACAGCCCCACGGCGCCGTGCTGCGGGGCAGGGACGCTGCGCCGCTACACCACTGCGTCGCCGTTGGCCACCGGGGTCTGCGGCAGCAGCAGCACCGGCATGCCCTGGCGGTCTTTGATGGCGATCAGGCGCGCGGTGCTGGTCACGCCGTGCATCACGACGGGTTCCACGTCGGTCTTGACCGGCACCTGGCGGCCCAGCAGCGCGCCGGGGGCGCAGAAGTGGGGCAGGGCGCTGGCGATCTCGACCGTGCGCTCGCCAATGTCGATGGCCAGGCGGTACAGGCGCTTGGTGCCGGGCACCGGGTCGCAGGCCGCGACGGTGCCCATCACGATGCCCAGGGATTCTTCTTTCATGAACCATTCCTTTGGTGGTTGGGGGCTGCCAGCCCCAGAGATTGCAGACGTTGCGCCAGCGCCGCCCCGTCGTGCCAGGGCAGCACTACGGTAGCGGGCCAGCAGGGGAAAGGGCGGCGTGGCGGCGGATGCGCTTGCGCTCTGGGCGGGCTCAAGGCGACTCCCGCGTCTGCGCCAGGGCCTGGCCCAGGGTGTGGGCGCCCGGGGCCCAGTGCTCCAGCGCGGCGCCGCACAGGGCCAGCAGCAGCACGGTGCCCGCCAGCGCCCAGCGCGTGTGCCGCAGCGCGCTGGAGAGCCAGTGCTGGCGCTCCAGGCCGCGCACGCGCCGGTACAGGGTGGTGGCCAGGGCGCCGTCGAGCAGCACCTCGGCCAGCAGGGCGGGCGCGCTCCACACCAGGTAGAACGCGGCCAAGGCCATCCCCACCACGGCCGCGATGGCCACCAGCACCACCGCAAGTTCATCGGCATCACCCAGGTCGGGGGGGCTCCAGCCGTTGCTGTCCGTAGTGGTGCGCGCGCTGACCGGGATGTCCAGCCCGCGCATGCGGGGCACGGCGCTGGCGACGTCGGTGCCCAGCTCGGCGGCGTCCACCCAATCCCCCGCGTTGCTGGACGAAGATTGCGGGGTGGCGGGTGTGTCGTCCTGGGGCGGTGCATAGGTGCGCAGCCAGAGCCAGAGCAGGCACAGAAACACCCCATAGGCCCCCAGCACCGCCAGCGGATAGCGCCAGGCCATGGACAGCATGCCCAGGCGCAGCAGCAGGGCCGAACACAGCAGACCGGCCAGGCCGGTGAGCGAGACGATGAGCAGCATCTGCAGGCGCGGCCAGCTCTGCGTCTGCAGCGCGGTCTGCACCTTGGCGATCAGGGTCTGGCGGGCATCTGGGCGAAAGCGGGGCATGGGCGGCGAAGTGGTGCGCAAGGGCTCCTTTATGCCAGCGGTTTGAACAGCTCCGCAATATCGCCTTCGGAAAACAGGGGCTCGTTGCGCGCGCTGGCTTCGCGCAGCAGGCGCTCGCTCAGGTCCGCCTTGCGGTCTTGCAGGGCCAGGATGCGTTCTTCGATCGTGCCTTGCGCCACCAACTGGTACTCGAACACGGTGCCGGTCTGGCCGATGCGGTGGGCACGGTCGGTGGCCTGGGCCTGGGCAGCCGGGTTCCACCAGGGGTCGTAGTGGATCACGGTGTCGGCCTGGGGCAGGTTCAGCCCCACGCCCCCGGCCTTGAGGCTGATGAGGAAGATGGGCACCGCGCCGCTGGTGAAGCGGGCAATGGCCTCGTCGCGCTTCTGGGTCTGGCCGGTGAGCTTGGTCCAGGTCAGGGCGGCGTCTTTGAGGCGGTCTTCGATCAGGCCGAGCATGGTGGTGAACTGCGAGAACACCAGCACGCGCCGCCCTTCGGCCACCATTTCTTCGAGCATGTCGGCGAGCTGGTCGAGCTTGGCCGACTCTTGCACCTTTTTGGCCGACTGCAGGCTCAGCAGGCGCGGGTCGCAGCACACCTGGCGCAGCTTGAGCAGCGCGTCCAGGATGGTGATGTGGCTCTTGGCCAGGCCCTTGCTGGCCAGGGCCTCGCGCACGGTCTGCTCCATGCCGAGGCGTATGGTTTCGTACAGGTCGGCCTGCTTGGGCGAGAGTTCCACGCGCACCACGGTCTGCACCTTGGGCGGCAGCTCGGTGGCCACCAGGGCCTTGGTGCGGCGCAGCATGAAGGGGGTGACGCGGGCGCGCAGCTGCGCCATGCGTTCCAGGTCGTTCTGCTTTTCGATCGGGGTGCGAAACAGCTGGGTGAAGCGCGCCTGGCTGCCCAGAAAGCCGGGCATGAGAAAGTGGAACAGGCTCCACAACTCGCCCAGGTGGTTTTCCATCGGGGTGCCGCTCAGGCACACGCGCTGTCCGGCCTGCAACTGCCCCACCACCTGGGCGGCGTGGGTGTGGGCGTTCTTGATGTGGTGGGCTTCGTCCAGCACCACCACGCTCCAGGGCTGGGCCAGCCAGCGCTCCTTGTCGCGCTGCATCAGCGAGTAGGGCGCGATGACGAGGTCGGTCTCGGCCATGGCGCTGGCGGCCTCGTGGCGCTCCTTGCCGTGCAGCACCAGGGTGCGCAGCTGCGGGCAAAAGCGCGCCGCTTCGCGCGCCCAGTTGCCCATCAGGCTCACCGGGGCCACGATCAGGGCCGGGTGTTGCAGGCGACCCGCGTCTTTTTCGATCTGCAGGTGGGCCAGGGTCTGCAGGGTTTTGCCCAGGCCCATGTCGTCGGCCAGGATGCCGCCCAGGCCCGCCGTGCGCAGAAACTGCAGCCAGGCCACGCCCTGCAACTGGTAGGGGCGCAGCGTGGCGTGCACGCTGGCCGGGATGGCGACGGCGGGCAGCTGGCCCGCACCCGAGAGGGTGCGCACGGTGTCGCGCAGGGCCTGGGCGCCGTCCCACACCGCGCCTTCGCCCAGGCTGGCGGTGGCGCGCAGCGCCTCCAGGCGGCTCAGGCGCAGGTGTTCGGCGCCAAAGGCGCTGGGGCGCTCGCCCACCAGTTCGAGCAGGGCGGCCATCCACGGCGCCAGGGCCTCGGTGGGCAGGCGCAGAAAGCCCCCGCCTTCTTGCGACAGGTAGACGTAGGGCGGCATCTGGGGCTGGCCGCTGTCGGTGTCGCGCGGTGCCTGGGCCGCCACGGCGATGAGTTCGGGCAGCCAGGGCAGCAGGTTGCGGCGCTGGCCTTGCACCTCGATGCCCAGCGAGAGGTCGAACCAGTCGGACGTGCCGCTGCCGCTGTCGGAGTCGGCCACGGCGTCCAGCGCCACCTGCACGGCGTCGGCGTGGGTGATCCAGTGCTGCAGGCTGTCGTCCAGGCTGACGTCGAACCCGGCCTGGCGCAGCGGCGCAAAATCGCTGTCGGCCCATTGCAGCCAGGTCTGCTGGCTCTGGTGGCCGGGGATGCCGAAATGCCCATCGGCGCCGTCGGGGTGCAGGCCCAGCTCCAGCAGGCTGCTCATGGCGTCGAACTCGGCCTCGGGGTCGCGCTGCAGCAGGCGTTGGCCCTGGGGGCCGTCCACCACCACGGCGGTGCCTGCGCCGCTCCACCAGCCGCGGTAGCCCGCGTAGTCAAAGCGCAGCTCGGCCTGCACCAGGCCGTGGTGGGGCACGTCGCCGGGTTTGTGGGCGCGCAGCAGCAGGCAGGGCTGCGGGGCCACGCCCTCCAGGGTGTCAATGGCCTGCAGCGAGGGCGGCAGGGGCACCGGCCCCAGCAGCGCCTGTATGCGGGCCTGGTGCTTGCGCAAGGCGGTGCCGCCCAGGGCCGGGGCCTTGAGCAGGGCGCTGAGCACCGCAGCGCCCAGGTCGGCGCTGACCGCCGGGCCGCACAGGTTGCGCTCCAGGTCCAGGTACAGGGGCGGCTCGTTGAAGCACAGCTGGGTGCGCGCGCCGTCCACCTGGGCCTGCAGCTGCCAGCGCTCTTCAGTCTCGCCCGGGTTGTGGCGCTGCACCCAGTGCCAGTGCAGGGGGCGGGGTTCGCCCCAGCGCAGCGCGGGGCCGGGGTAGCCGCCCGAGGCCACGGTGTGCAGCCGCCCGGTGCGGCTGGCGGCTTCCAGCACCAGGGTGGCGAGCTGCCCGCGCAGCACGCCGCCATAGGGTTCGCCGCCATAGTGGTAGCCGCTGCCCCCCACGGCGGTGGCGCGCAGCCATTCGAGCAGCTCGCGCTCGCTGGGGGCGGCGCCGGTGTAGGCCGCATCGCCCAGGCCCTGGGGGTAGCGCACCGCCTTGGGTTTGTTCCAGCCATCGCCCTTCTTGCTCTGGGTGGAGGTGCACAGGTCCAGGCGCAGGCGCGGCTGGGCGGTGCTGCTGCCCTCCGGGCGCAAGAGATAGAGGTATTGCTCAGAGCGGGTCTCGCCGGTGCTGGAGACCGATGCGCCCTGCTGCGCGCTGGCCACCTGGTGGAGCCATTGCAGCAACTGGTTTTCCGACTGGATGGAGCGCATCTGCGCGGCGCGCTGTTCGCTGGCCTGGCGCGCCTGCAGTTCGTCTTGCGGGGCAGGGATGGTGGTGCTTTGCGTGTGCAGCAGGCTGCGGCCCTGGTAGGCCGCCTGCAGCGTCAGGGCCACGGCGTGCTTGCAGTTCACGCCCACGGGGCAACTGCAGTCGCCCTCCCAGCTTTGCAACTGGCCTTGCGCGTCCAGCCGCAGCTCGGCGCTGGTTTCGTAGGGCTCGGCTTCTGTGCCCTGCACTTCGCCCAGCAGCACCCAGTGCCCGGCCTCGGGCTCGATCTCCAGGCTCAGCACCTTGTGCCCGCGCCACAGCAGCACCGCGCGCTGCCAGGTGGCGGCAGAGCAGCGTTTCTCCAGCGGGCGGGGGTCGAACCACAGGTCGCGTGTCGGGGCCATAAAAATCCAAGCCAAATGCACATCTGGCCCGCGTGGAATGGACTGGATGCGCTATGAAAACAGGAGCATTCGCGGTGCCTTGAGGGCACCCGAAAGGGCCTATTGTGGCGCAGCTTGGCGTGTGCTGGCTGCTCGTGGAAAACCCTGCCCGTTTGCGGGGGCGGCGTGGAGGACAGATGCGCAGGGTAGGCGGGGCGGCGCGTGTGTTCCAAGGTGGGTGGAGCGGTGGGCGCTCGTGCAGGGTACACGGGGTGGCGCGTGTGTTCCAAGGCGGGTGCGCTGCCGAAGCGCAGCGCTGGGCCGGTGGGGGCGGCCACCGCTGCGCGGCGTCTTCCCTGCGGTGCTCGCGCCAGGCGGGTGCCGCACAAACTCGCTCTGTTCGCTGCGCTCTCGCCGCTCAAACATGTGCGGCAAGTCAGATGACGAAGGCGCGCTGCGCGCGCCCACCCGCCTGGCTCTGCGCGCCTCGGCGCCCCCACAAGGCCCAGCGCTGCGCTTCGGCAGCGCACCCGCCTTGGAAGGTGCGGTGGTGGTACTCCTACAAGAACTTCCGCGCAGCTGGGTGTGGTGCTGGTGGTGCACCGACAAGAGAACTCCCATGTATCCAGGTGGGGCGTTGGTGGTGCGTCGGCAAGAATTCCCGCGGGGGCGTTGGTGGCTTGCCCACAAAGTTCCCCATTCGCCGGGAAATGGCGGTGGTGGTGTGCACGTAGAAAAAAGGGCGCGTGTACCACCCCCTTCGCTTTGCCGTGGCAGGCGCTGCCCGGCTCGGGCGACTTCTGCGGTGGCCGTGGCAGAGGTCCGGGGGCCAGGCGCGCGCCAGCGCGCTTCGTGGTCTGACTCGCGGGCGATGTCCGAACGCAGCGCCCGCAGGGCGAGAAGTGAGTTCGACCGCGCTGGCCCCCGGGCCTGTGCCACGGCGCAGTCGGCGCACAGCGCCGACCGCCGCAGTGGAGCCTGAACCGGGCAGCGCCTGCCGCGGCATGAACGGGACAGCCGTGTGCCCAGACAACGACAGCCGCACCCGCTGCCGCAACAGGCGCCGCCTCAGTCCTGCGCCACCCGCAGCACCAGCTTGCCGTGGTTGGCGCCGCTAAAGAGCATGTCGAAGGCGCGCGGGAACTGGTCCAGGCCCTGCACGATGTCTTCGCGCGTCTTGAGCTTGCCCGAGGCGATCCAGCCGCCCATGACCATGGCGGCTTCCTGGGCGCGGTCGTAGTAGTCCGACACCACCATGCCGGTCATGGAGGCGCGCTGCACCAGCAGCGCCAGGTAGTTCGACGGCCCCTTGACCGGCGCGGCGTTGTTGTATTGCGAGATCGCGCCGCACACCACGATGCGTGCGCCCCGGGCAATGCGCGTCAGCACCGCGTCCAGAATGTCGCCACCCACGTTGTCAAAGTACACGTTCACCCCCTGCGGGCAATGCTTTTTCAGCGCCTCGGCCACGTTCTCGGCCTTGTAGTCGATGGCGGCATCAAAACCCAGCTCTTCCACCAGGTAGCGGCATTTGTCCGCACCCCCGGCGATGCCCACCACGCGGCAGCCCTTGATTTTGGCCACCTGGCCCACCACCGAGCCCACGGCACCTGCCGCGCCCGACACCACCACGGTGTCGCCCGGTTGCGGCTTGCCCACCTCCAGCAGGCCGAAATAGGCCGTCAGGCCCGGCATGCCCAGGGTGCTCAGATAAACCGGCAGCGGTGCCAGCTTGGGGTCCACCTTGGTCAGGCCCTTGGCGTCCACGGTGGCGTATTCCTGCACGCCCAGCAGGCCCGTGACGGTGTCACCCACGCTCCAGCGCGGGCTGCGCGAGGCCAGCACCCGGCCTACGCCCAGGGCGCGCATCACCTCGCCCACGCCCACGGGCGGGATGTAGCTCTTGGCGTCGTTCATCCAGCCGCGCATGGCCGGGTCCAGCGACAGGTACTGCGTCTGCACCAGCACCTCGCCCTCGGCGGGTTCGCGCACGCCCTCTTGCGTGCGGCTCCAGTCGCTGTCCTTGACCGCGCCCACGGGGCGGGCGGCGAGGCGGAATTGGTGGTTGATGGGGTGGCTCATGGGGTGTCCTTGGCGGTGTTGATGAAGGGGGCACGCCGCGCCTGCCGCAGGCTTGCCAACGGGGGCGGTGCCGGGGGTGTGTGGGGCTGGCGTGCGTGCTGGGGCAGTGTAAAAACGCCGTCGTTGCCTGCATAGGCGCTGTAAATGCATAAAATCGTTGCCCAGGAGGCAACAATGTCTGGCAACACCCCCCACCCCCAGCGTCTGGCGCAGTTCTGCGCCATCGTGCAGCACGGCTCCATCAGCAAGGCCGCGCTGGCCCTGGGCTGCGCCAAGTCGGTCCTGTCGCGCCAACTGGCGCGGCTCGAAGCCGAGCTGGGCACGCGCCTGGTGCAGCGCTCCACCCGGCGCCTGGCGCTGACCGAAGTGGGCGAGCAGGTGTTCGAGCAGGCCCAGCACATGGCACGGGCGTTGGACAACATTGCCGCCCTGGCCGCCCAGACCCAGCAGGAGGTCAAGGGCCGCTTGCGCGTGACCTGCCCGCGCCCCCTGGGCCAGCGCTACCTGGTGCCGTTGGTGGTGGAGTTCACCCGGCGCTACCCGCAGGTGGCCATCGACCTGAGCGTGGACGACCGCATGGTGGACCTGATTGCCGAGGGCATCGACGTCGCCATCCGCGTGGCGCACCTGGAAGACTCCACCCTGGTGGCGCGGCCCCTGGCGCACAACCCGCGCGTGCTGGTGGCCGCCCCCGCCTACCTGGCGCGCGCGGGCGAGCCGCAGCAGCCCCACGACCTGCTGCAGCACGACTGCCTGGTGTACCGCACCGGCGCGCGGGTGTTTGACACCTGGAGCTTCCAGCACGAGGGCCAGAGCACCGTGCTGCAGGTGCCCAGCCGCCTGCAGATCAACGACGGCATGGCCCTGGCCGCTGCGGTGTGCGCAGGCGGCGGTGTGGCCATACTGGACCGCTGGCTGGTGGCACAGGAGCTGGAGGCGGGATTGCTGGCCGAGCTGCTCACCGGCTACCGGCTGCGCCCAGGCCAGCCCATCCATGCGGTCTACCCGGCACGCCCCTGGCTGGCGCACAAGACCGCCGCCTTTGTCGCGTTTTTGCAGGAGCGGCTGTTTGTGGGCGCCGCTACGGCGCGGTGAAGACCGGCCGGCGCAGCCGGTAGCCGTCGCGCCAGTTCAGCCCCAGCAGCGCCAATTGCACCGCGCCTGCCAGCAGCTCGGCGGCCTGCAGGGCATAGAAGGGGCCATCGAGCAGGCCTTGGGCGCTGCGCTCGGCCAGCACCCAGGCCAGCGGCAGCATGCACAGCAGGCCGTTGGCGCCGACCAGCGCCATGCGCCGGCGCTTCAGCGCCACGGTGCGGTGGCGCCAATGCCGCGCCAGAAACATGCCCGAGGCCCCCGTGGCCGCCATGCATGGCACCAGCACCAGCAGCGCGTAGAGAATCGCCTGCTTGAGCCACGCCACCTGGGCCGGGCTGCCCCAGACCTCCACCAGCACGGTGCCGCTCCAGAAGCTGGCCACCAGCGCCATCGCCAGGGTGCCCGCCACGGCATGGGCCCGCCGGGGCAGCGCAGAGCGTTCGCCCTGGCCCCCGGGGCGGGCCAGGCTGCGGGGCAAAGGGGGGTCTTGCTGCGGCTGGCGGGTGATGGTGTTCATGGCGAGGTCCTTTCTGTGGGGGCGGGGGTGAGCTGGCGCACCAGGGCGTTGAGCGTGGCGAGTGCGCTGGGCAGGGCCGCGGCGTCCAGCCCCTGGACCAGGGCCTCGGCCCAGTGGGCATGGCGGCCCATGGCCTGCTGGTAAGCCTGCTCGCCCAGGGGCGTGAGCGCGTACAGCGGCGAGAGGCTGTGGCGCGGGTTGGGCTGGCGCGCCACGTGGCCGCTGGCCAGCAGCGTGCCCAACTGCTTGAGTGCGCCCTGGCGGCTCATGCCCATGGCCTGGGCCACCTGGGGCGCGCTCAGGGCCTGGCCCGCCAGCGCCACTGCGCCCAGCACCTGCCAGCGTGCGCTGGTCAGCCCGATGGGCGCGACCAGGGCGTCGCCCTGCTCCAGCAGGCGGCCATTGCAGCGGAACACCGCCAGCATCAACTCCGTGAGTGCGGTGGCGGGCGGGGACATGGGGGGCAGGGCAGATGGGTTCATGGCAATCCGGTATTTGACAACTAGTTTACGTATATGGAAACTGGTTGTCAAACTGGCGTATGCTGACCTGCTGACCTGCTGACCTGCTGACCTGCTGACCTGACCTGACCTGACCTGACCTGACCTGACGGGGTGGGGGGCTGTCAGCGGGTGCGCAAGCCCGCCAGCAGCGTGTGCAGCAGCGTGCGCGCGTCCGCCAGCGCCACGGGCGCCGGGCGCGGGTCGTGGGCCAGGGCCTCGACCGTGCTGTACAGCAGGCCCAGCACCAGGCGTGCGCGCAGGCCCACGTCGCCGGGGGTCAGCACGCCGTGCGCCTGCAGCGCCTGCAAGCTGCGCTGCAAGGCGCCCAGGCCCTGGCGCTCGCGGATCGCCAGCCAGGCCTGCGTGCCCAGCACGGCCGGGGCATCCACCAGGGCGATGCGGCGCACCGCCGGGTCTTGGGCGGCGAGCACAAAGGCATCCAGCGCGGCCAAAAACGCCTGCCAGGCGTCCAGACCCTGCGCCAGCGCCCGCTGCTGGGCCTGCCCCACCAGCGCCACCGCCTGCGCATCCAGTTCCTCGGCCACGGCGGCGAACAGGCCCTTCTTGTCGCCAAAGTGGTGGTACAGCGCCCCGGTGGTCACGCCCGCGCGGGCGCACAGCGCGCACAGCGGCGTGGCGTCAAACCCCAGTTCCCCAAACAAGGCCCGCCCGGCGCTGCGCAGCGCGGCCTGCGTGGCCTCGGCTTTGGCCAGGCGGCCATCGGTTCCAGGGTGCTCTGCAGGGTCTTTGGGCATGGCGGACATAAAACATAACGTAATTATGTATTCTATCTCTCGTGACTCACCACCGTGAACCGCCGCACCGGCTGCCCGCCCTGGGCCGCAGGCCATTCCCCCGACCCAAAGGCATCCCCCATGCAACCCCTGGCCCCCATATTCATTGCCGCCGTCATGCTGCTGCACGTGTACATCGTGCTGCTGGAGACGGTGTGGTTCTCCACGCGCGGACGCAGGGTGTTTGGCCTGAGCGAGCAGCAGGCCCAGACCATGGCTGCGGCCATGTCCAACCAAGGCTGCTACAACGGTTTTCTGGTCGCGGCATTGTTGCTGGGCCTGCTGCTGCCCGATGCAGCCATGGCGCGCGCATTCGCCTACTACGGCTTGGGCTGTGTGGCGGTGGCGGGGGTCTGGGGCGCGGCCACGGTGGGGCGGCGCATCCTGTTCGTGCAGACCGTGCCCGCTGTGCTGGGGCTGGTGGCCCTGGCGCTGTAGCCCCTGCCGAGCGGGCCGCTCGCACCAAGGCTGTCGCCAAGGTGCTGGCGTTGGCGCGGCTTGCGCACCAGCATGGGGCGCTTCATCCCGCCGACAGGAGCCCCACATGCCCGCATTCAGCACCCTGCAGATCACGCAAGACCCCCAGCAGCCGCGCGTGGCGCGCCTGCTGCTCAACCGCCCCGAGCGCTTCAACGCCATCACCGACGCCATGCCGCGCGAGATCCGCGCCGCCGTGGAGTGGGCGCAGGCCAATGACGAGGTGCATGTGATCGTTGTCGAAGGCGCGGGCAAGGGCTTTTGCGGCGGCTACGACCTGGCCGACACCGCGCAGCAGCACATCGAGCACCCCTGCCAGCAGGAAAAGACGCCCTGGGACCCGATGGTCGACTACGCCTACATGAAGCGCAACACCGAAGACTTCATGAGCCTGTGGCGCTGCTCCAAGCCCACCATCGCCCAGGTGCACGGCGCCGCCGTGGCCGGGGGCAGCGACATCGCCCTGTGCTGCGACCTGCTGGTCATGGCCGAAGACGCGCGCATCGGCTACATGCCCACGCGCGTGTGGGGCTGCCCCACCACCGCCATGTGGACCTACCGCCTGGGCCCCATGCGCGCCAAGCAGCTCATGTTCACCGGCGACGTGATCGACGGCCGCACCGCCGCCGACTGGGGCCTGGCGACCCTGGCCGTGCCCGCGCCCGAGCTGGCCGCACGCACCCTGGCCCTGGCCCAGCGCATCGCCGGGGTGCCGCGTGGCCACTTGGCGATGCACAAGATGGTGGTCAACCAGGTGCTGCAGACCATGGGCCTGGAGCAGACCCAGGCCCTGGCCACCCTGTTCGACGGCATCACCCGCCACAACCCCGAAGGCCTGTGGTTTCGCCGCTATGCCCAGGAGCAGGGCTTCAAGGCCGCGGTGCAGTGGCGCGACAGCGGCAAACCGATTCCCGAGGGGGACGAGGCGCGCGAGCTGGTGCGGGGGATGCAGGGGCGCCAGGAAAGCTGATCGCTGGCAGGTAGTGGGGCTCGGGGTGCGCTGTGTTTTGGCTTCGTTGCCCCTATTGGGGGCCGTCCACCGCCCCCTTGGCCTGCTGGTCCGCGTGGTAGCTGCTGCGCACCATGGCGCCCACGGCGGCGTGTTTGAAGCCCATGGCGTAGGCCTCGGCTTCGAACTGCTTGAAGGTGTCGGGGTGCACGTAGCGCTTGACCGGCAGGTGGGCGTTGCTGGGCGCCAGGTACTGGCCGATGGTGAGCATGTCGATATCGTGCGCGCGCATGTCGCGCAGCACCTGCAGCACCTCTTCGTCGGTCTCGCCCAGGCCCACCATGATGCCGCTCTTGGTCGGCACGCCGGGGTGCTGGGCCTTGAATTTTTTCAGCAGGCTCAGCGAAAACTGGTAGTCGCTGCCCGGGCGCGCCTGCTTGTACAGGCGCGGTGCGGTTTCCAGGTTGTGGTTGAACACGTCGGGGGGCGCGGCTTGCAAAATGGCCAGCGCCTTGTCGTCGCGGCCACGGAAGTCGGGCACCAGCACCTCAATCTGGGTGCCGGGCGAGTGGGTGCGGATCTGGGTGATGCAGTCGGCAAAGTGCTGGGCGCCGCCGTCGCGCAGGTCGTCGCGGTCCACGCTGGTGATGACCACGTATTTGAGCTTCATGCGCGCCACGGTCTGTGCCAGCTTGAGCGGCTCGCCCGCGTCCAGCGGGTCGGGCCGGCCATGGCCCACGTCGCAAAAGGGGCAGCGCCGCGTGCACTTGTCGCCCATGATCATGAAGGTGGCGGTGCCGTGGCCGAAGCACTCGCCGATGTTGGGGCAACTGGCTTCTTCGCACACCGTGGCCAGCTTGGCCTCGCGCAGGATGTCTTTGATTTCGTAGAAGCGCGTGGTGGGGCTGCCGGCCTTGACGCGGATCCAGTCAGGCTTCTTCAACACTTCGCCCTGCTCCACCTTCACAGGGATGCGTGCCAGCTTGGCGTGCGCTTTTTGCTTCAGGGTGGCGTCGTAGTCGGTGGCGCTTTGCGCCTCGCGGATGGTCTGTTCGGACGGTGTGATCATGGTGTGCGCCGCGGGTTCAGGGGGCGAGGTAGGTGGCGAGCTTGTGGCCCAGAAGGTCGGCGGCGTCTTGCCAGTCCACCGACACGCCGATTGTAGAAAGGTCGACCGTGCGCAGACCCTGGTAGCCGCAGGGGTTGATGCGCAGGTAGGGTTCCAGGTCCATGGCCACGTTCAGCGCCACGCCGTGGTAGGTGCAGTTGCGGCTCACCTTCAGGCCCAGCGCGGCGATCTTGCCCAGGCCGGTGAAGTCGGGCTCGGGCGCGGGGCTGCCGGGCAGCTTTTTCATGGGGTGCTGCGCCAGCGCCGCGTGGCTGAAGGGGTCGTCCAAGCGCACATAGATGCCCGGTGCGCCGCCCACGCGGTGGCCGGTGACGCCGAAGTGCGCCAGCGTCTTGATCACCGCCTCTTCGATGCGGTAGACATATTCCTTGACGAAATAGCCTGCGGCCCCCAGGTCGATGAGCGGGTAGGCCACCACCTGTCCGGGGCCGTGGTAGGTGACCTGCCCGCCCCGGTTGGTCTGCACCACCGGAATGTCGCCGGGCACAAAGATGTGCTCCGGCTTGCCCGCCAGCCCCTGGGTGAACACCGGCAGGTGCTCGCACACCCACAGTTCGTCCTGCACCGGCGCGGCACCACGCGCGCTGCGCGCGGCGGTGAAGGCCTGCATGGCGGCATAGGTGGGCTCGTAGGGAACAGCGCGGCCCAGGGGTTTGAGCAAGATGGGCACTTACACCGCCCCGCAGCACTTCTTGTACTTCTGCCCGCTGCCGCAGGGGCAGGGCTCGTTGCGGCCCACTTTGGGGGTGTTGCGCACGGTGTAGGGGGCGCCCATGGCAGACGGTGCCGAAGCGGCTGGGTTATGGGGCACCGCACCCGCGCCTGCACCGACTGCGGTTGCGCGGCCCTGCGCCAGCGCGTGCGCCTGCCACCACTGGCGCATCTCGTAGATGCAGCGCACCAGCACCGACAGCATTTCGGGGCGCTGGTCGATCTGCAGGTTGGGCTTGTCGGGGTTGTAGCCGGACTGGAACAGCACGATGGGCGAGATCAGCGGCCAGGCGTCCTTGTTGCCCAGCATGGGCTGCCAGTGCCCGCCCTGGAGCATGGCGCGGCGAAAGCCTTCGGCCCAGTCTTTCAGCTCCCAGTCGCCCTCGCGCACGCCCTGGGCGTTGCAGCGGTAGGGGCTGATGCGCCGGGCCTCGTCCACCGCCGCCTGCAGGGGCAAGAACAACTGGTCAGGGTCGGCGCTGGTGGGCGTGGTGGCGGTGGCCGCCTGTACGTGGCGGAAGCGGCGCAGCAACAGTTGCAGCAGGCGCTCTTGCTGCGCGGCATCGCTGCACAGTGGCCACTGCGCCTGGCCAAAGATGGCGCCGAGCCACTGCGCCACGGGCAGCGCCACCGGGCCGACGGCGCAGGCGGTGAGATAACCGTCGGCCATTTCCGCCGACATGGCGCCGCGCGCCAGGCCCGGGGCGTCAAAGAGCTCAAACAGCTCAGCGCACTCGGCCTCGCTCAGGGCGGTGGGGGGCAGGGAACGGCCATCCTGGGCCTGGGCCCATTGGGCCAGACCCGTCAGATCGATCCGTTCGGTCATCACAGCACCACCTTCACCATCGGGTGGGTCGAGAGCGTGCGGTAAAGCTCGTCGAGCTGCTCGCGGCTGGTCGCGGTGATGGTGATGGTCACGCCCAGGTACTTGCCGCCGCTGCTCTCGCGCAGCTCGATGGTGGAGGCGTCAAAGCCGGGATCGAACTCCTTGGCGATGCAGGTGATGGCGTGCACCAGGCCGTCGGCGCGCTCGCCCATGACCTTGATCGGAAACAGCGAGGGGTACTCGATCAGCGAGTCCTTGCGCGCGGCGCCAGCGGACGGAGAGGGGGAATCGGAAGAGCTCATCGGGATTGGGAGAAAAATACGCACCCAGCCCGCGTGAAATATGGAAAGTTTGCTACAAAAATAGTAGCAACCAAAAGTGCTTGCCGGGCTTGCGATGGCCCGGGCCGGGGGGCGGCGGCGCTGGCGCGTGTGCCCCGTATTATCGCTGCGCGCCCTGTTCCAGCGCCAGCCAGGGGCTCTGCGCCGGGGCGGCGGGCCCGGCGGCGGCGCCGGGCAGCTTGAACACCGCCACGGTCTGCACCAGCTCCTGCGCCTGGGTCTGCAGGCTGTTGGCGGCGGCGGCCATTTCCTCCACCAGCGCGGCATTTTGCTGCGTGCTGTGGTCCATGTGCGCCACCGCCTCGCTCACCTGTGCAATGCCCTGCGCCTGCGCACTGCTGGCGCTGCTGATGTCGCGCACGATGGCGCTCACGCGCTCGATCGACTGCACCACCGCCTGCATGGTGCTGCCCGCCTGGTCCACCAGGGTGCTGCCGTGCTCCACCTGCTCCACGCTGGCGGTGATCAGGCTCTTGATCTCGCGCGCCGCCTCGGCGCTGCGCTGCGCCAGCGAGCGCACTTCCGACGCCACCACGGCAAAGCCACGCCCCTGCTCGCCCGCGCGCGCCGCCTCCACGGCGGCGTTCAGGGCCAGGATATTGGTCTGGAAGGCAATGCCATCGATCACGCCAATGATGTCGGCAATGCGCCGGCTCGACCCGTGGATGCCGCGCATCGTCTCCACCACCTGGTCCACCACCGCGCCGCCCTGCTGCGCCACCTGCGCGGCCTGCTGCGCCAGGGTGCTGGCCTGGGCGGCGTGCTGGGCGTTGTCGTGCACGGTCTGGCCCAGGGTGCGCATGGAGGCGCTGGTCTGCTGCAACGCGCTGGCCTGGGCCTCGGTGCGCGCCGACAGGTCCTGGTTGCCCTGGGCGATTTCGGCGCTCGCGGTGGCCACGCCGTCTGCGCCCTGGCGCACGTGCCCCACCACGTCCAGCAGGCGCAACTGCATCGCGCGCAGTTGCGCCATCAGGCTGCTGTGGTCGCCCGCGCGCGCGGCAATGGCTTGCGAGAGGTCGCCCGCCCCCACATGGTGTGCCACCGCGGCGGCCTCGGAAGGTTCCGCCCCGAGCTGGCGCGTCAGGGTGCGGACCTGGGCCGCGCCCACCAGCACCAGCGCCAGCAGCCCCAGCACCGTGGCGCCGATGGACAGCGCGCGGATCACGCCGTAGCGGCTGCGCGCGCCGTCATAGGCCTGCTGCGCGCCCCGCACCTGCGCCTGCGACAGCGCGTCCAGCCCCTGCTTGAGGGGCTGGTACAGCGCCGCAAGCTGGTGCGTGAGGATGTTCTGCCCCTCGATGATGTCGTTGGCGCGCAATGCCGCCAGGGCCGGCTGCAGGGCGGCCTCGAAGCGCTGGCGGTCGGCGCCGACGCGCTCGGCCAGCTGCGCCTCGTCGCCCGCCAGGGGGTGGGAGCGGTAGGCGCGCCAGAGTTCGTCGATGCGCGCCAGGTTGGCCTGCACGCTGTGCGTGCTGCGCTCGATCAGCTCCGGCGTGGGCGTTATCAAGGCGGTGGAGAGCACCAGCTGGTTCTCCACCACCAGCGCGCCCAGACTGCCGATCTGGCTGGCGGGCACCGTGCGCTCCTCGTACACCTCGCGCAGCGCGTCGTTGCTGGCGCTGATGCCGAACAGCCCCAGGCCCCCCACCAGCAGGAGCAGGCAGGTCAGGGCGGATCCCAAAGCAAGCAGGCGGGTGGAAATGCGCATCGAGGGTCTCCCGAAAAAAGTCAGCCGCAAAGGCCCGGAAAGACGCACCTGGCAGCACCGCCCCCTGGCAGGGGCGCTGGCGTGCATGGGCCGGGCCAGGGCGGAGGATGGGGCATGGGCCGCTCAGGGCAGTTGCAGGTAGCGCTGGGCCAGCGCCTCAAAAGCGGCCACCTGCGGGTCCTGCCCGGTCTCTTCCTGCAAGATGGCGCCCACTGCCGGGGCCAGCCGAGCGGCCAGCGCGGCGTCCAGAAACAGCAGCCGCGAGCGCCGCGCCAGCACGTCTTCCACCGTCATGGCGTATTCATGGCGCGCGGCAAAACGCACCATGGCCTCGCTCAGGCCCTCGCACAGCAGGCGCTCGGCGCCCGGCAGGGCCAGCACCGCGGCCTGCTCGTTGCCATAGGAGTGCAGGCCCGGCGCATCGGCAATCGAGTGCACCGGGGTGCCGATGGCGTCCGCCCCCACCAGGCGCAGGTGCGCCGTGGCCCCGGCGGCGCGCAGCGCCACCAGGCCTTTGTCCATGCACTTGGCCAGCACGTCCTCGGCCATGGCGCGGTAGGTGGTCCACTTGCCCCCGGTCACCGTCACCAGCCCGCTGCGGCTGACCAGCACGGTGTGCTCGCGGCTGATGCCCTTGGTGCTTTCGCCGTCGTCGTCCTGCGGCTTGACCAGCGGGCGCAGGCCCACCCACACGCTTTTCACGTCGGCGCGCGTGGGCGCGCGGCGCAGGTAGCGCGCCGACTCGTTCAGGATGAACTCCACCTCTTCGTGGAAGGGCTGGGGTTCGCGGTCCAGGTCATTGCGCGGCGTGTCGGTGGTGCCCAGGATCAGCTTGCCCAGCCAGGGCACGGCAAACAGCACCCGCCCGTCGGCGGTCTTGGGCACCATCAGGGCGGTGTCGCCGCCCAGGAAATCGCGCTCCACCACCAGGTGCACGCCCTGGCTGGGCGCCACCATGGGCCGCGTCACCCGCTTGTGCGCCGACTCGGGGGCGTCGCCGTCCATCTGGCGCATTGCGTCCACCCAGACCCCGGCGGCGTTGATGACGCAGCGTGCCCGCACCTCGAAGCGCTGGCCGCCCAGCGTGTCCTCGCAGTGCAGGCCCGCCACCTTGCCCTCGTGGTAGCGCAGGCCGGTGGCGCGGCAGTAGTTCACCAGCAAAGCGCCCTTGGCCGCGGCGGTGCGCCCCAGCGCCAGCGCCAGGCGCGCGTCGTTGAACTGGCCGTCCCAGTATTTCACGCCGCCTTGCAGGCCCTGCCCCTGCGCGCAGGGCAGCAGTTCCAGCGTGCGCTGGCGGTTCAGGAATTCGGTCTTGCCCAGGCCGGCCTTGCCGGCCAGGGCGTCGTACATCTTCAACCCGATGCCGTAAAAAGGCGTCTCCCACCACTGGTAGGACGGCATCACAAAGGCCAGCGGCTGCGCCAGATAGGGCGCGTTGTGCAAGAGCGTGGTCCGCTCCTGCAGCGCCTCGCGCACCAGCGAAATATTGCCTTGCGCCAGGTAGCGCACGCCGCCGTGCACCAGCTTGGTGGCGCGTGACGAGGTGCCCTTGGCAAAGTCGTGCGACTCCACCAGCACCACCTTGAAGCCGCGTGTGGCCGCATCCAGCGCCACCCCCAGTCCGGTAGCGCCGCCACCGACGATGGCAATGTCGTAGTGGGTGTTCTGGGCCAGTGCGGCCAACAGGTTGTCGCGGCGGGTGCTCAGGGCTTGCATAAATCAGCGTGGCAGTAAGGTCGGGGCAAAAAGGGCAGTCCCGCCACCGCCGCAGGGCAGCGGCGGGACTGCGTCAGGCCAGGGGCCTGCGGTCGGTCAGGGCGCGCGGCTCAGCGCGTCTTGCCGTTCTTCCACGCATTGAGCAGCGTGTTGTAGGCGATGGTTTCACCCTTGGGCTTCTCGTTGGACAGCTTGGCCCACGGTGCGCCCTTGTCGCTGAGCCACTTGGAGGCGTCGGACTTGGGGTTGAGCTTGGGTGCGCACACCGCCATGCCCGAACGCTCCAGGCGTGCCAGCACGTCGTCCATCTCGTTGGCCAGGTTGTCCATGGCCTGCTGCGGGGTCTTCTCGCCCGTCACTGCCACGGCCACGTTCTTCCACCACAGCTGCGCCAGCTTGGGGTAGTCGGGCACGTTGGTGCCGGTGGGGGTCCAGGCCACACGCGCCGGGCTGCGGTAGAACTCCACCAGGCCGCCGAGCTTGGGCGCCATCGCCGTCATGGCGTTGGAGCGGATGTCGCTCTCGCGGATCGGGGTCAGGCCCACCGTGGTCTTCTTCAGCGAGGTGGTCTTGGCGGTCACGAACTGGGCGTAGAGCCAGGCGGCGGCCACCTTGTTGGCGTCGTGGTCCTTGAAGAAGGTCCAGCTGCCCACGTCCTGGTAGCCGTTTTGCATGCCGTTCTTCCAGTACGGGCCGTTCGGGCCGGGGGCCATGCGCCACTTGGGCGTGCCGTCGGCATTGACCACCGGCAGGCCCGGCTTGACCATGTCGGCGGTGAAAGCCGTGTACCAGAAGATCTGCTGCGCGATCTGGCCTTGTGCGGGCACCGGGCCGGCCTCGCCGAAGGTCATGCCGATGGCTTCCTTGGGCGCGTACTTCTTCATCCAGTCCACGTACTTGGTCAGGCCGTACACGGCAGCGGGCGAGTTCGTCGCACCGCCGCGGGCCACCGAGGCGCCCTGCGGGTTGCAGCCGTCGGCCGAGGCACGGATGCCCCACTCGTCCACCGGCTTGCCGTTGGGGATGCCCGCGTCGGCGGTACCGGCCATGGACAGCCAGGCGTCCGTGAAGCGCCAGCCCAGCGACGGGTCCTTCTTGCCGTAGTCCATGTGGCCGTAGATCGGCTTGCCGTCGATGTTCTTCACGTCGTTGGTGAAGAACTCGGCAATGTCCTCATAGGCCGACCAGTTCAAGGGCACGCCCAGCTCGTAGCCGTACTTGGCCTTGAACTTGTCCTTCAGCTCCTTGCGCTCGAACAGGTCGGCGCGGAACCAGTACAGGTTGGCAAACTGCTGGTCGGGCAACTGGTAGAGCTTGCCGTCCGGCGCCGTGGTGAAGCTGGTGCCGATGAAATCCTTGATGTCCAGGCCCGGGTTGGTCCATTCCTTGCCCGCGCCAGCCATGTAGTCGGTCAGGTTCAGCACCTTGCCATAGCGGTAGTGGGTGCCGATCAGGTCGGAGTCGGTGATCCAGCCGTCATAGATCGACTTGCCCGACTGCATCGAGGTCTGCAGCTTCTCGACCACGTCACCCTCCTGGATCAGGTCGTGCTTGACCTTGATGCCAGTGATCTCCTCGAAGGCCTTGGCCAGCACTTTCGATTCGTACTCGTGCGTGGTGATGGTCTCGGACACCACCGACACCTCGGTCACGCCCTTGGCCTTGAGCTTGGCGGCAGCGTCGATGAACCACTTCAGCTCGGTCGTCTGCTGGGCCTTGCTCAGCGTGGAAGGCTGGAACTCGCTGTCGATCCACTTCTTGGCGGCGGCTTCATCGGCCCAGCCCTGGCTGGCGGCGGCGCAGGCCATGGCCACGGCGAACACGGAATACCTCAGTTTCATCGTCTCACTCCTCAGGTTTTTGCCCCTGTGGACAAAGGGAAGGCTGCGGCCCCAGGGGAAACAGGCCGGTCCTTGGAAAAAACAGGAATCAGGCGGCGGCGCGTTCAGCCCTTGCGCATCACCAGCACCAGCACCGCCATGGAGGCGCCGAAGCTCCACCACACCGAGGGCTCGGCCTGCAGCGCCAGCCACTCCATCAGGCGCGCGCTCAAGCCCACAAAGCCCAGGTTGATGTAGGCCGCCGTGAGCAGGCCGATGAAGAGGCGGTCGCCCCGCGTGGTGCGCAGCGGCAGAAAGCCCTTGCGCTCGGTGGTGGGGGAACGGATCTCCCACACCGTCATGCCAATGAGCATGAGCACGATGCAGGTGAAGAACACGGCCACCGGGGTGGTCCAGGCCATCCAGCTCAGCATGATGGGATTCCTTTCAAACACGGCCCATCGCGAAACCCTTCGCGATGTAGTTGCGCACAAACCAGATCACGATCGCCCCCGGCACGATGGTCAGCACCCCGGCAGCGGCCAGCGTGGCCCAGTCCATGCCCGAGGCCGACACCGTGCGCGTCATGGTCGCCACGATGGGCTTGGCGTTCACGCTCGTCAGCGTGCGCGCCATCAGCAGCTCCACCCAGCTGAACATGAAGCAGAAGAACGCCGCCACCCCGACCCCGGCCTTGATCAAGGGCAGGAAAATCTTGAAGAAGAAGCCCGGGAAGCTGTAGCCGTCGATGTAGGCGGTCTCGTCGATCTCACGCGGGATGCCGCTCATGAAGCCCTCCAGAATCCACACCGCCAGCGGCACGTTGAACACCAGGTGCGCCAGCGCCACCGCGATGTGCGTGTCCATCAGCCCGACCGAGGTGTAGAGCTGGAAGTAGGGCAGCAGAAACACCGCGACGGGCGTCATGCGGTTGGTCAGCAGCCAGAAGAACACATGCTTGTCGCCCAGAAAGCTGTAGCGCGAGAACGCATAGGCCGCTGGCAGCGCCACCGTGATGGCGATCACGGTGTTCAGCGCCACATAGATCAGGCTGTTGATATAGCCCGAGTACCAGGCCGGATCGGTCAGGATGGTCTTGTAGTTGTCCCAGGTGAAAGCCTGGGGCAGCAGCGAAAAGCTGGAGAGGATTTCCTGGTTGGTCTTGAACGACATGTTCACCATCCAGTACACCGGCAGCAGCGCGAACAGCAGGTAGCACCACAGGAACAGGGTGCGCTTTTGGAACTTGGGCTTATTCATGGGGACCCTCTTTGTCCTGCGTGCCCATGGTCTGCATCCAGTTGTAGAGGATGAAGCACAGCAGCAGGATGATCAGGAAATAGATGAGCGAGAAGGCCGCCGCCGGACCCAGGTCGAACTGGCCCACGGCCTTTTGCGTCAGGAACTGCGACAGGAAGGTGGTGGCATTGCCGGGGCCGCCGCCGGTGAGCACAAAGGGCTCGGTGTAGATCATGAAGCTGTCCATGAAGCGCAGCAGCACGCCGATCATGAGCACGCCGCGCATCTTGGGCAGCTGCACGTAGCGGAACACGTCGAACTTGCTGGCGCCGTCAATGGCGGCAGCCTGGTAGTAGGCGTCAGGGATCGAGCGCAGGCCCGCATAACCCAGCAGCGCCACCAGCGGTGTCCAGTGCCACACGTCCATCAGCAGCACGGTCAGCCAGGCATGCGTGGCGTTGCCGGTGTAGCTGTAGTCAATGCCCAGGTCCTGCAGCGCCGCGCCCATCAGGCCGATGTCGGTGCGCCCGAAAATCTGCCAGATCGTGCCCACCACGTTCCAGGGGATCAGCAGCGACAGCGACACGATCACCAGCACCGCCGAGGCCTTCCAGCCCTGCGCCGGCATGGCCAGCGCCAGCAGCACGCCCAGCGGCAGCTCCACCGCCAGCACCGCCAGCGAGTAGGCGATCTGGCGCACCAGCGCCTCGTGCAAGGCCTCGTCGCGCATGATGGCGGCGAACCACTCGGTGCCCACGAACACGCGCCGCTCGGGCGAGATGATGTCCTGCACCGAATAATTCACCACCGTCATTAACGGCAGGATGGCGGAGAACGCCACGCACAAAAATACGGGCAGGATCAGGAACCAGGCCTTCTGGTTCACGGGTTTGGTGGCAGTCATTGTGGAACCTCCATGCGCCGCTGCGCGCCGCCATCGCCCTTAGGCGCCGGGGCTGCGCTTGTCGGCAGCAGAACTTCGTCGCGGTAAAAACAGGTGTGCTCGTCCATCAGCTGCAGCCAGACCTCCTGGCCCACGGCCAGGCCTGCGCCCAGCGGCAACCGGGCCTTGAGGGTCTGCTCGCCAAAGCGTGCCCCCAGCAGCGTGTAGGTGCCCACGTCCTGCACCTGGGTCACCCGCACCGGCACCGCCCCATCCTGCCCGGCCCGTGCCAGGCGCAGGTATTCCGGGCGTATGCCCAGCGTGACATCGCCCGCACCCAGGCGCCGTCCCGGCGGCAGGGGCAAGGGCAGTCCTCCCAGCTGCACGCCCTCGGCATCGGCGCGCCCGCGCAAAAAGTTCATGCCCGGCGAGCCGATGAAGTGGCCCACAAAGGTGTGGCCCGGGCGCTCGAACAGGTCGGCGGCCGTGCCCACCTGCACCGCGCGCCCACGCGTCATCACCACCACCTGGTCGGCAAAGGTCAGCGCCTCCACTTGGTCGTGCGTCACATAGATCAGCGTCAGCTTGAGTTCGTGGTGGATCTGCTTGAGCTTGCGCCGCAGCTGCCACTTCAGGTGCGGGTCGATCACGGTCAGCGGCTCGTCGAACAGCACCGCCGACACGTCCGGGCGCACCAGGCCGCGGCCGAGCGAAATCTTCTGCTTGGCGTCGGCCGACAGGCCCGAGGCGCGCTGGTTGAGCTGCGCGCTCATCTCCAGCATCTCGGCAATCTCGCCCACGCGCTTCTTGATCTGCTCGGCGGGCAGGCGCCGGTTGCGCAGCGGAAACGCCAGGTTCTCCGCCACCGTCATGGTGTCGTAGATCACCGGGAACTGGAACACCTGGGCGATGTTGCGTTGCTGCGGCGTGGCGCGGGTCACGTCCTTGCCGTCGAACAGCACCGTGCCCTGGGACGGCACCAGCAGGCCCGACATGATGTTGAGCATGGTGGTCTTGCCGCAGCCCGAGGGGCCCAGCAGCGCGTAGGCGCCGCCATCGTCAAAGGCCATCTTCAGCGGCAGCAGGGCGTAGTCGCTGTCCTGCGTGGGGTTGGGTCGGTAGGCGTGCGCCAGATCGAGTTCGATGCGTGCCATGGTTCAGACTCCCCGCCCGCGTTGGGGCGCCAGCAAAAGCATTTCGTCGGCGCCGAAGACATAGGCCTGGCTGGGGTGGAAATACAGCGTGAGGGCCGCGCCCAGTTCAAAGAAATGCACCCCGGTGAGCTGGGCCACCAGTTCGCCCAGGGGCGTGTCCAGGTGCACATAGGTGTCGGAGCCCGAAATCTCGGCCAGCTCCACCAGGCCGTGCACGGCCAGATCGCCGTCCGCCGCGCGCTCATGCAGCGCACTGGCGCGCAGGCCCAGCGTCAGCGCGGACGCGGCCGGGGCGGGCAGATGCAGCGGCAAGGCCATGTCGGTGCCGCTGCCCACACACACCTGCCCGGCCTGCCATTGGGCGGCAATCAGGTTCATCGGTGGGTCGCTGAAGGCGCGTGCCACGCGCAGCGACTGGGGTTGGTGAAACACCTCGGCCGTGGGGCCGTACTGCAGCAGTTCGCCCGCGTCCATCACCGCGGTGTAGCCGCCCAGCAGCAGGGCCTCGCCCGGTTCGGTGGTGGCATAGATCACGGTCGAGTCCTGGCTGGCGAACAGGGCGCTGAGTTCCTCGCGCAGCTCCTCGCGCAGCTTGTAGTCCAGGTTCACCAGGGGTTCGTCCAGCAGCATCAGTGGCGCGTTCTTGGCCAGCGCGCGCGCCAGGGCCACGCGCTGCTGCTGGCCGCCCGACAGCTCGGACGGAAAACGGTCCAGAAACTGCTCGATGTGCAGCTTTTGCGCCAGTTGGCGCACGCGCTCTTCGATGCCGGACTCGCGGCGCAGCTTCAGGGGCGAGGCGATGTTGTCGCGCACCTTGAGCGAGGGGTAATTGATGAACTGCTGGTACACCATGGCGACATTGCGTTCGCGCACGGGCATGCCCGTGACGTCGGTGCCGTCGACCCGTACCAGCCCGGTTTGCGGGGCATCCAGCCCGGCCATGATGCGCATCAGGCTGGTCTTGCCTGCCTGCGTGGCTCCCAGCAGCACCGTCACGGCCCCGGGCGTGGGCGCCAGTGACATGTCGTACAGCCAGGTCTCGGGGCCAACAGTCTTGCTGATGCCCTCAAGCGTGAGTTGCATTACGATACCTTGTAGCGAAGTTGAACAACATAATTAGAGCTTTCAAACCACCATTTTGGTTCGCTTTTGTTCCTTTTGGCATCAGTGTAAACCCTATTTTTGTTCGTTTCGATTCGTTTTATAGTTGTTCGACTTTCGAAACGCCTGCCCGCATGACGCCCAATCCCCGACAACTCCAACTGCTCCATCTGGTGCGCGCCAAGGGCGCCGTGAAAGTGGAAGAACTGGCCCAGGAACTCGATGTCACCCTGCAGACCGTGCGCCGTGACGTGCAGCGCATGGCCGACGAAGGCCTGCTGGCGCGCTTTCATGGCGGCGTGCGCGTGCCCAGCTCCACCACCGAGAACATCGCCCACCAGCAGCGCGAGGCGCTCAATGCCGAGGGCAAGGCGCGCATTGCGCGTGCCGTGGCGCGCGCGGTGCCGAATGATTGCTCCCTGATCCTGAACATCGGCACCACCACCGAGGCGGTGGCGCGTTCGCTCATGCACCACAGCGGCCTGCAGGTCATCACCAACAACCTCAACGTGGCCTCCATCCTCAGCGCCAACAGCCGGTGCGAGGTGATCGTGGTCGGGGGCGTGGTGCGTGCCCGTGACAAGGGCATCGTGGGCGAGGCGGCGGTGGACTTCATCCGCCAGTTCAAGGTCGACATCGCCGTCATCGGTATCTCCGGCATCGAGGCCGACGGCACCCTGCGCGACTACGACTACCGCGAGGTCAAGGTGTCGCAGACCATCATCCAGCACGCGCGCGAAACCTGGTTGGCGGCCGACTGCAGCAAGTTCAACCGCCCCGCCATGGTGGAGGTGGCGCACCTGTCGCAGATCGACCGCCTGTTCACCGACTCCGCGCCCCCTGCCCCCTTTGCCGAACTGCTGGAGCAGGCCGAGGTGCGCTACGAGGTGGCCCTGAGCACATCCCCTTAACGTTTTTTTCGATTCCCGTATGGCCTATCTGCTTTCCCTGGACCAGGGTACTTCCAGCTCGCGCTCCATTGTTTTTGACGCCCAGGGGCATGTGGTGGCCATGGCGCAGCGCGAGCTGACCCAACACTACCCCCAGCCCGGCTGGGTCGAGCATGACCCCCTGGAGATCTGGCGCAGCCAGCTCGCCACCGCGCAGGACGCGGTGCGCCAGGCCGGCATCGATGCGCGCCAGATCCGCGCCGTGGGCATCACCAACCAGCGCGAAACCACGGTGGTGTGGGACCGCGCCACCGGCCAGCCGATCCACCACGCCATCGTCTGGCAGGACCGCCGTGCCGAGCCCATCTGCGCGCAACTGCGCGAGCAGGGCTGGGAGGCGCCCATCCGCGAAAAAACCGGCCTGGTGGTAGACGCCTACTTTTCGGGCACCAAGCTGCAGTGGCTGCTCGACCACGTACCCCAGGCGCGAGCGCGCGCCGAGCGCGGCGAACTCGCCTTTGGCACGGTGGACAGCTGGCTTATCTGGTGCCTCACGCGCGGCGCCATGCATGCCACCGATGTCAGCAATGCCGCGCGCACCATGCTCTTCAACGTGCACCGCAACGAATGGGATGCCGAGCTGCTGCAGGCCCTGCGCATACCGGCGGCGCTGATGCCCCGGGTGCTGCCGTCGAGTGCGGACTTCGGCGCCGTCGATGCCGGGTTCCTGGGCGCACCCATCGCCATTGGCGGTGTGGCGGGCGACCAGCAAAGCGCCCTGTTCGGACAGGCCTGTTTTCGCGCGGGCATGGCCAAGAACACCTATGGCACCGGCTGCTTCATGCTCATGCACACCGGCGAGCGTTTTCAGACCTCGGCCAACGGACTGCTCACCACCAGCGCAGCACAAACCAGTGCCACGCCCGAATTCGCCCTGGAGGGCAGCGTATTCGTGGGCGGCGCCGTGGTGCAGTGGCTGCGCGACGGCCTGGGCGCCATCAAAGGCAGCCACGAGGTCCAGTCCCTGGCGCAAAGTGTTCCCGACGCTGGCGGGGTGATCGTGGTGCCCGCGTTCACGGGCCTGGGCGCACCCTACTGGAAACCCCAGGCGCGCGGCGCCATCACGGGTCTGACCCGCGGCAGCACCGTGGCCCACATCGCCCGTGCCGCGTTGGAGAGCATTGCCTTCCAGAGTGCAGCCCTGTTGCAGGCCATGAGCCGCGACGTCGAGCGTGCGGGCGGCGCGGCCGTGAGCGAGCTGCGGGTGGACGGCGGCGCCTGCGTCAACGATCTGCTCATGCAGTTCCAGGCCGACCTGCTGGGCATCCCCGTGGTGCGCCCGGAGGTGACCGAAACCACCGCCCTGGGCGCGGCCTACCTGGCAGGCCTGGGGGTGGGGGTGTACCGCGACACCGATGAGCTGGCGCAGCAGTGGCGCGCACAGCGCCGCTTTCTTCCCACCATGGCGCGCGAGCGCGCCCAGGAACTCATGCAGCAGTGGGAGCACGCGGTGCGCCAGGCCACGGCGGCCTGATGCGTGCGCCCGCCATGGGCGCGCATTGGGGGGAAGGCGGGTGCCGCGTGCCGTGGTGCGCACCGTGCTGGTGCGTGCAGGGCACCGCTGTGGTGTGGCGCCAATGCTGCAGTTCCGCCGAGTCTTCTATAAGACCTGGCCTGCCCTCTATTGGAAACCCCGGGTTTCTACGTATAATGGTCGGCTGTGCAAGAAACGCGCTGCGTAACCTGAGCGTAATCCGAGTGACCCACAATGGCGCATGTTTCGGGACCCGATGAGGATGTTTTCACGCCTTTGACGCCCGAGCAGGCGCAGGCACTGCGCAAGCAGATGCCGGCTTTGTCGCCCTGGTGGGTGGTTCTGGTCCAGGTGGTGGTGGGGGTGGTGGTCACGGTTGTGGCCTGGCTGCTCACCTCCAGCGTCGCGGTCGTGCAGTCCAGCTTGTGGGGTGTTGCGGCAGTGGTGCTTCCGGCGGCTTTGTTTGCGCGGGGTGTGACCGGGCGTTTTGCCCGCGCCAACCCGGGTTCGGCGGTGGTGAGCTTCTTTTTGTGGGAGTTCGCCAAGATCGTGGCGGCGGTGGCTGTCATGTTTCTGGCCCATCGCCTGCAGAAAGATTTGAGTTGGCCGGCCATGCTGGTCGGCTTGGTGTTGACGATGAAGGTGTACTGGCTGGCTTTGGGGTATCGCCCCAAGGCGGCGGTGCAAAGAGAAAACGCCTAACGGCAATCAAGAATCGCGAGTAACTGGATGTCTGAAGCAGCAGCGCAACACGCACCCACCGCCGGTGAATACATTGGCCACCACCTCACCCACTGGAAAACCGGCACGCAAACCGGTGTGATCGATTTTTCTGTCCTCAATGTCGATTCGCTGCTTTGGGCGGTGCTGTTGGGTCTGGCGGGCTTGTTTGTGATGTGGCGGGTGGCGCGCAGTGTCACTGCCGGGGTTCCGGGGCGCCTGCAGGCGGCGGTCGAGATTCTGTTGGAAATGGTGGATACCCAGGCCAAGGGCATCGTGCACAACGCCGAATCGCGCAAGTTCGTGGGGCCTCTGGCGCTGACGGTGTTCGTCTGGGTGTTTCTGATGAACTCCATGGACTTCCTGCCCATCGACCTGTTCCACAAGGTGTTCGAATGGACGGGTCTGGGGCATTCGGTCGAGTATTTCCGCGTCGTCCCCACGGCGGACCTGTCCATGACCCTGGGCATGTCGGTGGGCGTGCTGTTGGTGTGCCTGTACTACAACGTCAAGATCAAGGGTCTGGGCGGCTGGGCGCATGAGCTGGTGACGGCCCCCTTCGGTACCAGCAAGAACCCTCTCTTTGCGCTCATCCTGGGCATCCTGAACTTTGCGATGCAGATGATCGAGTTCACCGCCAAGACCGTGTCCCACGGCATGCGGCTGTTCGGAAATATGTACGCCGGCGAGCTGGTGTTCATGTTGATCGCACTCATGGGTGCGGTTGGTTTTGGGTCGGCCACGGGCGTTGTTCTGTGGCTGGGGCACGTGCTGGCGGGCACTGGTTGGGCCATCTTCCACATTCTGATTGTGGCCCTGCAGGCGTTCATCTTCATGATGCTGACCCTGGTGTATGTGGGTCAGGCCCATGACCACCACTGATGTGTCGCGTTGACACGGATTTTCTTTTCTTCACTTCTCTCAATCCTTAGGAGCATTAAATGGAACAAGTTCTCGGTTTTGTCGCTTTGGCTGCTGGCCTGATCATCGGTCTGGGTGCCATCGGTGCTTGTATCGGTATCGGCATCATGGGTAGCAAGTACCTCGAGTCGGCTGCTCGCCAGCCCGAACTCATGAACGAACTGCAAACCAAGATGTTCCTGTTGGCCGGTCTGATCGACGCCGCCTTCCTGATCGGCGTGGGTATCGCCATGATGTTTGCCTTCGCCAACCCCTTCGTGTTGAAGTAATCACCCCGCCTTTCTCCACCTAACCTAGAGAGGTGTTGTTGTGAGTATCAACGCAACATTCTTTGCGCAGCTCACGGTGTTCTTTGTGCTGGTGTGGTTCACGATGAGTTTCGTGTGGCCCCCCATTGCCAAGGCACTCGATGAGCGCGCGCACAAGATCGCCGAAGGACTGGCGGCTTCCGATCGCGCCAAGGCAGAGCTGTCTGCCGCTAACAAGCGCGTGGAAGACGAACTGGCCAAGTCGCGCACGGAAAATGCTGCCCGCCTGGCCGATGCCGAGCGCCAGGCAGTGTCGATTGTCGATGCCGCCAAGGCCAAGGCCGCGGAAGAAGGCAACAAGATCGTTGCCGCCGCCAAGCTCGAAGCCGAGCAGCAGACCGTCAAGGCCCGTGAGACCCTGCGCGAGCAGGTGGCGGTGCTGGCGGTCAAGGGGGCTGAGCAGATCTTGCGCCGCGAGGTCAATGCCGCTGCCCATTCCGACTTGCTCAACCGCCTGAAGACCGAGCTGTAAGAGGACGCCATGGCTGAACTTGCCACAATCGCCCGCCCCTATGCCGAAGCGCTGTTCAAGGCGTTTCGCGCCGACCTGGCGGCAGTATCCCCCTGGCTCGACGAGTTGGCGGCCATCGCCGCCAATGCGCAGCTGCAGCAGTTTGCCGACAGCCCCAAAGTGCGCTCCGAGCAGGTGTTCGACGTCATGACCGGCGTGGCCAAGTCCCCCCTGGGGGAGCAGGCCCGCAACTTCCTGCGCACCGTCATCGACAACGGTCGCCTGGGGGTGTTGCCGGAAATCGCCGTGCAGTTCCGTGCGCTGAAAAATGCACAGGGCGGCTCGTCCGACGCGATTGTGTTCAGTGCATTCCCCATGGACGACAGCGCCCTGGATGGTGTGCGCGCGGTACTGGAGAAGAAGTTTGCCTGCAAGCTCAACTTGCGTGCCGAACTCGACTCCGAACTGATCGGTGGCGTGCGTGTGGTGGTGGGCGATGAAGTGCTCGACACCTCCGTCAAAGCCCGCCTGGAACAAATGAAAGTGGCGTTGACTGCCTGAGCCCCGAGGGCTTGCAGTCGACCTAACAAAGGAAAGAAGGAAAGAGTCATGCAACTCAATCCCGCAGAAATTTCTGAGCTGATCAAGAGCCGTATCGAAGGCCTGGCTGCCAGCGCCGACGTCCGCAACCAGGGTACCGTGGTTTCCGTGACCGACGGTATCTGCCGCATCCATGGTCTGTCCGACGTGATGCAGGGCGAAATGCTGGAGTTCCCCGCTGGCAGCGACGGCCTGCCGACCTTCGGTCTGGCGCTGAACCTGGAGCGTGACTCCGTGGGCGCCGTGATTCTGGGTGAATACGAGCACATCTCCGAAGGCGACACCGTCAAGTGCACGGGCCGCATTCTGGAAGTGCCGGTCGGCCCCGAGCTGATCGGCCGCGTGGTGAACGCCCTGGGCCAGCCCATCGACGGCAAGGGCCCCATCAACGCCAAGATGACCGACGTGATCGAAAAGGTCGCTCCCGGCGTGATCGCGCGCAAGTCTGTGGACCAGCCGATGCAGACCGGCCTGAAGTCCATCGACTCCATGGTGCCGATCGGCCGTGGCCAGCGCGAGTTGATCATTGGTGACCGCCAGACCGGCAAGACCGCCGTGGCGATCGACACCATCATCAACCAGAAGGGTCAGAACATGACCTGCGTCTACGTGGCCATCGGTCAGAAGGCCTCGTCGATCAAGAACGTGGTGCGCGCCCTGGAGCAGGCCGGCGCCATGGAATACACCATCGTGGTGGCCGCATCCGCATCCGAATCCGCCGCCATGCAGTACGTGTCGGCCTACTCCGGTTGCACCATGGGCGAGTACTTCCGCGACCGTGGGCAAGACGCGCTGATCATTTATGACGATCTGTCCAAGCAGGCCGTGGCCTACCGCCAGGTGTCCCTGCTGTTGCGCCGTCCCCCAGGCCGCGAAGCCTACCCCGGCGACGTGTTCTATCTCCACAGCCGTCTGCTGGAGCGTGCCGCCCGCGTGAGCGCCGACTACGTCGAAGCCTTCACCAAGGGCGAAGTCAAGGGCCAGACCGGCTCGCTGACCGCACTGCCCATCATCGAAACGCAAGCCGGTGACGTGTCCGCCTTCGTTCCGACCAACGTGATTTCCATCACCGACGGCCAGATATTCCTGGAAACCGCCCTGTTCAACGCCGGTATCCGTCCCGCCATCAACGCCGGTATCTCGGTGTCGCGCGTGGGCTCTGCCGCCCAGACCAAGGTCGTCAAGGGCCAGTCTGGCGGTATCCGCAACGACTTGGCCCAGTACCGTGAGCTGGCGGCCTTCGCGCAGTTCGCTTCCGACCTGGACGAAGCCACCCGCAAGCAGCTTGACCGCGGTGCGCGCGTGACCGAACTGCTCAAGCAAAAGCAGTACAGCCCGCTGTCCATCAGCATGATGAGCGCCTCGCTGTTCGCCGTGAACAAGGGCTTCATGGACGACGTGGACGTCAAGAAGGTTCTGGCGTTCGAGCACGGCCTGCAGGTCTACCTCAAGGACAAGCACGCGGCCCTGCTGGCCAAGGTCGAGAGCACGAAGGCCCTGGACAAAGAGGCGGAAGCCGAATTGCTGGCTGCCGTGGCTGCCTTCAAGAAGACGTTTGCCTGATTCGTAACGTAGGACTCCATCGTCTACTTACCGTTCGAATCTGACTAAGCAAAGGGGCAACTATGGCATCAGGCAAGGAACTACGCACCAAGATCAAATCGGTGGAGAACACCAAGAAGATCACCAAGGCCATGGAAATGATTTCCGTGTCCAAGATGCGTAAGGCGCAGGAGCGTATGCGCGCTGCGCGTCCTTACAGCGAAAAGGTCCGCGCAATCGCCTCCAATCTGGGCAAAGCCAATCCCGAGTACGTGCCCGCACTGATGAAGACCAATGACGCCAAGGCGATTGGCTTGATCGTTGTGTCCACGGACAAGGGGCTTTGCGGTGGCCTCAACACCAATCTGTTCCGGGCCGTGACCGGCAAGCTGCGTGATGCGCAGTCTGCGGGCAACGCCGCACTGACGGTGGCGATTGGCAGCAAGGGGCAGGGTTTTCTGGGCCGCATTGGTGCCAAGCTGGTTTCCCAGGTGTCGCATCTGGGGGATCGGCCGCATCTGGACAAGCTCATCGGGCCGGTCAAGGTGCTGCTCGACGCCTATGTCAAGGGTGAAGTGAGCGCTGTCTACCTCTGCTACAACAAATTCATCAGCACGATGAAGCAGGAGCCCGTGGTAGAGCAACTGCTGCCCCTTTCGGCGCAGAAGATGCAGGCAGAGGCCCAGGCCAGTGGCGCCCAGCATGGGTGGGACTACATCTACGAGCCGGATGCGCAGACCGTGATCGACGAGCTGCTGGTGCGTTATGCCGAGGCCCTGGTGTTCCAGGCCGTGGCAGAGAACATGGCATCGGAGCACGCGGCGCGCATGGTCGCGATGAAGGCAGCCACCGACAACGCGGGTAACGTGATTGCCGAGCTTAAGCTGGTCTACAACAAGACCCGCCAGGCCGCGATCACCAAGGAACTGTCCGAAATCGTGGCCGGTGCGGCAGCGGTGTAAGGCGCCAGGCAATTCATTCAAATTATCGGAGCAAGAAAATGGCTCAAATACAAGGCAAGATTGTTCAGTGTATCGGCGCTGTGGTGGACGTGGAGTTTCCGCGCGACCAGATGCCCAAGGTCTATGACGCGCTCAAGATGGACGGTTCGGCGCTGACGCTGGAAGTGCAGCAGCAGCTCGGCGACGGCATCGTGCGTACCATTGCGCTGGGTTCCAGCGACGGCTTGCGCCGCGGCATGATGGTGTTCAACACCGAAAAGGCGATCACGGTGCCGGTCGGCCCCGCCACCCTGGGGCGCATCATGGACGTGCTGGGCACGCCGATCGACGAGCGTGGTCCGATCAGCCAGGACCTCACCGCCTCCATCCACCGCAAGGCTCCGGCTTACGACGAGCTGAGCCCTTCGCAGGAACTGCTGGAGACCGGCATCAAGGTGATCGACCTGGTGTGCCCGTTCGCCAAGGGCGGCAAGGTGGGCCTGTTCGGCGGCGCCGGTGTGGGCAAGACCGTGAACATGATGGAACTCATCAACAACATCGCCAAGGCGCACTCGGGTCTGTCCGTGTTCGCCGGTGTGGGTGAGCGTACCCGTGAGGGCAACGACTTCTACCACGAGATGTCCGACTCCAAGGTGGTGGTGCAGGAGAACCTGGCCGAGTCCAAAGTGGCCATGGTCTACGGCCAGATGAACGAGCCCCCGGGCAACCGTCTGCGCGTGGCCCTGACCGGCCTGACCATCGCCGAGTCCTTCCGTGACGAAGGCCGTGACGTGCTGTTCTTTGTGGACAACATCTACCGCTACACCCTGGCCGGTACCGAAGTGTCCGCTCTGTTGGGTCGTATGCCTTCCGCCGTGGGCTACCAGCCCACCCTGGCCGAAGAAATGGGCCGCCTGCAAGAGCGTATTACCTCCACCAAAGTGGGCTCCATCACTTCGATCCAGGCCGTGTACGTGCCTGCGGACGACTTGACCGACCCGTCTCCCGCGACCACGTTCGCCCACTTGGACTCCACCGTGGTGCTGTCGCGTGACATCGCTTCGCTGGGTATCTACCCCGCTGTAGACCCGCTGGACTCCACCAGCCGCCAGCTCGATCCGCACGTGGTGGGTGAAGACCACTACAACACGGCCCGCGCCGTGCAGGGCACGCTGCAGCGCTACCGCGAACTGCGCGACATCATCGCCATCATGGGCATGGACGACCTGGCTCCCGAAGACAAGCTGGCCGTGGCCCGCGCGCGCAAGATCCAGCGTTTCCTGTCGCAGCCCTTCCACGTGGCAGAGGTGTTTACCGGCGCTCCCGGCAAGTACGTGCCCCTGTCCGAAACCATTCGTGGCTTCAAGATGATCGTCAATGGCGAGTGCGACCACCTGCCCGAGCAGGCCTTCTACATGGTCGGCACCATCGACGAAGCCTTCGAGAAGGCCAAGAAGATTTGATGTGACCCAGGCGTTGCGTCCGGTGCCTGCAGGGCTCAGGCGCAGCGCCCAACCACGGGATTGATATGAACACCATTCACGTTGATGTGGTCAGTGCGGAAGAAGCCATCTTCTCCGGTCAGGCACGTTTTGTGGCCTTGCCGGGCGAAGCCGGTGAGTTGGGGATTTATCCCCGCCACACGCCGCTGATCACGCGCATCCGCCCTGGGTCGGTGCGCATCGAGACTGCGGACGGTGGTGAGGAGTTCGTGTTTGTGGCCGGTGGCATCCTGGAGGTGCAACCGAACTGCGTGACCGTGCTGTCCGACACCGCCATCCGTGGCAAGGACCTGGACGAAGAGAAGGCCAATGAGGCCAAACTCGCCGCCGAGGAGGCCTTGCGCAATGCCAAGAGCGAACTCGATTTGGCCAAGGCCCAGTCCGAACTGGCAGTGATGGCGGCCCAGATCGCCGCTTTGCGCAAGTTCCGCCAAGCCAAGTGAGTGGACCCGCAGAGGGGGGCCCCAGGACGCGGGGCACCCACCGCGTGTCGCAGACAAAAAACCGCCCGAGGGCGGTTTTTTGTTGCCTGCGACACAATCGGCGCCATGCTGGCGCGCCCGGAGTTTCCGATCCTGACGGGCTTGCGCACAGCGGGGGAATTGCGCGGGACAATGCGGGCAGCGCTGCCCAAGGGGTGGTGCCGCGGCCCTGAGCGCCTGTGGGCGGTCTCTGTGGGCCGGGGACCGTGCTGGCGCCCGAAGCGGGCGGCGGGCGGGACAAGGAGAAGGAGTGTTTATGGATGACATCGTGCGCCAGGCCATGGCCAAGTGGCCGCGGGTGCCCTCGTGCTACGGCTGGCTGGGGCTGGACGCGCGCGGGGACTGGTACATGCGCGACGACCGCACGCAGGCGCTGGGCGGGTTTGCCAGTGGCGTGCCGGGGGCCAAGGGCAGCCGCCTGCGCCACGACAAGCTGATGGCCTTCATCGGGCGCAATTACGAGGTCCAGCCGGACGGCTGCTGGTACTTCCAGAACGGCCCCCAGCGGGTCTATGTCGAGCTGGAGTGCACGCCCTGGGTGTGGCGGGTGGATGCCCAGGGGGCGGTACAGGCGCACACGGGTGTCGACGCGGGGGCGGTGCGCGCCTGCCTGGTGGATGAGGCGGGGCGGGTGTACCTGCACACGGCGCTGGGCTTCGGGCTGGTGCACAGCCAGGATGTGGTGCAGGTGGATGCGGCCCTGGAGCGCGCCGACTGGGTGCTGGAGGAGGTGGCAGCTTCGGGGCTGGCGCAGCGCTTTGCCTATGTCACCAGCCCGCAGGCCCAGGCGGGAGCGCAACCGGGGTAGGCGTGCGCTGAGAGCCGCCCGCTGCGGGCCACTGGCATGCCGGGGCCACACGCAGCCACCCCGGGTGGGGTGGCCCGGGGCGGGAGGACTATTTGGCCTCGGGCGCCTTGGGCTCGGGGAACTTGGCGCCGCCAGCGTTGGCCATGTAGACCACGGCACGGGCCACTTCAAAGTCGCTCGCGGAGCCGCCCGCCTGGGGCGGCATCTGGCCCTTGCCCTTGAGGGCGGAGGCCAGTAGCGCATCGAAACCACCCTTGACGCGCGCGCCCCAGGCAGCTGCATCGCCCAACTTGGGCGCGCCCATGGCGCCGCTGGCGTGGCAGGCGCCGCACTGGGCCTGGAACACCTGCTCGCCCGTGCGGGCCTCGCCGCGCGCCGCCACCAGACTGACGCGCCCGACCTTCTGGATGCGTTCGGCGACTTCGGCCTCCGAGCCGGCGGATGGGGCGGGCTTGGAGCACGCGGCCAGGGTGGCGATGGTCAATGCGCCCAGGGCGTAAGCAGCCAGACGCGGCAGGGAATGGGGGTGCAGGGTGGGCATGGTCTCGGGGGGAGTTGGCAAAGCCCACAATTGTAGAAGGGGCGTGCGCCGGGTGCTGCCCTTTGCACAGTAGCCGACCGTGGGGCAGGGCAAAGGCACTACAATGCACGCCCAGTGCGGCTGTAGCTCAGTGGATAGAGTATTGGCCTCCGAAGCCAAGGGTCGTGGGTTCGATCCCCGCCAGCCGCGCCACCCCTCTTTTTTCCTCCCATCCTTCTTCGCACGCGACCCCTGGCGGGCCTGTGCCCGCACGGCAGCGGCTGCGCCTGCTGTGCGCGCCGCGCACGGGGGCGCCTTGCATGTTGTATGGCGGGGATGGCCCGCCGGGTCTTCAGCGCGGCAGCAGGGGGGCGCCGTGGGCGGCGCGTGTCTGCAGCCGGAACACGCCCACCACGTCGTTGAGCTGGGCGGCCTGGTCGCTCATGCTGGACGCGGCGGCCGCGCCCTGCTCCACCAGGGCGGCGTTCTGCTGCGTCATCTGGTCCAGGTTGGCGATGGCGGCGTTGATCTGCGCGACGCCATCGGCCTGCTCGGTGGCGGCGGCAGACATTTCACCGATGATCTCGCGCACCTTGAGGACGTTGGCGACGATCACCTCCATGGTGCTGCCGGCCTGCCCCACCAGGGTGCTGCCGTGCTCGACCTTGCCCACGCTGTCGCTGATGAGGGCCTTGATCTCCTTGGCGGCCTCGGCGCTGCGCTGGGCCAGGCTGCGCACTTCGGAGGCGACCACGGCAAAGCCGCGCCCCTGCTCGCCTGCGCGTGCCGCTTCCACGGCGGCGTTCAGGGCCAGGATGTTGGTCTGGAAGGCGATACCGTCGATGACGCCGATGATGTCGTTGATGCGCCGCGAGGACTGGTTGATGTCGGCCATGGTGGTGACCACCTGGCCGACAACCTCGCCGCCTTGCTGGGCGCTGCGCTCGGCCTCCTGCGCCAGTTGGGTGGCCAGGCGCGCGTTGTCGGCGGAGTGCTTGATGGCCTCGGACATTTCCTCCATGCTCGACGCGGTCTGCTCCAGGTTGCTGGCAGCCTGCTCGGTGCGCGCGCTCAGGTCCTGGTTGCCGCTGGCCACTTCGGAGCTGGCCAGCTTGATGTGTTCGGCGGAGTCGCGTACCTTGCCGATGACGTCCACCAGGGACTTTTGCATGTGGTCCAGCACCAGGGTCATGTGGGCGAGTTCGTCCTTGCCCTGCGACACCAGGGGCGGCTGGCTGAGGTCGCCGTTGGACATGCGCTCGGCGAACTCGGACACGGCGTGGATCGGGTGCACCAGCGAATGCGCCATGCGCCAGCCCAGCAGCAGCGCGCAGGCAACACTCACCGCCCCGATGGCGAGGAAGGCCAGGGTGATGCTGCTCATGGCGGTGTTGATGCGGCCAAAGACATCGGCACCGCCTTTTTGCAGCGCGTTTTCGATGCCCGCCAGCATCTCGACCATGGGCTTGAAGCCCTGGTCGGCGGCCTGCATGGCCTGCCAGGCTTCCTGGGGGGTGGCGAAGCCGCCGGAGAGCAGTTTGTCGGCCACCGGCCGCACGGCGGCGCGGTAGGTCTGCAGGTGGGTGCGGAACAGGGCCAGGTTTTTCTTCTGCTCCTCGGTGATGGGGGCGTTGCCAAAGTTGCTGCCGGCCTGGTCGAGCAACTGCTGCTGCTGGTCCCACTCGGCCTTGAGCGCCTGGATGGTGGCGGCATCGCCCAGGGCGGCGACCATGCCGTTGTGGGCGGCCTTGCTCTCCAGGATGGCGTATTTGGCCCGGGCGGTGATGATGTTGATGGGAATCAGGCGCCCGGTGATGCCGTCCAGGCCCTTGACGGCGACGTTGAGGCCGAACCAGCCTATGCCGATGACGGCCACGGCCATGAAAACCAGAACGCCAAAACCGATGTACAGCCGGGTCTGGATGCGCATGTTCGTCAACATAGAAAGTCTCCTGGGCGTGGGGCCGATGGTGTGGGCAGTATCGGCGCCGCGGCGGCGAAACTGACTTCGGAAATACCCGCATCCAGGAAGTCGCCTGGGCGAGCAGCCGTTGTGCCGGGAGCGTGGGTGCGCCCCGTGTTGGGGCGCCCCCTGCGCGCGCAGGGGTCTTACCCGCGCCGGGCGGTGGCCGCGCTGCCGATGGCGGCGGCCATGGTGCAGGCGATGGCGATCCATTGCGCCAGCGTGAGCTGCTCGTGCAGCAGCCACAGGCCGAGCACGGCGGCGACCGCGGGCTCGGTGCTGAGCAGGATGCCAAAGACGCCTGGGGGCAGGCGCTTGAGGGCGACCATTTCCAGCGAGATCGGGATCGTGCTCGACACCAGGGCCACCACCAGTCCGGTGAGCAGCACGGTGGGCTGCAGCAGCGCCGGGCCCGCTTCCACCAGGCCGAAGGGCAGCACGGTGAGCGCGGCCACGCTCAGGCCCAGGGGCACGCTCTGCCCGGTGGGAAGGTGCGCCAGGCGCTTGCCGTAGACGATGTAGGCGGCCCAGCTCACGGCGGCGGCCAGGGAGTAGGCCACGCCTTCGGGGGGCAGGGCCTGCGCCGCGCCCGGCCCCAGGGGCAGCAGCAGCGCCAGACCGGCCAGGGCAAAGGCGAGCCAGACGAAGTCGATGGGGCGGCGCGAGTTCCACATGGCCACCGCCAGCGGGCCGCTGAATTCGATCGCCACCGCCAGCCCGAAGGGGATGGTGCGCAGCGATTGGTAGAACAGCAGGTTCATGCCCCCCAGGGGAATGCCGTAGCGCAGCAGGGCCCAGGCGTCCGGGCGCGTCAGGCGCTGGCGCCAGGGGCGCCAGATGCACAGGGTCAGCAGGGCGGAAAAACCCACGCGCAGCGCCGTGGTGCCGCTGGCGCCGATGAGCGGGAACAGGCTTTTGGCCAGCGAGGTGCCCAGCCCGAGGGCGGTGACGGAGCCGAGCACGGCCAGCAGTGGCACCAGGGGTGCGGAGGATCGGTGTTGCATGGAAGGGCCATTGTGGCCCAAGCGTGCGCCAATCTGGTGCATCCCCAGGGCCTAGCCCCCCGTGGATTAGACTGCACCCCGTCGCGCCCGACGAGGTGTGATGCACGAATGCTATGAAAAATATAGCTATCGGTGCTTGTTCCACGCGGGGTGAGGCACGATTTTGCCCTGAACAATAGCGAATTGAGGAAACTATCCATGACGATCCAAGACAAACTCAGCGCCCTGGGCATCACGCTGCCGCCGGTGGCGATTCCGGCGGCGGCCTATGTGCCTTTTGTGCAGACGGGCAAGCTGGTGTTTTTGAGCGGCCACATCGCCAAGAAGGACGGCAAGCCCTGGGTGGGCCAACTGGGCAAGAACATGCAGACCGAAGAGGGCAAGGCGGCGGCGCGCGCCATCGCCATCGATCTGATGGGCACGCTGCAGGCGGGGGTGGGTGATCTGAACCGGGTCACGCGCATCGTCAAGCTGATGTCGCTGGTGAACTCCACGCCCGATTTCACCGAGCAGCACTTGGTGACGAACGGCTGCAGCGAGCTGCTGGGCGAGGTGTTTGGCGCGGCCGTGGGCGCCCACGCGCGCAGCGCCTTTGGCGTGGCGCAGATTCCCCTGGGCGCCTGCGTGGAGATCGAGCTGATCGCCGAGGTGGAGTAGTTTTTAGGTTTTGCCGGCGCCGCGCTGCCCCAGGCGCCGGTAGAGCGTGGCGCGGCTGATGCCCAGGGCCTGGGCGGCCTGGGCCACGTTGCCGCGCGCGGTGTCGATGGCGTTGCGGATCAGCGCCGACTCCACGGCTTTGAGCGGGGCCGCACCCCCCAGGGGCTCGGTGCCAGGCCCCGCGCTGTGGCGGCTGCCCTTGCGCGCCGTGCCGCTGGGGCTCAGGGCCAGCACCTGCAGGCGCAGGCCGCTCCACAGCGGCACTTCGAAGGGTGCGCGCGACTGGCGCGCGGCGTCGAACAGGGTGGCCACCCCCACCCCCAGCATGTCGGCAATGGACGCGTCGGCCCTGGCCCCGGGCCGCAGCATGGGCAGCATGTCGCGCGCGGGCTGGTTGCAGGCCACCACGGCGCCGTCGGCGTCGAGCGCTACCAGGGCGTCGGCGTCGGCGCCGAGCACGCTGCCGGGCCAGTTCAGCCGCAGCAGCAGGGCGTGGGGCTGGGCTTGCACCAGGGCGCTTTGCAGGCGCTGCGCGGTCTGCTGCACCAGGTGGCGCAGTTCGGGGCGCTCGTCGGTGCGGATGCCGGTGACGTCGATCATGCCCAGGCATTCGCCCTGGGCGCCGAACACGGGCGCACCGGCACAGGAGTAGTCCTGGTTGGTGTCGAAGAAGTGCTCGCCGCGGTGCAGCCACACCGGGCGCTGCTCGGCCAGCGCCAGGCCAATGGCAGAGGTGCCGATGGCGGCCTCCGACAGATTGGCGCCGACGCGGGTGATGCGCTCGGCGCGCCGGTCACTGCGGTCGATGGCGCCGCAGGCGGCCAGCACCACGCCCTGGGCGTCGGTGAGCAAGGCGAAGTAGCGCGTGTTGGCGATGGCGCGGCCGAGTTGCTCCAGCAAGGGGCTGGCGCACTGCAGCAGGGCCGGGTGGCGCTCCTGGGTGTGCCGCGCCAGCGGGGCGCCGATCAGATCGAACTCCACCGGGCGCCGGGGGTCGGCGCCTGCGGCCAGGCAGCGCTGCCAGGAGCGGGTGATGGCCGGGTCCAGGCCGCAGGGCAACGCGGGCGCGAGGCCGCGCTCCTGCAGCAGGCTGCGCCGCGCCTGGGCGATCAGGGCCAGGCGCTCAGACGCGCCTGCGCCAGGCACTGCATTGCATGGGGAGGGGCACATGGTAGGTGGGTGAGGGGAGCTGCAGGGTGCCGCAGACGGGCATTGTGCGCTGCCCGGGCTTTTTTGTCTGCTGTCTCATTTTGAGAATTTCTGGGCTTTCCCAGGCCAGGAGCAGGGTTATCCCTAGCCTGGCGGTGCGGCACAAAACCAACAATGCCTAGGCACATCTTTTCATAGGCACAGGCCGCCCGCGCCGGGCTGGTCACATACCCAAAGGAGACGTTCATGCAAAAGTCCTTGCATATCAACCCGGACAAGTGCACGGGTTGTTTGCAGTGCGAAATGGCCTGCTCGTACGAGAACTACGGCGTTTTCGCCACCGCCAAGTCGCGCATCAAGGTATTCAACTTCCACGAGACCGGCAAGAAGGTGCCCTACACCTGCACCCAGTGCGACGAGGCCTGGTGCCTGCACGCCTGCCCGGTGGAGGCGATCACGGTGGACAAGGCCACCGGCGCCAAGCTGGTGAACCAGGCCACCTGCGTGGGCTGCAAGGTTTGCACCATTGCCTGCCCCTTTGGCACCATCAACTACGTGGCCGAACTGGGCAAGGTGCAGAAGTGCGACCTGTGCGCGGGCAGCCCCGCCTGTGCCGATGCCTGCCCCACGGGCGCCATCACCTTCGTCGACGCCAACTGGACCGGCCTTTCCAAGATGGAACAGTGGGCCGACAAGTTGGGCAACCAGGCAGCAGCCGTTTAAGGAGGACGCATCATGGCATGGGCTGGAAAAATTCTTCGCGTCAACCTGAGCGCGGGCACCGTCACACCGGAACCGCTGAACATGCAGTGGGCGCGCGACTATGTGGGCTCGCGCGGGCTGGGCTCTAAATACCTGGTCGAAGAGATCGACGCCACAGTCGACCCCCTGGCGCCCGAGAACAAGATCATCTGGGCCACGGGGCCGCTCACCGGCACCATGGCTTCCACCGGCGGGCGCTACACCGTCATCACCAAGGGGCCGCTGACCGGCGCCATTGCCTGCTCCAACTCGGGTGGCTACTGGGGCGCGGAGCTGAAGATGGCGGGCTGGGACATGATCATCTTTGAGGGCAAGAGCGCTAAGCCGGTCTACCTCTACATCAACGACGACGTGGCCGAATTGCGCGACGCTGCCCACCTGTGGGGCCAGAGCGTGTGGAAAACCGAGGCCGCCTTGCAGCAAAGCCACCAGGACCCGCTGCTGCGCGTATCGAGCATCGGCAAGGCCGGGGAAAACGGCGTGCTCTACGCCGCCGTGGTCAATGACCTGCACCGCGCCGCCGGGCGCTCGGGCGTGGGCACGGTGATGGGCAGCAAGAACCTCAAGGCCATTGCGGTGCGGGGTACCCGGGGCGTGGGCAATATCAAAAACCCCAAGGCCTTCATGGCCGCCGTGGCCGCCGAGAAGAAGGTGCTGGCCGACAACGCCGTCACCGGCCAGGGCCTGCCCGCCTTTGGCACCCAGGTGCTGATGAACGTGATCAACGAAATCGGCGGCCTGCCCACGCGCAACCACCGCGACGTACAGTTTGAAAACGCCAAGGACATCTCGGCCGAGGCCATGGCCACGCCGCGCAAGACCGATGGCAAGAAGCACCTGGTGACCAACCAGGCCTGCTTTGGCTGCACCATCGCCTGCGGGCGCATCAGCAAGATGGACGAAAACCACTTCACCATCGTCAACAAGCCCCAGTACCGGGGGGCCAATGGCGGGCTGGAGTACGAAGCCGCCTGGTCGCTGGGCGCGGCCAACGGGGTGGGCGACCTGGAAGCGCTGCAATACGCCAACCTGCTCTGCAACGAAGAGGGCATAGACCCCATCAGCTTTGGCGCCACCGTGGGCGCGGTGATGGAGCTGTACGAAATGGGCGTGCTCACCAAAGAGCAGATCGGCATCGAGGCGAACTTTGGCTCGGCCCAGGCGCTGGCCTTTTTGTGCGAAGAGACCGTGAATGGGCGCGGCTTTGGCAAGGAGATCGGCCAGGGCTCCAAGCGCCTGTGCGCCAAGTATGGCCACCCGGAGCTGTCCATGAGTTCCAAAGGCCAGGAGTTCCCGGCCTACGACGGGCGTGCCATCCAGGGCATTGGCCTGGCCTACGCCACATCCAACCGCGGCGGCTGCCACCTGCGCGGCTACACCATCGCCTCCGAGGTGCTGGGCATTCCGGTCAAGACCGACCCCACCGAGCACGAAGGCAAGCCCGAACTGGTGAAGGCCTTTCAAGACGCCACGGCGGCCTTCGACTCCTCGGGCCTGTGCATCTTCACCACCTTTGCCTGGAGCCTGCCCAACCTGTCCACCCAGTTGCAGGGCGCCTGTGGCGACGCGTACACGGTGGAGGAACTGGCCAAGATTGGCGAGCGCATCTGGAACATGGAGCGCGAGTTCAACTACCGCGCCGGGTTCACCGCCAAGGACGACAGCCTGCCGCCGCGCCTGCTGAGCGAGCCCTGCAAGAGCGGCGGCTCCAAGGGCAAGGTGAACATGCTCGGTGAGATGCTGCCCAAGTACTACGCCGTGCGCGGCTGGGACACCCAGGGCCGCCCCACCGCCGAGACCAAGGCGCGGTTGGGGCTGTAGGGCATGGTTCACCACCTGATCCTGGGCGCGGGCCCGGCCGGCGTGATCGCGGCCGAAACCCTGCGCCAGCACGCCCCGCACGACCGCATCACGATCGTGGGGGACGAGGCCGAGCCCGCCTACTCGCGCATGGCCATTCCCTACCTGCTGGTGGGGCGCATCGACGAGCGCGGCACCTACCTGCGCAAAGACCCTGCGCATTTCCAGAAGTTGGGCATCAACCAGCGCTTGGCCCGCGCCACTGCGGTCGATGTTGCTACCAAAACCGTAGTGCTGGGCGACGGTGAAACGCTGGGCTACGACACGCTGCTGATCGCCACCGGCTCGCATCCGCTGCACCCGCCCATCCCCGGCATCGACGCCGAAGGCGTGCACAGCTGCTGGACGCTGGCCGACGCGCGCGCCATCGCCCAGCGGGCGCAAAAGGGCGCGCGCGTGCTGCAACTGGGTGCCGGTTTCATCGGCTGCATCATCATGGAGGCGCTGGCCGCGCGCGGCGTGGCGCTCACCGTGGTGGAGATGGGCGACCGCATGGTGCCGCGCATGATGGGCCCCGTGGCCGGGGGCATGATCCGCGACTGGGTGCAGACCCAAGGCGTGCAGGTCTTCACCTCCACCAAGGTCGAGCGCGTCGTGCCCGGTGCGCCCTTGCAGGTGCAGTTGTCCAACGGCCAGACGCTGGAGGCCGATCTGGTCATCAGTGCCGCAGGCGTGCGCCCGGCCATTGGCTACCTCAAGGACTCGGGCGTGCGCTGCCTGCTGGGTGTGCTCACCGACGAGCACCTGCAGACCAACGTGCCCGGGGTCTACGCCGCAGGCGACTGCGCCGAGGCCTTTGACAAGGTCTCGGGCAAGACCATCGTCAGCGCCATCCAGCCCAACGCCGCCGAGCAGGCGCGCGTGGCCGCGCTCAACATGCTGGCGCACAGCCAGGGCCAGGCGCCACGCGCCGAACTCAAGGGCGTGACGCAGATCAACGTGCTCGACACCCTGGGCCTGATCTCCGCCAGCTTTGGCGACTGGCAGGGCCGCCCCGGCGGCGAGCACGTGGAGCTGACCGAGCCCGGCGCGCGCCGCCACCTGGGCCTGCAGTTCCACGGCGAGCGCCTGGTGGGCTGCAATGCCGTGGGCTGGACCGAGCACGTGGGCGTGATGCGCGGCCTGGTGGAAGGCCAGGTGGCCCTGGGCCCCTGGAAGCAGCGCCTGCTGGACGACCCCACGCGCCTGATGGAGGCCTACCTGGCCTGCGCGCAGGGGCTGAACAGTTGGCATGGCGCGCAGGACGCGCGCAGGCGTTAGCCTATGGCGGTGAACATCACCCTCAAACTCTTCGCCTCGCTCACCGAATACCTGCCGCTGCAGGTGCGCCACGACAACCAGATGCCGCTGGAGCTGCCCGCAGGCACGGTGGTGGCGCAGGTGATCGAACAGTTCGCCCTGCCCGCCAACCTGGTGCACCTGGTGCTGCTCAATGGCCGCTACCTGGCGCCGCCCGAGCGCGCCGCGCAGGTGCTGGCCGAGGGCGATGCGCTGGCCATCTGGCCCCCCATCGCCGGGGGCTGAGGTGGAGCTGCCCAGCACCGCCGCGCCCGCCATGCAGTCCTACTACCCCGAGCTTTTCGAGCGCGACATGGCCTGCACCGAGGCCGAGTGGCTGCAGCAGCTCCCTGCGGCGGTGGGCGACTGCCTGCTCAAGGTGGACGCCCAGCGCGCCGGGGTGCGCATTGGCGACGGCGCGCTGGGCCTGCAGTGGCAGGTGGCCGAGCCGCGCACCATCGCCTTGGTGCGGCTGCCGCGCCTGCTGGTGCGCTTTCGCTTTGGCGGTGTGGACGAGGCGCAGCGCCAGGCCTTTATGCGGCGCTTTGATCTGTATATGCAGCGGGGTGGGGGGTAGGCGGGGCATTGGTGGCCGCCGCCAAACGCCGCGCCGCCTGGGTGCGCCCGCCCCAGCCCCAGTCGCTTGCGGGCAGTTCGCGCACCAGCACGTAGCTGGCCGGGGCCAGGCCCTGGCCGTAGCCCAGTTGGGCCTCCAGCTCCGCATAGGCGGCGGCAATAAAGGCCTCTTTTTCTGCGGCGGTGTTGGTGCCTGCGGTGATGTGGATCTCCAGGTGCGCGGTGGGCTGTGGCGCCTCTTCGCCGCCGATGAACCAGCGCGCGGCGGGCAGGTCTTCGATCATCACGGCGGTGACGTCGGCTTGCTTGCCCAGGTGCTGGGTGCTCAGCCGCGTCAGGGCCTGGGCCAGCCGCTGGTATGTGGGCGGGTTTTGCAGCGGGGCGACTTTGAGGGTGAGGGTGGGCATGTTCAGGCTCCGGTGGTGGATGGGGTGGTAGGGCGTTCGGGCTGGGCGCGCAACTGCTGGTGGCGCTGCAGGCGCTGGGCCCAGCGCCGGGCGCTGCGGGCGGCGCTGTCCAGGGTGCTGGCGAGCAGGGCGTTGCCGCCGCGCCAGAAGTCGTCCATGGCCTGGGCGCGCAGTTGGGCGGCCTGGGTGCGGGCGGCGCGGTGGATGCGGTCCAAGGTGTCGGCGTCGGCAAGGTGGGGGTGCATAGGGCCTCCTGTGGGTGGTGTGGATGCCACTGTATTGGCAATGCCGAATGCCGGAAATCACCAAAAAACCAAATTGGTTTTGCAGAAATCGCAAAACAAGCCCACGAGCGGCCCCCAAGAAGTTCACAATGGGCCGATGCACATTCATCTGGACGATGCCGCCTTGTTCGCCCGCATTGCCGAGCTGGGCACCCTGTCGGCAGCTGCGCGCGAGCGCAATGTGCCGGTGAGCCAGGTCACGCGCGCGCTCACGCGGCTCGAAGCCGCCTGCGGCGTGCGCCTGGTGCACCGCAGCACCCATGGCCTGAGCCTGACCGACGAGGGCGACACCTTCTGGGCCTACGCCCGGCGCCTGCTGGACACCAGCGCCGAACTGGAGAGCGAACTCAGCGGCAAGCTGCAAGGCCCCAGCGGCTGGGTGCGCGTCAGCGTCAGCCCGGTGCTGGCGCAGTACGTCATCGCCCCCAGTCTGCCGGGCCTGTATGCGCGCCACCCGCAGCTGCACCTGGACATCAATGCCGACGACCGGCTCTCCGACCTGGCGCGCGACGGCATCGACGTGGCCATCCGCAGCGGCCCCATGGTGAGCGACACCGTGGTGGCACGCCAGATCGGCGAGCATGGGCGCGCCCTGTATGCCTCACCCGCCTACCTGCAGGCCTTTGGCACCCCACGCACGCCCGCCGATCTGGCGCAGCACCGCCTCATCACCAGCAGTGCCAGCCCGACCCTGAACCGCTGGCCCCTGGCCAGTGCGGACGCAGGCGCCAGGGAAGGCCACCTGAACGCCGCTGGCCACACCCGCACCGACAACACCGCCATGCTGCTGGAGCTGGTGCTGCAGGGCGTGGGCATCGGGCGCATCAACGACCTGTTCGCCCGGCCCCTGCTGCGCCAGGGGCGCCTGGTGCCGCTGCTGCAGGAGCATTTCGCCAGCCCACCCATCCCGGTCTATGCCGTGATGTTGCAAGAACGCCACCGCCTGCCCAAGATCCGCGCTTGCATTGCGTATTGGCAGGAGTGGTTGGCGGGGCAGGGGTAAGCGTATTTAAAAGAACACCATCCCCGCGTAGGGCGCCGCGCGGCAGGCTGCCAGGCGGCTGTGCAGGTCGCCCACGCGCAGCTCCAGGCGGTGTCCGTCGGGGGCGAGAAAGTAGAAGGAATCGCCCTCGCTGCGGTTGCTTTTCCACTCCGGAACGCCCGCCGCGCGCAGTTGCATGACCAGGGGCGCAAAGGCGTCCTGGGCGAGGCCAAAGGCATAGTGGGTGTAGTCCGGTGCGCTGGCCTGGGCACGGGCCGGGTCCAGCGACAGGCACAGCCACACCCCGCTGGCGCTGAGGTAGGCCCCCGCATCCCAGCGGGCGTGCGCTTGCAGGCCCAGCACGGCGGTGTAGAAGTGAAAGCTGCGCTGCAGGTCAGTGACCGCCAGGGTGAGGTGGTTGAAGTGGACGTTCATGGGCGTGCTTGGGTCAGGTGCGGTGCACCGTTCATCACCCCTTCGCCTTGCGGTACTCCCACCACGGCAGCACCTGGCGCAGGGGCAGCACCTGGCCGCTGTCGGCGGGGGTGTGGCCCGCCACCTGCGACAGGGTGTGGCGCCAGGGGCTGGATTGGAGCAGGGCCAGCAGGGTGCGCATGGCCGGGGTGTCCAGGGTGGATTTGAGGCACAGCAGGTGGTAGCGCTCCTGGCCCAGGGCGATGAAGTCCAGGCCCGCCGCGCGCGCGGCGGCCTCCACCCCCCGGGCGGCGGCGGCGGAGCCGCGGGGCACCCGCGGGGCCCCCGCGGCCGTGCGGCGGGAGCCCGCCGCGGCCGCGGCGGGCCTGGACTTCCTCGCCCTGGGCCAGGAGCGCTACCACCTGCTGTGCCTCAAATCCACCCTGGACACCCCGGCCATGC
>JBQTHH010000066.1:0-97644 GCA_052390055.1 Rhodoferax sp.
TTTTTTTTTCTCCTCGCCACCACGTGGCATTTGGGGTTTTTTCTGGCTCCCTCTCTCCCCAGGCTGGGGCTAGTGTGGGCGGGGGGTGAGAGTGGGGGCAGTGAGGAAGCCGCCAGGCAAAGCAATAAACCAGAAAACCCACAGAATCCAGCAAAAAATCCCTAAGAACCAACAAATCCCATAAGCAACAACCCTAACCAACACCAACAAACCAACAAACCAACAAACCAACAAACCAACAAACCAACAAACCAACAAACCAACAAACCAACAAACCAACAAACCAACAAACCAACAATGACCACCCCACAACCCGCCCTCTCCCACCTCAAAGTCCTGGACCTCTCCCGCGTCCTCGCGGGCCCCTGGTGCACCCAGATGCTGGCCGACCTGGGCGCCGACGTCGTCAAGGTCGAGCGCCCCGGGGTGGGTGACGACACGCGCCACTGGGGCCCGCCCTTTTTGCCCGATGCGCGGGGCCAGGACAGCGCCTGGGCCACCTACTTCACTGCCTGCAACCGCAACAAGCGCTCGGTGACCATCGACATGGCCCAGCCGCAAGGCCAGGCCCTGATCCGCCAGATGGCGGCCCAGGCCGACGTGCTGGTGGAGAACTTCAAGGTCGGGGGGCTGGCGCAGTACGGGCTGGACTACGCCAGCCTGCGCGCGCTCAACCCGCGCCTGATCTACTGCTCGGTGACCGGCTTCGGGCAGGACGGGCCCTATGCCCAGCGTGCGGGCTACGACCTGATGGTGCAGGCCATGAGCGGGCTGATGGACATCACCGGCCGGGCGGACGACAGCGCGGGCGCCGGGCCGCAGCGCGTGGGCGTGGCGGTGATCGATGTGTTCACCGGCGTGTACGCCTGCAGCGCCATCCTCGCCGCCATCGAGGCGCGCCACCGCACCGGGCAGGGCCAGCACATCGACATGGCCTTGCTCGACGTGGCCATGGCCACGCTGGCCAACCAGGCGGCGGGCTATCTCAACACCGGCGCCGTGCCCCGGCGCATGGGCAACGCCCACCCCAGTCTGGCGCCCTACCAGGACGTGGCCACCGCCGACGGCGCCATGCTGCTGGCCATTGGCAACGACGGCCAGTTCGCCCGCTTTTGCGATGCCGCGGGCTACCTCGAGTGGGCGCGCGACGAGCGCTTTGCCTCCAACGCCTTGCGTGTGCGCCACCGCGACGCCCTCATCGCCCTGATCGAGAGCGCCACGCGCGCCCACCCCAGCGCCTATTGGATCGCCCTGCTGGAGGACAAGGCGGTGCCTTGCGGCCCCATCAACACCATTGCCCAGGCCTTTGCCGACCCCCAGGTGATGCACCGGGATTTGGTGCAAATACTGCCACTGGCCCGCGTGGATGCTGCGGACAATGCTCCTGAAACAATAGCTACCGTGGCCAGCCCGATGCGCCTGGGGGCCACGCCCTCGGTGCTGCGCCGCGCCCCGCCGCGCCTGGGCGAGCACACTGCCGAAGTGCTGGCCGAACTGGGCTTGGATGCCGCCGCGGTGGCGGCGCTGAACGCGGCCGGGGTGGTGTAGCGCTACAGGTCCATCACCATTTCGTGCCAGGACATGCCCCCGTGTGCCGAGCTGGAGGGGCGCACGTAGCGGTAGCCCAGGCGTTCATACAGCCCGACATGCTTGTGCTTGCACATCAGGTGGATGGACTGCTTGCCCATCTGCACCATGCGCTGAACAAAGGCCTGCATCAGGGGCGTGGACAGGCCTTGGCCCTGGTGGGCGGGGCCGATTACCACCGACATGATGACCACATGGGGGGCGCAGGGGTCATGCCCCACCAGCTCCTTGAAGGCCTCGTCTGACATCACTACCTGGTGAGCGCAGCCGCTGTTGATGAAGCCCAGCAACTCGCCTGCGCGCTCCATGACCAAAAAACCTGCCGGGTACTGCGCGATCCGGGTGGAAATCTTTGCCAGCGTGGCGGCTTCATCGCCTTCGTAGGCCGAGCTTTCGATCTCGTAGCAGCGTGCGGCGTCCGCTGCTGTGGCGGGGCGAAATGTGGGGGCGGTCACAATGTCTCGTAATGCGTGGTTCAAGAGCGGTCTGCAGAGAGCACCAATTTCAGTCCCAGCGCCACCATGACCCCTCCCGCAGCCCGGTCGATCCAGGCTTTGAAACGCAGGTACACAGACCGCGGGGCGGCCGACGACAACAGCACTGCCACCAGCGAATACCAAAGCGTCTCGATGAGGAAGACCACGCCAGCAACGGTGAACTGGAATGCAACCGATGCGCTGGGGGGCATGAATGCGGCAAAGACGCTCGCGTACACAATGGCCGTCTTCGGGTTGCTGAGCTGCGTGACCATGCCCAGGGTCAGGCTGCGCGTGGCCGGGCCGGGTTCGGCGGACGGTTCCGTGTCGGCGCCGAGCAGTGGTTCGTGGGCGCCCCTCCAGATGCGCACGCCCAGGTAAGCAAGATACAAACCCCCTGCCACCTTGAGCACCCCGTAGAGGGACGGAACAGCGAGCAGCAGGCCCTGGAGCCCCGCCAAGGACGCGATCGCAAAAATCAGGCCCCCGAGACCCATGCCCAGCGCTGCGTACAGGCCATGTCTGCGCGTCGATGCCGCCGATACGCGGGCGACCATGACGAAGCTGGGCCCCGGGCTCGCTGCGCCAATGGCCATGGCGCTGGCGATGGCGGCGAGGGCGGTGAGTTCTTCCACGTTCTTGCTCCTTGATGAATTGGTCAGGGCAGTTTACCCCCACCCCCTGCGCGCCCAATCTTGCGCCCAGCGCTGCAGCAGCGTGTCCGCCGTGCTGGCGTCGGCATGCGGCGGCAGGCCCAGCGCGGCGGCGGCCTGTCGCAGCGCCGCCGCCGGGTCGCCCAGGTCGAGCGGCTGGGCGCCGTTTTGCTTGCTGAGCTTTTCGCCATTCGCCCCCAGCACCAAGGGGGTGTGCAGGTAGCTTGGCGTGGGCAGGCCCAGGGCGCGCTGCAGCAGGATCTGGCGTGCCGTGTTGTCGGCCAGGTCTTCGCCGCGCACCACGTGGGTCACGCCCTGCGCCGCGTCGTCCACCACCACCGCGAGCTGGTAGGCCCACAGGCCATCGGCGCGCCGCAGCACGAAGTCGCCCACCTCATGTTCCACGTCCTGCGCCTGGTGCCCCAGGCGGCGGTCGTTCCAGGCCAGCGCGGGAGATTTGTGTGCTATTGAAATAATAGCGATACTGTTAATATCCACGTGGGCTGATGCCGTTTTTTGTGCCTCATTCTGGGTGGCCGCTGGCGTGGCTTCTGGCCTTGCGCAGGCAGACAGGCAGCGGCCCACGTGCAGCCGCCAGGCGCGTGCGCTGCGCCCGTGCAAGCCGCTGCGGCAGGTGCCGGGGTAGACCAGCTCGCCATGGCGTGGGCGCTCCAGGCCCTGTTGCGCCAGGGCCTGGGCAATGTCCTTGCGCGAGCACGCGCACGGGTAGGCCAGGCCTTGGCGCACCAGGTGCTCCAGGGCCTGGGTGTAGAAGGGGCTACGCTGGCTTTGCCACAGCACCGGCGCGTCGCTGACCAGGCCGCAGCGCTGCAATTGCGCCAGGATCGCGTGGTCGGCGCCGGGCACGCAGCGGGGCAGGTCCACGTCTTCCATGCGCACCAGCCAGCGCCCGCCGTGGGCGCGCGCGTCCAGCCAACTGGCCAGCGCCGCCACCAGCGAGCCCGCATGCAAGAGGCCGGTGGGGGAGGGGGCGAAGCGTCCGGTATAAGGCGGGTGGGGGGGCGCAGTCATTCCATCCGCAGGGCGTGCTTGGGGCCTCAGCCCGCCAGCGTCGCCAGCGCCAGCTCCAGCCCCGAGACGAAGGCGTCTTCGACGCGGTAGCCCAGGCACCAGTCGCCGCACAGGCCCACGCCCAGCGCAGCGTCCCACAAGTGGCTCTGGCGCAGCGGGGTGAGGGTCTTGGCGTGCGCCCAGCGGCGCGTATGGGCGTAATGCGGCTGGGCATGGATGCCGGTGATCTCGGCAAAAGCGCGCTGCAGCTTGGCCTGCACGCGCTCGGGCGCGTCCAGCAGGTGCTCCTGGCTCCAGGCGGCGCTGGCCTGCACGGTCCAGCGCTCGATCGGGCCGCGCTGCGGTTTGCTCGACTCGCGTGCCAGCCAGGAGACGCGGTGGTGCGTGCTGCGCGCGGCGTTCCATTGCGGGCCCAGGGTGTTCAGGCCGGGTTGCATGGCCTGGGCGTAGGCCAGCGCCAGGGCCCAGCCTGGCGCCATACGCACCGCCTGCAGCGGCTGGGCCAGGGGGCGAAGGGGGGCGTGGCTGCCCAGCAGCTCCTGTGCCAGCGGGGCGGGAACGGCCAGCACCACGGCGTCAAAGCCCTGCCACTGCCGCGGGCTGCCATCCGCCAACTGGCCGTGCAGGCGCCAGCGCGCGCCGGGGTCGGCTTCGATGCCGCGCACGCGCGCGCCCGTGTGGACGCAGCCCTGTTCCTGCAGGGGGGCGGCCCAGGCCTGCAGCAGGCTCTGCATGCGCGGCACGCCCACCCAGTGCATGCCCGAATTCAGGGCCATGGGCAGGGTCCAGGTGGGGTTGTCATGGCTGCTGCTGGCGACCCAGCCCGCCTTGTCCTGCTCCGGGGGCGTGGGCAACACCGCGCCATGCTCGTCCAGCGTGCGCACTGCGTTCGCGCTCCAGGGCCGGCACAAGCCAGGGTCACTTTGCAGGGCCTGGGCAAAGCGCTCGTCACGCACAGTGAAATACTGGGCCCCGAGGTCGAAGCTGCCAAAGGCGCTGTCGTGGCTGGCCATGCGCCCGCCCACGCCGCTTTCGGCTTCCAGCACGGTGACGCGCTGCCCTGCCTGCAGCAGGGTGCGTGCGCAGGCGATGCCGGCCATGCCGGCGCCAACGATGGCGATGTGGGGGACAGCTTTCATCCTCGGCTCCTGGTAGTGCTCAGTCAGACTATACGGCATGGGGTGTGCGTTGCCACCCCAGGGTACAGCAGGGGGCTACAAAGGGCTGCGGTGCTGCTCCAGCAGCGCGCAGCGCGTGGCCGGGCTTTCCAACTGCTGCAGCCACCACTGCAGGGCGCGGCCCAGGTCCTGCTGCTTGCCTGCACGCCAGGCGTAGTGGATGTTGACCTGGCGCTGCCCGCGCTCGGTCTTGCGCACCACCAGGCGCCCGGTGTCGATGTAGGGCTGGGCCATGGCCCGGGGCAGGTTGCCGCCGCCCAGGCCACGCAACTGGGCGTCGAGCTTGTCGCGCATGCTCGCCACGGTGAACACGTCCTGCCCGCTGAACAGGCCCACCGTCACACCCGCGCCGCGCTGCACCGAATCGGCCACCGCCACCGCGCGGTGCTGGCGCAGCAGCTCATCGCTGAGCGGCTCGCGGGCCTGGGCCAGCGGGTGGTGGGGGGCCACCGCATAGACAAAATGCAAGGCCCCCAGCGGCTTGTGGTGGATCGAGGCCGCCTGCGCGCCCTCGGGCGCGACGCCAATGGCCAGGTCGGCCTGCCCGCTGGTGAGCGCTTCGAGCGTGCCAGAGAGCGCCTCTTCGCGCAGCCGGATGCGCGTGGGCGGCTTGAGCGCGAAAAACGCCTCGCACAGCTCCATCATCGTGGTGCGCGCAATGATCGTGTCCACCGCAATCGTCAATTGCGCCTCCCAGCCCGTGGCCACGCGCTTGACGCGGTTGGCCACGGCGTCGATCTCCTGCAGCAGCCGCGTGCCCTCGCGCAGCAGCTCGGCCCCGGCGGGCGTCAGGCGCGCCTGGCGCGACGAGCGGTCGTACAGCAGCACGTCCAGCGCATCCTCGATCTGGCGCACGCGGTAGGTCAGGGTGCTGGGCACCAGGCCCAGCTCGCGCGCCGCGGCCGCAAAACTGCCATGGGTGGCAATGGTCTGCAGCATGGCCAGCGCATCAGGGGTCAGCAGGTCGCGTGCGGATTGCATGGTGTGTCCGTGTTGCTTCAAATGATTTGAATGATGACGTGAAGCGCAATGTACCGCAGGCCCGGCGCCCGTGCCCACAATGCCAGGTATGACAGCCCCTACCGACACCATCAGCCTACGGCCTTCGCAAGAGCGCGGTTACGCCAACCACGGCTGGCTCAAGACGCACCACAGCTTTTCCTTTGCGCAGTACTACGACCCGCAGCACATGGGCTGGGGCAACCTGCGTGTCATCAACGAAGACTTCATCGCCCCGGACACGGGTTTTGGCATGCACCCGCACCGCGACATGGAGATCGTCACCTACGTGCTCTCGGGCGCCCTGGCGCACCGCGACAGCATGGGCAACCACAGCACCATCGGCGCCGGTGAAGTCCAGCGCATGAGCGCGGGCCGTGGCGTGCAGCACAGCGAGGTCAACGCCGCCTCGCAGCACGGCAGCACCCATTTGCTGCAGATCTGGGTCCAGCCCAAGGTGCAGGGCATCGCCCCCGAGTACGAGCAAAAGGCGTTCGACCCCGCCGCCAAGCGCGCGCGCCTGTGCCCTATCGCCACCCCCGACGGGCAGGACGGCTCGCTGGCCTGGCACGCCGACGCCCGCCTGTATGCCGCGCTGCTCGATGGCGACGACGCTGTCGAACTACCCTTGTCCAGCGCGCGCCTGGCCTATGTGCACGTGGTGCGCGGGCAGTTGGTCGTCAATGGTGTCACCGTCCATGGCGGCGACGCCGTGCGCCTGCAAAAGGTGAGTGCCGTAACGCTGGCGCAGGCGCACGACGCCGAAGTCCTGCTGTTCGACCTGGCGCCTTGAACGCCTTGAGCACCCTGAACACCCCCGTTTTTTTCACCCTGTTGTTTTTTTAAAGGAGAAGCTTTCCATGACCAAGACCGTTGTCGTGTACCACTCTGGCTATGGCCACGCCCAGCGCGTGGCGCAGGAAGTGGCGGCTGGCGCCAATGCCGAGCTGCTGGCCATTGACGCCGATGGCAACCTGAGCGACGCCCAGTGGGCCGCCCTGGGCGCCGCCGACGCCATCATCTTCGGCTCACCCACCTACATGGGCAATGTGTCCTGGCAGTTCAAGAAATTTGCCGACGCCTCTTCCAAGGCCTGGTTTGGCCGCGCCTGGCAAGACAAGGTGTTTGGCGGCTTCACCGTCAGCGCCAGCCTCAATGGCGACAAGCAGGTCACCCTGGTGTACCTGCAAACCCTGGCTTCGCAGCACGGCGGCCTGTGGGTCAGCCTGGGCCTGCCCCCAGCCAACAGCACCGCGGCCACCCGCAACGACGTCAACAACCTGGGCGGCTCCGTGGGCCTGCTGGTGCAGTGCGCGTCCGACGCCAGCGCCGCCGCCATCCCGGCTGGTGACCTGGCCACCGCGCGCGCCTACGGCGAGCGCGTCAACGCCGTCGCCACCAAGCTGCGCGGCTGATCGCAGGGCAGACACCGCCGCCAGGGGGGCGCGTGTGCTCCCCGGCAGCGGTGTGGCGCGGCGGCCAGGGAGCGGGGGTCTGAAAACCTACAATGCCCGGCTATGTTTGTTCACCTGCGCCTGCACACCGAGTTTTCCGTCGTCGACGGCACCACCCGCATCGACGACGTCCTGAAACGCGCCGCCAAGGACGGCCAGCCCGCCATGGCCATCTCCGACCTGAGCAACCTGTTCGGGGCGGTCAAGTTCTACAAAGAAGGGCGCAAGCTCGGCGTCAAGCCCGTCGTCGGGGCGGAAATCTGGATCAGCGGCCTCGACCAGGACGACAAACCCCCGGCGCGCATGCTGCTGCTGGTGCAAAACCGCACTGGCTACCTCAACCTGTGCGAACTGCTGGCACGTGCCTGGACGCGCAACGGCAACAAGGCCCAGGCCTTTGTCGAGCTGGACTGGCTGCGCGAACTCAACGAGGGCCTCATGGCCCTGTCCGGCGCGCAGGCCGGGCCGGTGGGCCAGGCCCTCATGGTGGGCGATGCACAGCGCGGTGCCGACCTGGCGCTGACTTTGGCCGGGGTCTTCCCGCACCGCTTTTACCTGGAGCTGCAGCGCTGCGGGCGCAGCGACGATGAGGCGCACGTGAGCGCCGCCGTGCAACTGGCCGCGCGGCTGCACCTGCCGGTGGTGGCCACGCACCCGATCCAGTTCACCGACGCCGAAGATTTTGAGGCGCACGAAGCGCGCGTGTGCATTGCCGATGGCGAACTGCTGGCCAACCCGCGCCGTGTGCGCCGCTTCACCAAAGAGCAGTGTTTCAAGTCCGCAGCACAGATGCGCTCGCTCTTTGCCGACCTGCCCAGCGCGCTGGAGAACACGTTGGAGATTGCCCGCCGCTGCAGCCTCTCGCTGGTGCTGGGCAAGCCGCGCCTGCCGGACTTCCCCATCCCGCAGGTGGAGGGCAAAACCCTGAACACCGAGGAATACTTCCGCTACGCCTCGTTCGAAGGGCTCAAGGAGCGCATGGAGCTGCTCTACCCGAACCCCGCTGAGCGCGCGGCGCAGATGCCGCGCTACGTGGAGCGGCTCGAATTCGAGTTGGCCACCATCCTCAAGATGGGTTTCCCGGGCTATTTCCTGATCGTGGGCGACTTCATCAACTGGGCCAAGAACAACGGCTGCCCGGTGGGCCCCGGGCGCGGCTCCGGCGCCGGTTCGCTGGTGGCCTACGCGCTCAAGATCACCGACCTGGACCCGCTGCGCTACAACCTGCTGTTCGAGCGTTTCCTGAACCCCGAGCGCGTGTCCATGCCCGACTTCGACATCGACTTCTGCCAGGGCAACCGCGACCGCGTCATCGACTACGTGAAGGACAAATACGGCAAGGACGCCGTCAGCCAGATCGCCACCTTCGGCACCATGGCCGCGCGCGGCGTGGTGCGCGACGTGGGCCGCGTGCTCGACATGAGCTACGGCTTTTGCGATGGCATCTCCAAGCTCATCCCCAACAAACCCGGTACCAACGTCACCCTGCAGCTACCGCCCACCGACGGCAAGAAGAGCGACAAATACGTCTACGCCACCGAGGCCGAACCCATCCTGGCCGAACGCGAAGCCAAGGAAGAAGACGTCAAGACCCTGCTGGAGATGGCGCGCAAGTTGGAGGGCATGACGCGCAACATCGGCATGCACGCCGGGGGCGTGCTCATCGCCCCGGGCAAGCTCACCGACTTTTGCCCCTTGTACCAGCAGCCCGGCAGTGAAAGCGCCGTGAGCCAGTACGACAAGGACGACGTCGAGGCCATCGGCCTGGTCAAGTTCGACTTTCTGGGCCTGGCCACGCTCACCATCCTGGAAATCGCCGCCGAGTTCATCCAACAGCGCCATCCCGGCCAAGAAGGCTTCGCCTACGAAAAGCTGCCGCTGGACGACGCCGGTGTGTACAAGCTCTTTGGCGAAGGCAAGACCGAAGCCGTGTTCCAGTTTGAAAGCGGCGGCATGCAAAAGATGCTGCGCGACGCCAAACCCACGCGCCTGGAAGACCTGATCGCGCTCAACGCCCTCTACCGCCCCGGCCCCATGGACCTGATCCCCAGCTTCGTGGCGCGCAAGCACGGGCGCGAGGAGGTGGTCTACCCGCACCCGGCGGTGGGGCAGATGCTCTCCGAGACCTACGGCATCATGGTCTACCAGGAGCAGGTGATGCAGACCGCACAGATCCTGGGCGGCTACAGCCTGGGCGGCGCCGACCTGCTGCGCCGCGCCATGGGCAAGAAGAAAAAAGAGGAGATGGACGAGCACCGGGACATCTTCCGCGCCGGCGCACTCAAGACCCATGGCATCCCGCAGGACAAGGCCGACGAGGTTTTTGACCTGATGGAGAAGTTCGCGGGCTACGGCTTCAACAAGTCGCACGCCGCCGCCTACTCGCTGCTGGCCTACCACACGGCCTGGATCAAGGTCCACTACACGGCCGAGTTCTACTGCGCCAACATGACGGTGGAAATGGACAACACGGACAAGCTCAAGGTCTTGTTCGAAGACGCCGCCGTCTTTGGCATCAGCTTTGAGCCGCCCAACGTCAACCTCGGGCGCTACCGCTTCGAGCCCATCTCCAACACCCGCATCCGCTACGGCCTGGGCGCCGTCAAGGGCACCGGGCAGCAGGCCATCGAGGCCATCGTGGCCGCCCGCGAAGGCCGTGGCGTGGGCCCGCGTGGCGACACCGTGGGACCCTTTGCCAGCCTCTTTGACTTCTGCGCCCGCGTGGACCGCAGCCGCATCAACAAGCGCACCGTGGAAGCGCTCATCAAGGCTGGCGCCTTCGACACCCTGCAGCTCAACCGCGCCGCCCTGATCGCCAGCCTGGACGTGGCCTTCGAATTCGGCGCCTCGCTGGTGGCCAATGCGCACCAGGGCGGCCTCTTTGACATGATGGAAGACGACCTGGGCTCCAGCACCCGCGAGCCCGATCTGGCCCAGGTCGTGCCCTGGGGCGTGAAAGAGCAGCTCACCCAGGAAAAAACCGCCATCGGCTTCTACCTCTCCGGCCACCTCTTTGACGAAGTCGCCACCGAGGTGCGCCGCTTTGCCAAACGCCCCATCAACGACCTGCTCGACACCCGCGAGCCCCAGATGGTGGCCGGTATCGTCACCGAACTGCGCATCATCAACGGCCAGCGCGGCAAGCTGGTGCTGTTCAAGCTCGACGACAAGAGCGGCACCATCGAAGCGCGTGTGGACGAGGCCCTGTGGCTGGCGAACAAGAACCTGCTCAAGGACGACGAACTCGTCATCGCCATGGGCCAGGCCAAACCCGACCGCTTCTCGGGCGGCACCATGCTCAATGTGCAGCAGCTGTGGGACATGGAGGGTGCGCGCTGCCGCTTCGGCAAGCACCTGCGCCTGCAGCTCCCGGTGTCACAGGGTGCACCCGAAGGCGTGCTGCGTGACATCGAGCGCCTGTTGCAGGAGTTCGCCCCCAAGCGCGTGGACACCGAATACGGCAGCGAACACCTGGGCCTGGGCGTGCGGGTAGCGCTGCAATGCCAGGCGCGCGCTCCTGTGCAGGACGACACCCTGGCCCGCGCCGCCACGGTGGAACTGCAGCTGGGGGAGGGCGCGCGCTTTTACCCCAGCGACGCCGCCCTGGCCCAGTGGCGCAGCCTGAACCCGCAGGGGCAGGCCGCACTGGTGTACGAATAAATGGCTCCAGCCCGCGTATCCATTGGATTTGTAGCTATAAAAAATATAGCTATATCGGATCGCGATGGAGTCAGTTCTTTGGCCGGAAACTGATTTCCATGGGTGAAGGGATGCGCCCATCCACGTCCTTGGGCAGCACCTCGGTCTTCTCCAGCGCCTTGAGCACGGCCTCGTCCCAGGTGCGCACGCCGCTGCTTTGCACGATGCGCGTGCGGCTCATCAGGATGGTGCCGTCCGGCGCGGTGTGCACTTCGACCCGGGCCACGGGGTTGCTGCTCAGGGTTTCCGTGAACACGATGTTGGGCCGCACCCGGGCCACGATGCGCCCGGCGTAGCCCGCCGAGGGCCCGGCGCTTTGCGCCGCCGTGCCGCTGGCCTTGGCATCGCCCGTGCCACCGCCGCTGGCGGCCAGGCCCGCCAGGCGCTTGAGGTTCTGCTGGCGCATCTCCTCCAGGCGGCGTGCCTCTTCCTTCTCCTTCTTGGCGGCGTCGAGCTTGGCTAGTCTGTCCTTGTCGGTGCGCGCCTTGTCCTGCGCCAACTTGGCCTGTTTGTCCTTCTCCAGGCGCTCGCGTTCGCGCTTTTCCTGTTCGAGCTTGGCCAGGCGCTCCTTTTCGCGCTGGGCCTTGTCCAGTTCGGCCTGGCGCTGGCGCTGCTTTTCCTTCTCCAGCACGATGTCGGGTGGCGGCGTGGTGTCCTTCGGGGGCTGCACCGGCACGGGCTGCGGGGGCAGGGGGGCGGTGGTGGGCTGGGGTTCGGGCTCCGGCTCTGGCTCGGCTGCCGGGGCGGCCGCCTGGGGCACGGCGGCCCAGAGTTCGGCCTCGGCCGCCACCACCGGGGCGCTGCGCCGCCAGTGCACGCCCACGCTCAGCACCAGCGCCAGCAGGGCGTGCGCCAGCAGCGCCAGCACCAGTGCGGGCAGCAGCCCGCGCGGGGCGGGGGGAGCAAATTCGTGCTGAACAGCGGCCATGGAAATAACCCAGCCCCTCTCAGGGCAGCATCTGCACCGCCAGCCCGACGCGCTGTATGCCAGCGCGCTGCAGCGTGTCCATGACCTTGACCACGGTTTCGTATTTCACGCTCTTGTCCGCGCTGATCACCACGGCGGTATTGGGCGCTGTCTTGTCCTGCCCCTTGCCGCTGCCCTTGGCGGGCTGCATGGCGCGCTGCACCGCGCTGGCCACCTCCTTGAGCGTGGTGGCGCTGGTCTTGTCGGCGGTGCGCAGCTCCAGCGTTTCGGTCTTGCTGATCAGCACCTCGATCACCTGGTCGGGCTGCGCCTTGGCCTTGCCCATGCTGGGCAGGTCCACCATGCTCGGGGTGATCAGGGGGGCGGTGACCATGAAGATGATGAGCAGCACCAGCATCACGTCGATGAAGGGCACCATGTTGATTTCACTGATGGTGCGCCGCCCCCGGCCCCGGCGTGCAACGGCGGGCATGGCTCAGCGGCCCCCTGCGGCGGCAGCGGCCACCTGGGCGCTGACGTTGCGTTGCAGGATGTTGGTGAACTCTTCCATGAAGGTCTCCTGCTGGTTGGCGATGCGGTCGATGTCGCGCGCGAAGCGGTTGTAGGCCACCACCGCCGGTATGGCAGCAAACAGGCCGATGGCCGTGGCCACCAGCGCCTCGGCAATGCCCGGGGCCACCGTGGCCAGCGTCACCTGCTGCAGCGAGGCCAGGCCGGTAAAGGCGTGCATGATGCCCCATACCGTGCCAAACAGGCCCACGTAGGGAGACACCGAGCCCACCGAGGCCAGGAAGGACAGATGGGTTTCCACCACGTCCATCTCGCGCTGAAAGCTCGCGCGCATGGCGCGCCGGGCCCCGTCCACCAGGGTGCCCACGTCGCTGATGCGGCGCTCGCGCAGTTTTTGAAATTCGCGCATGCCGCTGGCGAAAATGCGCTCCATCGGGCCGCCCTGCGCGGCATTGCGGGCGGCGGCGGCAAACAGGTCGTTGAGGCTGGCGCCGGACCAGAAGCTGCGCTCGAAGTCTTCGTTCAGGCTCTTGACGGTCTTGAGCGAAAACAGCTTGCGGAAGATGGCGGCCCAACTGGCCACCGAGATCAGCACCAGCAGGAGCATCACGCCTTGCACGACGATGCTGGCATTGGCCACGAGGTGGAGGATCGACAGGTCTTGGTTCATAAGCAGGTGCGGTGGCGCTCAAACGAGCAGTTGGCGCAGGCGGTTGACCGCCGTGTGCAGTTGGTCCATGGCGCTGGCGGTGGAAAAGCGCACGTAGCGCAGCGTGTCGCCGCTGCCGAAGTCGCGCCCCGGGGTCACCGCCACGTGGGCCTGGTTCATGAGGGCAAAGGCAAAATCCCAGCTGTCCTTCACCCCCAGGCGCTCGCAGGCCCGGGTGCAATCGGCCCAGGCGTAGAACGCGCCGTCGGGCATCACCGGCACGGTCAAGCCCAGCGCGTTCAGGGCCGGGATGAAGTAGTCGCGCCGGGCGCGGAACTCCTGTCTGCGCTGCTCGTACAGCACCAGGCTCTCGGGCTCGAAACAGGCCAGCGCCGCGTGCTGGGCCACGGCGCTGGGGCAGATGAACAGGTTTTGCGCCAGCCGCTCCACCACCCCCACCAGGCTCTCGGGCACCACCATCCAGCCCAGGCGCCAGCCGGTCATGTTGAAGTATTTGGAGAAGCTGTTGATGCTGACCACGTGCTCGTCCAGCGCCAGGGCGGTGTGGCCATATTCGTCGTCAAAGCTCAGTGGCAGGTAGATTTCGTCCACCATGGTCACGCCCCCGCGCGACTGCACTGCCTGGTGGATGCGTGCCAGTTCCTCGGGGTGGATGGAGGTGCCCGTGGGGTTGGAGGGCGATGCCAGCAGCACCCCGCGCGTGCGCGGCCCCCAGGCCTGCTCGACCTTGTCGGCGCTGAGCTGGAAGCGCTCTTGCGCCGTGGTCGGGATCGACACTGCACGCCCCTGGGCCGCGCACACGAAGTGCCGGTTGCAGGGGTAGCTGGGGTCGGGTAGCAGGATTTCGTCGTCCACGTCCACCAGCGCCATGCAGGCCAGGTGCAGCGCGGCCGACGCCCCGGCGGTGACCACGATGCGCCGCGCCGGCACCTGCACGCCATAGCGCTGCGCATACCAGTGGCTGATGCGCTCGCGCAAGAGAGGCAACCCGGTGGCCGGGGTGTACTGCGTCTGGCCCGCGCGCACCGCGCGCTCGGCCGCCTGCTGCACCAGGGGCGGGGCGGTGAAGTCGGGCTCGCCAATGTTCAAAAACACCATGGGCGTGTCGCTGTGGGCGACCGCCTGGGCCACTTCGGAGGCGGCCTTGGCCACCTCCATCACATAAAACGGGGCAATCGCGTGGGCGCGTTGGGAAACCTTCATGCGGGGGCCTGTCGGGAGTTTGCCGTGGGCTCAGGGCTTGGCGGCTTTGAGTGCGGCGCGGTCGGCCTGCACTTCCAGCGCGCGCAGGCGCGGCGCCAGGCCGTTGAGCACGCCGTTGACGTACTTGTGCCCGTCGGTGCCGCCAAACTCTTTGGCCAGCTCGATGCACTCGTTGAGCACCACGCGCCACGGCACGTCCGGGCAGTGCTCGAACTCGTAGGCCCCGATCCACATGACCGCATGCTCAATGGGCGACAGCTCGGCCAGCGGCCGGTCCAGGTGCGGCGTGAGCAGTTCGTTCAAATCGGCTTCCTGCTCCACACAGCCGTGCAGCAGCGCGTCGAAGTGGGCGGTGTCGCACTTGTCAAAGCCCAGCAGGCCGCGCGTGAAGGCGTCGATGTCGGCGGCTGGGTTGTGCCCCACCAGGTGCTGGTACAGGGCCTGCACGGCAAAGCCGCGCGCACGGCTGCGCTCGGACTTGCTGGCCGCCTTGCGCACGCCGGTGCTGGTCAGGCCGGTGCGCTTCTGGCGCGGCGGGCGCTTGTGGCTGGCGCCGGTGTCGGTGCCGGGGGTGTCGTCGCTCATCACAGCTCCTCCAGCAAATTGGCCATTTCCACCGCCACGCGGGCGGCATCGCGCCCCTTCTCGATCTGGCGCACCTGGGCCTGCTCCAGGTTTTCCGTGGTGAGGATGGCATTGGCAATGGGCAACTGGTAGTCCAGGCCCACGCGCGTCACGGCGGCGCCCGACTCGTTGGCCACCAGCTCGAAGTGGTAGGTCTCGCCGCGGATGATGCAGCCCAGCGCGATCAGCGCATCGAACTTGCCCTTCTCGGCCATGGCCTGCAAGGCGGTGGCCACCTCCAGCGCGCCAGGTACGGTGACGTGGACCACGTCCTTGTCGCTCACGCCCAGGCTGCGCAGTTCATCTTTGCAGGCCTGTGCCAGCGCATCGGTCACGCTGGCGTTGAAACGCGCCTGCACGATGCCGATGCTCAGCTTCTTGCCATTGAGGCGTTCTTGCGCGTCCACGGCGCCTTTGTCTGCTCCAAACATGGGTGTCCTTGCCTTATTTGCTGATGTATCCGGTGATTTCCAGGCCGTAGCCGGTCATGCTGGGCATGCGCCGCGGGCTGCCCATGAGGCGCATCTTGTGCACGCCGCAGTGGCGCAGAATCTGCGCACCCACGCCATAGGTGCGCAGGTCCATGCGGCCACGCTCCGGCGCCTGCGAGGCCCGTGCCGTGCCCTCGAACTGCTCCAGCAACTGCTCGCCGCTTTCGCCGCAGTTGAGCAGCACCACCACGCCCTGGCCTTCTTGTTGCAGGTGTTGCAGGCTGGCCTCCAGGCTCCAGGAGTGCATGGCACGGCCGCTCTCCAACGCGTCCAGCACCGACAGCGGCTCGTGCACGCGCACGGCCACGGAGTCGGCTGCGTTCCACTGCCCCTTGACCAGTGCCAGGTGCACGCCGTTGCCGGTGGTGTCGCGGAAAGCGTGGGCGGTGAACTCGCCGTGTGCCGTGGCCAGGCTGCGGCTGCCCACCTTGCGGATCAGCGACTCGGCCTTGCTGCGGTGCTCAATCAGATCGGCAATGGTGCCGATCTTCAGGCCATGCTCGGCGGCAAACAGCTGCAGGTCCGGCAGGCGCGCCATGGTGCCGTCGTCCTTCATGATCTCGCAGATCACTGCCGCCGGGGTGCACCCGGCCATGGCCGCCAGGTCGCAGCCAGCTTCGGTGTGGCCGGCGCGCATGAGCACGCCGCCATCCACCGCCTGCAGGGGGAAGATGTGCCCGGGCTGCACCAGATCGCTGGCCTTGGCTTGGGCTGCCACCGCCACCTGCACGGTCTTGGCGCGGTCGGCGGCCGAAATGCCGGTGGTCACGCCCTCTGCCGCTTCGATCGACACCGTAAAGGCGGTGCCCATCTTGGTGCCGTTGCGCGCCACCATGGGTGGCAGCTGCAGGCGCTCGCAGCGCTCGCGGGTGAGCGTCAGGCAGATCAGCCCGCGCCCGAAACGGGCCATGAAGTTGATCGCCTCGGGCGTCACATGCTCGGCGGCCAGGACCAGATCGCCTTCGTTCTCACGGTCCTCTTCGTCCACCAGAATCACCATGCGCCCGGCGCGCATGTCGGCCACGATGTCTTCTACCGGAGAAATCTCCACAGGGGTGCGTTGGGTCATGGTTGTTGCTGTTCCAAGGGGTTGGTGCCGCGCTGCAGCATGCGCTCCACATAGCGCGCGATGAGGTCTATTTCGAGGTTTACCGCCGCTCCAGCACGCAGGCGCCCTAGCGCCGTGTTGTCGAGGGTGTGCGGAATGAGGTTGATGTGCACGGTGCAGCCGTTCTCGGTGTCGTGCACCTGGTTGGCCGTGAGGCTGACCCCGTTGATGGTAATGGAGCCCTTGTAGGCCAGAAAGCGTGCCAGTGCCGCAGGCACGGCAATGCGCAGGTCCCAGCTCTCGCCCACGCGCTCGAAGCGTTTCACCCGGCCCAGGCCGTCCACGTGGCCGGTGACGATGTGCCCGCCCAGGCGGTCATGGGCACGCAAGGCCTTTTCCAGGTTGATCGGCCCGGGGCGGTCCAGGCCAGCGGTCTTGTCCAGCGACTCGGCGGAAATATCCACCGTGAACTGGCCCGCACTGGCATCGAAGCTGGTCACGGTCATGCACGCGCCATTGAGCGCAATGCTGTCGCCCAGTTGGACGTCTCGCAGGTATTCGGGAGGGCAGGCCACGCGCAGGCGCTTGCCGTGGGAGGCGGTGGAGCCCAGGGGCTCGGCGGCGTCGATACGCCCCACCGCGGTGATGATTCCGGTAAACATCGCGCTATTTTCGCAGGCTTTACCCACCGGGTCCGTCGCGCCCGGGCAAAAAAGCTGGCGCACCGGATGGCGTCAGAAGTCTGCGGCCCCTTTTTTCCGCAGCAACAGCCGCATATCCTCGCCCACGCGCTCGCAGCCCAGCAGGTCCAGCCGGGGTGCGGCGTCCAGCCCCGGCACTGGCCCCACAGTCACGGCGGGCAGGCCCTGGCCCAGCAGCATGGGCGCCTGGTACCACAACAGCTCGTCCACCAGACCGGCGTTCCATAGCGCCGTATTGAGGGTGTGCCCGGCTTCCACATGCAGCTCATTGGCCTCGCCGCGCTGCGCCAAGTCGCGCAGCAGCGCCGCCAAGTCCACGCGGGGGAGGGGGTCTGCCGCAGGGAACGTAGCCGCCCCCGCTGGCAAAAAGCGCACCTCGGCCCCTGCCTGCACCAGGGCTTGCGCCCGGGCATGCACGCCCGCGTCATCGCTCTGTGGCGCATAAATCCACACCTTGCGCTGCACATGCGTGGCGTTGGCGGGCAGGAAGCGCGCGTCCAGCGGCGTGCGCAGCAGGCTGTCCACCACCACCAGGTGCGGCTGGCGCGGCGTGTCGGCATGGCGCACATCCAGCAAGGGCCGGTCGTGCAGCACCGTGCCAATGCCCGTCAGGATGGCACAGGCCCGCGCGCGCCAGGCATGCCCATCGGCGCGCGCGGCTTCGCCCGTGATCCACTGGCTGCGCCCGTCGGGCAGCGCGGTAAAACCATCCAGGCTGGTGGCCACTTTCATCCGCACCCAGGGCCGCTGGCGCAGCATGCGGCTGAAAAACCCGATATTGAGTTCACGCGATCCGATCGCCACCGGGTGGTCCACCGGGAGCAACTCCACTTCCACGCCCGCACGGCGCAGCCGCTCCATGCCCTGGCCCGCCACCAGCGGGTTGGGGTCGCCCAGCGCCACCACCACCCGGGCCACCCCTGCGGCGATCAGCGCGTCACAACAAGGCCCCGTGCGCCCCTGGTGCGAGCACGGCTCCAGCGTCACATAGGCCGTGGCGCCCACCGTGGAATGCCCCCGCGCCGCCGCATCGCGCAGCGCCATCACCTCGGCATGCGCCTGCCCCGCCCGCTGCGTATGCCCCTGGCCGATCACCTCGCCATTCCCGCTCGTCAGCACGCAGCCGACGCGGGGGTTGGGGGAGGTCAGGAGCAGGGCCTTGTGGGCGAGGACTAATGCAGCGCTGAGGTGGAGGGGGTTCAACGGCCCCAACATTCGGCTGCCGTCAAGGTGGCAGACGCGACCCCCCGCGTCCCGGCTTGGTTGAGGGTGAAGTTGCCGCACGCGTCACCGGCCTGTGCGCTCGCGCGCGTAGCGGTGAAAGTGAAGGTGGTGGCCGTAGATGCAGCAGTAATGGTGTAGCGCCCTCCGGGGACTGTCGCGCCGTCACGAAATTCCACCGGAATTGCTGTTCCCGTAGGATAGCTACCAGTGGCGGTGGCAGCGCGCTCCATCCATTGCGCCGCTTGCATCAATACCGTGCGGGCATCGGATCTGCCTGCGCGCTGAACATAGCCTTGGTACGAGGGAATGGCAATGGCGCTAAGAATGCCAATGACTGCTACGGCAATCATCAACTCGATGAGGGTAAATCCACTTTGTTTGGTCATTTTCGTGACGTCTTGTATAGATGGTGGGGCATGGTACTACGGCACCCTACTGCAATGGACGCCACCCAGCCTCCCGAACAAAGGCGCTGGGTCCAATCTTGGGTGGTTCGGGCGGATCGCCCCCCCCCCCAGCACCGATGGAGACAAACTTACCAGGAGTTGTCTTTAATAGCAGACGGTCGCTTGTGCCAGAGCGCCACCGGGTGATAGCGGTATTTTCGGTGCCGGTGTATCCGCCGCCGTCGTTGTCAAACGCTGCCTTCTTGCTGTTGCCGCCGTTCAAGATATCAAAAACGGAAAAGTACTCGACCGGAGCGCTCGCACTGGGAGTGCAGGTTTCCATTCCCGAGGTTGCGATGCTGCCACTGCCTGGAATTCTGCTGCGGTGATAGACCAGGCGTGAACTGATCATTCCCCCATTGGAAACAACGCGCTCGCCACTGTTGGGAATATCAAAATACCAGCCACGTTTTGTGTCTGAAGTAATGGTATAGGTTACTGCATTATTGGAGGTGGTTTCGTAATTTTGGCTGTACGCGCCTATGGTGGTCCCCGTGCGCGTTTGCGCCACCAGACTTGCACGCCCCCCACTAACGATACTACCGCCAGTCATTTTTTCGGTGGTTGATGGTGCTAGCGCCATATTGTCCCAAATACCGTAGATGGACTGCGTGTTAGTGGTGGTTCGATCAGCATTTGTGTACTCTCTCCCGGTTCCGAATGACAGCATCAAACCGCCCATGGGGTGAACCGCCCACTGTGCCACGCTGGTAATTGGTTGGCGAGCATCCGAAGAGTCTCGTGCGATAAACAGGGGTGCAGGTGCACTGGACTCGGTGTAATAGCTTCCCCATTCGCCGGATGTGGCGCTCGCTAGACTGATTTTCCAGAAGTTTCCTTGCAAATCACCAGCATATGCCACATCTATCGTGCCATTGCCATCAATATCAATAAGCTGAGGTGCTGACAGTCCATTTCCAGTGCCCGTGGTTGCGGCCAATGTGATTTTTTGAAGCGATTTGTCTCCGTCCAAGTACTGAATTAATAGAACCGGACGCTCGTTGGCGCTGTTGACTCCGTTGCCAAAAATAAGCGCCCAACGCCCATTGTTGAGTTTTGAAATTTGCAGGGTCCGAGCCGAGTTGCTGGTATCGGTTACTGGATCGGAGAAAATATGTCCGATGTCGGCGTCGGTAGTGTCGGTGGTGTCTATTATTACCAAGCTTGATGCATTGGCTGCAGTAAATAGGGATGGATCTGTAACATCTAGAACAAAATAACCTTTGCCTCCTCCCCCAAGTACACCCGCGAGCGCTGTTTTCCATTCACTGCCGGTAAAGTAATCTCCCGTGAATGGACTACCATCTACCATGTATTGGTGCGAAGAGGAATAACCTGGGTTTGTGTATGCGGATAGCTTGTTGTATACCCCTTTGGGAACATAGGCAATTCGTTCCACGCCATCGGAAGTGGAAAATCCATGCAGCATTCCATCATTCGCGCCGACATACAGCATCTCAGTCCTATTTTTTTTGTCGGACTTGAATGTGCTGTAATTGTTCATCGTATATGATAAAAGTGGTCTGGATGCAACCCAGATGTTGGAGTTCACAATATCTCCCAGACGGCTGTCCCGGTTTCTGTAGTTTCCGCCAACCGATTCCTCTTTGGTGCGGTCACCACGCAGATACGCTAAGCGCTCCTGTCCCACGGTATCGCTGTCAGCGCCCTTGATGGCATCCTTCTGGGGGGTCGACAAATTGCCCCACTCAAAGCTGATTCCGTTCGTGCCGGAATGCGAAAGAATGACCCGGGTCGTTGGCGTGACTGTCGATAAATCCAATTGGGTGGATGCATTCCACAGTGCTGTTGACGATAGGTTAAGGGTGCTGGTTAGCGTACGCGCGGTGATAAAGCCGCGCCATTTGGCTGCGTCATAGCCGGCTACGAAAGCCTTTGTGGAGGTTGACGCGGATTGTGTATTGGCTGCGATGGAGGAAATCGGTGTGGAGCTGTCGGCGATCACCTGGTTGACGATTTCTGCAAACGCAGCAGCGAGGGCGGCGCCGTCTGTGGCGGGAGTGTATTTCCCCCTGCTGTTGAGTGCCATGTGCCAGAGTTCAAAGTCCTTGGAGGGTGCGGAATCCCAGAGCAAACTGCCGTATGTGGTGGACTGACCCTGCAATGGATTGGCCCACTGCAGTCGTTTGACTGGCACCAATGGATCGGCGGCAGCTACCGCGTCACCACGCATCATCTTCGTCAAATCAGCTCCCCAGGTCGATCCGTCCCAGCCGGGAACCATTACATAGGGGTTTTGCGCGTTGTTGTGATTTTGTTGCCTTGATGCGGTGGTGGGAAGCATCACTGAGGCGTTAAAGCCAATGGTGTAGGTAGTGATGCCTTGCCAGCTCATGGGGTTGTTGCGGGGGTTCCAATACTCCTTGATGATGTAGGGGGAGCCAGTTGGGCCGATGTCCACATCACCTGATTGTCGGATGATGGGATTGAGGTTGTTGGCGAGGGATGGTGCGTAGTCGGTTGCCCACATCAGGAATGCCCAGTCAGATAATGACGACACCTGACTGGTTTCCGTACTACTGATGGCTACGTTGGGAACCGTACCATAGACATCGCCTGCGTTGACGGTGTCGCGGTAGGGGCGTGTCTGGGTTTCCAGCGGGCGCGTACCTTCCATAACAGTGGTAGAAAACGGATCATAAACCTTGCCATCGGGCAGGGTCTGCACCGTGCTGTCTGCATCACCCGGGAGGCCCAAGGTGGTCCTGGGGGGGGTGTTGTTGTCTTGTGTGCTGTTCCACCCACCGTCGGTCATGAAAATGTGAAAGGTTTTTCGGCAAGCCATTGGTGAGCTACCTTCTGAAACCCCTGGGTTGTCAGCAAATGGACTCCACACGCCGGAGGTTGACGACATGTAGCTGTGCACATTTTTTAACATCTGGTGGGATGGTGTTCCGGCATAGGCGGTCAAGGAGCTCACCCAATTGTTGAAATTGGTTCTGTGGGTGCCGGAAAATTTTTGAATCCGGTTGTCTGGGCAGGTTCCGTAGGCGTTAAATGGACTTGCCGAAAACCCGCGACAATGCCACATCGATTGAAAGCCGAGCCGTATGGTGTCGTCGGCAACAGCACTGGTGCTGAATGCGTTGGTCAGCGCGGTACGCAAGCTGGCCATTCCCGAAGAGCCCATAGAGCCCGAATCATCGACTGAAATGATGAGATTTGGGGAAGGTTCGCGGCCCCCATTGCCTGCGGGTACTTGGGCCAGCGGTATGGCAGCCGCAAGCGCGATGGGGGATGAAAAAATGGCTGCAATAGCCATGCAGATAGGCAACTGTATAAATGGCGCATGAATCACTTTGCTGTGTCGATGGCGCAGTATCGAATTTGTCATTTTTCCTCCTAATTAGATTGAGGATCTGGAAAGGTATAGTAGGATTGCACCACCGCAGAGGTCCCAGTTTTGATCCCACGGGCTACCGCAGTAATACGAAATACATAAGGACAGGATGTATGGGGTGCGATATTTGTTATCCCGTCTCCTAGGTAAACTGCCTGAGAAGTTGCACTGCTGGTGTATTTAAGGACCTCTATCCAATACCGCGCATTGGTTCCCACTAAAATTGGATTGACCGCTTGACCGGCGGCAATGGATGAATTGGTGTATTGCCCATAAATTGCTCCAACCCCCGCCGCTGTATAAGCTGTCCATAATGCTGTGGAATTCCAAAAACTGCGATTGGGGTTGCCGGATGTTCGATCACCCAAATCAAGACAGATACCATTCTGGCAGGGTGGATTGAGCGGCGTTAGAGCGTCTTCCAATGTCGCGTAGGTCGCGGCATCGCATGGAATAACGGGAGTTGCCCGAAAACCACATCCCGCCGTTGCGCTGACGTTGAGGCAGTCCAAGTCCAATTTGGCATCAGCGATCAGCGCTTCCGCTGCTTGGTATGCACGTTGGTAGTCGGTGTCGTTCCCAGCCAACTTCTCACTGACCAGGGTTAAACGCGTGGAGCCTATAATAAGCAATGTGCTCAGCAATAGCATCACCAATACGGTGATTAATGTGATCCCGTTCTGATTGTGATGATGGCGTTTGGCGCGATTCATGGCGTATTGGTTCTTAAAATTTGCTTCGCAGGCGAAATGTGTTTCTAAAAACTTGATGCAAACGACCTCCGTTGGCAGTACTAACGCCGGAACAATTGTTGAAATTCGCGTTGGGATAATTTGTTTGAACACCACGCAAGTGCAAACAGACCTCCACCGCGTTCACTGCTCCCCAACCCCCGTTGGCCGGGACATCGGTGGCGGTGAGCAGTCGAGTGTCTCCGGTCAAAGAATTTTGCACCTGGTAGCGGACTTGAAAGTCCATTGCAGCTATTTCGTCGGTCGGTCGGGTGTTGTCGCCCACCAGTGCTTGTGGGGCGCTTATCTCGGTGCCTGCAACACCTGCACGCCCATTGCAACGCAACTCGACACCGTTCATTTGATAGATATTGTCAATGCGCTCCGGTGAGGTTCCCCATGCGACTGGATCGGGCGCATCGCCGAGGCAGTCCCTTGTGACATCGGTGATCACGAGAGCGGCATCCCTGGAAACACGGTGTTGAAAACTGACAGTTAGAGTGTCCGGTCCGGCACCGCCTTCGGTTCCACTGACGATGTTGACACCATTTGCCGCTCCCCGGTTGGCCACATCGGAAAAGGACACCTCAGTCCCTACACCACCGACCTGCAATAGTTCCATGGCGCCGGCTTGGCGCAGCGTGTTGGCCAGGTTGCGCATTGCATTGTTCCCGGCGGCGGTGAGCCGGTAGCGGTCAGACACCGTGGTTGACCCTTGTCGGGTAACCATGATGGTGCTGGTGGCGGCCAGTACCACCAGCAAGCCAATGGTGATTCCCACCATCAGCTCAATAAGGCTGGCACCAGCCTGCGCTTTCCCTGATACTACAGGTGCAGGGGGCAGAGGGCAGATCATCGCAGTCATGGGTGGCCGTATGCGAAGTAGCAGGAATGGGTGCTGGAGCAATCGGCTGGCAGTGCTACGCCAGGAATCGTTGCGGTAAATGGAGTGGCCGAAGCTGTCTCTTTGCGGGGCCAACCTATGATGACAATGATCTGCCGTGCGTCATTGGGAGAAACGGTGACGCTGCTGTTGCTGCCGGGAATGCGCGCGGCCAGTTCGGCTTTCCATTGCGCAACGTCCCAAACCGCGCGTGCCGCCGAGTTACACGGGCTGGTGTTACATGTAGTTCCAGGTACCAGCGGGGCGGCGCCCCATGTGAATGTATAGCTTGCAAGCCACCCCCATTGTTCTGTTCGTAGCGGTTCTGCGATACGGGTATCGGCGTTGTAACGGCTATAGGCTGCCGGATTGGTCTTTATCCGTTCAAAAAGGTCGTTGGCCAACTGGCTAGCCACGGTGATTTGCGCCGTGTTCTGACTCTCGATCATGCTGCGGATCTGTGCGCCGACCATGCCCAGAACACCAAACGCCAAGATCAGCATGGCAACAAGCGACTCGATCATGCTCATACCGCGATCACGCCGCCGCGAGAATGTTCGCCGTTGGGGGAGTCGAGCAGAAACTAACATGTGACCTCTCCCGTCAGCTTGCGAATGCGACCACCAGAGTTCATGCAAATGGTGGTTGTTGCAGGGGATAAAACACCCACGCCTGTGGGTGTGAAGAGAAAACCGACGGCATTGATGCCACTGAGTTGCCCCCAGCGGTTAGCAGTCATGCTGGCGCCACTCAAAGAGCGACTGACGTCGACGTTGCCAGGTGGTGCAAACGTTTGAACCAACACTTCCCCCGCATCAAGGGTGCCATCGGCATCAGTGTCCTGGAACACTTGCCACCCACATGACCAGTCTTGATTGGTGGGGCACGCCGTGCCCGAGATTTTTGCGATGGTGATGTTTCCATTCATTTGAATGGCGGTGGCACGTGTGAGTTCCAGCGCGGACGTCATGGAGCTGGTGGCCGCATTGATCCGATAGGATTGAACCATTGCGGTAAAGGAGGGTGCTGCGATGGCCAGCAGCACGCTGGAGATGGCAACCACGACGAGTAGCTCAGCCAAGCTAAAGCCGTGGAGGCCACTGGGCGGCATAGGTAACACACGTTGATAAACCTTGGGCATGCGTCTACCCTACGCGATTTCAGCCGCTTGGACGAGAGCCGTTCGTACCAGCGGAGTCAAATGCCCGACAAATGGTAGACCTGTACCGACGAGTTAGCGGCGCACCTCATCCACCAGCGTCTTGAATTCGTCGATGTCTTCGAAGCTGCGGTAGACGCTGGCGAAGCGCACGTAGGCGACTTTGTCGAGTTTTTTCAGTTCGCGCATCACCAGCTCGCCTACGCGGTGGGAGGGGATTTCGCGCTGGCCCAGGTTAAGCAGCTTTTCTTCGATGTGTTCGATGGCGGCGCCGACCTGTTCGGTGCTGACCGGGCGTTTGCGCAGCGCCAGGAAGAAGGACGCACGCAGCTTGGCGGGGTCGTATTCGGTGCGGCGCCCGTCTTTTTTCACCACCACGGGGAAGTTGACTTCCGGGCGCTCGTAGGTGGTGAAGCGTTTTTCGCACGAGGCGCATTGGCGCCTGCGGCGGATGAAGCTGCCGTCTTCCGTGACGCGGGTCTCCACTACCTGGGTTTCGGTGTGGCTGCAAAACGGGCACTTCATGGTTTTGGCAATGAAAAGAGGCCTTGGCCCGCGTATTTTGTAGCTGGGTTGCTACAAACAATATAGCAACCCAGCATTTCGGGCGTAGCGGCCAGTGCTTAGCGGTAGACCGGGAAGCGTTCTGTCAGGGCGTTAACCTTGGCGCGCACGGCGGCGATGTTGGCCTCATCGCGCGGGTTGTCCAGCACGTCGGCAATCAGGTTGGCGGTGATGCGGGCCTCTTCGTCCTTGAAGCCGCGCGTGGTCATGGCCGGGGTGCCGATGCGCACGCCGCTGGTGACCATGGGCTTTTCCGGGTCGTTGGGGATGGCGTTCTTGTTGATGGTCATGTGGGCGGCGCCCAGCACGGCTTCGGCTTCCTTGCCGGTGATGCCCTTGGCGCGCAGGTCCACCAGCATGACGTGGCTTTGCGTGCCGCCGCTGACGATGCGCAGGCCGCGCGCGCTCAGGGTCTCGGCCACGATCTGGGCGTTCTTGACCACCTGTTGCTGGTAGGTCTTGAATTCGGGCTGCAGCGCTTCCTTGAAGGCCACCGCTTTGGCGGCGATCACGTGCATCAGCGGGCCGCCTTGCAGGCCGGGGAAGATGGCGCTGTTGATGGCCTTTTCGTGCTCGGGCTTCATCAGGATGATGCCGCCGCGCGGGCCGCGCAGGCTCTTGTGGGTGGTGCTGGTGACCACGTCGGCGTGGGGCACGGGGTTGGGGTAGACACCGGCGGCGATCAGGCCGGCGTAGTGGGCCATGTCCACCATGAAGATGGCGCCGATGTCCTTGGCCACCTTGGCAAAGCGCTCAAAGTCGATGTGCAGGCTGTAGGCCGAGGCGCCAGCCACGATCAGCTTGGGGCGGTGCTCGTGGGCCTTGCGCTCCATGGCGTCGTAGTCGATGGCTTCTTTGTCATTGAGGCCATAGGAGACCACGTTGAACCACTTGCCGCTCATGTTCAGGGGCATGCCATGGGTCAGGTGGCCGCCTTCGGCCAGGCTCATGCCCATGATGGTGTCGCCGGGCTTGAGGAAGGCCAGGAACACGGCTTCGTTGGCCGAGGCGCCGCAGTGGGCCTGGACGTTGGCGCACGGGGCGCCAAAGAGCTGTTTGACGCGATCGAGGGCGAGCTGTTCGGCCACGTCGACATATTCGCAGCCGCCGTAGTAGCGCTTGCCGGGGTAGCCTTCGGCGTACTTGTTGGTCAGTTGGCTGCCCTGGGCGGCCATGACGGCGGGGGAGGCGTAGTTTTCGCTGGCGATGAGCTCGATGTGGTGCTCCTGGCGCGCGTTTTCGGCCTGGATGGCGGCCCACAGTTCGGGATCGGTTTGTTCGACAAGAATGTTGCGGTTGTACATGGCAGTCCTTCAAGACATGAGGCCTGTGCAGGGATCACACAGGGCTGCCCAGGCGCACGGCGGCTCGCAGTCCGGTGCCGTGGGTACGGCGGGCGCTGCGGCACGCTTCCCGGTGGTGGTCCACCTCGGTGGCGGGATTGGCCCCCGCACCTATCGCCAGTCGCGTGCACCCGGGAGTTTACCCGAGCTTGCCAGCCGACCCGGCGCCACGCAGCCGAGGGGGCTGGCGCCGCGCTGAGGGGGCTGGCGCCGCGCTGAGGGGGTTGGCGCCGATAGTCCGGTCACTGGCTGGCGCTGGGTACGGCCCGCCTTGCGCAGGTCAGGAGCTGGTGGCCTGGGGCGGGACGCGCGGTTCGCGCGCGGTGGATGCCGGCACCACCTGGGCGCCGCCCAGCGGCACTTTGGCGCCATTGGCGACCTGGACCAGGCGCTGGTGTTCGGCCATGACCTTGGCGGCATAGCCGTTGTCGGTCTCCATATTGGTGGCGCCCACGTAGCATTTGAGCCCGCCTTCAATGGAGCCTGCGCGCGCTACGCACTCCTGCAGCACCTTCACACCCACGTGCAGGTTGCTCAGCGGGTCAAAGGCAGCGAGCGCGCCACCGAAGTTCTCGTACTTGTCGCTGTGCACCTTGGTCATGACCTGCATCAGGCCCTGGGCGCCCACCGGACTTTGCGCAAAGGGGTTGAAGCCCGACTCTATGGCCATAACGGCCAGGATCAGGGTGGCGTCCAGTTTGGACTTGCCCGCCAGTTGGTAGGCTTCAGACACCAGTGCACTCAGCGGCTCGGGTGCCACGCCGTACTTCTTGCTCAGCCACAGTGCCACGGCAGCCTGCTTCTTGGGCAGGGCGCTGGGCGGCATGGCGGCGGTTTTTTCGCTGCTGTCGGCGTCCCCATCGCTGGTAACGGCGCCAAGCCGGTCTTGCAGCCAGCCCAGCAATTTCACTTCGCTGGCCTGACGAATGTCCGGCTGGGTGCCCAGGGTCAGGGCCGCAAACATCACGGCCAGCCCCAGCAGGGCAAAACCGTTGTGCGTGATTTCAATTCCTCCTTGGACAATGTCGCCCAGAAATGTGCGAATGCCCTTGGTCCATTTGTCGGTCGCTGTCATAGCTCCTCCTTCTTGCACGGGGGCAGGGCCAAGGGGGGAGCGCATGGTGGCGCGGGTCCTTGGCACAACACCCGTTTGGGTTGGTACGCCATCATCCATCGCCTGTGTCTGTGCCCGTGGGGCGTGGCGGCGGGATGAACATGCCGGGTTCGGCAGCGGGTCGGGTAATCCCTAGGTGGGAAACGACGGGGCGGATTCTAGGGACTCATATATAACGAGTCAACCATAAGAAACAGTTTCTTTATTATTTGACGTATCGATGGCCGCCCTTGTGCAGCTATTGGAGCGTTGGGACTCTGTTGGATAGCGGCGTTTCGCTGCGAAAATAGCTTGTTTAGCCTTTCCACTCTAATAGGGCCTCCCCATTGTGAATACGCCTGCCAACGCCAAGAAATCGGACCTCGCGCAACTCGACGAACTCACCCACGGGGCGTTCACTGCCCCCACGGCGGGTGAACGGGCAGCCCGCATTCGGGACTGGCTGGCCACCCAGCCCACCTCCGAACAACTGGCCCAGGTGTTTCGGGAGCTTAGCGTCAAGGACAAGGGGGCGGCCAAGCTGGTGCGCGAGCGCATCGACGAAGCCCGCCGCATCAAAGACCAGGAGGCCCTGTCCGCCCAGTGGGCCGACAAGGCGCAAGCCCTGCTGGGCCTGGTGCGGCTGAACATTGCCGACGCCATGGCCTGGCAGCGTGATGCGGCCAAGGCCGGTGCGCCCCTGAGCCGTGAGCCCCTGGCCGCACTCAAGACCGCGCTGGCCGAGCGCGTGCGCGGCATTGAAGACCTGCAGCACCGTGCCCAGGTGCAGCGCGAGGCCGCTGTGCTGCTGGCGCAGCGCATCGAAGTGCTCTCCACCAAGCCGTGGCAGGACGCGCAGGCCCTGCGCGAGGTGCTTCAGGCCGATGTCGGGCATTGGCAGGCCCAAGCCCTGGCGTTGACGCAGGACAGCGCGTGGGACAGTGTGGAGGCGCGTTTTACCAGCATGCTCGACGGCGCGCGCACCCAACTGCTGGCAGTGTGGGATGCCTTCAGCGTGGCCTTGGCCCAGGCCGTGGCGGCCAACGAAGACCCGGCGCAGCCGCTGCCCTCGGTGCCGGTCTGGGCCGATGCCTTGCGCAGCGCCCGCGGTGAAGCGCTGGCACCCGCGTCGGCACCCTCCAAGCCGCCGGTGGACCCCGAGCAGCTCGCCGCAGCCTTGGCCGCGGTGGAGTCTGCCACCGTGGCGCTGGAGCAGGAACTGGCGCAGGGCCACGGCAAGGCCAGCGCAGGCGCCGCCCAGGCCCTGCGCGCGGCCCTGAAGGAGCACGCCAAGTCCATCGACCACAAGCTCGACGCCCGCGCCCATGCGGCACTGGCCGCTGCCGGTGAGCTGGAGGGCTGGCAGCGCTGGCGCTCCGACCAACTGCGCGAAGAGCTGGTGCGCCAGGCCGAAAGCCTGTTGCAGCGCCCGGCGGGCCAGTCCCTGGGGGGACGCAAGATGCAGGAGTCCTTGCGCGCGCTGCGCGAGCAGTGGAAGCAGTCCGACCAGGGCGGTGCGCCCAACCATGGGCTGTGGCGCCGTTTCGACGCGGCCTGCAACGAGGCCTACAAGGTGGTCGAGTCCTGGCTGGAGAAGTCCAAGGCCGAAGCCGCCGAACACAAGAAGCAGCGCCAGGGCCTGGTGGCTGAGCTGCAGACCTGGGCCCAGGCCCAGGTGGGGCAGGACCCCCCGGACTGGAAGGCTCAGATGCGCGCGCTGCACCAGCTCGCCCAGCGCTGGCGCGATGCCGGCCACGTCGGAGACAAGGTGTTTACCGAATTGCAGGGCCAATGGAAAACCGCCATGGCGCAGGCCAGCAAGCCCCTGGAAGATGCCCAGGCGCAGAGCCTGCAGCGCCGCAACGCATTGATCGAAGAGGCACGCCAACTGGCGCAGGACCCCCAGTGGCGCATGGACGCACTCAAGGCCTTGCAGCAGCGCTGGCAGGCCGAGGCCCAGGGAGTCCCTCTGGAGCGCCGCCAGGAGCAAAAGCTCTGGGATGCCTTCCGCAAGCCGCTGGACGAAGCCTTCGAGCGCCGCGGCGCGCAGCGCGACAAGCAGCACACCGAGGCCAGTACCCGCGACCGCGGCGTGCTCGAGGCCGCGCGCGCGCTCGAAGACGCCAGCCGTGCCGCAGACTCGGCTGCTATCCGCAGCGCCATGCAGGCATTGGAGGAGGCCGTGCGCCAAGCCCAGAGCAATGCCGTTGACGGGAAAAAAGAAGATACAGCCCGCGTAAATACTGATGGTGATGCTACTGAAACTGTAGCATCCAGGCCAGCCAAACCGATCGTGGCGGTGCGCGGCGATGACCGCCCCGGGCACCAGCGCGACGCCGCCCCAGTGCGGGACGCCCGCGCCGCAGGGCGCCACGGCCAGGCTCCGGCCCATGGCCGCAGCGGGGCGGCCCCGGCACGCGCGCCGCGAGCACCCGCCACCGGGGTGCGCCTGGGGGACCAGGCTTTCCGTGCCCAGCGCGATGCCATGGACAAGGCCCAGGCGGCGTTGCGCCAGCTCGCCAGTCAGGCGCACGGCGAAGCGGTCATGCAGGTGCTGCGTGCCTGGCAGCAGCGCGATGCAGCCCAGTTGCCCAGTGCCCAGGCTTTGGGAGTGGGGGTGAATGCCGCCACGCGCACCGCCTGGGGCCGGGCTTTGGAGATGGCGGCTGCGGCGGCTGGCGATGCCTCGGCGCTCCTGCGCCTGGAGATCGCCGCCGAAGTGCCCACCCCGGCGGCGCAGCTGGCGCAGCGGCGCCAATTGCAGTTGCAACTGCTGACCCAGCGCCACGCCAGCCCACCGGCACAGACCTGGGGGCAGGACGTGGCCACGGTGCTCAGCGCCAGCCACGACGAGGACTCGGCGCGGCGCCTGCAGACCGTGCTCAAGGCCCTGGTGCGGCGCTGACGCCGCCGCCCGCGCGGCGCGGCTTCGGGGGCCTCCCCCTGTCGCCCAGCGCCGCGCTGTGGAACAATGCGCCCCGGTGTGGGCCGCGCCTGCGGGCCTTGTGGGCTGCCGGGTCGGCCCCGGCATGGGGGGCACCCGCGGGCAGGCAGGCCGTTCGCCATGGCGCGGCCTCGGCAGGAGAATCGGGATTCCATCCAGGGAGGAGGGACTCGGCATGGATCTGGTCGACAGTTTGCTCAAACGCCTGGAGCAGTTGAACGGCATCGGCGTCTCGCTGTCACGCGAGCGTGACATCAACCGCCTGCTCGAAACCATCCTGGTGGCGGCCAAGAGCATCACCCAGGCTGACGGCGGCACCCTGTACCGCATGAGTGAAGACCGGCGCTCGCTGCGTTTCGAGATCATGCGCACCGACTCGCTGGGCATTGCCAAGGGCGGGACCGCCGCCGAGCCGGTGGATTTGCCCAGCCTGCCGCTGTACACGCCCCAAGGCGCTCCCAACGACTCGCTGGTGGCGGCCTACGCGGCCCTGCACCAGCAGACCGTGAATGTGGCCGATGCCTATGCCGACCCGCATTTCGACTTTTCCGGGACCAAGCGTTTTGACGCCCACACCGGCTACCGCTCCCAGTCCTTTCTGGCCGTGCCCATGAAGGACCACGAGGGCGACGTCATCGGCGTCCTGCAGCTCATCAACGCCCGGCACGCGCACACTGGCGAGGTGGTGGCGTTCCTGCCCACCGACCAGAGCCTGGCCGAGTCGCTGGCGTCCCAGGCGGCCATCGTCATCACCAACCGCCTGCTGGTGGACCAGCTCGAGACCCTGTTCGAATCCTTCATCGGGCTCATCAACCTCGCGGTGGACGAAAAATCCCAGCACACCGGCGGGCATTGCCAGCGCGTGCCGGAATTGACACTGATGATTGCCGATGCCGTCAACGAGGTCGGTGAGGGGCCCTTGGCGGACTTTCGCATGTCCGAGAAGGACCGCTACGAACTCAAGATCGCAGCCCTGCTGCACGACTGCGGCAAGATCACCACCCCGGTGCATGTGGTCGACAAGGCCACCAAGCTGCAAACCCTGTTCGACCGGGTGGCCCTGGTGGACACCCGCTTCGAGGTGCTCAAGCGCGATGCCCAGATCGCGGCCCTGCGGGCGCAGTTGGGGGCGCGCGAACGCCTGGAGGAGGAGCGGGAGGCGCAGATTGACGCCACCCTGGCGGCCACCTTGGCCCAACTGGACCAGGAGCGCGACTTCATCCGCGTGGTCAACCAGGGCAGCGAGTCGATGTGCGACGAGGATCTGGAGCGCGTGCGCGCCATCGCCGCCCGTTACCGCTGGCGCGGGCCCGACGGCGAGGTGGCGGATTTCCTCAGCCCCGAGGAACTGGAGAACCTGTGCATCCGCTCCGGCACGCTCACGGCCAAGGAGCGGGAAATCATCAACCACCACATCGTGGCCACGATCCGCATGCTGGAGGCCCTGCCCTGGCCGCACCACTTGCAAAACGTGCCCGAATTCGCCGGTGGCCACCACGAGCGCATGGATGGGCACGGCTATCCCAAGGGCTTGCGGCGCGAGCAGATGTCGGTGCAGGCGCGCATCATGGGCATTGCCGACATCTTCGAGGCCCTGACCGCCAAGGACCGGCCCTACAAGCCCGGGCTCAAGTTGTCGCAGGCGATGCAGATCATGCGCCGCTTCCAGGCCAATGGGCACATCGATCCGGACCTGTTCGAGGTATTCGAGCGCAGCGGCGTGCACCTGCGCTATGCGCGGGCCTTTCTGGACCCCTGGCAGATCGATATCGACGGGCCGCCGGGGCCAGCCCTGGCGCGCGAATAGGCGCCTGCGCGGCCGCCGACAGTGTCGGTGGTGCTATGGCGGCGTGGGCGCGGTCCCCGTGCCTGGCGGCAGATCGACCCGGCGCAGGGCTGCCTGGGCCGGCTGGGGTGCGCGCAGGTCCCATTGCAGCGCCTGCAGCCGTGCCGGGGTGCTGCGGGCGTCCCAATCGCTCAGGACCCAGCGGGCATGCTGCGGCCCCAGGGCATGGGTAGCCGCGCGGTGGGTGTGGCCGTGCACCAGGGTCTGCGCCCGGCACTGCTGCAGCAGCGCCAGTGCGGCGTCGGCATCCACCTCGGCGTAATCCTGGCCCTGCGCGCGCTGGGCCTCCTGGTGGGTCTGGCTGGCCTGGCGCATCTGCGCGGCCAGGGCGCGCCGCTGGGCCAGGGGTTGGCGCAGGAAGGCCTGCTGCCACGCCGGGGTGCGCGTCTGCTGGCGAAAGGCCTGGTAGGCGCTGTCGTGGGTGCACAGCGCGTCGCCGTGGCTGAGCACGATGCGCTGGCGCGCATGCACCAGGGTGCAGGGGTCGGGCAGCGGCTGCATGCCGGTGTGCTGCAGCAGGCGCTTGCCGGCCAGGAAGTCGCGGTTGCCGACCATGTAGAACACCGGGCGCCGGGCGCTGGCCTGGCGCAGCATGTCCAGCACCTCCTGCTCGAAGGGGGTGGCTTGGTCCAGCGTGTCGTCGCCAACCCAGACCTCGAACAGATCGCCCAAGATGAACAGCGCATCGGCGCTGCACTGGCGCAGGTAGCGGGCAAAAGCCTGCTGCGTGTCCCGCTCCTGGACTTGCAGGTGCACGTCCGAGACGAATTCGACCCGGGACCAGGATGGCGGCAGCGGCAGTTCCATGCCGGGTCCCAGCGGCGCGGCGGCGCTCGCCTAGAGAGCGACCGCCTTTTCCAGCACCACGTCGTCCACCGGCACGTCGTCATGGAAGCCGCGCCGCCCGGTGCGCACGCCTTTGATGCGGTCCACCACGTCCTGGCCCGACACGACCTTGCCAAACACGGCGTAGCCCCAGCCCTGCATGCTGGGTGCGGTGTGGTTGAGGAAGTCGTTGTCCACCACGTTGATGAAGAACTGCGCGGTGGCCGAGTGCGGGTCGGAAGTGCGCGCCATGGCCACGGTGTAGGCGTTGTTCTTGAGCCCGTTGTTGGCCTCGTTCTGGATCGGTGCGTCGGTGGGCTTTTGGCGCATGCCGGGCTCCATGCCCCCGCCCTGGATCATGAAGCTGCGGATGACGCGGTGGAAGACGGTGTTGTTGTAGTGGCCCTTGTTGACGTAGGCCAGGAAGTTGGCGACCGAGACCGGGGCCTTGTCCTGGTCCAGCTCCAGGGTGACGACGCCGTAGTTGGTGATGTGGAGTTCGACTTGCGGGTTGCTCATGGTGGTGTACTTACTTCAGCACGGTGGCCGATTGGATGAGGATGGGGGACATGGGTACATCGCTGTACCCGTTCTTGGTTCCGGTGGGGGCCTTGCGGATGGCGTCCACCGTGTCCATGCCCTGGACCACGGTGCCGAACACGGTGTAGCCGTATCCGTCCGGGGAAGGGGCGTCCAGGCCCGGATTGTCCACCACATTGATGTAGAACTGGGCCGTGGCCGAATGCGGCATGGCCGTGCGCGCCATGGCGATGCTGCCGCGCACGTTTTTGAGCCCGTTGCCGGCTTCCAGCCGGATCGGGGCGCCGGTGGGCTTTTCCTGCATGGCGGGGGTGAAGCCGCCGCCTTGGACCATGAAGTTGCCGATGACGCGGTGGAAGATGGTGCCGTCGTAGTGCTTGCCCTGCACGTATTGCAGGAAGTTTTTCACCGTCAGGGGCGCCTTGTCGGCGTTCAGCGCCACGGTGAACTCACCCGCAGAGGTCTTGAACAGCACTTTCACGGGTTCGGCCGCCATGCCCGCCAGCGGCATGCTGCATGCCAGCAGGGCCAGGAGCGCCGTGCGCCCCATCTGGGCCAGAAAACCTCTTTTCATCAAACGACTCCTTCGTAAAAAATCTTCCATTGGCCGCTTTCGCGGACCCAGTACTGGCGCTTGGTGGTGCCGCTGCGCTGGCCCCGCGCCACTTCGCCAAAGGTGACCACCATGGTGTCGGCGCCGTCGGTCCAGCGCAGCATGGATACGTCCTTGAGTTCCAGCGGGCGGCCGTCGAGACGGCGCAGCTCGGTTTGCAGCTGGGCCGACCACTGGGCGAGGTCCTTGCCGTTGGCCGAAAAGTCGTGGGTGTAGAAGCGCAGCACGCGCTCGCTGCGGCCGCTGGATTTGGCGTCGCGCCAGGCGGCCAGGGCGTCTTCGAACTCGCGGGCGTCCGTGCGCGCCTTGTGGGGGGCCACCCAATGCAGCTGGGGCGCGATGACCACCGGGGTGGTGCGTATGCGCACCGTGCGCATGACGTGCTCCAGGTCCGGGTTGGCCAGCACCACGCAGCCGTCAGACGCCTGGGGCGCGCGCGAGAACTGGTTTGGCGGGGTGCCGTGCAGCCAGATGCCGCTGCCGGTCTTGCCGCGCTTGAGGTCGAGCACGTTGGGGTAGTTGATGGGCAGCGCACCCGCGCCATAGAAGTCTTCCAGGCTGCTGCGGTCGATGCTGCTGGTGATGTAGTAGATGCCCAGCGGTGTCTTCTGGTCGCCCTCGATGCGCTTGAGCGTGCCGGCCTTGCCCACGGAAATGTAGTAATGCGCCACCAGGCGCAGCCCGTTGCCGCCGTTTTCGAACAGGTACAGGCGCGACCTGGCGGCGTCTATGGCGATGGCGTGGCGGGACTGGGGCGAGAGGTTGACGAACTGGCTCGGGACCAGCCCTGGCGGCGGCGCCTCGCGCAGGGCGGCCATGCGCCGCGCAGACTCCAGGCGCAGGTCGGCCAGGGTGCTGGCGGCGCCGTTGGGAATGTCGGTGCCGGGCACATCGCCCAGGCCTTGCAGGGGGCGGCTCTGCGCGGACAGCAGATCTCCCAGCACCAGGTGGGCCAGCTGGAAGTGGGGGTAGTCACGCACCAGCCGCAGCGCCTGCTCCAGCGCCTGGCGGGGTTTTTCCGCACCGATGAGTTTGTAGATCTCGATCAGCCGCGCTTCGGCCATGCCGGCGTTCTCCGCGTCCGTGGGCGAGCGCCCTAGCGAGGCCCGCGTCTTGGTGGGGGTGGATGCCTGGCTCGCCAGCGCTTTCTTGATCTGCCGGGGGGCGGCCTGGGCGTTGCCCGCCAGGCCCAGGGCCAGGAGCAGCAGGCCCATCCAGGCGGCGCTGGCCACGCCAGTGCGCCGCTGGGCCTTGGTCCGCTCACTGCTCATGGGTGTGAACCGTCAGGAGCCGGTGGACTCGCGCACGATCACCCAGCGCTCGCCGGCGCGGCGCATCTCCAGCGTCTTGCGGCTCGAAACCGACAGGCCGTTGGCGCTGTAGTGCTGGCGGAACTTGGCCACGGCACTGGTGCCGTTGACGCTGACATCGAGCTTGTCCACGCGCACGCTGATGCTGCTCTTGCCGGTGATGCGGGCGCGGCGCTCCTCTTCCCAGGCGTTGCGGCTCATGTTGCCCGGGGGATCGAACTCCTTGCCATAGGCGGCCAGGTAGGTGTTCATGTCGCGCGCAGACCAGGCGGCGGCCCAGGTCTGCACGGCCTGCTGCACGTCCTTGACCGCATTGCCGTTGCTGGCGGCAGTCTCCTTGGGGGCGGCAGCCGCTTCTTTGGGAGCGGGGGCCGTGGCGGCGGCATGGGGCGCGGGTGTGGAGGTGGTGGCGCTGGCGGCGGCAGGCTCCTTGGGAGCGGGCACCGCTGCGGGCGCCGGTTTGGCGGCGCTGGTGGCTGCTGGGGCTGCAGCCGGGGCGGTGCGCGGGCCTGCGGGGTTGAACAGCTCGCGGATCAGGGCCAGCTTCGGGGGCACGGCGGTGTTGCCGCTGTCGAGCTGCAAGGCTTTGTTATAGGCCTGGCTGGCGAGCTTGGCGTAGACATCGCCCAGGTTCTCGTGGGCGGTGGAGTAGCTGGGGTTGGTGCGGATGGCCATCTCCAGCGCGGCGCGCGCCTTGTCGTACTGGCCCTGGCTGGCGTAGAGCACGGCCAGGTTGTTGTAGGGCTCGGGCAGCTCGGGGTAGTCTTCGGTGAGCTTGGTGAAGGTGGCCAGGGCATCGGCGGTCTTGCCAGCGTCGCGCAGGATCACGCCTTTGAGGAAACGCATCTGCGCGTCCTTGGGCTTGCTGCTGAGGTATTGGTCCGCCTTGGCCAGCGCATCGGCGGTTTTGCCCTGGCGCATGAGCTGCATGACGTCGCTGTAGTCGTCGGCCCAGACGGGCAGGGAAAAGCTGGTGGCCAGCACCAGCAATGCGGCGTAGCGGTGCCATGCGGGGAGTCGGAAATGCTTCATACGCTGGGGCTTGGGGGGTAAAAAAAGAGCCCTGCAGGCGGGCGCTTATACTGCGGGGATTGTAGCTGACGGCCACCGCGAGGAGCCTGTGACGCCGTGGCTGCTTCCTCCGAGTTTTTCCCCTTGTGGTGGCGCGACGCCTGTGGCGTGCGCGCCTGACGGTATTGCCGAATGAGCCTGCGCATCTACAACACCCTGTCGCGTTCTGTCGAAGCCTTTGAGCCGCTGCAAGCGGGCCACGTGCGCATGTACGTGTGCGGCATGACGATCTACGACCTGTGCCACGTGGGGCATGCGCGCATGATGATGGCCTTTGACGTGGTGTACCGCTGGTTGCGCGCCAGCGGCTACCGCGTGACCTATGTGCGCAATATCACCGACATTGACGACAAGATCATCAAGCGGGCCCTAGAGCGCGGCATTTCCATCCGCGCACTCACCGACGAGATGGTTGCCGCGATGCAGTCCGACATCGGCCAACTGGGCATTCTGGCGCCGGACCTGGAGCCGCGCGCCACCGAGTATGTGCCGCAGATGCTGGACGTGATTGCGCAACTGCAGGACAAGGGCCTGGCCTACCAGGGCGCCAGCGGCGACATGCTCTATGCGGTGCGCAAGTTCCCCGGCTACGGCAAGCTCTCGGGCAAGTCGCTCGACGAGCTGCGTGCGGGCGAGCGCGTGGCGGTGGCGCAGGACAAGGATGACCCGTTGGACTTTGTGCTGTGGAAGAGCGCCAAGCCCACCGAGCCGTTGGATGCCAAGTGGGACAGCGCCCAATGGGGGCATGGCTTTGGTGTCGGGCGCCCGGGTTGGCACATCGAGTGCTCGGCCATGAGCTGCCAGACCCTGGGCGAGACCTTTGACATCCACGGCGGCGGGGCGGACCTGCAGTTTCCGCACCACGAAAACGAGATCGCCCAAAGCGAAGGCGCCAATGGCAAGCCGCTGGCACGCTTTTGGGTGCACAACGGCTTTGTGCGCGTGGACAACGAGAAGATGTCCAAGAGCCTGGGCAATTTCTTCACCATCCGCGACGTGCTGGCCCAGTACGACGCGCAGACCCTGCGTTTTTTCCTGCTGCGCACGCACTACCGCTCCGCGCTGAACTACAGCGACGTGCACCTCAATGACGCGCATGCCGCGCTGCGGCGCCTGTACACGGCGCTGGCAGCCGTGCCCCAGCCCGTGGCCGATGTGGCGGTGGATTGGAGCGAGCCCATGGCGGCGCGCTTCAAGGCCGCCATGGACGAAGACTTTGGCACCCCCGAGGCGGTGGCCGTGCTGTTCGAGCTGGCGGCCGAGGTGAACCGCAGCCAGTCGCCCCAGCAGGCGGCTCTGCTCAAGGCCCTGGGCGGCGTGCTGGGCCTGCTGCAGCAGGAGCCCCAGGCCTTTTTGCAGGGGGCTGCGGCACTGGACGGCGCGGCCATCGAGCAGCGCATTGCCGAGCGTGCGCAGGCCAAGGCCGCGCGCGACTTTGCCCGCGCCGACGCCATCCGCAAGGAGCTGGCCGAGCAGGGCATCGTGCTCAAGGATTCGCCCACGGGCACGAGCTGGGAAGCGGTGCGCTGATGGCCGCAGTGCTTGAAACCGCGCCCCAGGCAGCCGAGCCCGTCACGCCGGTGTATTGGGCCGATGCCTGCAAGCACCTGATGAAGAAGGATCGGGTGATGAAGCGGCTCATCCCGCAGTTTGGCAAGGCCTGCCTGGAAACACGGGGCGACGCTTTTGTGACGCTGGCGCGCAGCATCGTGGGCCAGCAGATTTCGGTCAAGGCGGCGCAAACCGTGTGGGACCGCTTCGCCGCCTTGCCCGCCGAGGTGGTGCCCGCCCAGGTGTTGCGTCTCAAAGTCGACGACATGCGCGCCGCGGGCCTGAGTGCGCGCAAGGTCGAATACCTGGTGGACCTGGCCCTGCACTTTGAAAACGGCAGCCTGCACGTGGGCGCCTGGGGTGACATGGACGACGAGGCCATCATCCAGGAGCTGGTCAGCATCCGCGGCATCGGGCGCTGGACGGCGGAGATGTTCCTGATCTTCCACTTCATGCGGCCCAACGTGCTGCCGCTGGACGACATCGGGCTCATCAACGGCATCAGCCAGAACTATTTTTCGGGCGAAAAGGTCTCGCGCAGCGACGCGCGCGAGGTCGCCGCCGCCTGGTCGCCGTACTGCAGTGTGGCGACTTGGTATATTTGGCGGTCTTTGGACCCCCTGCCGGTGGCGTACTGACACGCTGTGCGCGTGCCCGTCCCACCTTCTACGGACCCCCTTCAAAAGGAGTAACAACGTTGGCCAAGAAAGTCTTTTTGGATTTCGAGCAGGCAGTCGCGGAGCTGGAAAACAAGATTGAAGAGCTGCGCTATGTGCAAAACGAGTCGGCGGTGGACATCTCCACCGAGATCGACCAGCTCAGCAAGAAGAGCCAGCAGCTCACCAAGGACATCTACAGCAGCCTCTCGCCCTGGCAGATCACCAAGATCGCGCGCCACCCCGAGCGCCCCTACACGCTGGACTATGTGGGCGAGCTGTTCACCCATTTCGTGGAGCTGCACGGCGACCGCCACTTTGCCGACGACATGAGCATCGTCGGTGGCCTGGCGCGCTTCAATGGCGCGCCTTGCATGGTGTTGGGACACCAGAAGGGGCGTGACACCAAGGAGCGCGGCCTGCGCAACTTCGGCATGAGCAAGCCCGAGGGTTACCGCAAGGCGCTGCGCCTGATGAAGCTGGCCGAGAAATTCCGCCTGCCCGTGTTCACCTTCGTGGACACCCCCGGAGCCTACCCGGGCATCGACGCCGAGGAGCGCGGCCAGTCCGAAGCCATTGGGCGCAACATCTTCGAGATGGCGCAGTTGGAGGTGCCCATCATCTCCACCATCATCGGTGAAGGCGGCTCCGGTGGGGCGCTGGCCATCTCCGTGGCCGACCAGGTGGTGATGCTGCAGTACTCGGTGTATTCGGTCATCAGCCCGGAAGGCTGTGCTTCCATTTTGTGGAAAACCGCCGAAAAGGCGCAGGATGCGGCCGATGCCCTGGGCATCACCGCGCACCGCCTCAAGGCCCTGGGCCTGGTGGACAAGATCGTCAATGAACCCGTGGGCGGCGCCCACCGCGACCCCAAGCAGGCCGCCGCCTTCCTCAAGCGCGCACTGGCCGACGCCTACCGCCAGGTGGCGGACCTGAAGGTGAAAGAGCTGCTGGACCGCCGCTACGAGCGCCTGCAGACCTACGGCCGCTACACCGACACCAAGGCCAGCGCCAAGTAGGCCGGGCTTTTTCCTTAGAACACCTTTTTACGCACCATGTCCACGGCGGCGCTGGATGCGGCCATTGCCGCCTTCGAGCCCGAGCTGCCGCTGGCCGTGGCCCTGAGCGGTGGGGCCGATTCCACCGCCTTGCTGCTGGCCTGCGCGCGGCGCTGGCCGGGCCAGGTGGTGGCGGTGCATGTGAACCACGGCCTGCAGGCCGCCGCCACCCAGTTTGAAGCCGCCTGCGTGGCGCTGTGCCAGCGCCTGGGGGTGCCGCTGCAGGTGTGCCGGGTGCAGGCCCATGCGGCTCCCGGCCAAAGCCCGGAAGACGCTGCGCGCCGCGCGCGTTATGCGGCTTTTGATGCCCTGGCCCGCATGGATTCTGAGGATGTTGCTATTAATTCAATAGCAATTGCGCACAATGCCGATGACCAGGCGGAAACCGTGCTCCTGGCCCTGGGGCGCGGGGCGGGCTTGGGGGGGCTGAGCGCCATGCCCGCGCAGTGGCGGCGCGCGGGCAAGCACTATTACCGCCCTTTGTTGGCAGTGCCCAGTGCCAGCATCCGCGATTGGCTGCGCGAGCAGGGGCAGGATTGGGTGGAAGACCCCAGCAACACCGACACACGCTTTTTGCGCAACCATATCCGCCACACGCTGGTGCCAGCCTTCGCCGCGGTGTTTCCCCACATGCAGGCGGCGTTGGCGCGCAGCGCGCGCCATGCGGCCCAGGCGCAGCGCTTGCTGGATGAATGGGCCGATGCGGATCTGGCGGCGCTGCGCACCGGGGGCGGCATCGGCCTGCGCGCGCTGCGGGACCTGGGCAGCGAGCGCCAGGCCCACGTGCTGCGCCGTTGGCTCAAGTGCGACCATGGCGTGGTGGGCAGCACGGCACAGCTGGACGAGCTGGTGCGCCAGGTGCGGGCCTGCGCGACGCGCGGGCACCGCATCGACATCAAGGTGGGAAACGGCTTTGTGCGCCGCCAGGGCGCGGAGCTGCGGTGGTTCGCCGTTTGAAGTGCGAACTTTCAGGCCCACTTTTTGGCCCCCGGCACTCTGAAAAGTGCAACAGACTCTGGCATAATCCCGGCTTCGCTGGAAACGTGACCGAGTGGCCGAAGGTGCTCCCCTGCTAAGGGAGTATGGGGTGTAGAGCCTCATCGAGGGTTCGAATCCCTCCGTTTCCGCCAAATGCAAAAAACCGCCCTTGTGGCGGTTTTTTCATTTCTGCGCCCAGCATGGGCGCACATCTGCGGGCGTGTCAGGTGCCTGCGGCTGGGCAGTGGTCCCTGCTGGCCTGGGCATTGCCGGGCACGCTACAGCTGCAATCTGGCAGCCTCGTCCAGCATGTGCCGCAGCGCCTGGTTTCTTGCGTGGCCGTAGCCACGCACCCCCTGGGCCAATGTGGCGATCTGGACCGCGCGCGCGTGGTTTTGCGGGCACAGGGTGGGCAACAGGGCGGCGACCAGGTCATGGTATTGCAAGGCGGCGGCGCGCTCCTGGCGCCGCTGCGCCAGCCAGCCAAAGGGGTCCATGGCGGTGCCGCGCAGTCCCCGCAGGGACGCCAGCCAGCGCAAGGCGTGCCGCATCCACGGGCCAAAGCGGCGTTTGGTCTCGCGCGTGTCCGCCTGGGCGGGCTGTGAGCGCAGGTACTCGGGCAGAAAATGGTAGTGCACGCGGTAGTTGCCGCTGAAGTGTTCGGCCAGTGCCTTTTCCAGGGAGCCGTTGCTGTATTGCCGTGCCACCTCGTACTCGTCTTTGCAGGCGAGCAAGCGTGCGTACTCCGTGGCCACCACGCGGCTGAGCGGCAGATCGGCGCTCTCCCGTGTTCCCAGTGCGCGCTCTGCCTGTTCCACCTCCCGAATGAACTGGCGGAAAGTCTCGGCCAGCGCCGCGTCCTGGTACTGCGCCAGCTGCGCCGCGCCCGCATCGACCAGGGCGGCCAGCGAGGCGGGCGCTGGGCCCGCGGCGGCCACGGCGGTTGCGTCGTTTTGCAGCAAACGCTCCAGCGCTTGGGGTGAACCGGCCGCGAGCCGACCGCAGGCAAACGCCAGTTTGTTGGTGTCCACGGCCACTTCGTTGATTTCCAGAGCACGCTCCAGGGCGGCCAGCGACAGGGGAACCAGGCCCAGTTGCCAGGCAAAGCCCAGCAGCAGCACATTGGCGGTCAAGGTGTCGCCAAACAGCCGCTCGGCCAGGGCCTGCGCATCGCAGCACGCGACGCTTTCTGCCGCCGTGGCGTGCGTGATCTTGTCCAGCAGCGCCTGGGTGTGCAACTGGGCGTCGGGGTGCTGGACGAAACGCCCGGTGGGAATCTGGTGCAGGTTGACCGCCGAGCGCGTGCGGCCCTTGGCCGCGCATTGCAGCGCGTTGGGGCTGGCGCCAACAACGAGGTCCCCCACGATCATGGCGTCGGCCTGCTGGGTGTCGATGCGGGCCTGGTGCAGCACAGACGGATTCGCTGCCAGGCGCACGAAGGCGATGACGGATCCGCCTTTTTGTGCAAAGCCCATGAAATCCAGCACCGACGCGCTTTTGCCTTCGAGGTGTGCCGCGGTGGTGACCAGGGCGCCGACCGTGATGATGCCGGTGCCGCCGACGCCGGTGATGACCAGGTCGTAGGGGGCATCCCATTGCCAGGGCTGCGGGTTGGGGAGGGCGCTGATCATTTGCTCCAGGGTGGAGCGCGACAGGCCGATGCCGAGCTTTTGGCGCAGTTGCGCACCCTCCACGGTGACCATGGCCGGGCAGGTGGCCTGCAGGCAGGACAGGTCCTGGTTGCAGACCGTCTGGTCGATCTGGCGTTGGCGGCCCAGCGGCGTGTCCAGGGGGCGGATGGCCACGCAGTTGGACAGCGCGGTGCAGTCGCCGCAGTTCTCGCACAGCGCGGGGTGGATGAAGACCCGTGTGTTCTTGGGGGCGGTCAGGCCCCGTTTGATCCGGCGGCGCTGTTCCGTGGCGCAGACCTGGTCATAGATGAGCACCGTCACGCCGGGGGTCTGGCGCAAGGCGCGCTGTACCGCATTGAGTTCGGTGCGCGCATGGAAGGTGGTTCCGGGCGGGAACAGGGCCTTTTGGTCCTGCCATTGCTGTGCGGACTCGGTGACCACGGCGATTCGGCGCACGCCTTCGGCCTGGACCTGGCGCGCAATCTCGGGCACCGACAGCCGACGGTCTACCGGCTGCCCCCCGGTCATGGCCACCGCGTCGTTGTACAGGAGCTTGTAGGTGATGGGGGCGCCCACCGCCGCCGCCTGGCGTATGGCGAGGTAACCCGAGTGCGAATAGGTGCCGTCGCCCATGTTCTGGAAGCGGTGGGTCTGCGCGGTGAAGAACGACTGCGCGACCCAGTCCACCCCCTCGGCGCCCATGGGCACTTGCGGAAAGGTGTTTGAGCGGTTCATCCAGCCGGCCATGGCATGGCAACCGATTCCGCCGTTGGCCTCGGAGCCCTCGGGGACGCAGGTAGACAGGTTGTGCGGGCAGCCAGCGCAGAAGTAGGGCATGCGTGTCACGGAGTCCGCCACGTTCGAGAGCATGGTCGGCGCCACAAACGATGGCACCCGTGCACGCCGGTCCAAGGCCGGGTGGTGCCCCGCCAGCCATTGGGCGAGGATGGGCATGATGCGCGAGGGGCGCAACTCGCCCAGTGCGGACAGCAGCGGCTGCGCGGCGGCATCGGTCTTTCCCAGAACCCTGGGGCGCTGGGCCCGGTTGTACAGAAACGCCTTCAGCTGGGTCTCGACCACCGGGGCCTTTTCTTCGACCACCAGGACCTCGTCCAGCCCCTCGGTGAATTCCCGCAGTCGGCGTGTCTCCAGCGGGAACACCTGCCCCACTTTGTAGAAGCGCACACCGGCTTGGGCCAGTGTCGGCAAAGGCAGGTCCAGGCGGCGCAAGGCCTCCATGACATCCAGGTGCGCTTTGCCGACCGTGACGATGCCGATTTTTGCGTGGGGGGTGGGCAAGATCCAGCGGTCGATCGGGTTGGCATAGGCGAAGGCGCGCGCGGCGTCCAGCTTGGCGGACAGGCGCGTTTCAATGCCCAGGCCCGGCAGGTCATGCAGGCGGTAATGCAGTCCGCCGGGGGGCGGCGCGAAGTCGACCGGCGCATCAAAGCGCGTGCGCAGTGCGTCCAGGTCGACGGTGGCGGTGCCCTCGACCGTTTCCGACAAGGCGATCAGGCCGCTCCAGGCGCCGCTGAAACGCGACAGCGCCCAGCCGTACAAGCCGAACTCGATCATCTCCGCCACGTTGGCCGGGTGCAGCACCGGCATGCTCCAGGCCTGCATGGCGATATCGCTTTGGAACGGTATGCCGGAGGAGACACAGCCATGGTCGTCGCCCGCCACCACCAGAACGCCGCCCTGCGCCGACGCGCCATAGGCATTGCCATGGCGCAGCGTGTCTCCGGCCCGGTCGACCCCCGGGCCCTTTCCGTACCACAGGGCAAACACGCCGTCGTGGCGGCGCTGGGGGTCGCTGGCCACACGCTGCGTGCCCGAGCAGGCGGCTGCACCGAGTTCTTCGTTGATGGCGGGCATGAAGCGCACGCCGTGCGCGTCCAAAAGCGTTTGCGCCTTCCAAAGCGCCTGGTCGACCGCGCCCAGGGGCGAGCCGCGGTAGCCCGACACAAAGCCAGCGGTGTTCCAGCCCAGCGCCCGGTCCAGGCGCGCCTGCATCAGTGGCAGGCGCACCAAGGCCTGGGTTCCCGAGATCAGGATGCGCCCTTGCCGCACGGTCAGGTTGTCGTCCAGGCGGTAGCCGGTCAGGGGCGGGTCCGGCTGCAGCGCTCGGTCGGTAAAACCCATCGGGACTCTCCTTGTCGTTGGGCCTGAAATATCGGCTCAATAGTGCGAGTTGCTGCAGTTTTTTGCCGCTGCTGGATTTGCATATGTGCACTATAGTGCTTGTGTTTTGGGTGGCAATCGGGGTTTCACCTCCCCTGGGTGTGCGAACACCCGCGCAAGACTCGTCCGCCCACGGGTCGCTTGGGGCCGCTACCATCGCGCCCATGCAATTCCCCGACAACCTGCCGCGTGACGCGCAAAGCGTGCTGGAGCTGGCGGCGCGCTCCATGTTCGACCTGTTCGCCAGCGCTAGCGAGGGCATGATGCTGGTGGACCGCCAGGCGCGCGTGGTGTGGATCAACGACCAGTACAAGCGCTACCTGCCCGCCCTGGGCTACGAGCGCGAGGAAGACTTTGTGGGCCACCCGGTCTCCAGCGTGGTGCCCAACACCCTGATGCACCGCGTGCTGGAAACCGGCAAGCCCATTCTCATTGACCTGCTCAGCAACCGCGCGGGCACCTTTGTGGTCAGCCGCATTCCGCTGCGCGACGAGGCCGGGGAGGTGATTGGCGCCCTGGGCATCGTGCTGTTCGACCAGCCGGAGATGAACCTGCAGCCGCTGATTGCCAAATTCGCCCTGCTGCAGCGCGACCTGGACGAGGCGCGCAAAGAGCTGGCCGCGCAACGCCACCAGGCGCGCAGCGTGGGGCGGCATTCCAAGTACACGCTGGCGTCCTTTGTGGGGTCGAGTGCGGCGGCGGTGGAGGTCAAGCGCCAGGCCCGGCGTGCCGCGCAGTCGGCCAGCCCGGTGCTGCTGCTGGGCGAGACCGGCACTGGCAAGGAGCTGCTGGCGCACGGCATCCATGCCGCCTCTCCCCGCGCCAACGGCCCCTTTGTGGGGGTGAACATCGCTGCCGTGCCCGAAACCCTGCTGGAGGCCGAGTTTTTCGGCGTCGCCCCGGGGGCCTACACCGGCGCGGACCGCAAGGGGCGCGAGGGCAAATTCAAGCTGGCCGACGGCGGCACGCTGTTTCTGGACGAAATCGGCGACATGCCCGCGCCGCTACAGGCCAAGCTGCTGCGCGCGCTGCAGGAAGGGGAGATCGAACCCTTGGGCTCCAACCGCCTGGTGCCCTTTGATGCACGCATCGTCGCCGCCACCTCGCGCAATCTGCGTCAACTGGTGGAAGAGGGCAGGTTTCGCGAAGACCTGTATTACCGCCTCAACGTGCTGCCCATTGCCGTGCCGCCCTTGCGGGAACGCCGCGCCGACATCCCAGCCCTGGTGGAGGTGCTGGTGGAGGACATTGCCGCGCGTGCAGGCCTGCAGGTGCCCGAGGTCAGCGCGCAAGCCCTGGACCTGCTGGCTGCGCAGAGCTGGCGCGGCAACATCCGCGAGCTGCGCAATGTGCTCGAACAAGGTGCCATGGCGGTGGATGGCGCACTGCTGGGCGCGGAGCAGTTGGAGCGGCTGCTGCGCAGCAGCGGCCTGAGCGCCGTGGCCGCCCCCCTGCCTGCGGTGCTGGCCCTGGCCCCCGGCACCCCGGCTGACCCCGCCTTGCACCTGCGCCCGCTGGCCGTGCAGGTGGCGGAACTGGAGCAGGAGGCGATCCGCGCCGCACTGCAGGCGACCCAGGGCAACAAGGCGGCAGCCGCCAGGATGCTGGGCATGGCACGCGCCACGTTTTATGGGCGGCTGGAGGAGATGGGGGATGATTTGGATAAATTTCATACAAATGCCCAATAATTGAACGTTTACATGTTCAGAAATTGGTCGTTTTCGGGTTTGAGGGGCTGCTTCAGGCGGGGCGCGAAGGGGACGGCCCCTGGCACACCCCTTGCATATGCGCTCCTGCGATCACTACCCATAACAGGAGACACCATGAAATTGACGCACCTGCTGGCCACGGCCGCGCTGGCCGCCGTGGGCACTTCGGCCGCTTTTGGCCAGGCCAAGGAAATCAAGATTGCCCACATCTACAGCAAGACCGGCCCGCTGGAGGCCTATGGCAAGCAGACCCAGACCGGCTTGATGATGGGCCTGGACTACGCCACGGGCGGCACCATGACGGTGGCGGGCAAGAAGATCGTCGTGATCGAGAAGGACGACCAGGGCAAGCCTGACCTGGGCAAGAGCCTGTTGGCGGCCGCGTATTCGGACGACAAGGTGGACCTGGCCGTGGGCCCCACCTCGTCGGGCGTGGCGCTGGCCATGCTGCCGGTGGCCGAGGAGCACAAGAAGATTTTGCTGGTGGAGCCTGCCGTGGCCGACAGCATCACCGGCGACAAGTGGAACAAGTACATCTTCCGCACCGGGCGCAACAGCTCGCAAGACGCCATCGCCAATGCCGTGGCGCTGGACAAGGCGGGCGTGTCCATCGTGACCCTGGCGCAGGACTATGCCTTTGGGCGTGATGGCGTGAAGGCGTTCAAGGAAGCGCTCAAGACCGCCAAGATCGTGCACGAGGAATACCTGCCCACGGCCACCACCGACTTCACGGCCGGTATCCAGCGCGCGGTCGATGCGCTCAAGGACAAGCCCGGGCGCAAGGTCATCGAGGTGATCTGGGCCGGTGGCACGCCGCCCTACAGCGCCCTGGCGGCGCAGGAGCTGGGCAAGCGCTATGGCATTGAAGTGGCCTCGGGCGGCAACATCCTGCCCGCCATGGCGGCCTACAAGCAGTTCCCCGGCATGGAAGGGGCGTCGTACTACTACTTCGGCATGCCCAAGAACCCGGTGAATGAAGCCCTGGTGTCGCGCCACTACAGCCAGTTCAAGACCCCGCCGGACTTCTTCACCGCTGGCGGCTTCAGCGCCGCCATGGCCTTGGTGACTGCGCTCAAGAACAGCAATGGCGAGACGGCGGCCAACACCCTGATCAAGACCATGGAGGGCATGAGCTTTGACAGCCCCAAGGGCAAGATGAGTTTCCGCAAGGAAGACCACCAGGCCATGCAGAGCATGTACCACTTCAAGATCAAGGTCGATCCGGCCTTTGCCTGGGGCGTGCCCGAGCTGGTGCGCGAGATCAAGGCCGAAGAGATGAACGTGCCGATCCGCAACACGCGATAAGCCCGCTTTAGGGCTCGCCTGGCGCCGCTCGTGGCACCGGGCCATTCCCGCGGGGCGGCCGCCCCTTTTTTTCCACTGGTTTGATGATGAACCCCCGGATGACACGGGGGCTGGTCCGGTTTTTTCCAAAACAGTCAGGAGACACATCCCATGGTCAAAATGAAGGTATCGCAAGTGGCAGTGCTGTGCGCAGCGCTGGGCGTTGGGCTTGCACAGGCAGCGGTGGAATTACCCGCTCTCAAGATCGACAAGACGCAGACGACCGTTTCCGGCCTGTCCTCGGGCGGGTACATGGCGGTGCAGATGCACGTCGCGTTCTCCAGCACCTTTGCCAAAGGCGCTGGGGTGATCGCCGGGGGGCCGTTCTATTGCGCCCAGGGCTCGGTCAGCACCGCTACCGGGGCCTGCATGTCCACCCCCAGCAGCATCAATGTGGACACACTGGCCAGCACCACCAACAGCTGGGCATCGCAGGGGCTGATCGACGCCACATCCAACCTGGGGCAGTCCCAGGTGTACCTGTTTTCGGGCAGCCTGGACACCACGGTGGTGCCGGGCGTGATGGACGCCTTGCAGCGCTACTACCTCAAGTACGTGCCGACCGCCAACATCCAGTACAAGAAGGACATCGCAGCCGAGCATTCCATGGTCAGCGACGACTACGGCAACGCCTGCAACGTGAAGGCATCGCCCTACATCAACGATTGCGACTACGACCTGCCCGGGGCCATGTTCACCCAGCTGTACGGGACCTTGAACGCCCGCAACAACGGCACCCTCAGCGGCAGCTTCATCGAGTTCAACCAGAGCACTTTTGTCAGCGGCCATGGCATGAATGGCACGGGTTGGGCCTATGTGCCGCAGGAGTGCACGGGCGGCACCAGCTGCCGCCTGCACGTGGCCTTCCACGGCTGCAAGCAGAACCCGTCCTACATCGGCGACGAGTACGTGCGCAAGGCGGGCTACAACCGCTGGGCCGATACCAACCGCATCGTGGTGCTCTACCCGCAAACCGGCTCTGGCGCCACCAACGGCTGCTGGGACTGGTGGGGTTATGACAGCGCCAACTACGCCAAGAAGTCGGGCCCGCAGATGGCCGCCGTCAAGGCCATGGTGGACAAGGTCTCCAGCGGCGACGGCAGCACCACACCGGACGCGCTGCCCGCGCCGACCAACGTGACGGCCAGCGGCGCTACCGCGTCGAGCATGGTGATTTCCTGGGGTTCGGTCACGGGGGCGGCGAGCTACAACGTGTACCGCAACGGCACCAAGGTCAACACCAGCGCCATCACCGGCACCAGCTACACCGACAGCGGCCTGGCTGCAGGCACGACCTACACCTGGACCGTGCGCGCCGTGAGCAGCGCCGGGGCGGAAGGCACGGCCTCCAGCGGCGTCAGCGCCAGCACCACGGGCAGCAGCGCCACCTGCTATACGGCCAGCAACTACTCCCACACCGTGGCCGGGCGCGCCTACGCCGCCTGGGGCCTGACCTATGCCAAGGGCTCGAACGACAGCATGGGCTGGTGGAACATCTACACCACCACCACGCTCAAGCAGACCAGCCCCGGCTATTACGTGGTGGGCACCTGCCAATGAGCCGCTGGCCCGTCGCGTGTCGGCTGGTGCGCGCCTGGGCGCTGTGGGCCGCTGTCGGCGGGGCCGGTGCCGCCACCGGCGCCGACGTGGTGCGCATTGCGCTCATCCACAGCGCCACCGGCCCCTTGCAGGACTATGGCAGGCAAACTGCCGTGGGCCTGCGCATGGGGCTGGAGTACGCCACCGAAGGCAGCCTGCGCGTGGCGGGCAAGCGCATTGAACTCAAGGAGTACGACGACCAGGGCAAGCCCGAGTTGGGCAAAAGCCTGCTGGAGCAGGCCCTGGGGGCCGACCAGGCGGACATCGCGGTGGGGCCGACCTCTTCGGCGGTGGCCCTTGCGATGCTGCCGGTGGCGGCGCAGCAGCAGAAGATCCTGCTGGTCGAGCCCGCCGTGGCCGACTCCATTACCGGCGAGCACTGGAACCCCTTCATCTTTCGCACCGGGCGCAACAGCTCGCAGGACGCCATTGCCAATGCCTACGCGCTGGACAAGCCCGGTGTGGTGCTGGCCACGCTGGCGCAGGACTCGGCCTTTGGGCGCGACTTCGTGACCGCCTTCAAGGGCGCCTTGCAGCGTGCCCGTTTGGTGCACGAGGAATACCTGCCTGCGGGCAGCACGGATTTTGCGGCCGCGCAGCGCCGGTTGGTGGAGAAGCTGGGCACCTACAAGGGGCGCAAGGTGATCTTCATCAACTGGGCCGGGGGCGGCAGCGGTCCCTACCGTTTTGACGGTATCGACCTCCAACGCCAGGGCATCGAGATCGCCACTGGGGGCAATACCTTGCCTGCCATGGCGCAGTTCGGCAGTTTCCCGGGCATGCAAGGTGCCAGTTACTACTACTATGGCTTCTCTCGCAGTGCATCCAACCTGTGGCTGGTGGCCAACCATTACACGCGTTTCAAATCACCGCCCGACTTCTTTACCGCCGGGGGCTTCAGCGCCGCCATGGCGCTGGTGACCGCATTGCGCCATACCCAGGGCGACGCCAGCGCGGCGCGGCTGCGCGCGGTCATGGAGGGCATGCGTTTTGACACCCCCAAGGGCCCCATGGTGTTTCGCCGGGAAGACCACCAGGCGATGCAGTCCATGTACCACTTCCGCGTTGCGCGCGGCGCACGCCCGGGCGCGATTCCCGACCTGTACCTGGTGCAGGAGATTCCGGCACGGGACATGCTTATCCCCTTGCGCAACCAGAAGGCCCTCGCACCGCAATAGAGCCCCATGCTAGAAACCCAAGAACTCACCATCCGCTTTGGCGGGCACGTGGCGGTCAATGCCGTCAGCTGCCGCTTTCAGCCCGGCACGCTCACGGCCATCGTCGGCCCCAACGGCGCCGGCAAGACGACCTATTTCAACCTGATCTCCGGGCAGTTGCCCGCCACGGCCGGGCGCGTGCTGCTCAATGGCGAGGAGCTTTCGGGCCAAAGCCCCTCGGCGCGCACCCGCGCCGGGCTGGGCCGGGCGTTTCAGCTCACCAACCTGTTTCCTTCGCTGAGTGTGCTGGAGAACGTTCGCCTGGGCGTGCAGGCGGCGCATGGCGGTCGCCACCTGCGCGGCCTGAACCTGTGGAGCATCTGGAGCGACCACCAGGGCTTGACCCAGCGTGCGCTCGAAATCCTGGACACCGTGGCCATGCGCCACCAGCAAAACGCCCCCGTGGCCAGCCTGCCGCACGGCGACCAGCGCAAGCTCGAAGTCGCCCTGCTGATGGCGCTGGAGCCGCAGGTGTACATGTTCGACGAGCCCACCGCCGGCATGAGCCACGACGAGGCACCCGTGATCCTGAACCTGATCCGCGCGCTCAAGGCCGACAAGACCAAGACCATTTTGCTGGTGGAGCACAAGATGGACGTGGTGCGCGAGCTGGCCGACCGCATCATCGTGCTGCACAACGGCACCCTGGTGGCCGACGGCGAGCCCGCTGCCGTGATTGCATCCGACGTGGTGCAGCAGGCGTACCTGGGGGCAAGCCCCCAGGACGCCCAGGCGCAGGCCGTGTCTCCCCCCCAACCCGGCCTTCCCGCCCAAGTGGGAAGGAGCACTGCACCATGAAAGCGAATTTGCTTGAACTCCAGGGTGTGCACACCCACATTGGCGCCTACCACATCCTGCACGGGGTGGACCTGCAGGTGCCGCGCGGCCAGCTCACCATGCTGCTGGGGCGCAATGGCGTGGGCAAGACCACCACGCTGCGCACCATCATGGGCCTGTGGAAGGCCTCGCAGGGCACGGTGCGCTTCGACGGCCAGGACATCACCCGCGCCGCCACGCCCGACATCGCCCAGCGCGACATCGCCTACGTGCCCGAGAACATGGGCATCTTCGCCGACCTGACGGTGCAGGAAAACCTGCTGCTGGCCGCGCGCCAGGCGCGCCGCGCCGAGCACATCGACCGCGAGCGGCTGCAGTGGATCTTTTCTCTTTTCCCGGCAGTGGAGAAGTTCTGGCAGCACCCGGCAGGCAAGCTCTCGGGCGGGCAAAAGCAGATGCTGGCGGTGGCGCGCGCCATCGTCGAGCCGCGCAAGCTCTTGATCGTGGACGAGCCCAGCAAGGGCCTGGCCCCGGCCATCATCAACAACATGATCGACGCCTTCGCCCAGCTCAAGAAGACCGGCACCACCATTTTGCTGGTGGAGCAGAACCTGAGCTTTGCCCAGCGCCTGGGCGACTGGGTGGTGGTGATGGACGACGGCCGCGCCGTGCACAGCGGCGCCATGCAGGCCTTCAGCGCCGACAGCGCGCTGCAGCAGCGCCTGCTGGGGCTGGCACTGTGAGTTTTGATCCGAAAAATTGGCACCTGGCCCGCGTATATATTGAGGATAGTGCTATGAAAATAGTAGCAAACGGAAATGGAGTCACGCCATGAACGCGCGGCGTGTGGACTGGAAGCCGCTGGCCCTGGTGCCGCTGCTGGCCCTGCTGGCGCTGCCCCTGGTGGGCTCGGGCAGCACCTGGCTCACGCTCACCGTGGCCGGGCTGGCCATGGGCATGATCGTGTTCATCATCGCCTCGGGTCTGACGCTGGTGTTCGGCCTGATGGACGTGCTCAACTTCGGCCACGGCGTCTTCATCGCCCTGGGGGCCTTTGTGGCCACCACGGTGCTGGGTGCCATGGGCGACTGGACGGCTTCAGGCGAGCTTTGGCGCAACCTGCTGGCCGTGCTGCCCGCCATGCTGGTGGCCATGGCCGTGGCGGGGGCGCTGGGCCTGGCCTTCGAGCGCTTCATCGTGCGCCCGGTCTACGGCCAGCACCTCAAGCAGATCCTCATCACCATGGGCGGCATGATCATTGGCGAGGAGCTCATCAAGGTCATCTGGGGCCCGCAGCAGATCCCGCTGCCCCTGCCCGAGGGCATGCGTGGCGCGCTCTACCTGGGCGACGCGGCGGTGGAGAAATACCGCCTCATCGCCGTGGTGGTGGGGCTGGTGGTGTTCGGCACCCTGGCCTGGGTGCTGTCGCGCACCAAGGTGGGCCTGCTCATCCGCGCCGGGGTGCAGGACCGCGAGATGGTGGAGAGCCTGGGCTACCGCATCCAGCGCATGTTCGTGGGGGTGTTCGTGGCGGGCAGCGCCCTGGCGGGCCTGGGCGGCGTGATGTGGGGCCTGTACCAGCAAAACGTGACGCCGCAGATGGGCGCGCAGGTCAATGTGCTGATCTTCATCGTCATCATCATCGGCGGCCTGGGCTCCACGGGCGGCGCCCTTATCGGCGCCCTGCTGGTGGGGCTGATGGCCAACTACACCGGTTTTCTGGTGCCGAAGGTGGCGCTGTTTTCCAACATCGCGCTCATGGTCGCCATCCTGTTGTGGCGCCCGCAGGGTGTCTACCCCGTCGCGAACCGTTGAAAGGGCCCTCCATGCTGAACCGAATTTTTTCCAATGACCTGCCGCGCAGCCGCTGGCTGGCCGTGGTGCTGGTGCTGATGGTGCTGGCGCTGCTGGCCACGCCCTTTGTATTTCCGGGGGTGAAGGCGCTCAACGTGGCGGCCAAGGTGCTGGTGTTCATCGTGCTGGTGGCCTCGTTCGACCTGCTGCTGGGCTACACCGGCATCGTCAGCTTTGCCCACACCATGTTCTTCGGCATTGGCGCCTATGGCGTGGCCATGGGCAGCACGCACTGGGGGCCCACCTGGGGCGCGCTGGCAGGCGGGGTGGGGCTGGCGCTGCTGCTGTCGCTGCTGCTGGCCGCGCTCATCGGGCTGTTCTCGCTGCGCGTGCGTGCCATCTTCTTTGCCATGATCACGCTGGCGGTGGCCTCGGCCTTTCTCACCCTGGCTTCGCAGTTGCACGCGTTCACCGGCGGCGAGGACGGCCTGACCTTCAAGTTGCCCACGCTGCTGTCGCCCAGCCACGAGTTCTTTGAAGAGCCCCTGTGGGGCGTGATGATCGATGGGCGGCTCTTGAGCTACTACCTCTTGTGCCTGCTGTGCGCCGGGCTCTTTCTGGCGCTCTTGCGCATCGTCAACTCGCCTTTCGGGCGTGTGCTGCAGGCGATCCGCGAAAACGAGTTCCGCGCCGAGGCCATCGGCTACCGGGTGGTGGTGTACCGCAGCATCTCCAGCATCCTGTCGGCCCTGTTCGCCTGCGCTGCCGGGGCCATGCTCGCCCTGTGGCTGCGCTACAACGGGCCCGACACCTCGCTGTCCTTCGAAATCATGATGGACGTGCTGCTGATTGTGGTGATTGGCGGCATGGGCACGCTCTACGGCGCCGTGATCGGATCGGTGCTGTTCCTGGTGGCGCAAAGCTACCTGCAAGACCTGCTCAAACTCGGCTTCGAAGCTGCCAGCGCTTGGGCCCCATTGGCCGCGCTGCTCTCGCCCGACCGCTGGCTGCTGTGGCTGGGCGTGCTCTTCGTGCTCTCGGTCTATTACTTCCCCACCGGCGTGGTGGGGCGCTTGCGCTTGGCTGCACTGGCAGCCAGCCGCAAGCCTTCCTCCCCTGAATAAAACCACAAAGGAAACTCCATGAAAGAACGTCTGGTAATGGGCCCGGCAGCGGCACGCGCGCGCGCTGGGGGTGTGTTGGCCTTGGCCCTGGTGCTGCAGGCTTGCGGTGGTGGAAATACCGATGGCAATGCACTGCCCGACGGTGTGACCGACTACGGGTACAAGGTCTACCGCGCCACCACCACCGGCGCGGCTGCCACTGCCGCCGGGCAAGACCTGCTCACGGCGGGGCTGGGCAAATCCGGCCTCGTCAACACCGCGTCCAGCACCCTCACCGCCTACGCCGACAGCAGCAACCCCACGGCCGACGAACTGCGCCGCAACGCCGTCCAGTCCAACTACCGGGGGCTGGTGGACAACACAGCCAACGGGGGATTTGGGGTGCTGTACGGCCCCAACATCGACCTCTCGGGCAACGACACCCTGGGCGAAGGGCTGGTGCCCGGCATTGAATACCTCGGCGTGCTCGACGACGGCAGCGGCCGCAAGCGCGTCACCATGGCGGTGCAGATACCGGACAGCTTCAGCGCCAGCGCTCCCTGCGTGGTGGTGGGCCCGTCGTCCGGCTCGCGCGGTGTGTACGGTGCTGTGGGCACCGCTGCGGACTGGGGTCTCAAGCGCGGTTGCGCTGTTGTGCTCACCGACGCGGGCAAGGGCATGGGCTTGTACGACTTGGGTGACGACACTGTGCACCTGATCGATGGGCGCCGCAGCACCCGCGCCAGCGCCGGGGCTTTGTCGCACTTTGCCGCCGACTTGACCGATGCGGCACGCACCGCCTACAACGCGTTGTTTCCCAACCGCCTCGCGCTCAAGCACGTTCACTCCCAGAAGAACCCCGAAAAGGACTGGGGCACCGACACGCTCACGGCGGTGCGCTATGCGCTGTATGCCCTGAACGAACAGTACGCCGACACCGTGCCGGGCTCCTCACGCAAGGCGGTGCGCTTCTCGGCCGCCAACACCCTGGTGATCGCGGGCTCGGTGTCGAACGGCGGCGGCGCCGCGTTGCGCGCGGCCGAGCAAGACAGCCAGGGGTTGATCGACGGCGTGGTGGCGGGTGAGCCCAGTGCCCAGCCCTCGGCCACCAGCGGTTACAGCGTGGAGTTTGGCGGCGCAGCGGTGGGCACCATTGGCAAGCCGCTGCTGGACTACTTCACCTACGCCAACCTGTACCAGCCCTGTGCTGCTCTGGCCAGTGCGGCCAGCCTGGCGGAGACATCGGTCTACAACTATCTTGCGCTGACAGCCCAGACCACCCGTGCCACCAACCGCTGCACCCAGCTCGCGGCCAAGGGTTTGGTGGCGGGCAGTACCACCGCCGACCAGGCCGCCGATGCCTTGGCCAAGCTGCGCGCCTATGGCTGGAGCAGCGAGCATGACACCATGCACAACGCCCATTTCGCGCTGGGCAATGCGACCATCGTTTCCATGATGTACAGCAACGCCTATGGCCGCATGTCCGTCACCGACAACCTGTGTGGCATGAGCATGGCTGCCGTCAGCGCGGGCTCTCCCACTGCCATTTCCACAACCGCCAAGATGGCCAGTTATGCGACTGGCAATGGCACCGCCAATGGAACGCCCGCCGCCGTGGTCTACAACGACTCGGTCGGGGGTGCCAAGGTGTGGAACATGGGCATTTCCCCGTCCACCAGTGCGGAAGATTTTTCGTTGGACGCCGCGCTGTGCCAGCGCGCCCTGGTCACTGGGGTGGACACGGTCACGGGTGCCGCGCTGAGCACTGGCACCACGCCCACCAAGGCCCAAAGTGACGCGGTGCGCACCGGCATGGGCGAGGTGCTGCTCAGCGGCAACCTGCGCAACAAACCCACCCTGGTGGTGGCCGGGCGCAGCGACGCCCTTATTCCGGTGAACAACTCGGCGCGCGCCTATGCTGCCTACAACCGCTCGGTCGAAGGCGCCAGCAGCAAGCTGCGCTACCTGGAGGTGACCAATGCCCAGCACTTTGACGCCTTCAACGCCTTCTCGGGCTTTGATAACCGCTTTGTGCCGCTGCACGTGTATTTCGTGCGCGCCATGAACGCCATGTACGCGCACTTGCGCAGCGGCAGCGCGTTGCCGCCCAGCCAGGTGGTGCGCACGGTGGCACGCGGTGGCACGCCCGGGGCAGCACCGGCGATCAGCGCCACGAATGTTCCTGCCTTTGCCGACACCCCGGCGGGGGCGGACAACATCACCCTATCGGGCAGCAGCATCCAGGTGCCCAACTGAGCGCCGGGTAACGGGCGCATTCCACACAACGCGACTCCCAAGGAGGGTTCAGACCATGTACGCCATTGCCACACCACAGTCGGCCTACCTGCGCTGCGCAGGCTACGAACTGCACTACACCGACTGGGGCAGCGCCAGCGCACCGCCGGTGATTGCCTGGCACGGCCTAGCGCGCACCGGACGCGACATGGACGAACTCGCTGCCTATCTGGTGGAGCGGGGCTACCGTGTGCTGTGTCCCGACACCTTGGGGCGGGGCCTGAGCCAGTGGGCGGCCCACCCGGAAAAGGAATACTGCCTGCGCTTCTATGCCCGTTTGGCGGCAGACTTTCTCAACGGTTTGGACCTGGGCCGCGTGCACTGGGTCGGCACCTCCATGGGCGGTGCCATCGGCACCGTGGCGGCGGCGGGGCTTTTCGAGCCTGCGCTCAAGGGCCGAGTGCGCAGCCTGGTGCTCAACGACAACGCGCCCCAACTGGCCGACGCCGCCATCGCGCGCATCCGCGCCTACGCGGGGGAGCCCCCGGCCTTTGACTCCGTGACCGCGCTGGAGGCCTTTTTCCGCCAGGTCTATGCCCCCTACGGCTGGCTCAGCGACGCCCAGTGGCGCCGCCTCACCGAGACCTCGGTGCGCCGCCTGGCCGACGGGCGCGTCACGCCCCACTACGACCCGGCCATGGTGCAGCAGTTCGTGCACCACCCGGACGACTACCGCATCTGGGAGCACTACGACGCGGTGGATGTGCCCGTACTGTGCCTGCGCGGCGCCGACTCCGACCTGGTGCTGCCCGACACCGTGGCGCAGATGCGCACCCGCGGCCCCGGCGCGCGCACCCAGCTCACCGTGGTCGAAGTCCCTGGCTGTGGCCACGCCCCGGCGCTGAATGTGCCCGAACAACTGCTGTGCGTGGGCGACTTCCTGGCGCGCTGCGAGGTGCGTGAAGGGCTGTAGAGGGGCTTGCCTTGGGGTGCAAAGTTCTTACAATTTCGCAATCATTTTGTGAATTTGTAGGAAAAATATGATTCCGCGGCGTGCACAGGCTCTGCTGGAGGAGGCCCGCCAGGGCTATCCCGTCCTGACCATTACCGGGCCGCGCCAAAGTGGCAAGACCACGTTGGCGCGCGCGGTGTTTGGTGACAAGCCCTATGTGTCGCTGGAAACCCCCGAGGAGCGTGCCTTTGCCCAGGAAGACCCGCGCGGTTTCCTGGCACGCTGGCCGCAGGGGGCGGTGCTGGACGAGGTGCAGCATGTGCCGCAACTGCTGTCCTGGATACAGACCGAAGTGGACACCCGCGGGCAGATGGGGCGCTATGTCCTGACCGGGTCGCAGAACTTCGCGCTGCTGGCCACCGTGACCCAGAGCTTGGCCGGGCGCACCTCTCTGGTCCAGTTGCTGCCCTTGTCCATTGCCGAGCTGGCCAGTGCGCAAAAGCTCCCTGCCGATCTGGATGCCTTGCTGCTGCGCGGCGGCTACCCGGCGCTGTACGCCCGTGCGCTGAACCCGGCACGCTGGATGTCGGACTACACCATGAGCTACCTGGAGCGCGACGTGCGCCAGATCACCCAGGTGCAGGACCTGGCGGCCTTTCAGCGCTTTGTGCGCCTGTGCGCCGGGCGCACCGGGCAGTTGCTCAACCTGAGCAGCCTGGCCATGGATGCAGGCATTGCGCAAGGCACGGCCAAGGCCTGGCTGTCGGTGCTGGAAGCCAGTTACGTGGTGTTTCTGCTGCAGCCCCACCACCGTAACCTGGGCAAGCGCCTGGTCAAGACGCCCAAGCTGTATTTCGTCGATACCGCCCTGGCCGCTGCCCTGATGGGCATACAAAGCCTGGAGCAAATGCGCATCCATCCACTGCGCGGCGCGCTGTTTGAAACCCTCATCGTGGGGGAGTTCCTCAAAGCCCGCTACAACCAGGGCTTCGCCTCCAACCTCTATTTTTGGCGTGACAACGTGGGGCTGGAGGTGGACTTGCTGCTGGACGAAGCGCAAGGCCTGCGCCCGGTGGAAATCAAGTCGTCGGCCACGGTGACGGACGATCTGTTCAAGGGGCTGCGCAAGTGGCTGGGTGTGGCCGGGGCGCAGGCCCACCAGCCCCGCCTGGTGTGCGCCACCCCCGAGAGCTACGAGCGCTCCGGCATCGCGGTGCAGCGCTGGCAGGACGCTGCAGCGGGGCTTTGACATCCGCTGTGCCGCTGCCGGGCTGCGAGGTGCGGGAAGGGCTGTAGCGCTGCCAGGGGCCCGAACGCGCGCTTGCGCCTACGGCGCCGCCTTGCGCCCCACGCCCAGGTGCTGGTTCAGGCGTTGGCGTGACAGGCCCAGCACACTGGCCAGAATCTCTTGGGTCAGGGGGCGGGTCAGGTAGGTCTGCTGCAGGTGGCGCCCGCTGCGGGCATGGCGCGTGTGGCGGGCCTGGAGCTGGTGGTAGTGCTTGTCCAGCAGATCCGCCGGGCTCAGTGCCATCTTGTCCAGCGCCTTTTCGGTCAGCAGGCGCACCTTGGCGGCGGTCAGCGCCAGCAGAGCGTGGTGCAGTGCGGGCTCCATCTGGCACAGCTGGCGCAGATCGGCCTGGCCGATGCTCAGGATGGTGGTGTCGCCATGCGCGCGCAGGTCGCGGCCATAGCGTTCGGGGGGATCGCAGGGCAGGGCCACCGACCACTCGCCCGGGCCCAGCAGGTCTTGCGTGCCCCAGGAGCTGTCGCGCTGGGCGTTGCAGATGCGCACCACGCCGCGTGCGCAGCCCATCCACTCGGCGATCGGATCGCGGGCGCTGGCTATGCGCTGGCCGTGGGCATAGCGCTGGGGCACGGCGCGTGCCAGCATTTGCTGTTGCAGGCGCTGCGGCAGGGTCTGGAACCAGGCGCCACTGGCAATGGCGCTTTTTTCGGCAGGGTGCAATCCGTAATAGAGCATGGGAGCGGGCAGGGCTTCAGTGGCCGCCGGGCGTGGCGGGGGCGGGGTCTTCCAGGGTGATGGCAAAGCCCTGCGGCAGTGCGGCCAGGGCCTGGCGCAGGGCTGTGTGCAGTGTTTCGTGCGCTGCCGCACGGTGTTCCAAGTGTGGTTTACCGTCAGCACCAGCACCAGCACCAGCACCAGCACCAGCACCCGTGCCAGACCTGCGTTGTGCCAGCGCCGCGCGGGCCTGCTCCAGATCGGAAAAAGGCCGTTTCTGCCCCGCCACCTCCTGGTAGGTCTCGTGCCCCTTGCCCGCCAGCACCACCACGTCCTGCGCCGCCGCCGCGCCCAGGGCGTAGGCGATGGCCGCCGCGCGGTCCACCTCCACGTCCACGTGCTCGCGCTCGGGCATGCCCAGCAGCACCTGGGCCACGATGGCCTCGGGCTTCTCGCTGCGCGGGTTGTCGCTGGTGACCACGACCCGGTCGGCCTGGCGCGCCGCAATCGCGCCCATGAGCGGGCGCTTGGTGGCGTCGCGGTCACCGCCGCAGCCGAACACGCACCACAGCTGCCCGCCCCGCTGGCGCGCCAACGGGCGCAAAGCGGCCAGCACCTGGTCCAGCGCGTCCGGGGTGTGGGCGTAATCCACCGCCACCAGCGGCTCGCCCGCGCCCCCCAGGCACTCCATGCGCCCGGGCACCGGGCGCAAGGCCTCGCAGGCCGCCACCGCCTGCGCCAGGGGCACGCCCAGCGCACGCATCGCGCCCAGCACCCCGAGCAGGTTGGAGACGTTGTATTGCCCGATCACCTGCGAGGCCAGCGGCAGGCGCTGCTCCCCCTCTTGCACGACGAAGTGCAGCCCCGCCCCCTGGAAGCGAATGTCCAGCGCGCGCAGGCGTGCCGGGCGCTGGGTCGAGACCGTCCAGACATCCAGACCCGATCCTGACTGCAACTCGTGCGCCAGGGCGGCACCCTGGCTGTCGTCGGTATTGATGACCGCAGCACGCAACCCGGGCCAGTCGAACAAGGTCCGCTTGGAGGCCCAGTAGGCCTGCATGTCCCCGTGGTAATCCAGGTGGTCCTGGGTGAAGTTGGTGAACACCGCCACGTCCAGGTGGGTACCGGCCAGGCGCTGCTCCTGCAGGCCGATGGACGAGGCCTCCATGGCGCAGGCCGCCACCCCGGCGCGGGCGAATTCGTGCAGGGTGTGCTGCAGGGTGACCGGGTCGGGCGTGGTCAGGCCGGTGGCGCGCAGCGCTTGGGCCGCGTGCGCATCCCCGGGTGCCGGCACGCACCCCACGCCCAGGGTGCCTATCACCCCGGCGCTGCGGCCCAGCACCGCCTGCAAAGCCTGCGCCAGCCACCAGGTGGTGGAGGTCTTGCCGTTGGTACCCGTGACGGCCACGGTGCGCAAAGCACGCGCGCTCTCGCCCCAGAACAGCGCCGCAATGGTCCCGGTATCGCGCTTGAGCCCGCAATAGCAGGCCAGCGCATCGCTGTCGGGCAGGGCGAAGGCGCCAACGCCCTCCTGCTCCACCAGGCAGGCACGGGCGCCCTGCGCCAGCGCTGCGGCCACGAAGGCGCGCCCGTCGCGCACCGTGCCCGGCCAGGCAATGAAGGCATCACCCGCTTGCACCGTGCGGCTGTCGCTGCGCAAGGCCCCGCCTGGCACGCGCTCGCGCAGCCACTGGGCCGCCTCCATCGGGGTGTGCAGCACGCGCATCAGAAACTCTCCTCCACCGCCTGGGCCACGATCTGCGGGCGCACCGCCATGTCGGGCTGCGCGCCCAGCAGGCGCAGGGTCTGCTGCACCGTCTCACTGAACACCGGGGCCGCCACCTCGCCGCCGTAGTACTTGCCCGCGCTGGGCTCGTCGATCATCACCGCCACCACGATGCGCGGGTTTTCCACTGGCGCCAGACCGACGAAGAAACCACGGTACTTCTTGTCCGCATAGCCACGGCCCTCCTGCTTGCGCGCGGTGCCGGTCTTGCCGCCCACAGAAAAGCCCAGCGTCTGCGCCTTGGGTGCGGTGCCGCCCGGGCCTGCGGCCATGTGCAGCATCTCGCGCACGGCGCGCGCGCTCCTGGGGTCGATCACGCGCACGCCCCCCACCGCCTGCGGGGTCTTGAGCAGGGTCACCGGCACCAGTTCGCCGTCGCGCGCAAAAACGCTGTAGGCGCGCGCCAGCTGGAACAGGCTGGCCGACAGGCCGTAGCCATAGCTCATGGTGGCCTGCTCGATCGGGCGCCAAGTCTTGTAGGCGCGCAGCCGCCCGCTGACCACGCCCGGGAACGGCACCTGGGGTTTCTGCCCCAGCCCGACCTGGCTGAACATGTCCCACATCTCGCGCGGCTGCAGCTGCATGGCGAGCTTCACCGTGCCCACATTGCTGGACTTCTGGATGATCTCGTTCACCGTCAGCGCGCTGTAGGGATGGGCGTCGCTGATGGTGGAGCCCGCGATGCTCAGGCGCCCCGGTGCGGTCTGCACCACGGTCTCGGGGCGCACCAGGCCCTTTTCCAGCGCCAGCGCGATGACGAAGGGCTTCATGGTCGAGCCCGGCTCGAAGGTGTCGGTCAGCGCCCGGTTGCGCAGCTGCGCGCCGCTGAGGTTGGCGCGTTTGGCCGGGGAATAGCTCGGGTAGTTGGCCAGCGCCAGCACCTCGCCGGTCTGCACGTCCAGCACCACCACACTGCCGGCCTTGGCCTTGTGCTCCAGCACCGCGTCGCGCAGCTTCTGGTAGGCGAAGAACTGCACCTTGCTGTCGATGCTCAGCTGCAGGTCCTTGCCCTCCACCGGGGGCAGGCTGTCGCCCACGTTTTCCACCACGCGCCCGAGCCGGTCCTTGATGACGCGGCGCGAGCCCGCCTTGCCCGCCAGCTCCTTGTTGAACACCAGCTCCACACCCTCCTGGCCCGCGTCCTCCACATTCGTGAAGCCCACCACGTGCACCGCCGACTCCCCCTCGGGGTAGATGCGCCGGTACTCCTTGCGCTGGTAAATGCCAGGAATTTTCAGCGCCTCGATCTGCTTGGCCACATCGGCGTCCACCTGGCGCTTGATCCAGACAAAGGTCTTGTCCTCATCGGCGAGCTTCTTCTGGATGTCCTTGGGCGCCATCTCCAGCAGCTGCGCCAGTTGCCGGAGCTGCTCGCCCTCGAACGCCACGTCCTCGGGAATGGCCCAGATACTGGGCGCGGGCACGCTGGAAGCCAGCAGCATGCCGTTGCGGTCCAGGATGCGCCCGCGCGTGGCCGGCAGCTCCAGGGTGCGCGCAAAACGCACCTCGCCCTGGCGCTGGAAGAAATCATTGGCCAGCACCTGGATGTAGGCCGCGCGCCCGATCAGGCCCACAAAGGCCAGGGCCAGCATGGCAACGATGAACTTGCTGCGCCAGGGCGGCGTGCGGCTGGCCAGCAGCGGGCTGGAGGTGTACTGGATGGCACGGTGGCGGCTCATGGCGGGCCCCCCGGGCGCTGCGCATCGGCACCATTGACGTAGGCGGTGATGCCCGGGTGGGGCGAGAGCATCTGCAGCTTGTCCTTGGCCAGCTTCTCCACCCGCACCGGGGTGGCGGCGGCGCGCTTTTGCACCTGCAGGCGCTCGTGCTCGGTCTCCAGGCGGCGCGCCTCGGCGCGCGCGCGGTCCAGTTCGGTAAAGGCGCTGCGGGACTCGTACTGCACCCCCACCAGGTACAAGGCGCTGAGCACCACCGCCGCCAGCAACACCAGGTTGAGCCGGATCATGCCGCCGTCCTTTGCGCCACGCGCATGATGGCGCTGCGCGCACGCGCGTTGCCCGCCACCTCGGCCGCCCCGGCACGCACCTTGCCCAGGGCCAGCAGTTTCATCGGGCGCGGCGCGGCAAAAGGGGCGCGCCGATCGAACACCTCGCGGGAATGCTCGGCAATGAACTGCTTGACGATGCGGTCTTCCAGCGAGTGGAAGCTGATCACCACCAGGCGCCCGCCCTCGCGCAGCACCCGCAGGCTGGCGTTCAGCGCCTGTTGCAGCTCTTCAAGCTCGGCGTTGATGAAAATCCGAAAAGCCTGAAATGTGCGCGTTGCAGGGTTCTGGCCCGGCTCGCGGGTTTTGACCGTGTCAGCCACGAGTTGGGCCAGTTCAGCGGTGGTTGCAAGAGGCCCCCGTGCCTGTCGGCGCGCAACAATCGCCTTTGCAATTGCCCCAGCAAACCGTTCTTCACCGTATTCACGTATCACCTCCGCGATGTTGTGGACCTCTGCGCTCTGCAGCCATTGCGCCACGCTCACCCCGCGCGTGGGGTCCATGCGCATGTCCAACGGTCCGTCAAAACGAAAACTGAAACCCCGCTCGGGGTTGTCGATCTGGGGCGAACTCACGCCGATGTCCATCAGCACACCATCCACGCTCGCGCTCTCCAGCGCTGCCAGCTCGGAGAACGGCGCGTGGCGGATGCCGAAGCGCGCATCGTGCAAATCCTGTGCGCAGCGCACCGCCTCGGGGTCGCGGTCGAAGGCGGTGACCCGGCCCTGCGGCTCCAGGCGCGACAGCAGCAGCCGCGTGTGCCCGCCCCGGCCAAAGGTGGCATCCACGTAATGGCCGTGCGCACCCGCGCGCGCCTCCAGCAGGGCGTCGACCGCCTCGTTGAGCAGTACGGTGGAATGGCTCCAGGGACTTTGCACTGCCCGGCCCTAGAAGGAAAAATCTTTGAGCACGTCGGGCATTTCGCCCTGCATCGCCTGCGCTTCCTGCGCGTCGTAGGTGGTTTTGTCCCAAAGCTCGAAGTAGCTGCCCATGCCCAGCAGCACGGCGTCCTTTTCGATGCCCGCCGCGGCGCGCAGCTCGGGCGCCACCAGCACCCGGCCGGTGGCGTCGATCTCCACATCCATGGCATTGCCCAGGAAGATGCGCTTCCACCACTGCGCCGACATGGGCAAGGCGGCGATCTTGGTGCGGAACTCTTCCCACGCCGGGCGCGGGAACACCATCAGACAACCATGGGGGTGCTTGGTGATGGTGAGCTGGCCTGCGGCGTCGGCCGTGAGGGCGTCACGGTGCCGGGTCGGCACACTCAGCCGCCCCTTGGCATCCAGACTCAGCGATGAAGCCCCTTGAAACACGTGATCGACCCCCGGTGGAACTGCCCGTCGGCAGTGCAGTGCAATGAAGACACTTTTCACCACTTAATTGCACTTTTTTGCACTGTATCAGCAAACCCATGGATTGCAACCGGGCTGTTGCAAATTTTTTCAATGAAATCAAGGACTTACGCACGATTTCGCAGAAAAGTGCGCAGCAAAAGTCCTTGCAAATGAAGGACTTAGCGGTGGTTGTGAATGTGAAATCTGAGGGTCGGATCGGGGTTTTCCCGAACTCCACCCCGCACCGGCAGGCAAGCCTTGCGCCGCCCGCTCCGAAAAGAGCACGCCCCAAGCGGCCCCCGCCCCCAAGAGCGCCACCGTCAGGGGGCACCCGGTGTCACCACAGGGTGACACACAGCCCCCTGAACACGCACCTACAGGATGAAGCGCGACAGGTCTTCGTCGTGGGACAGTTCGCCCAGGCGCTGGTCCACGTAGGCGGCGTCGATGCGCACCGTGGCCCCGGTGCGCTCGTTGGCGTCGAAGCTGACCTCGTCGAGCAGCCGCTCCATCACCGTGGCCAGGCGGCGCGCCCCGATGTTCTCGGTGCGCTCGTTGACCTCGAAGGCGATGTGCGCCAGGCGCTGGATGCCGTCCTCGGTGAAGTCCAGCTGCACCCCTTCGGTCGCCAGCAGGGCCTGGTACTGCTTGACCAGCGAAGCGTGGGTGGCCTGCAAAATGGCCACGAAGTCCTGCACCGACAGGCTTTGCAGTTCCACCCGGATCGGGAAACGCCCCTGCAGCTCGGGGATCAGGTCGCTGGGCTTGGACAGGTGAAAGGCCCCCGAGGCGATGAACAGGATGTGGTCGGTGCGCACCATGCCGTACTTGGTGTTGACCGTGGTGCCCTCCACCAGCGGCAACAGGTCGCGCTGCACGCCCTGGCGCGAGACCTCCGCCCCCTGCCCTTCGCCGCGCGAGGTGACCTTGTCGATCTCGTCAATGAAGACGATGCCGTTGTGCTCCAGCGCCTGCAGGGCCTGGGCCTTGATCTCGTCCTCGTTGACGAGCTTGGCGGCCTCCTCGTCGGCCAGTTGCTTGAGCGCCTGGTCGATGCGCATGCGCCGCGTCTGGCGTTTGCCCTGACCCATTTGCCCGAACAGGCCGCGCAGCTGCTCCGTCATTTCCTCCATCCCCGCCGGACCCATGACTTCGAGCTGGGGCGCGGCGGCGGCCACTTCGATCTCGATCTCACGCTCGTCGAGCTGGCCCTCGCGCAGTTTCTTGCGAAAGGTCTGGCGCGCCACGCTGTCGGCGGCGGGCGCCGCCGCACCGAACTCGCTGCGCGCCGGGGGCAGCAGCACGTCCAGCACGCGCTCCTCGGCGGCATCCTGCGCGCGGTTGCGCACACGCTGCTTGGCCGACTCGCGGGTCTGTTTGACGGCCACCTCAGCCAGATCGCGCACGATGCTGTCCACGTCCTTGCCCACGTAGCCGACCTCGGTGAACTTGGTGGCCTCGACCTTGATGAAAGGCGCGTCGGCCAGGCGCGCGAGGCGGCGCGCGATCTCGGTCTTGCCCACCCCGGTGGGGCCGATCATGAGGATGTTCTTGGGGGTGATTTCGGCACGCAGCTCGGTCGCCACCTGCTGGCGCCGCCAGCGGTTGCGCAGGGCGATGGCGACGGCGCGCTTGGCCTGGTTCTGGCCGACGATGTGGCGGTCGAGTTCGGCCACGATGTCTCGGGGGGTCAAGGCGGCCATGGTCAAAGGCTCTCGATGGTGTGGTTCATGTTGGTGTAGATGCACAGCTCACCCGCGATGGAGAGCGACTTGCGCACGATCTCGGCCGCATCCAGGGCGGTGTTCTGCATCAGCGCCAGCGCGGCGGCCTGGGCATAGGCGCCGCCCGAGCCGATGGCGAGCACGCCGTTTTCCGGCTCCAGCACATCGCCATTGCCGGTGATGATGAGCGCGCAGTCGCGGTCGGCCACGGCCAGCATGGCCTCCAGGCGGCGCAGCACGCGGTCGGTGCGCCAGTCCTTGGTCAGTTCGATGGCGGCGCGCGCCAGGTGGCCCTGGTGTTTTTCGAGCTTGGCCTCGAAACGCTCGAACAGGGTGAAAGCGTCGGCCGTGGCCCCGGCAAAACCGGCCAGCACGCGCCCATGGTGCAGCTTGCGCACCTTGCGCGCCGTGCCCTTGACGACGATGTTGCCCAGGGTGACCTGGCCGTCCCCCCCGATGGCTACGCTGGGGGCGCCGTCCACCACGCGGCGCACGCACACGATGGTGGTGCCATGAAACTGTTCCATATTGCTTTTGCTGCCGGTCACTGGCCGCGCACGTGGATGCGTGCGTGCTCGTTGACACCGATGACGTTGAAAAAGGCCGCTACCAGGCGGTGCAGGTCGCAGAATTCGACCGTGCAGCCCAGCGCCTGCTGGTGCGCCGCCCAGTTGAGCAGGCTGCCGGCGGCCGCGAAATCGACGCGCACCAGCTCGGCACAGCCGATCACCAGGACACGCCCAGGCAGCGCCTGGTCTGCCAGGTGCGCCAGCACCGGGGTGGCGTCGCCGCTGAGCTGCCCTTGCAGGCAGGCATCGGCCACCGGCGCACTGGGCAGGATCGACATGGGGGCTGTGGGCGGCATGGAGTCCAGGCCCAGGTCGGTGGCGAACACCGGCCCTGGCGCCTGCGGGTCCAGGCTGTGGAAGGCGCAGGCCGCTTCCATCCACGGCGGGGGCTCCACCCCGCAGGCGACGCAGTAGTCCAGCGCCGCCGCCTCGAACTCTCCCACGCACTGCATGACGCGCAGGGCATCCAGGCGCAGCGCCCACAGGGCATGCTGGCGCTCGTGGGGCGGCGTCAGGGCCCGCAGGGCACGGCGCAGGGCGTCTGCTCCGGCAAAGTGCAGCACCACCGGCTCAGCGCACAGGCTGGTGAAAAGCGCCCCCAGCAAGGACTGGGCACGGGGGTCGACCGCCACCAGGGCAGACCAATCCAGCGCCCAGGGCATGGGGGTCTGGGCCAGCACCTGGCGCAGGCGCTCCATGTCCGGCGCGCCCAGGCGGCGCGGGCTGGACCACAGGCAGGCCCTGGAAGCCGCAGCGGGCGCTGGGGGCTCGGTGGCCGCAGAGGCCAGCGCCTGAGCGGGCTCCCAGGCCGGCGCGGGTGTGCCAAAACGGTGGCCGAACTCTGCCAGCGCCGCCTCGAAGCCGACGCGGTCGCCGCTGCAGCGGTAGGCATCGAGCAAGGCCGCCCACCAGCTCTGTGCGGTCGCGGCCGCGGCATGGGGTGCGCTGCGCAGGGCTTGCAGCAGCACGCCCTGCGCCCCGGCGTCATCGCCATTGGCAAAGCGGATGGCGGCCTCCTCCAGCTCGGGGTCGGTGGGCAAGGCGGGCTGCACCGGCCCCGGGGCGCGCCGGGGCTGCGATGGCAGGTCGAAATCCACCGGCGCGGGCAGGTGCTCGGGGACACCGGCCTCGTCCTGGGTGCTTTGCGTGGTGACGAAGTCGTCCTGCGATGTCCCTGTATCCAGCGGCTCGGTGCAGGGGAAATTGGTGCCCGGCAACTGGGTGGAAGCCACCTGCGTGCTGGGGCGGCTGTCCACGCTGTGGGCGCTGTCGGGCGCACCGGGCTGGGTGCGCCCTTTCCACCACTGCTGCGACATCTGGGCTTCGATCTGATCGATCTTCTCCAGCGTCTGGGCGCGGCCATCCGGGTCGGTGAGGATGGAGCTGGTCTGGAAGGACGAGGGCCGCACCTGCGCGACCTCGCCCGCGGCGGCGCTCTTGCGCAGCTTGCGCAGCTGGTCGAACTCGCGTTTGCGCACGAAATCGTTGCGGCGCTTGCGCTCTATCGCCGCCTTGAGCGCGGCGCGGTCGTAGCCGCTGGGCGCGACCGAATCGAGGCTGTCGAGCTCCGACCAGTCCCGGGTCGGATTGCGCACGAACAGGGCCACCTTGGACAGCAGCGTGGGGCGTTCGTCTTTGGTGGCCATGCCGTCTGCGCTGAGGTGCTGAGAACCGAGGGCTCCTTGCCTGCGGACCCGCGAGGGGCCGCCTGCCAGGATCAGTCTCCGTACATCTTCTGCTTGAGTTCGCGGCGCTGCTGCGCTTCCAGGGACAAGGTGGCGGTGGGGCGGGCCAGCAAGCGGCCCACGCCGATGGGCTCGCCGGTCTCGTCGCAGTAACCGTAGTCCCCGGCGTCGATGCGGGCGATCGACATCTCGATCTTCTTGAGCAGCTTGCGCTCGCGGTCGCGGGTGCGCAGCTCCAGCGCGTGCTCCTCTTCGATGGTGGCGCGGTCGGCCGGATCGGGGACGATGGAGGTGTCCTCGCGCAGGTGCTCGGTGGTCTCGCCGGCGTTGTTCAGGATGGCCTGCTTGAGCTCCACCAGACGGTGGCGGAAGGCGGCCATCTGGGCGTCGTTCATGTACTCCACATCCGGCATCGCCAACAACTCGGCGTCGCTGAGTTGCTCGGGTGGCTTGGTCTTCCAGTTGTTCGCCAACTTGGGGTCTTTTTTCACAGAGGCGGAAGAAACAGGGGCAATCACGGGCGCTACTTTGATCGGGGTGAAACTGGCCTTGGCCCCGGAGGCTGCCTGGGCAGACTGCACGGGCTGGGGCGCAGCGGCCACCGGGGAGTTTTTCGCAGCAGCGGCGGAGGGTTTGGCCTTGCTGCGAGCGGAGTCTGCGGCAGGCTTGGCCGCCAAGGGCTGCCCCGCAGAGGGCGGCATTGTAGCAGCGGGTGCCGCCGTTGTCTTGGTGCTGGCGCCGACCTTCGCGGCGGGCTTGAGCGGCGCCTTGGCAGGCGCTTTCGGGGTGGCGACAGCGGTCTTGGACGCAGCAGGCGCCTTGGCATCCGCCTTGGGCGGCGTGGACGCCGCTGGCTTGGCCGCGGCCTTGGCCACAGCGGTGCTGCTCGCGGCGCCGGTCTTGGCCGCGGTCTTGGTGCTGCTGGCCGACTGGGGCGCCTTCGGGGGCGTTGCTTTCACGTCGTGTCTCCTGGCCGTGGATGCCGGCTTGGTGGTGCGGGCTCCGGTGGGGGTCGCGGCGGCTGGGGCCGCGCTGGGGGCCGCGGTCTTGCCACCCGAGCGCTTCGATTCGGCGGGCGAGTGTACCGGTTTCCCCTTGGGGAATCCCATCAGTTGCAAAAGCGAGACAATCATTGCACTCCCTGTGTGTGGTATGGAACGGTAGCCACGTTGCCCCTGGGATTCACTGCGGAGTTTTCACGCGGCGATCACACCAGGGACTGCTCCAGCCCCTGCAACAGAATGTCGCGGGGCAGATCGATGCCGATGAACACCATCTTGCTCTGGCGCAACTCGTCGGGAGCCCAGGCGGGCCCCAGGTCGGAGCCCATGAGCTGGTGCACGCCCTGGAAGATGACCTTGCGCTCGGTGCCCTTCATGTGCAACACGCCCTTGTAGCGCAGCATGCGCGGGCCGTAGACGTTGACGATGGCGCCCAGAAAGTCTTCCAGCTTGGCGGGGTCGAAGGCGCGCTCGCTGCGGAACACGAAGCTCTTGACGTCGTCGTCGTGGCGGTGGTGGTGCGCGTGACCATGGTGGTGGCCATGCCCATGGCTGTGATCGTGGTCGTCGTGCCCGTGCCCATGCTCGCAGTGCCCATGGTCGTGGTCGCAGTGGGCGTGCTCCTCGGTCTCGCGCAGGAAGTCGGGGTCGATGTCGAGCTTGGCGTTGAGGTTGAAGCCGCGCAGGTCGAGCACCTGGTCCAGGCCGACCTGGCCAAAGTGCACCACGCGCTGCGGCGCGCGCGGGTTCATGTGCGTGAGGCGGTGCTGGAGTTCGGCCAACTCGTCGGCGGGCACCAGGTCGGCCTTGCTGATGAATATCTGGTCGGCAAAGCCCACCTGGCGGCGGGCTTCCTGGCGCGTGTCGAGCTGCTGGGCGGCGTGCTTGGCGTCGACCAGGGTGATGATGGAGTCGAGCAGGTAGCCCTCGGCCACTTCGTCGTCCATGAAAAAGGTCTGCACCACGGGCCCCGGGTCGGCCACGCCGGTGGTCTCGATCACGATGCGCTCGAAGCTGAGCAGGCCCTGGCGCTTTTTGGCGGCCAGCAGTTGCAAGGTGGCGCGCAGGTCTTCGCGGATGGTGCAGCAGATGCAGCCATTGCTCATCTGGATGATCTGCTCCTGGGTGTCGGCCACCAGGATCTCGTTGTCGATGTTCTCTTCGCCGAACTCGTTTTCGATCACCGCGATCTTTTGCCCGTGGGCCTCGGCCAGCACGCGCTGCAGCAGTGTGGTCTTGCCCGAGCCCAGAAAGCCAGTGAGTATGGTGGCGGGGATGAGACTCATGGGACGGGTTCCAAAAGACCTGTAACTGGGGGAGTGTAGCGGGCATTTCAAGACCCCTGCCCCCCAGGCACGGGCCGGACGCGACTTTTTTCGCGCCCGGTGCCCGCAAGCCCTTTCAGCGCCGCATCAGCACCAGGCCCTTGAGGTATTCGCCTTCGGGGAAGGCCACCGTCATGGGGTGGTCGCAGGCAGCGCCCAGGCGCTCCAGGATGTAGGCGTCCACCCCGGCGTCGCACCCGGCGCTGGCGACGATTTTGTGGAACAGGTCGCCGCTGATGCCGCCCGAGCAGGAGTAGGTGAACAGCAGGCCGCCGGGCGCGAGCAGCTTGAAGGCGAGCCGGTTGATGTCCTTGTAGGCCCGGGCGGCGCGCTCGGCGTGCGCCACGGTGGGCGCGAATTTGGGCGGGTCGAGCACGATGGCGTCGAACACCCGCCCCTCGGCGCCCATGCGGCGCAGGCTGGCGTTGACGTCGGCGTCCCAGAACTCGGCGCGCGCGCCATCGAGCGCGTTGCGCGCCAGGTTCTCGCGCGCCTGCTCCAGGGCCGGGGCACTGGAGTCGATGGAGAGCACCTGCTGCGCCCCGCCCACCAGCGCCGCCACGGTGAAGCCGCCGGTGTAGCAGTAGCAGTTGAGAACGCGCGCGAACTGCAGGCGGCGGCTGTAGTGGGCGAAGCGCGCGCGGTTGTCGCGCTGGTCGAGGTAGAAGCCGGTCTTGTGGCCTTCGGCGATGTTCACCCCCAGGCGCCAGCCGTGCTCGCGCAGTTCCAGCGCCACGGGCCCCTCGCCGCGCAGCCAGCCGCGCTGCTCGTCCAGCCCTTCGAGCGCGCGGCTGCTGGCATCGGAGCGCTCGTACAGGCGCGCCAGGCCGGTGGCCTGAAGCAAAGCGTCGGCGATCACATCTTTCCAGCGCTCCACCCCGGCGCTACCGAACTGCGCCACCAGGGTGTCGCCGTAGCGGTCCACCACCAAGCCGGGCAGGCCGTCGGATTCGCCGTGCACCAGGCGCACGGCGTCGCTGTCGACCTCCATGCGCCCGCGCGCTGCCATGGCGCGTTGCACGCTGGCGGCAAAGAAGGCGGCGTCGATGCGCTGCTGGGCGTCGAAGCTCCAGGCGCGGGCGCGGATCTTGGAGCGCGGGCTGTACGCCGCCCAGGCCAGAAATTCGCCCTGGGCGGACTCGACGCGCACGGTCTCGCCGCTGTCGGCGCCACCTTTGGCAATGGCGGATTCGAAGATCCAGGGGTGGTGGCGCAGCAGGGATTTTTCCTTGCCTTCACGCAATCGCAGGGTTTTCATGGGCGGCAGTCGTTCCTGCGCTGCGGCACGCCCGCAGCGCATGCAAAAGGGGGGGCGGGTGGCGCTCAGTAGGTGACGGCCATGGCGGGCACGTCGATGCGCACCCGCGGCTGGGCCAGCACGGTGGCCACGGCGCGGGCGAAGTCGTGCGACCACACCGGGTCGACAAAGTGCGCCGGGTCGGCGGCCTCGGCCACACGCAGCACCTTGTCGGCGGAGAGCACCTTGCCGCTGGCGCGCAGGGGCTCGCAGTCCAGGGCGACGAACTGGCCGTCCAGCCACTGGCGCGCCTGCTCGCGGCTCATGGGCTCGGCTTCGTCCACGGCCAACTGGAATTCCTGCTTGGGCAGGACCACATGGATCTGGTTGCGCATCGAAAGGCTCCTTACAAACAAAGGCGTTGTGACAAACCGGGCTATTTTCGCGCCTTTGCACGCGGGTGGGCGGCATCGTAGGCGCGGGCGAGGTGCTGGAAGTCGAGCCGGGTGTAGACCTGGGTGGTGCTGATGCTGGCGTGGCCCAGCAGTTCCTGCACGGCGCGCAGGTCCTGGCTGGACTGCAGCAGGTGGCTGGCGAAGGAGTGGCGCAGCATGTGCGGGTGCACCGGCGCGTCCAGCCCGGCCTGCAGGCTGCGCCGGCGCAGGCGCTGCCACACGGCCTGCGGGCTCAGGCGGGTGCCATGGCGCCCCACGAACAGGGCGGCGGCGTCGGGCTGGCCGCGCGGCGGCGCGGCGCTGCTGTCCAGGGCGTCGCGCAGGCCCAGCCAATGCCGCAGGGCCTGCACGGCGCTGCGCCCGACCGGCACCACGCGGCGCTTGGAGCCCTTGCCCAGCACCTGGGCCTGGGCGCTGTCCAGATCGACCCAGCCGCGCGCCTGGGCGCTGGGCTGGCGGTCCAGCCCCACCAGTTCGGACACGCGCAGCCCGCTGCCATAGAGCAGCTCCACCATGGCGGTGTCGCGCGCCTGCAGCCAGGGGTCGTCTTCGCCCTCGTGGTCGGCCAGTTGCATGGCGGCGTCCACCTCCAGCGCTTTGGGCAGGGGTTTGGGCGCCTTGGGCGCGCGCACGGCGGCCACCGGGTTGTGCGCCACCAGGCCCTGGCGCGCGGCCCAGGTGTAGAACCCGCGCCAGCTGCTGAGCACGCGGGCGATGCCGCGCGCGCTGCGCCCCTGGGCGTGCATCTGGGCCACCCAGCGGCGCAGTTGGTGTACCTGCACCTCTACCAGTGTCAATGCCTGGGCGCGGGCCAGGGTGTGCAGCCGCTGCAGGTCGTCGGCGTACAGGGCCAGGGTGCGCGCGGCCAGGCGCCGGTCCACGCGCAGGTGTTCCAGGTAGCGCGCCAGCAGCGCGCCGTCGTCCGCGCCCGGTTCAGGCGCGCAGGGGGCTGAGGGCGGCGCTGGCAAGGTCTCCGATACGGACCAGGAAGTCCGTTCCCAGGTTGCTGCCGAAACGGTAGGCGTCGCTGGAGGCGAGCACCAGCAGGCCGAAGGCGGGCGCGGGCGCGGCCCCGGGCGCCAGATCCGACACCGGGCGCAAGGCGATCAGGGCCAGCGAGGCCACGGACTGCGGATCGTCCAGCCAGCCCACGGCCTCGAAGCCGGTGTTCAGGCCGCAAAAGGGTTCGAGCAGGCTGTTGGCAAACAGGCGCACGTCTTCGCTCACCCCCTGGGCGTAGGGGGCGTCGGCATGGCGGGGCGCGACGTCCCACAGGCGCAAGCCGACCTGGGGCACGGAAAACTGCCGCGCCAGTTCGTGGGTGAGGTGCGCGGGCAAGGAGAGGTCGGCCCCCTTGACGAACAGGCTGCGCGCCCAGCGCAGCAGCTTGTCGGACAGCAGCAGGTTGTCGTTGCCGTTGCGCACCATGTCCATGATGCGCTGCTCCAGGGTCTTGATCTTTTCGCGCAGCATCTCGGCCTGGCGCTCCTGCAGGCTCACGGCGCGGTGGCTGTGCGGGCTGGTGAGCTGCACCGAGGCCAGCAGTTCGGCGTGGCGCTGGAAGAAGTCGGGCGTGATGCTCAGGTAGTGCGCGATGTCGTCTTCGGTGATGGGGTGGGCCAGTGCGGAGGCAGAAGAGGTGGTCATAGGTTGTCGGGGAGTTCAATCACGCCATGGAAGACGGTGGTGGCCGGTCCGGTCATGCGCACCGGGGCGTAGCCCTGGCCTTGCGCGCCATCCCAGGCAATGGTGAGCATGCCGCCGCGGGTGTGCACGTCCACGCGCGGCCCGAGCAGCCCGAGGCGGATACCGGCCACCACGGCGGCGCAGGCGCCCGATCCGCAGGCCAGGGTCTCGCCCACGCCGCGCTCGAACACACGCAGGTCGACTGTGGCCGGATCGCGCACGCGCAGGAAGCCGACGTTGACGCCTTGCGGGTAGTGGCCGCTGTTTTGTACCAGCGGGCCGAGCCGGGCCACGGGTGCTGTCTGTACGTCGTCCACCAGCAGCACCGCGTGGGGGTTGCCCATGTTCACGTTGGCCACCAGGACAGGCGCCGCTGGTTCCTGCCCCACCAAGGCCAGGGGCCACAGGTGCCACGCACCCCGGGGCTGGGCGGCGAGCCCCAGGGGGGCGAAGGGGATGTCGGCGTCGGCAAAGCGCGGTGCGCCCATATCGACCGTGACGCGGCCATCGGCGCTCAGCTCCGGGCTGATGACGCCCTTTTGGGTTTGCACCCGCAGCACCGGCTTGGGAGACAGGCCGCGCTCGTGCACGAAGCGGGCGAAGCAGCGTGCGCCGTTGCCGCACTGCTCGACCTCCTGGCCGTCGGCGTTGTGGATCACGTATTCGAAGTCGATGCCCTCGGCCGGGGAGGGGCGCACGCTCAGGATCTGGTCGGCGCCGACGCCGAAGTGGCGGTCGCCCAGAAAACGGTAGTGGGCGGGCCCAAGCCCGAGGCGGCCCCGGGTCTCGTCGAGCACGACGAAGTCGTTGCCCGCACCCTGCATCTTGGTGAACTCGATTCGCATGGGCACATTATCGAACAGCACGGCGCCATGGCGCACAATCGCGTCCCATGTCCGCCGACCCCGCCCTGAGCATTCCCAGCGACACCGCCGCCTGGGACTATGAACACGCCACCGCCCTGTGCCCGGGGGTGTGGCGCCTGACCGCGCCGAACTCCGGCATGATGACCGGCCCCGGCACCAACAGCTACCTGCTGGGCGATGTGCAGCACGGTTTCGTGGTGATCGACCCGGGGCCGGACCTGCCCGAACACATCCAGCGGCTGTGGCAGGCCTGCGCACACCCGGACGGCAGCGGCGGCCACATCACGCACATCGTGTGCACCCACTCGCACCCGGACCATGCGCCCGGGGCCTGGCCGCTGCGCGCGCTGTGCCCGCGCCAGCCCGAGGTGCTGGGGCTGGCGAGCCTGCCCACGGCGCGCGCCAACAGCAGATTCACGCCCACCAGATCGCTACAAAATCAGGAGCGCATTGCGCTTGTTCTGCGCGGGCCAGGGGCCGATTCCACCCCTCAACCGAGGGCCCTGGAGGTGCTGCACACCCCGGGCCATGCGGCCAACCATGTGTGCCTGCTGCTGGCGTCGCACGGCCTGCTGTTCAGCGGCGACCACATCCTGCAGGGTTCGACCACGGTGATCGACCCGCCCGATGGCGACATGCACGACTACCTGGATTCGCTGCACCAGCTCTCGCAGCGCTGCGCTGCGCTGGGGCTGCGCCAGATCCTGAGCGCCCATGGGCGCGTGATCGACGACGCGCAGGCGGCCATCGCCCACCTGGTGCGCCACCGCCTGCAGCGCGAGGCCAAGGTGGCCGCCGCCATGGCGGCTCGCCCGCAGGGCGGCCTGCAGGACTGGGTGGCGCTGGCCTACGACGACGTCGACCCCGGCCTGTGGCCCCTGGCCCTGCGCTCGCTCCAAGCCCATGTGCAGCGCCTCCAGCGCCTGCAAAACACCCCCACGGAGGCTCCATGAGCGACCGCCCGACCCTGACCCTGCCCAAGAAAACGCCCCGCGCGGCGGCGCGAGCCGCACCGGGGGGGAAAACCACCTCCAGCACACCTACCCCGCGCCCCAGGAGCACCGGCAAAGCACCGGGGCAGGAGGCCCGCCCGCCCCGTGGCGCCAAGCCCGCCCGCCCCCCGCAGGCCACGGCCGAGGCTGGACGCGCCAGTGCCGCGCGCGCCCAGCGCCCGGCAGCGGGTGCTGCCCCGACGGGCACGGGACGTGCAGGCGCCGTTGCGCGCCCAGGCCAGCGCCGCGCCGCCAGTGCCGAAGGCACGCCGCGCCCCCGGCCCGAAGGGGACACCCGCCGCCCCGCCCGCCCCGGACCGGAAGGGGAGATGCGCCGCCCCGCGCGCCCGCGCCGCGAAGCGCCCGCCCCGGCGCAGGACGATGAACGCCTGGTCAAGCGCGTGATGGCCGAGCTGGAGTGCTCGCGCTCCGTGGCCGAACAGGCGATTGCCCTGGGCGCGGTGCAGGTGCAGGGGCAACTGGCCCTGGAGCCGGGCTTGCGCGTGGGCGCGGCACAGCGCGTGGCGGTGGACCGCGCCCTGCTGGAGCACGGCGCCCCCAGCGCCACCCTGCTGCTGCACAAACCGGCGCGCGGCACCCCGGCGCAGGCGCTGCGCCTGCTGCAGCCCCACACGCACTGGGCGCAAGACCCTTACACCGGCACGCAGGCCCCCGGGCATCTGGCGCGCCAGCACTGCGACATCGGCCTGGAGCAGATCGGCAGCGGTCTGCTGGTCTTCACCCAGGACCCGCAGCTGCGCCGGCGCCTGCAGGAGCGCATGGACACCTTGGAGCAGGAGCTGCTGGTGGACGTGCGCGAAGCCGTGGACGCGCAGCGGCTGCAGGTCTTGGCGCAACTGCAGCAGCAACCCGAACTGCGCCTGCCGCCCTACAAGGTGAGCCTGGGCAGCCAGGGCGAGCAGGGCACCCGGCTGCGCTTTGCCGTCAAGGGCAGCCACGCGGGTCTGGTGGGCTACCTGTGCAAGCAGGCGGGCCTGAACCTGGTAGCGCTGCACCGCACCCGCATCGGCCGCGTCGGCCTGGGGGCGGTGCCCGCCGGGCAGTGGCGCTACCTGGGGGCACACGAGCGTTTCTAGGCGCTGCCTGCAGGCTCCTCAGCGCGCGGCCAGCCGGGCCGCTGGGCGCGGGGGTGCGGCGTGGGCGATGTGCGCCGCAGGCGCCGCGGTGTACGCGGCCTGCGCCGCGCCGAGCTTGAAGCTCGACACCATGCGCACCAGGTCATTGGCCTGGGTGCGCAGGCTGGCAGCGGCGGCGGCGATCTCTTCGACCAGGGCGGCATTTTGCTGCGTGCTCTGGTCCATCTGCGTGACGGCCTCGCCCACCTGCGACATGCCCTGGCTCTGGGTGGAGCTGGCCGAGCTGATCTCCTCCACGATGGCGCTGACGCGCTGGATGGAGCTGACCACCTCGGACATGGTGCTGCCCGCGCCGTCCACCAGCTCGCTGCCGCGCTCGACCCGCTCCACACTGGTGTTGATGAGCTGCTTGATCTCGCGCGCGGCTTCGGCGCTGCGCCCGGCCAGGGCGCGCACCTCGCTGGCCACCACGGCAAAGCCGCGCCCCTGCTCGCCGGCGCGCGCCGCCTCCACCGCGGCGTTCAGGGCCAGGATGTTGGTCTGGAAGGCAATGCCGTCGATGACGCCGATGATGTCGTGGATGCGCTTGGCGCTGTCGTGGATGCCGCGCATGGTCTGCACCACCTGCCCGACCAGATCGCCGCCCTTGACCGCCACCGCGGACGCATCCAGCGCCAGCACGCTGGCCTGGTGGGCGCTGTCGGCGTTGTGGCGCACGGTATCGCCGAGCTGCTCCATGCTGGCGGCGGTCTGCTCCAGCGCGCTGGCCTGGCTTTCGGTGCGGTTGGAGAGGTCCTGGTTGCCCTGCGCGATCTCGGTGCAGGCGGCCGCGACCGCTTCGGAGCTTTGGCGCACCTGCCCGACCAGGCGCGCCAGGTTGTCCTGCATCTCGTGCAGTCCGGCCAGCATGTCGCTGAGCTCGTCACGCCCCTGGACCGCCACCTCCTGGCTCAGATCGCCCCCCGCCACCCGGCGCACCGCCTGCAGCGAGCCCTGTAGCGGCTGGGCAATGGACTGCACCGTGGCCACACAGATCAGCAGCACCACCGCCACCGCCAGCACCAGGGTGGCCAGCAGGCCGATGCGGCTTTCCGCGACAACGGCGGCAAAGCGCTCCATCTCCTGCCCGGCGAAGCGGTTGCCCTCGGCAACGGTGGCATCCACCCCGGCACGGTGCGCCTCGTACAGGGTGTGCAGGGCCGGCAGCTCGGTCTGCAGGGCCTGCGCGCCGTCCTGCACCGCGCGCGCCATGGCGGTGCGCGCCGCGGCGATGAATTTCTGCCCGGCCTGGTGCTGCTCCCCGAGCAGGTAGCGCTCCAGCCCAAAGGGCGGGTTGCTGCTCCAATGGCGCACACGGTCGTCGTATTCCTTGCCCAGCCGCTCCAGTTCGCTGGCCGCCTGGGCTGGCGGCAGGGTCTGGTCGAGCACCCGCGACAGCACCAGGCGCGCCTCGATCAGGTACATGGGCGGGGGCAGGATGTCCGCCACCACGTCCTTGGAGACGAACACGCGCTGGCTCAGTTCGGTCAGGCGTGCCGAGGTCCAGAACCCCAGCACGCACACCAGCGCCACCGCGACGACGCACACGCCGGCCAGCATGGACAAACGGGCGCGCACGCTGATGGAGCGCAGCGCCGTGATGAGGGATTGCATGACCATGGGAATGCTCCTTCCATTTGAAACCTGCCCCACGGGCCAAGAACGGTGCCCGAGCCCGGCCTGCACACCTGCCCTCCCCTGTGCCGAATGCCGCGTTCAGACCACCAGGCGCCCCACACCGCGCCTATGGGGCCCTGGCACCGTTGCCAGCCCTGGTAACACCTGCGGGTACCGCCACGGTTGGTGTCCCGCCAGAGCCCTTACAACCCGCCATCCATGCACTTTACTGCATGCCGCTACAGCTAACTGGCAATGTAGTGCTGCAAGAAGCTGATGGTCAACTCGTGGTCGGCAATGATGTCGTTCATGATGTCGCGGATCGAGATCATGCCCAGCACCTGGTCGCCGTCCACCACCGGCAGGTGGCGGATGCGCTTCTGGCTCATCAGGGCCAGGCAGTCCTTGGTGCGCATCTGCGGAGAAACGGTGATGACGTTGGCGGTCATGATCTCGCGCACGACGGTGTCACGTGAGGAGCGCCCGGCCAGCGCGATCTTGCGTGTGTAGTCGCGCTCGGAGAACACCCCCACCAGCTTGCCCTCGTCCATGACCATCAGGGCGCCGACGTTGTAGTCCGCCAGGCTGCGCAAGGCCTCGAACACGGTGGTCTGCGGAGCGATGCTGTACACCGTGGTTCCGCGCTTCTTGAGGAGATCCGAAATGGGTCGCATGGCAACGCCTCCTTCAACAGCTGTGTCGTGGAGTACACCATACAACAAAAGAGGTGTGAAGCCCACCGGTAAGCCGGATTCTGTGCATGGGGGTTTCCCCCCATGTGACCACCATTAATCTGGGCCGCCGGTCGCCCGGACGGCTCGGTGCCACCTACCCGCACACATCAGGGGGCCCCGTCAGCGTGTGCCTACTTGGTGTTGCTGCGCGTAGAGATTGCCCGTTTCACCCGTACCGGGCCGACCCCGAGGGGCCTGCACGGTACGACTCGTCTCTGTTGCTCTGATCCTCACCTCACGGTGGACAGCCGTTAGCTGCTACGCTGCCCTTTGCAGTCCGGACTTTCCTCCAGTGCGACCTTTCGGTACATGCACCAGCGGTGGTCTGGCGGGCTTCACGGCGGCGATTATCCCACCGCCGCCGGGTGCGGCATAGGGATATAACCCGGGCGATGAAAGCTTGGCCCACAATAGGCGCTTGCCCACCGCTTTGCCCACGCATTGCCTACCCACGGAGACCTGCATGAAAGCCCACAACATCCTGCACACCATCGGCAACACCCCGCACGTTCGCATCCAGCGCCTGCTGGGCGATGCGCACGAGGTCTGGATCAAATGCGAGCGCGCCAACCCCGGCGGCTCGATCAAGGACCGCATCGCGCTGTCGATGGTCGAAGCGGCCGAGGCCGACGGCAGCCTGCGCCCCGGCGCCACCATCATCGAGCCCACCTCGGGCAACACCGGGGTGGGCCTGGCCATGGTGGCCGCGGTGAAGGGCTACCAGCTCATTTTGGTGATGCCCGACAGCATGTCCATCGAGCGCCGGCGCCTGATGCTGGCCTATGGCGCCAGCTTCGACCTGACCCCGCGCGAGAAGGGCATGAAAGGCGCCATCGCACGTGCCCAGGAGCTGGCCGAGCAGACCCCCGGCGCCTGGATTCCGCAGCAGTTCGACAACCCGGCCAATGTGCGCGTGCACCAGGAGACCACGGCCAAGGAGATCCTGGCCGATTTCCCCGAGGGGCTGGACGCCATCATCACCGGCGTGGGCACGGGCGGGCACATCACCGGCGTGGCCTCCATCCTCAAGCCGCTGTGGCCGCAGCTCAAGGTGTACGCAGTGGAGCCCTCGCTCTCGCCCGTGATCTCGGGCGGCTCCCCGGCCCCGCACCCGATCCAGGGCCTGGGCGCGGGCTTCATCCCGAAGAACCTCGACACCGAACTGCTCGACGGCGTGATCCGCGTGGACGCCGAACCGGCGCGCGAGATGGCGCGGCGCTGCGCGCGCGAAGAAGGCATGCTGGTGGGCATTTCCAGCGGCGCCACGCTGGCCGCGATCGCGCAGAAGCTGCCCGAGCTGCCTGCGGGCGCGCGCGTGCTGGGCTTCAACTACGACACCGGCGAGCGCTACCTTTCGGTGGAAGGCTTTCTGCCCGCCTGAAGGTCCTCCACGCCCGCCCCGCAGCCCCGCCCCGGCGGGGCTTTTTTGTGGCCAAGGCGCTACCATCGGCGCCCTTGCCGTCTTGCTTGATAAACACGAGCCTGCCCATGATCCGCCTGTCCGAACTCAAACTGCCTCTGAACGCCGTCCCCGTGGAGCTGCGCCGCGCCAGCGACGCGCCGCTGGAAACCGAGGGCGACCGCGAGGCCCCCTACCCGCAACCCATCGAGGCCCTGCGCGCACTGGCGGCCCAGACCCTGGGCCTGGCCACCGAGGCGATCGCCGAAGTGCAAGTGTTCAAGCGCAGTTTCGACGCGCGCGGTGCCGACGTGCTGGCGGTCTACATCGTGGACCTGGCGCTGGCCGACCCGGCCCAGGAGGCCGCCGTGCTGGCGCGCCACGCGGGCCATGCGCACATCCACCCCAGCCCGGACATGGACTACCGCGCGGTGGCGCAGGCCCCGGCCGGTTTTGGCCAACGCGAGGGCGAGCGCCCGGTGGTGGTGGGCTTTGGCCCCTGCGGCATGATGGCCGCCCTGGTACTGGCGCAGATGGGCTTTCGCCCCATCGTGCTGGAGCGCGGCAAGACCGTGCGCGAGCGCACCAAGGACACCTGGGACCTGTGGCGGCGCCAGCAACTGCACACCGAGAGCAATGTGCAGTTCGGCGAGGGCGGCGCAGGCACTTTTTCGGACGGCAAGCTCTACAGCCAGATCAAAGACCCGCGTTTCCTGGGCCGCAAGCTCATGCAGGAGTTCGTGCGCTGCGGCGCCCCGGCCGAAATCCTGTTCGAAGCCCACCCGCACATCGGCACCTTCAAGCTGGTGAAGGTGGTCGAAGGCATACGCCAGCGCATCGAAGCCCTGGGCGGCGAGGTCCGCTTCCAGCAACGGGTGGTCGACGTGCTACTAAAAAGTGAGCAAAACACGCATGTTCTATGCGGGCTGGAGGTCGAAAACAGCAGCAATGGCGAGCGCTACCGGCTCGCCACCGGGCACGCCGTGATGGCCCTGGGCCACAGCAGCCGCGACACCTTTGCGATGCTCTATGAGCGCGGCGTGGCGATGCAGGCCAAGCCCTTCTCGGTGGGTTTCCGGGCCGAGCACCCGCAAAGCCTGATCGACCGCGCGCGCTGGGGCCGCCACGCCGGGCACCCCCTGCTGGGCGCGGCGGACTACAAGCTGGTGCACCACGCACGCAACGGGCGCGACGTGTACAGCTTTTGCATGTGCCCCGGCGGCACCGTGGTGGCGGCCACCAGCGAGGCCGGCCGTGTGGTCACGAACGGCATGAGCCAGTATTCGCGCGCCGAGCGCAACGCCAACGCCGCGCTGGTGGTGGGCATCGAGCCCGAAGACTATCCCCAGGACCGGGACGCCTTCGTGGACGCCTGGGGGCCGGAGCTGGGCGCACGCCTGGCCGCGCAAGCGCAGGCCCTGCGCGAACGCGACCCGCAGGCGGTGCACCCGCTGGCCGGGGTGAACCTGCAGCGCGCGCTGGAGTCGCGCGCCTACCTGCTGGGGGGCAGCAACTACAGCGCCCCAGCACAGCGCGTGGGCGACTTCCTGGCCCAGCGCCCTTCCACCCAAGGCGGCGCGGTGCAACCGTCCTACCGCCCCGGCGTGCACTGGTGCGACCTGAGCGCCGCCCTGCCCGGCTACGCCATCGAGGCGCTGCGCGAGGCGATACCCGCGTTTGCCCGCAAGATCAAGGGCTTTGACCTGCCCGACGCGGTGCTCACCGGGGTGGAAACCCGCACCTCCAGCCCGATCAAGATCCCGCGCGGCGAAGACCTGCAGTGCAGCAATGTGCGCGGCCTGTACCCGGCCGGTGAAGGCGCCAGCTACGCCGGGGGCATTCTGTCGGCGGGGGTGGATGGCATCAAGGTGGCCGAGGCCCTGGCGCTGGCGCTGAGCGCGTGAGGAGGCAAGGCCCAGGCCCGATCCCGCCCCCCAAATAAGCAAGGGCTTCGGGCACTGGAACACGTTTCACACCCGGGTCGCACGCCTTGCACACGCAGGCCCGGGCGCCGGGCTTTTACAATGCAGGCGCCACACGGGTGCCTCCATGTTCTCCTGGCCTGCCTACCGCAACCCCGCCGAACTGGCGTGGCTGCAAGAACACCAGTTGCTGGCCCGGCATGTCTGCGGGCTCTCGGCCCTGCTGTTTGCCGTGTACGGCGTGGTCGACGCGGTGCTCGACCCCGCGGCCCTGCGCTACACCTGGTACTGGCGCGCGCTGGGCGCCGCCCTGTGCGCTTTTGCGCTGGTGCCCTTGCGCGGTGCCCGCGTGCGGCCCTGGGCCGTGGCCTACATCGCCTGGGCTGCGGCGCTGGTGATCTCTCTGGTGAACCTGATCTTTCTGGGCATTTTGCGCATGCCCGACATCGGGCTGGCGGCGCAGATGCAGTGCCTGATGATGCTGGGCATCATCGGCAACCTGCGCTCGGTGCTGCACACCGCCTTCGTGTTCATGCTGCTGGGGTTCAACCTGGGGCTGTGGTACTGCGCCGTAGCCTGGAACATCTATGTGTTGGACAACGCCTTCCTGTGCTTTGGCATGGTGGTGCTGCTGCTGCTGAGCAGCGCCCAGCAGCGCCAGCACGCCCAGTTGCGCCAGGCCCGGGAGCAGCTCCAGGCCAAGGACGCACAGTTCCACACCGCCATCGAAAGCAGCCCCGAGGGCTTTTGCATCATTGACGGCCAGGGGGTGGTGCGGGATGTGAACCAGGCCTACTGCGAGCTGTGCGGCCACCGGCGCGAAACGCTGCTGGGCATGAACGCCTCCCACTTGGAGGCCCCTTCGAGCGACGGCAAAACCCTGCACGAACGCCTGCAAAACGTGCGTACCAGCGGCAGCACCACCTGCGAACTGTGGCACCGCCGCGCCGATGGCAGCGCCTGGCCCGCCGAAGTGATCATCACCTACGCCGAGATCGAGGGCGGCCTGTTTTTCATCTTCGTGCGCGACCTGACCGAGCGCAAGCGCACCGAGGATCTGATCCGCCACCAAGCCCATTTCGACGCGCTCACCGACCTGCCCAACCGCACCCTGCTGTTCGACCGGCTGGAGCAGGAATGCCTGCTGGCGCAGCGCACCGGCACGCTGGTGGCGCTGCTGTTCGCCGACCTGGACGGCTTCAAGCCGGTCAATGACCAGCACGGCCACGCGGCTGGCGACTGGGTGCTGCAAGAGGTGGCGCGGCGCTGGAAGCACTGCGTGCGCGCCTGCGACACCGTGGCCCGCCTGGGCGGGGACGAGTTCGCGGTGGTGCTCGGAGGCATCCAGGACCCCGCGGTGGCCGAACTCACGGCACACAAGCTCCTGGCCACCCTGGGTGCGCCCATGCGCCTGCCCGGCGGCGCGGTGGTGGACTGCCTGGGCGCCAGCATCGGCATTGCGCTGTTCCCCACCCACGCCCAGGACACCGACGCACTGATCTCCTGCGCCGACAGCGCCATGTACGAATGCAAACGCCAGGGCAAGAACCGCAGTACGCGCTTCCCCCCTGGCGTCTGAACACCCGGCCCGACGGGGTATCGCCCCCGGGGCAGACCGATTTATTGCAGCTGCGCGTTTTGCAGCCGGGCGATGCGCTCCTCAATCGGCGGGTGGGTGGAGAACAAGGCCCCGATGCCCCCCGTGATGCCCATGGCCGCCACGCTCTTGGGCAGCTCGCCCGGGGCCATGCCGCCCAGGCGCGCCAGGGCGTTGACCATGGGCTGGCGCCGCCCCATCAGCTGCGCGGCCCCGGCGTCGGCGCGGAATTCGCGCTGGCGGCTGAACCAGGCCACGATGATGGCGGCCACGAAGCCCAGCACGATGTCGAGCACGATGGTGGTGACCATGTAGCCAATGCCGGGGCCGGAGTTTTCGTCGTCGTTGCGGCGCAGGAAGCTGTCCACCGCGTAGCCGATGACGCGGCTCAGGAACACCACGAAGGTGTTCATCACGCCCTGGATCAGGGTCATGGTGACCATGTCGCCATTGGCAATATGGGCCACCTCGTGGCCGATGACGGCCTCCACCTCTTCGCGCGTCATGCCCTGCAGCAGGCCCGTGCTCACCGCCACCAGGGCGCTGTTCTTGAAGGCGCCGGTGGCAAAGGCATTGGGCTCGCCCTCGTAAATGCCCACTTCGGGCATGCCGATGCCAGCGCGCTCGGCAAACCTGCGCACGGTTTCCACGATCCAGGCTTCGTCCTGGTTGCGCGGCTGCTCGATCACCTGCACGCCCGAGGTCCACTTGGCCATGGGTTTGCTGATGAGCAGCGAGATGGTGGCGCCGCCAAAGCCCATGATGAGGGCAAAGCCGAGCAAGGCGCCCAGGTTCAGGCCGTTGGCGGTGAGGTAGCGGTTCACGCCCAGCAGGCTGGCGACGATGCCCAGCACCACCACCACGGCCAGGTTGGTCAGTACAAACAAAAGGATGCGTTTCATGGAGTTCTCTCAATAGCAGACGCCGCCTAGGGCGCCCTGGCGCGAATGGTAAGGGCTGGCGCCGCCATTTCAAGAACGGCGCGGATGGACCCGGGGATAAAAAGGACTTGCGGTCGCCCCAGGCCCTGGGTGCGTGCCCGGCCGCTACGCCGCCAGCGCCAAGGGCTTTACCAGCGGGCGCGGGCGCTGCTGCGCCTGCCACAAGTCGTAAGCGCCTTGCATGCCCAGCCACAGCTCGGCGCTGGTGCCCAGCAGGGCCGATAGACGCAGGGCCATGTCCGCCGAAACGGCGGCGTGGCCATGCAGGATGCGCGACAGACTGGCGCGCGTCACCCCCAGTTGCTGTGCTGCGTAGGTCACGCTCACGTCTGCCAGCCACTCTTGCAGCACCGTACCGGGGTGCGGAGGGTTGTGCATGCGGCTCATACGATCTCCTTCATTCAGTGATAGTCCTGGTAGTCCAGCAGCTCGGCGTCGGTTCCGACAAAACGAAACGTCAAACGCCAGTTGCCATTCACCGTCACCGCCCAGTACCCCGCCAGCTCCCCCTTGAGCGGGTGCAGCTTCCAGCCCGGAACCGCCATATCCTGGGGGCCCGTGGCCTGGTCAAGCGCACCCAGCTGCAACTGCAGGCGGCGCGCATGATCGGGGCGGATGCCCGCCTTGCTCCCGCGCAAGTAAAACGACTCCAGACCTTTGTGGACAAAGCTGCGGATCATCAGCAGATTGTATAGTCACGCTATACAGTTGGCAAACCACTTCGGACTCCGGGATAACCCAAAAATCGTCTCACGAACTTGCGCCAACGTTGCGCCATACAGACAGTGAGTGCACTCCCCCCCCTACGCCGATACCCGCAAGCCGTGTTTTTGCACCACGGCCAGCCGCTTGAGGGCCATGCCGCTGGGGGGCTTGCCGCGCCCCTGTTGCGCTCCAGAATCTCCTGTTGCTTTTTGCCCAAGGCCCCACTATCGTGGCACTGGTTTTCCGCACAGGCTTCTTATGCACCGCATTGACCATGCCACAGAGGAAAGTGTGCGCCGCTTCCTCGCCTTGATTGCCCAACGCTATGACATGGCCGGTGCCATCGTCTATGGTAGCCGTGCGCGTGGCACCCACCGTAGCGACAGCGATGCCGATGTGGCCGTCCTGTTGCGTGGTGAGCACCTGCGGTTCTTGTCCACCAAACTGGACATGGCGGATATCGCTTTCGATGTGCTGCTCGAAACCGGCATCCTGATCTCGCCACTTCCCATATGGATGGATGAATGGGAACACCCCGAGAACTACCCGAACCCCGCTTTGGTGCGCGCCATCGATCGGGAAGGGGTTCGGATGTGAGCAGCCGATCATTGACACCACAAGCGCTGATGGCGAAGGCGGATATGGCCTGCACCTCCGCCCAAGCATTGTTGGGGCTTGGCGATGTGGATGGCGCAGCAAACCGTGCCTACTACGCCATGTTTGACGCCGCCCGAGCCGCACTGCTGGCTTCTGGCGCGCCGGTCGAACAGGATATTGGTCGAACCCACAGCGGCCTGATTGGGGCTTTCGGCAATTTTCTGGTCAAGAACGGCCCCGTGCCGAAAGAAGTGGGACGCCTCTTGAACCGGGCCCACGAAATCCGGCTGGTGGCGGACTACAACGGGGACTCTGTGGATTCCACCGACGCTCAAGAGATGGTGCACCAGGCGCTTGCATTCGTGGCGGCCATGCGCTCCGAGTTCTTACGCGAAGAGCCCGAGGACGAAGGCCACGGAATTGGCCCTTGATGCCAGATTTCAAGGACGCCTGCGCGCCGCACGGAACACCCCTGCATCCTCATAAAAGCCCGGCACCTCGTTCTGTGTCCACCACCCCGGCACGCCCAGCACGGGCAGGTGTGCAAAGGGCTTGGTAGCGAGGTGTTCGGCGCTCAGGGTCTGCGCCAGCCAGGCGTCGATGGCAGCCGCGCCCACCAGACTCTGGGGCACGCGGTAGACGTGGGCGGTGATGGCCTTGCGCGGGAACACCAGTTTCTCGGTCAGGGCGTGGCCGAAGAGGGTCAGGCGGCTGTGCGCCCACTGCCCGCGCAGCGCCCCAAAGACCCGGGGCCAGTCCTTGGCCTGCAGGGCGTGCCAGAGCGCGTCGGGGGCCTGCAACAGGGCCACGTTTTCGTCGAACAGGGTCAGGGCGTCGCGTGCGGCCCCGCGCGTGGCGCCCACGCCCAGGTGCGCGATCTCGGCGGCCTGTAGCGCGTTCAGGCGCTTTTTGGTCTGGGGAAAGCGCATCCAGCACAGGGCGTTGAAGAAGTCGTGCAGGCCCTCGCGCGTGGGCACGCAGCCGGTGGCGAAGATGTGCGCCTCATAGGCCTTGCCGCTGGGCAGCTCAGCCTGGGCCATGAAGCGCACCGGGGCCAGGTCGGCGGCGTTGAGCGCCTCTGGCTGGGGCATTCCGGCCCCAATGCGCTGGGCGATGGGCTCGCCCAGGGGCCGCCAGAACGCCAGCCAGGGGGCGTTCCAGTCGATGTGGTGCAGCGGGACGATTACGCTGCTTGCCACGCCAGCGCTTCGCCCGCGGCCAAGGGTTTGAGCACGGCCTCGCCAAAGGCAAACTCGCTCGGCGGCGTCCAGGCCTGGCGGCGCAGGGTGAGCGTGCCGGTGTTGCGCGCCAAACCATAGAAGTCGGGGCCGTGGAAGCTGGCGAAGGCTTCGAGCTTGTCCAGCGCACCGGCGCCATCAAAGGCCTGGGCGTACAACTCCATGGCGGCGTGGGCGGTGTAACAACCGGCGCAGCCGCTGGCGTGCTCCTTGAGGTGGGCCGCGTGCGGCGCGCTGTCGGTGCCCAGGAAGAAGCGCGGATCGCCGCTGGTGGCCGCCTTCACCAGGGCTTGGCGGTGTTTTTCGCGCTTGAGCACGGGCAGGCAGTAGTAGTGGGGGCGGATGCCGCCGGTGAAGAGGGCGTTGCGGTTGTAGAGCAGGTGGTGGGCGGTGATGGTGGCCGCCAAGTGGCCGTGCGAGGCGCTGACGTAATCCGCCGCCTCCTGGGTGGTGATGTGCTCCATGACGATCTTCAGGCCCGGGAAGTCGCGGCGCAGGGGGATGAGCTGCTGTTCGATGAACACAGCCTCGCGGTCGAAGAGGTCGATGTCGGGCGAGGTGGCTTCACCGTGCACCAGCAGCAGCAGGCCTTCGCGCTGCATGGCCTCCAACACGGGGTAAATCTTGCGCAGCGCGGTCACCCCGGCATCGCTGTTGGTGGTGGCACCGGCGGGGTAGAGCTTGCAGGCCACGACGCCAGCGGCCTTGGCACGGGCGATTTCTTCGGGCGCGAGATTGTCCGTGAGGTACAGGCACATGATCGGCTCGAACACCCCCCCCGCAGGCACGGCGGCCAGGATGCGCGCCTTGTATTCCAGCGCCTGCGCAGCCGTGGTCACGGGCGGCTTGAGGTTGGGCATGATGAGCGCGCGGCCGAACTGGGCCGCGGTGTGCGGCACCACGGTGGCGAGGGCGGCACCGTCGCGCACGTGCAGGTGCCAGTCGTCGGGGCGGGTGATGGTGAGGGTGTCGATGGGCATGGTGCTGGGTTGGGGTGATGCGGCGCTGCTATGGCGCGCATTTGCAACGACGGGCAGGGCGGTTGCGGTGGGCAAGGCGGGTGTCAGGGATTTGTTCACAGGCTCAGTACATAGGCAGTCTCAGGGCTTGCGTTTGGGCGGGTGCTGGGCGCACAGGAACTCCCACAGCGTCTGGGCGTTGCGCTTGGGCACGCCAGCGCTGCTGCTGTGGCGCAGGTCCTGCTTGATGGGGCGTTCGCGGTAGGCACGCACCTCCATGGGTATCTGCATACCCGCCAGCCCTGGCGGCGCGGCGCTGACGAGTTTCTTGGCGCGCAGCTCTTTCTTGACCGCGCTGTGCGGCAGGAAGGCAATGCCGTGCCCCTCCAGGGCCATGGCCTTGAGGCCTTCGGCCATGTCGGTTTCGTACACCGGCTCCAGGTGCAGTTGCTGCGGGGACTCGCGCAGGATCAGGTTCACCATCTGGCCCAGGTAGGCACCGGGCGCGTAGCCCAGGTAGGGCAGCGCCTGGCCGGGCCTGCCAGGCAGTTGGAACAGGGGCTGGCCCTTGGCGTCGGGCTTGGCGTAGGGGGCCAGGGTTTCCTCGCCCAGCGTGACCATGTCAAAGCGGTCCGGGTCGAGCTGGTAGGGCTGCGAGGCGTGGTGGTAGGCGATGAGCAGGTCGCAGCTGCCCTCCACCAGGCGCAGCACGGCGTCGTGCACGTTGAGGGCGATGAGGCGGCTTTTGATCGGGCCGAACTTGTCGCGCAGGCTCGACACCCAGGCCGGAAAGAAGGTGAAGGCCAGGGTGTGCGGCACGGCGAACTCGATCACGTCCTGCCCGGCGGCGGTGTGCACGCGCAGCATGGCGCGCGTGGCGTGCAAGGCCTGCAGCACCTCCAGCGACTGGCCGTACAGGGTCTCGCCCGCCGGGGTCAGGCGCGTGGGGTAGGAACTGCGGTCCACCAGGTCGGTGCCGGCCCAGGCCTCCAGCGACTGAATGCGCCGCGAAAACGCCGGTTGCGTGACGTGGCGCAGCTGCGCCGAGCGGCTGAAACTGCGCGTCTCGGCCAGCGAAACAAAGTCTTCAAGCCATTTGGTCTCCATGGCCGCGATTATCGGCCCTGGAAATACCGCGCTTTTCGGGCTTTATTTGCGCCCTTGGGCGCCGAGCCCTTTGCCCATACTCGTGGCACAGGCAGCCTACCTCGCATGGCTGCCCACAGGTGCCGCATGCAAATCGACCGTTCCATCCAGCTTGTGTTCCCGCCCGCGCCCCAGGGCGCGGTGCGCACTGCGCTGGGCACTGCGGATGGGGCCACCCCACACGGCGCGCCTGGCAATGTGCTCACCAAAGGCGCCGCTCCGCCCGAGACACGCACCGACAGCCCGAGCGGGGCGCCAGAGCGCTTGCGCCCGGGAAGCAGCCCGCGCCCTGAGCCCGGCGCTGGCACCCGCACACCCCCAACCCCGGCGCAGGCGCCCTCCGCCGCGCCCGCCAGCACCACGCTGAGCCTGTCGGAACAGGCACGCCAGCTGTCACTGGCCGAGCAGTTGGAGCAGGGCAAGCACCAGGGCCTGTTCACCCACCTCACCTACAGCCGTGCGGGCGCCCTGGCGCCCGTGGCCACCCAGCCCCCGCTGGGGGGCAGCGACGCTTTCGCGCGCTCCGCAGCCGACATCATGCGCGAGTTTTCTGAGGGGCTGGCCGCCTTGCAGGGCCCGCCCAGCCCCGAACCTGCCGACGAGGCAGCGGCACCCCCACCGGCCCCTTCGGCCGCCGCCCAGGACCTGGCCAGCCGCCTGCGCCAGGGCTGGCAACAGGTCACCGCACGCTTGAGCGCGCGCGCCTGAACCATCCCAGCCCCAGCCCCAGCCCCAGCCACGCTGCGCGCTGAGCGTGCATGCCCTGGACGGCGCCGGATCTGCTCACCGGCTCAGAGCCTGAGAGCCCCCTTTCAAGGTCTTGCCTCCGTCTTTCGAGGATTGCCGGGTCTTTGCCTGTGCTGCCCGCATGGCCCAGGGTGCGTAGCGGCGCGTGCTCAAGGCGTGTGCGGGCAGGGCACAGCACTTTCCATGCGTGCGACCGCCGCTGCGCGTCGGTTCCCCTCGGTGCTCGCGCCAGGCGGGTGCCGCCCAACTCGCTGTGTTCGCTGCGCTCACGCCGCTCGGACATGCGCGGCAAGTCAGATGACGAAGGCGCGCTGCGCGCGCCCCCCCGCCTGGTACTGCGCGTCTCGGCGCCCCCAAGGAAAGCGCTGTGCCCTGCCCGCACACACCTTGGAAGTGGCGTTGGTGGCGTGCCCAGAGGAAGCCATCTCACCCGACAGTGGCCCCGTGGACATGCCCGCGCGGGCATTTCCATGGTTCGTGTACTACACCCTCCCTTGGCCGTGGCAGGCGCTGCCCGGGGCGCGCGACTTCTGCGGCGGCCGTGCCAGAGGAACGGGGGCCAGGCGCGCGCAGAGCGCGCGCTTCGTATCTGGCTCGCGGCGGCTGTTTGAGCGCAGCGCCCGCAGGGCGAGGAGCGAGTTCTGCCGCGCTGGCCCCCGAGCCTCTGACACGGTGCAGTCGGCGCAGCCGACCGCTGCAGCAGGAGCGCGCACCGGGCAGCGCCTGCCACGGCCTGACGGGACAGCCGTGCCCGCACAACAGCCAAGACCTTGAAAGGCTCTCAGCCCATGCGTGCCACGGCGGCGCGGATGCGTTCGATGGTTTCTTCCACCGGGGCCTTGGGCGAGACTTCCAGGCCCAGTGCGCGGGCGATCTGGTTCACCCGCGCCGGGTTCAGCGGCATGCCTCCTGCGTCGATGGCACGCACCAGGGCGCGCGCCCGCTCCAGCTCGGGGGCAGCGGCAGGGCGCGACGGAGCCACCACGCCGTAGAGTTTGTGCAGTGCCTGGCGCACGCGCTGGGAGGCACTCACAGCGACACCAGTTGCAAATAGCGCGCGCGGCTCTCGGGCGCAATGCTGTCGAGCACCTGCACGTAGCTGGTGCGGTGGCGGGCCATCAGGCGCACCGAGGCGACCGACTTGGAGCGGCAAAACCAGTGGCAGCTGTGCTGGAACAGGAACAGCTCGGCGCACACCCGGTAGGCGCGGTCGCGCCGCGACAGGCCCTGCGCGCTCTCCAGCGCCTGGCGCAGGCTGTGGGCATGCAGGGCCAGGGCCTGGCGCATGTCAAAGCTCGCGGCTGGCACCAGGCTGGTGGCAAAGGGCAGGTACAGCGGCCATTTGCCCACCCGCACCAGGGGCGAATCGACGCTGGAGAAGTCCTGCGCCAGGCGCTGCATCTGGTCGGCCAACTGCGCCTCGGTCTGGCCCAGCAGCGCCCACTGGGCCTGCTGGCGTTCGGGGTCGGGCTCGGCCAGGGCGCGCAGGTAGCCTTCGGTGAGCGACTCCATGAGGGTTTCCAGCCGGTAGCGCCCCAGGTGCGCGCCCAGCAGGGCGATGCGGCGCAGCTGCTGCTGGGTCTTGGCGAAATACAGCGCCGCCGCCAGCAGCGCAAGCAAGGTCAGCGTGGGCACGGCGGATTCCTTCGATGTTCTTCAATTGCTATAAATTTCATAGCTACACAACCAATATTCACGCGGGCCAATGGCCAAAATCAATCCCCATCGTCGGCACATTGTCGCAAAACGGCGGCTGCAGCGGGCGGAGAAAAGCCCCACCCGTTTCGCGCTCACGCCATCTGCCGCCCACGCGCCTAACGGACGGCGGCGGTGTCCACCTCCTGCAGACCGGGGCCGCCCTCCTGCAGGCCGGCGCCGCTCTGCTGCAGGGCCCACATGCGCGCGTAGCGGCCCTGCTGCGCCAGCAGCGCGGCGTGGGTGCCGCGCTCGACGATGCGCCCGGCGTCCATCACCAGGATTTCGTGGGCATCCACCACGGTGGAGAGGCGGTGCGCCACCACCAGGGTGGTGCGGTCGCGCGAGACCTGGGCCAGTTCGGCCTGGATGGCGCGCTCGTTGGCGCTGTCCAGGGCGCTGGTGGCCTCGTCGAAGATCAGGATGGGCGGGTTCTTGAGCAGGGTGCGGGCGATGGCCACGCGCTGCTTTTCGCCGCCCGAGAGCTTGAGCCCGCGCTCGCCCACCATGGTGTCGTAGCCCGTGGGGGTGGAGGCGATGAAGCCGTGGATGTGCGCCGCGCGCGCCGCTGCCTCCACCTCCGTGCGCGTGGCGCCGGGGCGGCCATAGGCAATGTTGTATTCCACCGTGTCGTTGAACAGCACCGTGTCCTGCGGCACGATGCCGATGGCACGGCGCACACTGGCCTGGGTGACGGCGCGGATGTCCTGCCCGGCGATGCGGATGCAGCCACCGCCCGGGGCGTCGCTGTGCGGCGTGACGTCGTAAAAGCGGAACAGCAGCCGCGCCAGGGTGGACTTGCCCGCCCCGCTGGGCCCGACCACGGCCACGGTCTTGCCCGGCGGAATCTCGAAGCTGATGTGGTGCAGGATCGGGCGGTTGGCGTCGTAGGCAAAGGATACGTCCTCAAAGCGCACGCCCACGCCCTGCGCGGCGGGCAGGGCCAGCTCAGGCGCGCCGGGCGCGTCGGCCACCTCCTGCGCGCGCTCCAACAGCTTGAACATCTTGTCCAGGTCGGTCAGGCTCTGCTTGATCTCGCGGTAGATCACGCCCAGGAAGTTGAGCGGGATGTAGAGCTGGATCATGAAAGCATTGACCATCACCAGGTCGCCCAGCGTCATGCGCTGCGCCACCACGCCGTCGGTGGCGCGCCAGAGCATGGCCACCAGGGCGCTGGCGATGATGAGCTGCTGCCCGGCATTGAGAATGCTCAGCGTGGTCTGGCTCTTGAGTGCGGCGCGGCGGTAGTTTTCCAACTGCGCGTCGTAGCGCTGCGCCTCAAAAGCCTCGTTGTTGAAGTACTTGACGGTCTCGTAATTCAGCAGCGAGTCGATGGCGCGCGTGTGCGCCTTGGAGTCCAGCTCGTTCATCTGGCGGCGAAACTGCGTGCGCCACTCCGTCACCGTCACGGTGAAAGCGATGTAGACCACCAGCGCGGCCAGGGTGATGAGGGCAAACCAGGCGTCGAACTGCGTGCCCAGCAAGGTGAGCACCAGCGCCACCTCGATCAGGGTGGGCACGATGCTGTAGAGCGAGTAGCTGATGAGCGAGTGCACGGCGCGGGTGCCGCGCTCGATGTCGCGCGTCATCCCGCCGGTCTGGCGCTCCAGGTGAAAACGCAGGCTCATGCCGTGCAGGTGGCGAAACACCTGCAGGCCGATGGTGCGCGCCGCGCCCTCGGTGGCCTTGGCGAACACCAGCTCGCGCAGCTCGGTAAAGAGCGAGGTGGAAAAGCGCAGCGCCCCGTAAGCCAGCAGCAGCGCCAGCGGCACCACCAGCGCCGCCTGCGCGGCGGTACTGGGGTTGAGCGCGTCCACCAGTTGCTTGAGCAGCAGCGGCACGCCCACATTGGCCAGCTTGGCCCCCACCAGGAACAAGAGCGCGATCAGCACGCGCCATTTGTAGGCCCACAGGTAGGGGAACAGGCGCTTCAAGGTCTGGGCGTCGGAGCGCGCAATACCTGCGGGGTCGATGGGCACGGGGTAGTCGGAAACGGGTCGGCCTTGGGGGCGCATGGGCGGCGGCTTTGCAAAGAGGGGGGAGTATGCGGCGGATACCGGGCCATTATGGCCGCAGGGCGTGGCGCTGCGCAGTGGCCAGGGCCCATACCCCCGCGCTGGTGCAGGCCAGCACCCACAGCAGCCCGAGCGCATAGCTGCCCCACCAGCTCCACAGCGCCCCCAGCAGCAGGGGGGCCGCCGCACGCGCCAGCGCCAGCGGCAGGCCCAGCGCGCCGTTGAGCGTGGCCACGTGGGCCTGGCTCACGTACTGCGCCATGGCCGTGCCCTTGACGATGGTGAGCATGCCGTTGCCCATGCCAAAGAGCAGCACGAACAGCAGCACCAGCGCCTGGTGCGCCGGGCCCCACCAGGGCGAGGCCAGCAGCGCCAGCAGGCCCAGCGGGATCAGGGCCGGAATCCAGCGGTTGGCGTGGTGCACGTCCCAGCGCTGCTCGAACACGAACAACAGCACCCGCCCCAGCACCTGGAAGGCGCCAATGAGCGCGGGCACCGCCACCACCCAGAGGCTGGGCAGGCCATGCTCGCGCAGCAGCGCAATCATGTGCGCGGGCAAGGCCGCCGTCGCCATGGTCATGAGCAGGGTGAAGCCCGCCAGGTGCAGAAACACCGGGGTGCGCAGCAGCGGCCCCAGGGGCGTGCGCTGCTGCGCCGACTCGGCCACCGGGTGCAGCAACGCCCCCGCACCCGCGCCGTGCGCCCGAACCGGCGCCGCCCCGCGCAGCAGCCAAGCGTGCAGCGGCGCGCACACCCCGAAGTGCAGCACGGACACCGCCAGCAGCGCATCGCGCCAGCCCCAATGCGCCACCAGCCAGGCGCCCACGGGCACGAACACCGTGCTGGCCAGCCCGCCCAAAAAGGTCAGGATGATGATGGCGCGGCGAAAGTCGCTCGGGAAGCGGCGCGTCACCACCGCGAACACCGGGGTATAGAGCACTGCCGACATGGCCGCACCCAGCAGCATCCACAGACCAAAAAAGCCCCACAGGCCCTGCACCCACTGGTGCGCCGCCATCGCCGCCCCGGCCAGCAGCGAGCCCAGGGTCATGACACGGCGCTCGTGCCCGCGCTCGATCCAGCGCCCCACCGGATAGGCCAGCAGCCCTTCCACCAGCAGCGCCAGGCTGAAGGCCAAGGCGCTTTGCCAGCGCGCCAGACCCAGCTCGGCCTCGACCGGCTCGACGATGAGCGCGAACACGTAATAGACACTGCCCCAGCTGATGAGCTGGGCCAGGGAAAGCGCAAACACCCAGGGCGTGCGCAGCGGGGGATGGGAAGAGGCGGACGGCATCGACTGCGGCTATTGTCACTGCGCGACAATCCCCCCTTGTTACGAAACGCGACAGTACACACCATGCCCGACCACAGCCCCACCCCACCCGTCTCATTGCCCCAGGACCAGGAACTGGTGCTCAAGGTCATTCCCATGCCGGCGGACTGCAATTCCAACGGCGACATCTTCGGCGGCTGGGTCATGGCCCAGGTGGACCTGGCCGGCTCGGTGCTGCCCGCGCGCTACGTGCAAGGACGTATGGCCACCGTGGCGGTGAACGAATTCATCTTCAAGCACCCGGTGCGGGTGGGCGACATCCTCTCCTTCTTCTCCAAGGTCACGCGCATCGGGCGCAGCTCCATCACGGTGCAGGTCAGCGTCTTTGCGGAACGCTACCGCAGCCAGGGGCAGTACGTGAAAGTGACCGAGGCGACCCTGACCTATGTGGCGATTGATGAGCAGGGGCGGCCGCGGGAGATACCCAAGCCGGTGGCTTGAGAACTGTTTTTTTTGGGGGCCCCTGGGGGCGGTGGTGCTGGCCAGCGGGGGCTACTTTGGGTCTTTTGCTTGCTTGGTTTTTTGCTTTGCCTGGCGGCTTCCTCACTGCCCCCACACTCTCCCCCCGCCCTCTCTCGCCCCTGAGTGGCGAGAGAGGGAGCCTGAACAGCCCCATTTGGCCTCGTGTGGAAGGGAAGAAGTACAAAGGGCCCAGCCGCGTGGGCGGTGAGGGGGCTGGGGGCCGACGTCTTGGGTCTGCACTTCGCCGCCGAATGGCGGGCGGAGGTATTTTGGGTCGCTGAGCCTTCAGTGGTTGGCAAACACCTGTGCCAAATCCGTGGCGTCCACGCTGCGGTCAAACCACAGTTCAATCTGCTCGCGGCTGGCTGCGCCGATTTGTGCTTGCACTGCCGCTGGCAAGGAACCAAAGCGGCGCGACAGCAGCCGGCGCAGCATGTCCGCCTCCGCCTCCAGCTTGCCCTCCAGTTTGCCTTGCTGCATGCCTTCGAGCTTGCCCTCCAGCTTGCCTTCGAGCTTGCCTTCGAGCTTGCCTTGCTGCATGCCTTGTCTCAGCCACTGCTGCGTCCAGCTTTCCACGCGTTCGCTGATCATGTGATGCACCTCCGGTAAGTCCTCTAGCTCCATTATCTCGCCTTCGGGTGCAAAGCGGCGCAAAACCAGCCGCCGAATCCACACCGTCAAAGCACGCCGAAGTTCACGGTTTTGGGGGGCTTGGAGCTTTTGCGCCAGTTGGCCTACCACTTGCGCGATCTCTTGTGGACTGGCGCTGCGCTCCAACTGCA
>JBQTHH010000067.1:0-73484 GCA_052390055.1 Rhodoferax sp.
ATACAGGGACGTCCGGCGTGCCGTTCCTTCTGATGGTGAGCGCCCGCACCGCTCCCCTTACCCTGTTCCTTGCCAATCCGTGGCTCACAGCAGGCTACGTTGACCACGCCCCCAATTCAATCGAAGGACGCTAATCATGTATATCGGAAAGAAGAATGGTGCCAATGTAGTCATCGGCAATGTTCCCCAAGAAGTGCTCGCATCGCCCGAGTTCCGTGCTCAATTCGACGCGATTCAGCTCTCTGTGGCAGGCGCTCGCAAGCTCTGCACAGCCCACATCGAGCGGCACTACCCGACCTACAAGCAGCTCAACGTTCTGCGTTCCGGCGACCCGGCCGCGATCACCGCGATGGGCATCTTCATCGACCTGTGCCGGGAATGGAGCAACGGCGAGAACCCCGACCCCGCCGCGCTGGAGGCCATCCAGCCGTGAACTGGCCGCACCTGACCTTCTACACCGCATTGCCTGATGGGGTCGGCGGTGAAGCACGCGGCTCACTGCCGGTGGCCGCGTTGTTGGTCTGAGCTCGACCCCCATACCCAAGCGACGCCCGCATAACGCGGGCGTCGGCATTTTGAGGACCTATAAATGCCCACTTCGTTCTATCACGGCGTCACCGTCACGCTCGTCGATACCGGCCCGCGCACCATCGCGCTGCCGTCGTCCTCGATCATCGGCCTCGTCGATACCTACACCCCCGGCGCCGGCCTGGCCGAGCCGAACCGCCCGACGCTGGTCACCAGCTACCGGGAGGGCGTCGCCAAGTTCGGCGCCGCCAGCAGCATCGGCAAGGCACTGCGCGGCATCTACGCGCAGTCGTCCGCCGTGGTCGTCGTGATCGGCGTGCCGGTGGCGGCGACGCCTGCCGAGCAAACGTCCGCCATCATCGGCGGCGTCACCGCCCAGGGCCAGCGCACCGGGCTGCAGGCGCTGCTGGACGCCAAGTCGATCACCAACCAGACCCCGCGTCTGCTGGCGGCCCCGGGGCACTCACGCACCCAGGCGATTGCCACGGCGATGGATTCCGTTGCAGCCAAGCTGCGCGCCATCGCCATCGTGGACGGGCCGAACGCCGACGACGATGGAGCCATCGCCTACGCGCAGAACTTCGGCAGCAAGCGCATCTTCATGGTCGATCCGGGCCTCAAGGTGTGGGATACCATCGCCAATGCCGAAGCGGTCGTCCCCGCATCGGCCTACGTCGCAGGGCTGTTTGCCCGCACCGACCGCGAATACGGATTCTGGGCCTCGCCGTCCAACAAGGAGTTTGTCGAGGTGGTCGGCACCGGCCGCCCGGTTGAGTACATCTACGGGGACGAGACCTGCCGCGCCAACCTGCTCAACGCGGCGCACATCACCACGATCATCCGCGAGGGTGGCTACCGCTTGTGGGGCAACCGCACGCTGTCGGCCGATCCGAAGTGGTCGTTCGTGACGCGCGTTCGCACCACCGACATCGTGATGGACGCCATCCTGGCGGGGCACCAGTGGGCTGTCGACCGCAGCATTACCAAGACCTACGTCAAGGACGTGACCGAGGGGCTGCAGGCATTCATGCGTGACCTGAAAGCGGCTGGCGCCATCATCAACTTCGAGGTCTACCCCGACCCCGAGCTGAACACGGCCGGGCAGCTCGAAGAGGGCCGCGTCTACTGGAACATCCGTTTCACCGACGTGCCCCCGGCTGAGAACCCCAACTTCCGTGTCGAGGTGACCAACCAGTGGATCACTGAGGTACTGGACTTCAACAACTGAGGAACTGAACGATGATCCCGCAAACCCTCGTGAACATGAACCTCTTTATCGACGGCAAGGGCTATGCCGGCGTCGCCACCGAGGTCAATCTGCCCAAGCTGAAACGCAAGACCGATGAGAGCCGCACAGGCGGCACGGATGGCCCGGTCAAGATCGGCATGGGCATGGAAATGATGGACGGCAGCTTTTCGCTGTCGGGCGTCTCCAAGGAGGTCCTGTCCTTCTTCGGCGTGGCTGACGACACCGCATTCAACGGCAACTTCCGCGGCGCCTACAAGAACCAGAAGGGCGAAGTGGTCGCTGTCATCGCCACCTTCCGGGGCTTGATCGAAGAAGTGGATTTCGGTAGCTGGAAGGCGGGCGACAAGGCCGAAACCAAGTTCTCCATCGCGCCCAGCTACTACAAGCTGGAGATCGACGGCACCGTGGTCTACGAGCTCGACCCGGCCAACTGCATCCGCGTGATCAATGGCAAGGATGAAGCTGCCGCCGAGCGCCAGGCCATCGGGATGTAACCGCGCTGTGATGCCACCGGCGCCAGTCGGTGGCATTCACCACCACCTGCAGCAACAACAAGGAAACAGACCATGAGCAAGAAGACCTCGGACTGGCTGACCATCGGCCCAGAAAAAATCACCGTCAAGCTGTCGCGCCCCACCACCATGAACGGCGTCAAGCAGGACAAGATCGCGCTTCGTGTTCCGACGGTCGGTGACCTGCGGGCCGCTGCGAAGCACTGCAAGGACGACAAGGAAGAACAGGAGATTTTCCTGTTCGCGTCGCTGGCCGAATGCGCGCCGGGCGACATCGAGAAGCTGAGCGTGAAGGACTACAACCGCGTCCAGGAGGGCTATTTTCGTCTCATCACCGACGACAACCCCGACGGAACTGAAACGGCTGGCAAAGCGGCTGGCGATTGAGCTTCACTTCCAGCCATCGGAAATCGACCGATTGACGCTAGCCGATGCGGTTTGGTGGCTGACGGATTAGCGGTGGGCGGCGCGGTGCCGGGCGGCGCGCCAGCCCTCGAACCGGGCGACGATTTCACAGACCACCGAGAACAGTTCAAGAAGCCCGCGCAGCACGGGCAGCCACAGCGGCATCGTGATGCCGATCAGCAGTGTGCCCAGGAAGGCATAGAGCACTGCGTTCAACAGGAATTCAAGGAATCCAGCCATGGCAAACAACGTCGCCCTCGGAGTGGTGATTGGCGGTGCCGTCGGCGCGACCTTCGGCAAAGCGCTTTCAGACTCTAGCACAAAGATCGACGCCTTCAAGCAGAAGGCCGAGAAGGCCCGCGGCTTCCACAACCTCATCGGCGACACCATCCGCCTGCGCGAGGAAATGGCGAAGACGGCCGACAAGTCGAGCGACGCTTTCGGGAAGCTGCTGAAAAGTCACGAATCCAACATCGCAAAGCTCAAAGAGCACGGCTTTGCTGTCGATCGGCTGGACAAGGACTATGCCCGCCTCGGGCGCACCGTCAAAGGGCTCGAGCTGGGTGCGGCAGGTCGCGCGAAGATCGGCCAGGGCGTCGAGCAGACCAAAGAGGGCTTGCGCGTGGGCGCCGCTGTCACGGCCGCCGTCGCGGCCCCCACGCTGGTGTCAGCCAACTACCAGGCCATCATCCGCGACATCGCCATCAAGGGCGGCGTCGCCCGCACCGACAAAGAAACGGCAATGTCGGAGTCGATCCGCAAGGATGCGGCGGACACCGGCATCGACCGAAACGAGTTGGCGCAGGCCGTGAATGCGCTGGTGGCGGGTGGCATGTCGGTCGAGGAGGCTGTTGCCCAGGCTCGCAGTGTGGCGCGCTTTGCGGTCAGCCAGAACGCGGATTCAACCGATACAGCAAAGCTGGTACTGGCGTTGCGGCAGGCTGGCATCACCGATCCGAAGGCCATGGAAAACGCCCTCGGCAAGGTGGCCGTAGCCGGTGACCTCGGCAGCTTCGAGGCCAAGGACATGGCGAAGCATTTTGCTACGCTCATGCCTCAACTCACCGCCTTCGGCATGGCTGGTGAATCGGCCACGATCGCGCTGGCCAATATGCTGCAGACGCAGATGAAGGCGGCCGGCAGCGCAGACCAGGCGGCAAACAACCTGGCCAACCTGCTGTCGAAGATCACCAGCGACGACTCCAAGAAGAAATTCAAGGACAGCGGGATCGACCTGGAGAAGTCGATGCAGGTCAACATCGCCGGAGGCTATGACCCGATTACCGCATTCCTCGGCCTTGTGCAGGAGGCGGCGGCCAAGACAGACCCAGCGAAGGCCAAGGAAATGGCGGCGCTGCAGGCGCAGATCGCCAAGGCCCAGGATCCGGCGGCTGCACAGAAGATGCTCGACGGCTATCTGGCCATGGCCGGGCTCTCCGAGTACATCTCGGACCAGCAGGCCAAGCAGGCGGCGCTCGCGGCGTTGCAAAACCAGGATCTGCATCGGCAAAACCTCAAGCTCATTCAGGAAAAGAACGGGCAGGCCAAGATCGAGCAGGACCTGGCCGACCGTCGGGCGGCGTCGGCGCAGCAATGGCGTGAGGTCGGGCAGGCGATGGACGAGGCGCTGGCGCGCATCGGTGACGCCATCCGGCCAGCGACTGATGCCGTTGCCTCTGGTCTGAGCGCGCTGGCCAGCGCCATTTCTGACGTGGCGAAGGAAGCCCCGGCGCTGGCCGGTGGCATTCTCGGCATCGGGGCGGCGTTTGCTGCCTTCAAGATCGGGGCTGCGGCATGGAAGATCGGCAGCGGCGCACTTGATGTGGCGCGGGGTGGGTGGCTCGCCCGCGGTGCCGCAAAAATCCCCGGCTTGAGCACTGTGGCTGGCGCCGCCTCCGGCAAGGGTGGTGTCGCTGGCAAGGTGGCCGACGCGCTGGGGATTGCTGCAGGCGGTAACGGGACGCCGGTATTCGTGACCAACTGGCCCGGCGGCGGGCTCGACCTCGGCGGCGGCCAGGGTGGGAAGAAAGGGCCGTTGTCGCAGAAAGAGAAGATCGAGCGCACCGCGCGCGCCAACAAGCTGACCACGGTCGCCGAGGGCGCCGCAGATGCTGGAAAGGCCTCCGGCAAGAGCGGCATCATGGCGCGTCTTGGCGCCGTTGTCGGCGGCGGGGCCGGAACGATGGCCGCTGCCGGTGGCATGGTGGCGGCTGCAGGAGCCGTTGGCTACGGGATCGGCACCGTCATCAACGCGGGCATCAACAAGGCCATGAGCGCCGCGTCCGGTCGGGAAACCTCAATCGGCAGCTGGTTGTACGACAAGCTGCACCTTGAGGCCCGGACGCCTGAGCGGAGTGGCGCCACGCCCCCGGTGGTTCCGGCGCCCGTGGTGAACACCAAGTTCGCTGCTCCGCAACCGCCCGCTATGCCTGCGCCGAAGGTCACGGTGCCGCCTGCCGTCGTCGCCCCAGTGCATATCGCTCCCGCTGTAGCCCCGGGGCCGACAGCGCCCCGCCCGGCACCGCCGCAGAACGTGACGTTCTCGCCAACGATTCAGGTGAAGGTGCAGGGCGACGTGAAAGACCCGCGCCAACTTGCCAACGAGTTGATGCCGCACCTGAAACGCATGTTCGACCAGTTCCAGGCGACGACGGCGCGCGGCGCCCTTTACGACGCCCCGTCTGTTTGAAAGGACAAGGATGTTCAACTCCCTGATCGACGACGCGAGCAAACGCGCCTGCACCGCTTGCGAGCGCGTCCGCCGCCTGGAGGGCATGGTCACCAAGGAATCCCTCCAGACGGTGGAGCGCACGGCTGGGCAGATCGCCCGGCTCGGTGACACCTTTGGCAAGCTGGAGTCGTTATCGGTCGATGACCTGAAGTTCTCGGCTTCAGCATTCACGCAGGCGGGCGACCTGCTGGTGAAAAACACGCTTGGGGGCATCAACCACGACCGTGCCAGGCGTGCCGTCTCTGCCGCCACCTCTGCCCTCCAGCGGATCGGCATCAAAGTGCCCGGCATCGTTCAGGATGCGAACACGATCATGGGGGCCATGAAATTGGGTGAACAGCTGTCGGCGTCGCTGGGCAGTGCGCAGAGCGCTGTGGCCAGGGTGGACAAGTCGCTCTCGGCAGCCTTTGGCAGCCGGGCACCGCTGCTCCCGGAAATTGAGCTGACGGCACGCAAGGCCAGCGGCGGACGAGCACCCAATCCAACGTCATCGACAGCGCACCTGCTGATACTCGTGACGATGGATACCCCATCCGAGAGCTTCTATTTCAACCTGACGGCAACCGGCTATGACAGCCTGCGTCGGCAAACCAGCTACAACGTGGCAAGCCAGGACCGCCTGACGCGCCTGCCTGCATTGCAGGCGGTGTCGAAGGGTGGCGACACCATCACGGTGTCGGGGGCGATCTTCACGAAGAAGTCGGGCGCGTCGCAGATGAACCGTCTGCGCGAGATCGGCTTCCGCATGGTGCCGGTGATGCTGACCACTGGCTACGGGGAGGCCCTGGGGCAGTGGTATCTGTCCCGCATCGACGAGGACCAGGACGGACTGTTCCCAGACGGCATGCCCCGCAAGCAAACCTTCACCCTGGAGTTCCAACGCTATGGCGAGGACTATTCGAACCTCTGACGGCGACCGCCTGGACAGCCTGTGTTTCCACTATTACGGTGACCTGCAGGGCACGGTCGAGGCGGTGCTTGATGCGAACCCGGGGCTGGCTGACATCGCGCAGCCGTATGCAGCCGGGTTGGTCATCGTCCTGCCCGACATCGAGGTGCAGGTTGAGAGACCGATTCAACTCTGGAGCTGACAATGAAGCCAGATTTTCAGGTGGTTGCCGACAAAGAGGACATCACCGCTTTGCTGCGCGACCGCCTGATTTCGATTCGCACCACCGACAAGCCGGGGCTTGAGGCCGACGAGTGCGAGATCCACATCGACGACCGTGACGGCAAGGTGGCCTTCCCGAAAAAGGGGGCGACCCTCGAAATCAGCCTTGGCTATCTCGGAGAGAAGCTGACCTTCCTCGGCCGGTACACCGTCGACGAGATCGAGGTCAGCGGGCCGCCGCAGAGCATCGTGATCCGTGGCAAGCCTGCGAACATTGCCGCGACGATGAAGAGCCAAAGACGGCACGCCTGGGAGCGTGTAACGCTCTCAGGCATCGTGAGCGACATCGCGCGCCGGAACAAGCTGCAGCCGCTTTGCCAGGTGGTGGCCGATGTGCCGCGCGCTGACCAGATCAACGAGTCGGACATGCACTTCATCACCCGCCTGGCCAAGCAGCACGGCGCAACCGCCACGGTGAAGGACGGCAAGCTGATCGTCGCCAAACGCGGTGACGGGAAAAGCGGTGGCGGCAAGCCACTGCCGGAAATCTCACTGCACCGCGACGACCTGGCCAGCTACACATTCACGTTCCCGGACCGTGCTCTGTACGGCCAGGTGCAGGCGAACTGGCACGACAAGGCGACGGGCAAGCAGGAGGTGGTCCTCTTGGAGAACCCCAGCGCGCCAGCAGGGGTGGCCGCGCCGCGGCACACCGCGCGGCATACCTACCCGACCAAGGAGGCAGCCGATGCAGCAGCGCGGGCCCAGCTCGCCGCACTGAACCGGGCGACCATGACCGGCCGCATTGAGCTTGATCGGGGGCGAGCCGACATCGGGGCCGAGAAGTGGGTCAAGTTCGAGGGCATCAAGATGGACGTGAACGGCACCTACCTGATCGAGTCGGTCGAACAGCGGTTCTCGAAAGAGGCATGGATTACCTCGTTTGCCATCAGCGCCGGGAACGGCGGCAAGGGCAAGGTCGGGCGCGAGAAAAAACCGACCTCAATCAAGGTGCTCAAGCTGGCTGAGCCCGCGACAAAGTAGCCAGCACCCCACCAGATTTTTCAACCACCGCCGCGCCATGAGCGCGGTTTTTTCATTTGGAGATACCCGTGGCAGAGCGCAATAGTCCATGCGATCAATCACAACACCAATGCAACCTGGCCGAGAGCATGTCGGAGGAGGCGGCCGAGCGCGCCGTCCGGAAGTTCTTCGCCATCCTCGGTGTCGATGTGAACAAGCCGGAGAGCGTCGAAGAATTCCGCGAGGACCTGCGCTTCGGCCGACGGCTGCGCAAGGTTGCTGACCACGGCATGCTGGCCTTTTTTGGTGTTGCCGCCGCCGCGCTGGCCGCCGCCGTATGGTCCGGCATCGTCTCCAAAATCGGCGGGGGGCACTGACCATGGTCATTCGATGGATTGGCCCTTTCCCTGCCCTTGTCCTCTACACCGACCGCATGCCCGATTGGGTGGGCGGCTATGCCTCCGGGCCTGTCGTCCGGATTCGGCCCAAGTACCGCGACCGCGGCGACGTGGGCATCCACCGCCACGAGCTGGAGCACGTTCGCCAGTGGTACGCCGGGCTGATGGTCGGCATGGCCCTGGCGCTCGCGCTGCAGTTCATCCCCGAGCTGGCCCGCCTTGCCACGTACTGGACCTTGGCGATTCCCTTCGGCATCAGCATCCATAGCCTGCTCTATCTGCTGCTCCCGCAATACCGAATGTGGGCAGAGGTCGCGGCTTACCGAAAGCAACTCGCCTCGTATCCGCACGGCACCGATTGCACCTGGGCCGCGCAGGCGCTGGCGACGAAGTACCGGCTCCGCATCAGCATCGACGATGCCCGTCGGGCCCTTTCCATCGACGGCTCCGGCCATTTCCAAGGAGAACAGTGATGATCGAGAAACTGACCCGCTTCCGCTTGTGGGTGATGTGGGGGGCCGCCATGGCGGTGGTGGCCTGGTACTGGCTGACCGACCCCAACGGCGGCGCCGAAACCATCATGCGCCTGCAGTGGCTCGCCTGGCTGTGCGTCGCTGCAGGCCCTGTGTATCTGCTGCGTCGGGCGTTCCATGATGAGGCGCGATCCGCCGAGGCCTACCGCCGGGCACTCGACAGCCCGACCGGCGCCGGCCTGGTGTTCCTTGGCCTTGCCCTGCTGACCGGGATGTTGTTCCTGGCCTTTGCCTCCCGGGCGTCCGCTGCCGAACTGCCCCCGGGCGCGGTGAGGTATCTCCCGGTGCTGGCCGCCGAGCAAGCTGCCCACTGGCCGGACGCTCCATTGCGATCGGCGCTGGCGGCGCAGATTGAGCAGGAGACGTGCTCGAGTCTCAAGGCGGCGAAATGCTGGCACCCGGGCGCCGAACTGAAGACCTCGCGCGAGTACGGCTTTGGCCTTGGCCAGCTTACCGTCACGCCCAAGTTCGACAACTTCGCCGAGGCACGCAAATTGCACGGCAGCCTGCGGGACTGGCAATGGGCTGATCGCTTCGATGCCGCGCGCCAGATCCGCGCCATGGTGCTGATGGACCGCGCTGGATACCAGCGACTGGCCCCGCTCGTGCCCGACACGCGCGAGCGTATGGCCATGGCCTTCAGCGCATACAACGGCGGTCTGGGTGGGGTGTTGCAGGATCGGCGCTTGTGCACCCAGGTGAAGGGCTGCGACCCCGGCCGGTGGTTCGGGAACGTCGAGCTGCACAGCCTCAAGGCCCGCACCAGGACTGCAGGCTACGGTCAGAGCTTTTTCGACATCAACCGCGGCTATGTTCGCGCCGTGATGCACGAGCGCCGACACCGCTACACCGCGTTTTTTGGGGAGGCGTGACATGGGCGTCGTCATGGACATGATTCCGGCGCCGTACCGTTGGATCGCGTGGCTCACGCTGGCGGCGGTCATCGCTGCTGTTGGCGCCTGGGGCGGGCACCAGGCCACGGCTGCCTATTACCGTCCCAAGGTCGCCACGGCCGAGGCGCGCGCCGCCGAGTTCGAGTCCGCCTACAACGCTCTTGCGCTGGCCAGCCAGCACCAGAACGATGCCATCAATCAGCTACAGGCCCAGGCCAAGACCCGGAAAGACCGTGCCGACAGAGAGGTGGCGATGGCCCGCGCCGCAGCGGCGACCAGACGCGACCGAGCGGTGGCCATCATGAGCCTGAAGCTGCCCGTCGGTGCCGACGAGTGCCGCGCGGCGCGCGAAGCCTTCGACGAGGAGCTACGGCAGGAAAGGGGAGGGCTATGACGCGACTTTCGCTTACCGGCATTTGGGCCGGGATTCTTTCGTTTTGCCTCGCCGGGTGCGCGGGCATGGCGCCGAAGGTGCAAGAGGTCAAGGTGCCGGTCCCGGTGCCGTGCAAGGTTGATACCCCGGCCAAGCCCGCCTTCGCCGTGGATGGCTTGCCGGTCGGCGCCGGGATTTGGGAGCAGATGAAAGCCCTGCGCGCAGAACGCCTACAGCGCCAGGGCTACGAGGCTGAGCTTGAAGCCGCTGTCCAGTCCTGCCAGTGAGCACAACCCCCGCATTCAGTGACCCCGCGTCATTGGGTGCGGGGGTGCTTTTTTTGTTTGTGTCGATGCTTGACGAACTACGGGAAATCAGTATAATTTAACGCATGCGCACCGTGATCGAAACCCCGACATTCCAGAAGCAGGCCGAGAAGCTGTGGTCAGAAGACGATCGACTGGCCTTCATCGACTGGATTGCGGCGAACCCGCTGGCCGGGGACGTGATTCCCGGTGCGGATGGGGCACGCAAGGTTCGCTGGAGCCGTTCCGGGTCTGGCAAGTCAAGCGGTGCGCGGGTGATCTACTTCAATCTGACGGAGCAGGAAGTGGTGCTGCTGGTGGCGGCGTATGCCAAGGCCGACCGCACCAACATGCTTCCCGCTGAAATCAAAAAGGTGGTGTGACATGGGCATCAAGAAAATCGACGTTGAGAAGGTGGCAACGGCTATTGAGGCCGATGCCGGTGAAGCGCTTCCCGATCTGCGGGAAGCACTCGCAGAGGCGAAGGCAGGGCTTGGGCGAGTGACCACGCCCGATCAAATCCTCGTGCGTCAGGCGCGGGAGAAGTCCGGCCTAACACAAGCCGCATTCGCCGAGCGCATCAAGACCCCCGTGGCGACGTTGCGCGACTGGGAGCAAGGGCGGTTTGCCCCGCCCGGTGGCGTGCTGTGCCTGTTTCGGCTGATCATCAAGCACCCCGAGTTGTCCAACGAGTTGAGCGCAGCATGAGATTTTCCGAACATGGTATTTTTCATGGCATCAATACGAAGCCTTCCAGTGATTGCCTGCCAATGCCTGTGTTTTTCCGCTCATTAACCATCGAGTGGGAATGATCCCGTGTCTGCCGCCGGGCGTGCGGCAGAACGCGGCGCAGAGTCGGGCGATGTGCTGGCCGACCCTGACCGCGCTGCCGCCAAGCGGGTGTTTGAGACCATGATGGAAATATCCGAAGCCATGTGATGGCTGCCACTGCCGTGGGCGTGATTGCGCGTCCGGCGTTGGCTGGGGTATGGCAGTAATTACTGTATTAATATACAGTATTGCCATGGCCCTCCCATCCACCCCCCATGCCCACCCGCTTGCGTCTTGATCTGCCCGGTGTCTGGCGCGCCGCCGAGCTGGCGGGTGCAGCGCAGCCCACGCTGGGCACGGGTGTGGCGGCCTTGGACCAGGCCTTGCCCGGTGGTGGCTGGCCGCTGGGGCAGTTGACCGAGGTGCTGCAGGAGCACAGCGGCTGGCATGAGTGGCGGCTGCTTCTGCCGGTGCTGCGCCGGGTCGGGCGCGAGCGTTTTGTGGTGTTGGTGGCGCCGCCCCATGTGCCCCATCTCGCGGCCCTGCAAGTCCAGGGCCTGCCCGCGCAGCGGGTGCTGTGGGTGCAGGCCGATACGCCTGTGGAGCGGCTGTGGGCGGCAGAGCAGGCCCTGCGCTGCCACGAGGTGGGGGCTGTGCTGGCCTGGTTGCCCCAGGCGCGGCCCGAACAACTGCGCCGCCTGCACCTGGCCAGCCAGGGGGCTGGTGCCCAGGCCCTGGTTTTTGTGTTCCGCCCCTGGCAGGAGCGGCACCAGTCTTCCCCCGCACCTTTGCGTTTGGGTTTGGGAAGCCAAGGGCCGCAGGGTCTGGAGCTGCGCATTTTCAAGCGCCGGGGCCCGTTGCTGGAGCAGGCGCTGACCCTGGCCATGGGGCTGCCCCTGGCGGTGGCGGCGCGGCACGGGGCCATGGCGGCGCCGGGGCCCTTGCCTGCCGAGGTGGTGGGCGTAACGGGTGTGGCGGGCCCCCCGTCTCTTGTGGAGCAGGACAGCCATGCTGTGGATCGCCCTGGGCTTGTCGCCCACTTGGCCCCGGCATGAGCCAGGGGGCACCGCCACCGGGGATGCGGCCCAGGTGCCTGGTCCAGGCCCTGGGGCGGTCCCGTTGGGGCGCGCCGGCGCATGGCCCGAGCGCGACGACATTCAGGATGCCCAGGAAGCGCTGTGCTGGTGGGCTTTGCAGATCAGCCCCCGGGTGTGCGTGCTCGAAGGCCTGGTGCTGATCGAGGTCTCGGGCAGTGTGCGCCTGTGGGGGGGGCAGCGCGCCTTGCTGGAGCGCGTGCGCCAGGGCTGTGCCGAGTGGGGGGTGGCGCACCTGGCGGTGGCTCCCACGGCGTGGGCCGCCGTGGCGCTGCTGCGCGACCTGAGCGTGGCCCCGCCTGCCTCCCGTGCCGCAGCTGCATCGCCCGATGCTGCCCTGCCCGTGGCGGTGCGGGCTTGTGGCCCCCGGCGCCTGCAGGCCACGCTCGATGCCTTGCCTCTGGAGTGCCTCAGCGCCGTGGCCGCGCACGGCGCCATGCTGCAGCGCCTGGGCTGCCGCACCCTGGGACAGGTGCGCCAATTGCCGCGCGCCGGGGTGGCGCGGCGTTGGGGCGCCGGGGTGTTCGATGCCCTGGACCGCGCCCACGGGCTGAAGGAAGAGGCCTACGCTTGGGTCCAGATACCGGAGCGCTTCGAGGCCCGCTGCGCGTTTGAAGGGCAGATTGAATTGGCCCAGGGCCTGATGTTTGGCGCTAAGCGTCTGCTGCACAAGCTGCAGCTGTGGCTGCAGGCGCGGCACTGTGGCGTCACAGCGATCGTGCTGCACTGGGAGCACGATGCACGCCATCTGTCGGGCGATGCGCCCCGGTGCCTGGAAGTGCGCACCGCCGAGCCCAGCCGCGACATGGCGCACCTGGGGCGTTTGCTGGCCGAGCACCTGGGTCACGTCCGCCTGGGCGCGCCGGTGCAGGCCGTGCGGCTGCAGGCCACGCAGGTGGAGCCCTTGCCGGTGCGCAGTGACAGCCTCTTGCCCACCGAGGTGCAGCAAGGGGAGGGCTGGCAGCCTTTGGTGGAGCGCCTGTCGGCGCGGCTCGGGCCGCAGCGGGTGAGATCCGGCCAATTGGTGAGCGAGCACCGGCCCGAGCGCATGGCCCGCTGGGACAGCGCCGCCACGGCGCTGGCGCCCCGGGGCCGTTCTGGGGCGCGCCGCACGCCGCGTGCCGATGCGGCGGCACCGGGGGCGCAGGCGCCCATGGCCGCAGCCGGGCAGCCGCCGTGGTTGCTGGCGCAGGCCCTGTCCTTGCCGGGGGACCCGCCCAGCTACCAGGGCCAGCCCCTGGCGCTGCTGGCCGGGCCGCAGCGCATTGAGGTCGGGTGGTGGGAGCCGGATGCCTCGGTCGTTTTGCGCGACTATTTCATGGCCCACAGCGCCTGCGCGGGCCTGGTGTGGATTTACCGCGAACGCACGCGGCCCGAGGCGGGGTGGTTCTTGCAGGGTTTTTATGGCTGACGATCTGCCCACTACCGCTGCGCTGCCACCGTATGCCGAGCTGCACTGCCTGTCCAACTTCAGCTTCCAGCGCGGGGCCTCGCACCCTGAAGAGCTGGTGGAGCGTGCCCATGCCTTGGGGTATTCCGCTTTGGCCATCACGGATGAATGCTCCATGGCCGGGGTGGTGCGCGCCCATGCGCAGGCCCGCCAGTGTGGGCTGAAACTGCTGATCGGTACCGAGCTGCGCATCCACACGCCGCAGTCCGTGGCGGGCTGGTTCACCCTGGTGCTGCTGGCGCGCAGCCGTGCCGGTTATGGCCAGTTGTGTGAACTCATCACCCGCGCACGCGCCGGGCGCGGCGGTGCACCCCAGGATGCGCGCTACCACCTGGAGCTGGCGCACTTGCAGGCATGGATGGCCGAGGGTTTGCACTTGCACGATGTGCTGGCCCTGGCCGTGCCCCGGCGCGTGGTCCCGCAAGCCCGCCGGGTTGGGGGGGCCGACCCAGGGGCCGCTATGCCCGGGAGCGAGGGCGCCCGCAAGGCGTCGGCATCGGGCACGTCGGCCATGCCTTATGGCGCGCCGCTGGAGTCGGTGTATGCGCTGGCGCGCTGGTTGCGCACGGCGTTTGCCGAGCGGGCCTGGCTGGCGCTGGAGCTGTGGCACCAGGCCGACGATGGCCTGTGGCTGCACAAGCTGCGCACGGCGGCGGCGCTGGCGGGGGTGCCCCTGGTGGCGGCTGGGGGTGTGCACATGCATGTGCGCTCGCGCAAGCCGCTGCAGGACGTGCTCAGCGCTGTGCGCCTGGGCCAGCCGGTGGCGCAGTGCGGCGAGCACCTGCTGCCCAATGCCGAGGCGCACCTGCGCGCGCGCCTGCGCCTGGCCCATCTCTACCCGGCGCCCTTGCTGGCCGAAAGCGTGCGGGTGGCCTCCCTGTGCCAGTTCAGCCTGGACGAGCTGCGTTACGAATACCCACAGGAGGTGGTCCCGCCGGGCCACACCCCCAGCACCTTCTTGCGCCATTGCACGGCCAGCGGCGCGTTGCAGCGCTACCCCCAGGGAGTTCCAGAGTCGGTGCAGGCCCAGTTGGAGCACGAGCTGGCCTTGATCGAAGAGCTGCGTTACGAGCGCTACTTTTTGACGGTGTACGACTTGGTGCGCTTCGCCCGCAGCCGTGGCATTTTGTGCCAGGGGCGGGGTGCGGCGGCCAATTCGGCGGTGTGTTACTGCCTGGGCATCACCGAGGTGGACCCGGCCCGTGCCAGCGTGCTGTTCGAGCGCTTCATCAGCCGCGAGCGCAACGAGCCGCCGGATATTGACGTGGATTTCGAGCACCAGCGCCGCGAGGAGGTGATCCAGTACCTGTATGGCAAATATGGCCGCCACCGGGCGGCGCTGGCAGCCGCCGTCATCACCTACCGCGCCCGCAGCACTTTGCGCGATGTGGGCCAGGCCCTGGGGGTGGACGAGGCCCTGGTGGAGGCGTTAGCGCGGCGGCTGCGGGGCTGGGACGGGCTGGGCAGCGCCGCAGCACAACTGCGCGAACTGGGGCAAGACCCGCAGGCCCACCCCGTGCGCTGGTGGCTGGAGCTGAGCGGCCAGTTGCTGGGTTTCCCGCAGCACCTGTCGCAGCATTCGGGCGGCTTTGTGCTCACGGGGGATGCACTGACGTCTACCGTGCCGGTGGTGCCTGCGGCCATGGAGGGGCGCACTACCATCGAGTGGGACAAGGACGATCTCGACGCCCTGGGCCTGCTCAAGGTCGATGTGCTGGCCCTGGGCATGCTCAGCGCCATCCGGCGTGCACTGGTGCTGGTGGGGCAGTGGCGCGGGCGGGAGCTGCGCCTGCAGGACATTCCGGCCGAAGACCCGGCCACCTATGAGATGGTGTGCCGGGCCGACACCGTGGGGGTGTTCCAGATCGAGAGCCGGGCCCAGATGAGCATGCTGCCGCGCCTGCAGCCGCGCTGCTTTTACGACCTGGTGGTGGAGGTCGCCATCGTGCGCCCGGGGCCGATCCAGGGCGGCATGGTGCACCCCTACCTGCAGCGGCGCGCCATGCAGCGCCGTGGCGAGGCCATCGAATACCCCAGCGAGGCCTTGCGCGGGGTGCTCGAGCGCACCCTGGGGATACCGATTTTTCAGGAGCAGGTGATGCAGATCGCCTGCATTGCGGCCGGGTTCACGCCCGGCGAGGCCGATGCGCTGCGCCGCTCCATGGCGGCCTGGCGGCGCAAGGGCGGGGTGGAGGCGTTTCGCCAGCGCCTGGTGGGCGGCATGACCGAGCGCGGCTACGCCGAGGAATTTGCCCAGGCCATCTTCCGCCAGATCGAGGGCTTTGGGGAATACGGTTTCCCCGAGAGCCACGCGGCCAGCTTTGCGCTGCTGGTGTATGCCAGCGCCTGGCTCAAGTGCCACGAGCCGGCGTGTTTTCTGGCGGCTTTGCTCAACTCCTTGCCCATGGGCTTTTATGGCCCCGCACAACTGGTGCAGGACGCCCAGCGCCACGGGGTGCAGGTGCTGCCGGTGGACGTGGCCGCCAGCGACTGGGACTGCACTTTGGAAGGGGCACGCCCCGCTCCACCGGCTGGTGGCGAACCAAGCGATCAAGCGCGCTCTGGGGGCCGCGTGCGCGCCATCGGAGGGGCAGCACCTGGGGGGCAGCCTGCCGTGCGCCTGGGCCTGCGTCTGGTGTCGGGGCTGTCGCAGACGGGGGCCGCGCGCATCGTGGCGCAGCGGGCCCAGCAGGCATTTGCCAATGCGGAGGAGCTGGCACTGCGCTGTGCGCTGGACGCGCGCGACCTCCAGGCCCTGGCCAGTGCCGATGCCTTGCACAGCCTGTGCGGGCACCGGCGCCAGCAGGTCTGGGCGGCTTCGGCCCTGCACCCGGCACCGGCCCTGCTCCAGGGGGCCCCGGTGGGAGAGGCGCCGCTGCTCTTGCCTGCAGCGGGCGAGGGCGAGGAAGTCGTGTGGGACTATGCCGCCCTGGGCCTGAGCCTGCGCCGCCACCCGCTGGCCCTGCTGCGCCCGCGCCTGGAGCCGCGCCTGCTGGCGGCTGCGCAACTGCAGCAGCAAGCCCATGGCCGCCTGGTGCGCGCCTGCGGGCTGGTGGTGGCGCGCCAGCAGCCCGAAACCGCCCAGGGCGTGGTGTTCGTCACGCTGGAAGACGAAACCGGCACCGTGCAGGTGATTGTCTGGAAGCGCCTGCGCGAGCGCCAGCGCAGCGTGCTGCTGGGCGCGCGCCTGATGGCGGTGTACGGCCAGTGGCAGCGCCAGGACGGGGTGTGCCACCTGATCGCCCAACACCTGGTAGACCTGACACCCTGGCTGGGGCGGCTGGCCACGCACAGCCGGGACTTCCATTGAACCCAGATTGTCCATGAGGGCTTGGGATGGCAGCTGGGGCAGTTGCGAGCCAATTTGGTCCCGACTGCGAAGCCTGTAGCCGTAGCTACAGGCGACAAAGAGGGGCCAAATGGGCCGCAAATGTCCCGCTGACGCCCAAGCAGCACCGAAGGTGCGCCTAATGGACAATCTGGGTTAAAGGAGCACAGGGTGGGGTGCCACGGGGCGGGGAATGTCTGGACAATGGCGACGGTATGCGTTCCACAGACCGTTTGTTTTTGGCGGTGTACCCGGATGCGGCCACGGCCCTGTGCCTGGCCGCGCTGGCGGCTGGTTGGCGCGAGCGCCTGGGGCTGCGGGGCAAGCCGCTGCAGGCGCAGCGCCTGCATGCCACCGTGGCCTATCTGGGCGATTTTGGGCATTGGCCGCAGCAGCGCATCGTGCAGATCGAACAGGCTTTGGGGGCGGCGGGGGGCGCGATTCCCCTGGCGCCCTTCGCGGTGGCGTTTGCCCAGGTGCACAGTTTTGCCGGGCGGGCGCGCAACCGGCCCTTTGTGCTGTCGGGCGGTGAAACCCAGGGGCTGCAGGCCTTGCACCAGTGGGCTATGGCGGCATTGAAGGCGGGCGATGGGCTGGGTGCTGTGGGTGATGCGCTGGTGGCTGCTGCCGATGCCAAGCCTTATGTACCCCACCTGACCCTGCTGTATGACGATGCATGGGTGGCACCCCAGCCCGTGGAGCCCCTGCCGTGGCAGGCGCAGGGCCTGGCGCTGATGCACAGCGCCCTGGGCCAGAGCCGCCACACCCAGTTGGCCTATTGGCCGCTGCAGGGGGGAGGGGACACCCGTAACCCGGATTGACGGGGACTGCGCTGGAGGAGTTATGACATACAAGTACCGGCGCCTCAAATCCTTGGCCAAAAGCAGGGGCACCACGGTCTTTTGCCTTGCGCGCCGCGCGGGGGCGCGGCCAGGAGGCTCGGGGGCTGGATTTGCTGCGCCGCGCTGCTGTGCCCAACGAGTAGGGGCTTAACTGATCTTCTTCACCAACACCTGGCTCTTTCGGTCCCAGTTGTATTTGCGCTTGCGGGCTTCGGGCAGCCAGTCGGGGTCGACCTGCTGGAAGCCGCGTTTGAGGAACCAGTGCATGGTGCGGGTGGTGAGCACGAAAATGCTCTCCAGCCCCGTGGCCTTGGCGCGTTGTTCGATGCGCTTGAGCACTTTTTCGCCATCGCCCTGGCCCTGGGATTCGGGGGATACGGTCAGCGCCGCCATTTCGGCGGTTTTGGCCTCGGGGTAGGGGTAGAGCGCGGCGCAGGCGAAGATGACGCCGTCGTGCTCGATGATGGTGTAGTTGCCGATGTCGCGCTCGATCTCGGTGCGGCTGCGTTTGACCAGGGTGCCGTCTTTCTCAAAGGGTTCAATGAGCTGCAGGATGCCGCCCACGTCTTCCTCGGTGGCTTCGCGCAGGCTCTCCAGCTTCTCGTCCACCACCATGGTGCCGATGCCGTCGTGCACATAGACCTCCAACAGGATGGAGCCATCGACCGCGAAGGGGATGATGTGGCTGCGCTCGACGCCGCCCTTGCAGGCCTTGACGCAGTGCTGCAGGTAGAAGGCCGGGTCGGTGGGCAGGGCGGTGGCGGGCAGGTCGGCCAGCAGCTTTTCGGCGGCGGCCAGGGGCAGTTCGGTGTCGATGGGGTTGTCGTCGCCGGGCGGGTCTTGGGGGCGGATTCGGATGCCCGGGGTTTCGGTGACGAAGATCAGTTTGTCGGCCTGCAAGGCCATGGCCACCGAGGTGGCGACTTCTTCCATGGTCAGGTTGAAGGCCTCGCCCGTGGGCGAGAAGCCAAAGGGCGAGATCAGCACCAGCGCGCCCATGTCCAGGGTGCGGGTGATGCCGGCGATGTCGACCTTGCGCACCAGGCCGGAGTGCTGGAAGTCGATGCCGTCGACGATGCCCACGGGCCGCGCGGTGATGAAGTTGCCCGAGATGACGCGCACCGTGGAGTCGGCCATGGGCGTGTTGGGCAGGCCCTGGCTGAAGGCGGCTTCGATCTCGTAGCGCAACTGGCCCGCAGCCTCCTGGGCGCAGTCCAGCGCCACTTCGTCGGTGATGCGGATGCCTTTGGCGTATTTGGGCTGGTGCCCTTTGGCTTGGAGCTGCTCGTTCACTTGCGGGCGAAAGCCGTGCACCAGCACGATTTTGACGCCCATGCTCTGGATCATGGCCAGGTCTTGCGCAATGTGCTGCAGCTTGCCCGCCGCAATGGCTTCTCCCGCCAGCGCCACCACGAAGGTCTGGTTGCGGAACTTGTGGATGTAGGGCGCCACCGAGCGGAACCAGGGCACGAAGGTGAAGTTGAAGACGGAGGTCATGTCAGGACGGTGAGCTGGTGGGGTTTGAGCAAGCGGTGGAAATCGCGGTCAAAGGTGGCAAGGATATCGCCGGTTTGCACCACGTTGGCGGCAATCAGGGCATCGCTCACCAGGGCGGCTTTTACCGGGCCGCGCAGGCACACCTGCTTGAATTCGGCCCACGCTGCGGACGTGGCCTGGTAGGCGCAATGGGGGTAAGCCATCAGGCTGTCGATGAAGGCCACCGCGTCTTCCATGGTGTCGGGTTGCTGGAACACTTTGGGGTGGGTGGTGACCCGCAGGAAGCCTGCTACCACCACCGGCAGCAGGTGCAGCGTGCTGGCCTTGGTGCTGGAGGGCGTGAGCTGCAGGGTGAGCCAGTGGCGGGCGCTGGCGTGGTGGGGGTGGTCGGTGCGAAAGGCCGCTACCAGGACGTTGACATCGGGTGTCATGGGTGGGGTGCTTCGTCCATGCTGGCCTCCAGCAGCGCGTGGTTGCTGCGGGGGTCGATTCCCGGCAGCAAGCCCCCTTGCGCGCGAGATACGGGCAGGGGCGCAGGGGCGGGGCGTGCGGGGGCATCACCGCCATTGGCATAGGCGGCCAGGAATTCGCGCACCTTGGCACTGAGTGAGGTGCCTTGCTGGATGGCCCGCACCTTGGCGCGCTTGATCAATTCATCGTCAACGGAAATGGTCAGATTGGACATGGAATGCTCCATCGCTAGGGTCCTATTCAGTGTACACGGGGACACGTGAACCTGTGAAGTTGTGCGATGGGATAATCCCCGCTCTATGAGCGCCTTGCACCTCGATTTCCCCGAATCCCTGCCCGTATCGGCCAAGCGCCACGAGATCATGGAGGCCTTGCAGCAGCACCAGGTCATCATCGTCTGCGGCGAGACGGGTTCGGGCAAGACCACCCAGTTGCCCAAGATCGCGCTGGCCATGGGGCGCGGGCTGTGCCATGCGCGCCCTGGGCAGCGTGGGCAGTTGATAGGCCACACCCAGCCGCGGCGCATTGCCGCCAGCAGCGTGGCCAAGCGCATTGCCGAAGAGCTGAAGACGCCGCTGGGCGAGGTGGTGGGCTACAAGGTGCGCTTTCAGGACCGGCTCTCCAAGGGGGCCTCGGTCAAGCTCATGACGGACGGCATCTTGCTGGCCGAGACCCAGACCGATCCGATGCTCAAGGCCTATGACACCCTGATCATCGACGAGGCGCACGAGCGCAGCCTCAACATCGACTTTCTGCTGGGCTACATCAAGCAGATCCTGCCGCGCCGCCCGGACCTGAAGGTGGTGGTGACCTCGGCCACCATCGACGCCGAGCGTTTTGCCGAGCATTTTGCGTCCGCCAAGGGCAAGGCGCCGGTGGTGATGGTGTCCGGGCGCACCTACCCGGTGGAGCAGCGCTACCGTCCCTTTGAGGAAAGCCGCGAGTTTGACCTGAACGACGCGATTGCCGAGGGTGTGGACGAGCTGTGGCGCGTGCCGGAGCAGCAGGGCGACATCCTGGTGTTTCTGCCTGGCGAGCGCGAGATCCGCGAGGCGGCGGACCACCTGCGCAAGCACCTCAGCCACCAGCCGGTGCTGCGTGGCGCCGAAGTGCTGCCGCTGTTTGCGCGCCTGAGCCAGGCCGAGCAGGATCGGGTGTTCGACGGCCACACGGGGCGGCGCATTGTGCTGGCCACCAATGTGGCCGAAACCTCGCTTACCGTGCCGGGCATCCGCTACGTGATCGACGCGGGTACGGCGCGCGTCAAGCGCTACAGTTTTCGCAGCAAGGTGGAGCAGTTGCTGGTCGAGCCGATCAGCCAGGCGGCAGCGAACCAGCGCGCCGGGCGCTGCGGGCGCGTGGCCAACGGCATCTGCATCCGCCTGTACGACGAAAAAGACTTTGCGGGGCGCGAGCGCTTCACCACGCCTGAGATTTTGCGCAGTTCGCTGGCCGGGGTGATCTTGCGCATGAAGGCGTTGCACCTGGGCGCGGTGGAAGACTTTCCCTTCATCGAGCGCCCCAGCGGCCGCGCCATTGCCGACGGCTACCTGCTGCTGCAGGAGCTGGGCGCGGTGGACGAAGCCAATGAACTCACCCGCCTGGGCCAGGAGCTGAGCCGCTTGCCGCTGGACCCGCGCGTGGGGCGCATGCTCATTGAGGCGCGCGAGCGCAACGCCCTGAGCGAAGCGCTGGTGATCGCCAGCGCCCTGAGCGTGCAAGACGTGCGCGACCGCCCGCTGGAGGCACAGCAGCAGGCCGATGCCGCGCACAAGAAGTTTGACGACGAGAAGAGCGAGTTCACGGGCTACCTCAAGCTGTGGAAGTGGATCCATGACGCGCGCGGCGGCTCGCACACCGCGACCGAGGGAGTTGGGGTCGCTGGGCGTTCTGCTCCGTACAAGGAGGGCGCCGCGAACACCCACAAACTCACCAACCGCCAGTACGAACAGCTGCTGCGCGCCAACTTCGTCAACATCCGCCGCGTGCGCGAGTGGAAGGACATTTACACCCAGCTCCACACCGTGGTGGCCGAGCACCAGTGGCGCGAAAACAGCCTGCCTGCCACCTACGAGCAGTTGCACCTGTCCATGCTCTCGGGCCTCTTGGGCAACATCGGCTGCAAGATCGAGGGCGACAGCGCCCATGGCGACTACCTGGGCGCGCGCGCCATCAAGTTCTACCCCCACCCCGGTGCGCACCTGAGCAAGAAGCCCGGGCGTTGGATCGTCGCGGCCGAGCTGGTGGAGACCACGCGCCTGTTCGGGCGCGGCATCGCCGCCATTGAGCCGCAGTGGCTGGAAACCGTGGGCGCGCACCTGCTGAAAAAACAGCTGCTCGACCCGCACTGGGAGAAGAAGGCCGGTGAGGTGGTGGCCATGGAGCGCGCCACGCTCTACGGCGTGGTGGTCTACAGCGGCCGGCGCGTGGCCTACAGCCGTGTGGACCTGGCCGGCGCGCGCGAAATCTTCATCCGCGAGGCGCTGGTGGGCGGGGAGTTCGAGACCACGCTGCCCTTTTATGCCGCCAACCAAAAGCTCATCCGCCAAGTGGAGGAGCTGGAGCACAAGGCGCGCCGCCAGGATGTGCTGGTGGACGACGAACTCATCTACGCCTATTACGACCAGCAATTGCCCGCCGACGTGTGCAGTCTGTACAGCCTGGAGCGCTGGTACCGCGAGGCGGCGCGCCAGCGCGAGGCCAGCGCCGGGCCGGGGGCACCGAAGCTGCTGCACCTCACGCGCGACGAACTCATGCGCCACGAAGCGGCGGGCATCACCACCCAGGCCTTTCCGCGCACCGTGCGCTTAGGGGGCGTGGACTGCGCCGCCAGCTACCTGCACGAGCCCGGCGACGCGCGCGACGGGCTGAGCGTGACCGTGCCGCTGTTCGTGCTCAACCAGGTCAGCGAAGAGCGCTGCGAGTGGCTGGTGCCGGGCATGCTCAAGGACAAGGTGCAGGCCCTGCTCAAGACCCTGCACCAGCGTCCGCGCTCCCGCCTGGTGCCCTTGCCGGAGACGGCTGCCAAGTTTGCCGGCACCCTCAACGCCCCGGAGCGCTTTGGCCAGGGCAGCCTGCTGGACGCCGTGCTCAAGCTGGTGAAGGACGCGACCTCGCTCAACCTGGTGCGTGCGGACATCAAGGCGGACATGGTGCCGGTGCACCACTTCATGAACTTCCGGGTGGTGGACGAGCATGGGCGCCAGCTGGGGCAGGGGCGCAACATCGGTGCGCTCAAGGCCGAGTGGGGCAAGCAGGCGCGCGGCGCCTTTCAGGCGCTGGCGAACCTCAAGCTGGGCGCTTCCGCCCAAGGTTCAGAGCAAAAAACCGCTCCAGCCCGCGTGGAATCTGCCTCTTTAGCTATCAATATGATAGCAAACGGGAAAAGTGCCCCAGCTTCCAAGGAAAAACCGGCATCGACCCGCGTGGAATCTGCTCCGGGTGCTACCAAAACAGGAGCAAATGGCGGGGCTGCGGCCGCCACCCAGGCAGGCCAGCGCTACACCGCCTGGAGCTTTGGTGAGCTGCCCGAGCTGCTGGAGATCAAAAAAGGCGGCCAGTCGCTGATCGGCTTTCCGGCCCTGCTCGATGGGGGCGATGCCGTCAGCATCGAGGTGTTCGACGAGCCCGAAGTGGCCGCCGCCAAGCACCGCGCTGGCTTGCGCCGCCTGTTTGCCCTGCAGATCAAGGACGCGCTCAAGTACCTGGAAAAGAACATCCCGGACCTGCCCAAGATGGGCGTGGCCTACATGCAGGTTGGCACCCTGGAGGGCGGCAAGGCGGCCAGCGGCGGCACGCTCGAAGAGCTGCGCGAGCAGATCCTGGCAGTGGCCATCGAGCGCGCCTTCATGGCCGAGCCCTTGCCCGCCGATGAATGGGCCTTCAAAAAGCGCCTGGACGAAGGGCGCGGGCGCCTCACGCTCATCGCCAACGAGGTGGCACGCCTGTGCGCCACCATCCTGGCCGAATACGCCGTGGCCGCGCGCAAGCTCAAAGACAGCAAGCACGCGCCCGATGCCGTGCAGGACGCCACCCAGCAGCTCGCCCGCCTGGTGGGCAAGCGCTTTGTGCTCAGCACCCCCTGGGAGCGCCTGCAGCACCTGCCACGCTACTGCAAGGCCATCACCCTGCGCCTGGACAAAGTCCGCGCCGATCCGGCGCGCGACGCATTGCGCCTGGCCGAACTCAAACCGCAGGAGCAGCGCTATTGGCGCCTGGTGGCCGAGCGCAAGGGCGTGAGCGACGAGCGCATGGAAGAGTTCCGCTGGCTGCTGGAAGAACTGCGCGTGAGCTTCTTCGCCCAGGAGCTGCGCACCCCGCAGCCCGTGAGCACCAAGCGCCTGGACAAGGCTTGGGCGCAGTTGCAGGGCTGATTCAGGGCCGCAGCACCCATGGATGGGCCTGCCAGGCGTGAGGCCGCGGCGGCGGCGCCAGGCGCGTCTGGTGCAACCGCTTCTACGATACGCCAGCGCTGCTGACACAAGGAGGAGGATGGTATGCACGCAAAGCGATGGGCCATTCTGGCCGCGGTACTTGGCGGGGTTGTCCATGCCGACAGCGGCTATCGCAATTGGTCGAACGACCCTTTCTTTGCAGTGCGCACGGCGCAGGCAGACTGCCCACTGCCCCAGGGCCCCTACACCGACGAGGCCGGGCACCAGTCGCAGGCGCACCACCGGGCCGAGCGCGGCACCACCTGCTGGCTGGCCGGGCAGTGTGATCGCCCCCATGCCTACGATTACGACCCTGACATTGCCACTGACGTGCAAAGCCGCTTTGCCGCCACATCGGCGTTTGCACAGGCATCGCTGTGGGTCACAGTGCAGGGGCGCATTGTGTATGTGGATGGCTGTGTGGCGAAGGCAGCCGATGCCGATGCCATTGACGCCCTGTTGCGACCGAGCCACTGGGCCCAGCAGATCATGGTACGCACCCGCCACGACCCTTCGGCTGCGCCGCCCTATCCAGTACGGCGTGAGCCATAGGACCATCACAGCGCTGCATGTTCTTCAAGCTGACAAACTTGTAATGTGGCGCTCAGCTCGCCGTTAGCCTGGTTTTTCACAATCCGTCTTGATCTAAATCAAGAAGGAGTGAAATAAGTGCACAAATTGCCCCTGAGCACCGTGCGGCGCGCCACGCTGGCCTGTGCTCTCGCATTGCCCGGCTGGACTTTGGCGCAGCAAACACCGTCCGCATCCCCGGCCCTGGACTGGCGTCAGGCCAACGACACGGTGGGGCGCAACCTGCGCGGTCATGCCGACGTGCTGCGCTCGGAGCAGGCCCAGGCCGGTGCTGCAGCACAGTCTGCCGCAGCGCCCACCCTGCCCAGTGCCGCAGCAGCGGTGCGTCTGGCCTGGAGCCGCCACACCGACTTGCTGGCTGCCTTGCAGCAATTGCCTGCGGGCGTTGAGGACCAGTTGAGCAACGGCGCTTTCCACCAGGTGGACCCGGCGCTGCAGCGCCGGGTGTCAGATTGGTCGGAACTGTTGGAAGTCGCGGTCCAGGCCCGCAAGGCCTGGCTGGAGGCGGTGGCAGCCCGCGCCGTGCTGCGCCGCCAGCGCGAAGCCCTGGAGGCCGCCGAATCTGCCGATGCCCTGGGCCAGCGCATGGTGGCGGTGGGCAACTGGAGCCGCCTGCAGTACACCCCGGTGCAAGTGGCGCTGACGGGCGCGCGCATGGAGCTGGTGCGTGCCGAATACGCCGCCGTACAGGCCCAGGCCGCCTTGGCGCGCACGGTGCGCTGGGCGCAGGCGCTGGACACCCTGGTGCTGCCCGACGAACTGCCCGCCCTGCCCACGGCGCCTCTGGCCATGGGCGCTGCCCGGCAGCGCCTGCACGCCTTGCAGGCGCAGTCGGCTGCGGGCGATGTCTGGCGCAGCCGTGCGGCCTTTGATCTGGCCTGGGCCGCCTACCAGGGGGCCCACCGCCTGGCGCAACTGGGCGAGCGCGAATCCCTGCCCATCAGCCAGTGGGTGTCCGAAGAGACCCTGCTGCACTACAACGGCATGCTCAAGAGCGTGTGGGACGTGCTGGCGCAAGCGCGCGGCCAGTCCCAACTGCAGGCGGCGCAGGCCAATGCGCTGCGCGATTTCTGGTTGGCCGACGCAGACCTGCAGTGGGTGCTGCTCGGCGGCCTGCCCCAGAGCGCCGTCGCCCTGGGTGGCGTCGCGATGCCTGGCGCTGCCGAGGGCGGTGGGCATTGAGCCCGGTCCCGTACGCCGATCATGGCACTGGCGGGCGCACACGCCACAGCGGCCTGGGGCTGCGCGGTGCCGCCTTTCTTGGGCTTGTTTTTCTTTTTTCATTTTTCACACCATGAACACCCGCAGACAACTTTTTGCCGGCGCCCTGGCGTCTGCCGCCGGGCTGGCCGTGGCGCGCTCGGCCCTGGCAGCGCTGCCCGAACCCGTGTTGCAGACCTCGCCCCAGACCGCGCCGCCCCTGGTGCCCAGCACCGGGCGCCCCTACAACCCCGTGGTCACGCTCAACGGCTGGACCCTGCCCTGGCGCATGCGCGATGGCGTGAAGGAGTTCCACCTGGTGGCCGAGCCCGTGGTGCGCGAGGTGGCGCCAGGTTTCCTGGTCAATATGTGGGGCTACAACGGCCAAAGCCCCGGCCCCACCATCGAAGTGGTGGAGGGCGACCGGGTGCGCCTGTTCGTGACCAACAAGCTGCCCGAGCACACCACCATCCACTGGCACGGCCAGCGCCTGCCCTGTGGCATGGACGGCGTGGGGGGCCTCACCCAGGCGGCCATTCCGGTGGGCAAGACCTATGTCTACGAGTTCGAGGCACGCCGCCCCGGCACCTTCATGTACCACCCGCACGCCGACGAGATGGTGCAGATGGCCATGGGCATGATGGGCATGTGGGTGACTCACCCCAAGGCCAAGCACCCGCACATCGCCCCGGTGGACCGGGATTTCTGCTTCCTGCTCAACGCCTTCGACGTCGAACCCGGCAGCAAGACGCCCAAGGTCAACACCATGACCGACTTCAACATCTGGAGCTGGAACAGCCGCGTCTTTCCCGGCATCGACACGCTCAACGTGCGCCAGGGCGACCGCGTGCGCATCCGTGTGGGCAACCTGACCATGACCAACCACCCCATCCACCTGCACGGGCACGAATTCGAGGTGACGGGCACCGACGGCGGCCCGGTGCCGCCCAGCGCGCGCTGGCCCGAGGTCACCACCGACGTGGCCGTGGGCCAGATGCGCCAGGTCGAATTCCTGGCCGACGAAGAGGGCGACTGGGCCCTGCACTGCCACAAGAGCCACCACACCATGAACGCCATGGGCCACGGCGTGCCCACCATGATCGGCGTGGACCACCGCGGCCTGGTGCGCAAAATCCAGCGCGTGGTGCCCGAATACATGATGATGGGCGAGCGCGGCATGGCCGATATGGGCGAGATGGAAATGCCCATTCCCGACAACACCGCGCCCATGATGACCGGCCAGGCCCAGTTCGGCCCGGTCGAGATGGGCGGCATGTTCAGCGTGCTCAAGGTGCGCAAGGAGCAAAAGCCGGGCGACTACCGCGACCCCGGGCCTTACCGCTTCCCGGCGGGCACCGTGGCGCAGGAATACAGCGGGGCGCTGGCGCAGCCCGCGCGTGCTCCAAGCGCTTCTGTGCCGGGCTCCGGCGCCCAGAGCGCGCAGGCCAGCGCACGCAAACCCGGCCCCCAGGCCGGGCACTGATTCCCGTTTTTTTCACCCAAGGACTGATTGATGAAACCTGTGAATTTCCGCCTTTTTGCAACCAGTCGCCCAGGCGCTCCTGGTGTTTCCAGCCCCTGCATGGGGCGCCTTGCGGGCCCGGGGCCACGCCAGGGGCGGCTGCTTCTGGCCGCGCTCGCTTTGTCGGCTGCCGCCAGCACCGCCTGGGCCGGTGGCAAGCATGCCGGTGGCCACGATGACAGCAGCATCGGCAAGGCCGGTGTCGCGGCCAAGGTGACCCGCACCATCGCCGTGGAGATGAGCGACAACATGCGCTACACCCCCGGCAACATCGCGGTGAAAAAGGGTGAGACCGTCCGCTTTGTCATCAAAAACGTGGGCAAGGTGCGCCACGAACTGGGGCTGGGCACGGAAAAAGCCCTGCTCGAACACCTGGAGGAAATGAAGAAATTCCCCGGCATGGAGCACGATGAGCCCAACATGGTCACGCTCGACCCCGGCCAGCAAGGCGAGATCGTGTGGCAGTTCACCCGTGCCGGTACGGTGCACTTCGCCTGCCTCGTACCCGGCCACTATGAAGCAGGCATGAAGGGCCAGGTGCAGGTGGCTGCCAAATGAAGAAACTTCTACGTCTACCGCTCGCCTGCGCCATGGTTGGTATGGGTCTTCTTGCCGCAGGCGGTGCGCTGGCCCAGACCGCTGCCGCGCCCGATGCCCCCAAGGCCAGTGAACTGGGGCAGCCCCTGGTGCTGACCGATGGCGAGGTGAAGAAGATCAACAAGGACGCCAGCAAGATCACCATCAAGCACGGTGAGATCAAGAACCTGGACATGCCGCCCATGACCATGGTGTTCGTGGTGCGCGACAGCGCGCTGCTGGAGCGCTTCCAGGTTGGGGACAAGGTGCGCTTTGCCGCGGCCTACGAAGGTGGGCAGATGGTGGCGCGCGAGCTGCAGCCGGGGCGTTGAGCGGCGGCGCGGGTGGCTTGGAAGCGCTGTCAACATGGTGTATAAACACCTATGTGTATAAGTGCTGAAATGGAGGACGCCATGAGCACCGTGCGCTGGAACCTTGCCGTGTCGTCGGACACGGATCAGTCCGTCCGCATGTTTCTTGCATCGCAAGGCGGTGGGCGCAAGGGCGACCTGTCGCGTTTCATCGAGCAGGCAGTACGCACCTATATCTTCGAGCGTGCCGTTGAGGAGGCCAAGGCGGCGAACGCCAACGTGAGCGAGGCCGACTTGACCGCCATCGTGAACGAAGCCGTGCAATGGGCGCGTGAGCACTGATGCGGGTTGTCCTGGACACCAACGTGCTGCTCAGTGCGCTGCTGTCGCCCCACGGCTGGCCGGACACCATCTATCGCGCATGGCAGAAGGCTCGTTTTGACCTGGTGACTGCGGCCGCGCAAATCGACGAGCTGCGCCGCGCGAGCCGCTACGCGAAATTCAAGGAGGTGCTCCAGCCGCACCGCGTCGGAACGATGGTCAATAACATGCGGCTCTCGATCGTGCTGGATGCGCTCCCTCCCGTGCCGGTGGGCATCGAGGTCAATGATCCGAACGATGCGTTTCTGCTGGCGATGTCGCTGGCAGGCGAGGCCGATTACCTGGTGACCGGCGACCATCGCGCCGGGCTGCTGCAACGCGGCAAGCTCGGTCGCACGCGCATCGTCACGCCAGCCATCTTCTGCTCCGAGGCGCTTTGACGCCATGCGGGTGAGCTGCCTGCCCACCACGCAACAGGCTCTCACTCCACGTTCAAGCGCCGCGAACCCTGGCCTGCGACCTTCTTGGCCAGGGTCAGGGTCAGCACGCCGTTGGCGTATTGCGCCTTGGAGCGCTCCTGGTCAATGTCCACCGGCGAGGGCGTTCACTACCCCTCGTAAAAGCAGCGCGCGCAGGACTGGGTGTAGCTCTCGTTGCCGCCGATCACCATCTGCTCGCCCTCGCGCACGCGCTGTCCGCCGTAGCGCGGGTAGTGGTAAATCGCGGGATACTATGACTTGTAGCTATCGCGCGAGTGGGCGCTGATCATTTGGAGCAATGCTGTGATTCCGCTAAGTGATGATGAGTTGTTGGCGCTGGCCAATGATCTGGAAAGTGATCGCGTGGAGCGCAAGCGATCATGGAAGGGAGATGCACCAGAAAAAGGGCGTCAGGCGGTTTGCGCGTTTGCCAACGATCTTCCCAATCACGGCAAACCAGGGGTGTTGTTTGTCGGTGTCGAGGATGACGGCACTGCGGCGGCTCCGGATTTCGTCGTGACGGATGATCTGTTGATGACCCTTGCGGACATCAAAACCGACGGCAAGATCACCCCACCGCCTACCATCACAGTGTCAAAAAGGTCCTTAATGGGGCGGGATGTGGCGGTTGTGACCGTTTGGCCGGCGGACGCCCCGCCGGTTCGTTTGGATGGGCGGATTTGGATCCGTACTGGGCCACGTCGTGGGCAAGCGTCTGCTCAGGACGAGCGGGTGCTGGCTGAAAAACGCCGTTGGCGTGACCGGAGCTTTGATACCCATCCGGTGGGAAGTGCGTCGTTGAATGATCTGGGCCGCAGCTATTTTGAAAACGAATATTTGGTGCAGGCTGTTGCGCGTGATGTGCTGGATGCCAATGGACGCAGTTATGAAGAAAGGTTGGCTTCATTGGGCATGATTGCCAGTGTGGACGATCCCGTGCCGACAGTGGTGGGTTTACTCACCCTGGGCAAGAGCCCTCGAACCTGGATTCCATCGGCCTATATCCAGTTTCTGCGAATCCGGGGAACGCGCTGGGGTGATCCGGTGGTGGATGCGCAGGAGATCGATGGAAACCTGGACACCATGCTGCGTCGCTTGGATGACAAACTGAAGGCATCCATGGCCGTGTCGCTGGACTTCACCTCAGGTGTTACGACGGAGGTGCGATCTGTCCCCTATCCCTTGTCGGCCTTGCAGCAATTGACCCGTAACGCGGTCATGCACCGTACTTACGAGGGATCCAATGCGCCGGTTCGGTTGTATTGGTTCGATGACCGCATTGAGATCAGTAATCCTGGAGGGCCTTATGGGTCTGTCACGCAGACGAATTTTGGTCGACCTGGTGTGGCCGATTACCGAAATCCGGTTCTTGCCAGTGTGCTCAAGACCATGGGGTTCGTACAGCGTTTTGGGTTCGGCATTGCGGAGGCCAGGCGTGCCATGCAGGCCAATGGAAATCCGCCGCTGGAGTTTCAGGTGGAGGACACCATGGTGCTTGCGACTGTGCGCAGTGTTTCCCAAGGAGCTCAGGCATGAGCGTTCCCGTCTTGACCTTTTTCAACAACAAAGGAGGAGTTGGCAAAACCTCTTTGGTGTTCCATCTTGCGTGGACGTTTGCGGAGCTGGGTAAACGTGTGCTTGCCATTGACCTCGATCCCCAAGCGAATCTGACCTCCGCATTCCTGAGCGAGGAGACGCTGGAGGAACTGTGGGATCCACAGGAAACTCCAACCACGGGGACCACCATATTTCGGTGTATTCAGCCCTTAACCAGAGTGGGGGATATACAGGCACCCGTTACGCGAAGTATCCATCCCCGCTTGCATCTGGTTCCAGGCGACTTGGCCTTGGCAGGTTTTGAAGACCAGTTGTCCGGCGCATGGACGGATGCCATGGGATCGAACCAGGATCAACTATTCAGGTCATTTCGTCTATTGACGTCGTTTTGGCAGGTAGCGCAAATGGCAGCCCAGGCGCATGATGCCGATGTGATCCTGGCAGACGTCGGTCCCAACCTGGGCGCAATCAACCGATCGGCCTTGATAGGAAGCGACCACGTGCTCATTCCTCTGGCAGCGGACCTTTTTTCTTTGCAGGGTTTGCGCAACCTGGGGCCAACGCTGAGAGCGTGGCGCGCCGATTGGCAGAAACGGACCGGCAACTGGGAAACCCCGGCTTTTGCCTTGCCTGCGGGGGCTATGCAGCCACAGGGTTATGTTCTGATCCAACACGTGGAGCGACTTTCGCGTCCTGTGAAAGCCTATAAAAAGTGGGTTGACCGTATTCCCGGCACCTACCGGGACAGCGTGTTGGGGCCAGGTCAAACCGGCACCCCCGATGGCCCTGACCCCAATTGCCTTGCACGCTTGAAGCACTATCGCAGCCTTATGCCGATGGCACAGGAGGTACGCAAGCCGATCTTTCACCTCAGTTCTGCGGAAGGTGCTATAGGCAGCCATGCATTGGCGGTGCAAGACGCCTGGAGTGACTTCAAGATGCTGGCGGCCGCCATCGACCAACGTACGGGGCTGGACTTGCGGCCTCACTGCCCCTCGTAAAAGCAGCGCGCGCAGGATTGGGTGTAGCTCTCGTTGCCGCCGATCACCACCTGCTCGCCTTCGCGCACGCGCTGTCCCGCGCCGTCCAGGCGGATGTTCATGGTGGCTTTGCGGCCACAGGTGCAAATGGTCTTGATCTCTTCGAGGTCGTCGGCCAGGGTCAGCAGGGCGGCCGCGCCGGGAAATGCATCGCCGCGAAAGTCGGAACGGATGCCGAAGCAGATGATGGGCAGGGCGCGCAGGTGCGCCACGCGGTGCAGCTGGCGCACCTGGGTGGGCGAGAGGAACTGGGCTTCGTCGATCAGCACGCAGGCAAGCTCCGGGCGCGGGCGCAGCGTGGCCTCGAAATCGGTGGCGGCGTCGAACACCTGGGCGTCGCGCGTCAGGCCCAGGCGCGAGCTGATCTTGCCCACCCCGGCGCGGTGGTCGATGGCGGCGGTGAACAGGGCCACCTGCTGGCCTTTTTCTTCGTAGTTGTAGGCGATCTGCAAGAGCGAGGTGGATTTGCCGGCATTCATTGCCGAGTAGCGGAAAAACAGTTTGGCCATGGGTGAGCGTTGCAATCAGTAGAGCATGGGCATGGGGTGGGCCTTGCGCCCCAGGCGCAGGCGCAGAAATGCCCAGGGCATCAGCAGGGAGACGAAAAGGGCGCTGACGGCGCCCTTGAGTGCGGCGGCTGCGGTGGGTGCCAGGGGCCAGGCCAGCAGCACCGCCTTGAGCAGCTTTTGTTCGGCCAGAAAAGCTGCCGTGCCCAGGGCGGCTATCAGCAACTGGAGCTGCCAGGCACGCGGTGCCGCGTAGTCCAGGTGGGCCTCGTCCACATGCAGCGCCCAGGTGGCAACGATGAGCCAGGCCGCGAGCATGGGCACGTAGTCGGGCGCGTTGCCGGGCCAGGTGGCCAGCGCCAGGGCGGTGGCACCCAGCACCATCAGGCCCGCGCTGCTGGGGTGGACCTGCCAGTGCCAGTTGCGCTGGCGCACGGCCTCGAACACCAGCAGGCTGGCCAGCCCGATGGCGGCGCCGATGGTGACGTCTTCCAGGTCGTGCACGCCCAGCAGCAGGCGGCTGGCCATGATGCCCAGGGCGATCAGGGTGCACAGCACCCAGACCCAGCGCTTGCCCAGCTCCCAGGCCAGCCACAGCCACAGCACCACGCCCAGTTGGGCGTGGCCGCTGGGGATGCCGTAGCTTTCGGCCACCTGGTCGTCCAGGCGCAGCTCCAGCGGCGGGCGCGGGTCCTGGAAGAAGTCTTTGGCGTAGGCGTTGATGAGCGCGTTCACCGTCACCAGCACCAGCAATCGGTAGAACACGCGCTTGTCCTGCGTCCAGTAGCCCAGCGCCATGAAGAACATGATGAAGGTGGCATAGCCCAGCCAGGACAGGCCGTGCGCCAGCGCAATGCTGAATTCGTTACGGTAGGGGACGAGCCAGGCCACGTCGTGCCACAGGTTCATGCTTTCTCCTCGTCGTTCTGGGGCGTGCCCAGGGTGCGTGCGGGTGTGCCGCCGCGGCGGAATTCGTCCGGAGTGCAGCCCATCAGGCGCTTGAACATGGCGATGAAGGCCGAGGCGCTGCTGTAGCCCAGGTCGAGCGCGACATTTTCCACGCTTTGCCCGGCTTCCAGGCGCGGCAGCGCCAGCACCACGCGCAGGCGCTGTCGCCATTGCGCCAGGGGCATGCCCAGCTCGCGCTGGGCGCGGCGCATGAGGGTGCGCTCGGTCAGGTGTACGCTGAGCGCCCAGTCGCGCAGGGGGCGGTCGTCGTGCGGCTGGCGCTGCATGGCCGCCAGCACCGCCTGCAGCGCCGGGTCGTCCGTGCTGGGCAGGTAGCTGCCCGCGCGCGGGGCCTGCTGCAAGCGGTCCAGCAGCACCCGCAGCAGGCGCTGGTGGGCGGCGTGGTCGGCAGCGCTGTCGGGGGGGCGTTCGTCGCGCAGCGTGTCCATGAGCGCGCGCACCAGGGGGCCGATGGTCAGGGCGCAAGGGGTGGCGGGAAGCCCGGCGCACAAAGCCGGTGCCACGTACAGCGAGCAGTGCTGGGCGGCGCGCCGGTTCAGCCCGGTGTGGGGCAGGTCGGGCGGCAGCCAGATGCCGTAGGACGGCGGGGCCAGGTAGTGGTGCTGCGCCACTTTCACCTCCATCACCCCGCTGTAAGCGGCCACGAACTCGCCCCAGGCATGCTGGTGTTCGGCGTACAGCCCGTGGGCGGGGACGGATGCGCTGCGAAACACCAGCGACTGCGGGTGGCCGGGCGCCGGGGCGGGCCAGTCCAGCAGCTTGGGAGCCAGGAGGTGGGCGCTGGTGTCCATGGTGGCGGCTTTGGTTGATGGCTTGTCGGTTTTGAACTATATCAATCGATCAAGCCAAAAACATAATGGCCCCCGATTGGAGTGAAAACGGTATGGATACACGCAAGGCGCTGGACGCCCGGGCTGTGGGGTGGATGGTGCTGCTGTGCGCCATCTGGGGTTTGCAGCAGGTGGTGCTCAAGGGCACGGCGCAGGACATTGCGCCGGTGATGCAGATCGCCCTGCGTTCGGGGCTGGCGGCGGTGCTGCTGCTGGGCTTCATGCGCTGGCGCGGCGAGCGGCTGGACTGGAGCAACGGCACCTGGCGCCCTGGCTTGGTGGTGGGCGTGCTGTTCGCGCTGGAGTTCTTGCTGGTGGGCGAGGGGCTGCGCCACACCACGGCATCGCACATGGTGGTGTTCCTGTACACCGCGCCCATGTTTGCCGCTTTGGGGCTGCAAGCCAAACTGCCCAATGAGCGCCTGGGGCCGCTGCAGTGGCTGGGCATAGGCCTGGCCTTCAGCGGCATTGCGGCGGCGTTTCTGGGGCGCGGCACGGCGGCGGGCGACCCGGCCGTGGGCGCCATGCTGTGGGGCGACTTTCTGGGCCTGATGGGCGGGGTGGCCTGGGCCGCCACCACGGTGGTGGTGCGCACCACGGCGCTGTCGAGCGCGCCGCCCACGCAAACCCTGCTGTACCAGCTGGTAGCAGCCTTTGTGCTGCTGCTGGGCGCGGCGCTGGCCACGGGCCAGGCGCAGGTGCACTGGACGGCGCAGGTGTGGGGCAGCCTGGCCTTCCATGCTCTGGTGGTGTCCTTTGCCAGTTTTCTGATGTGGTTCTGGCTCTTGCGCCACTATCTGGCCAACCGGCTCGGGGTGTTCTCGTTCCTGACGCCGTTGTTTGGCATCGTGCTGGGGGCCTGGCTGCTGAGCGAGCCGCTGGAGCTGCGTTTTGTGCTGGCGGCCTTGCCGGTGCTGGCCGGCATCGTGCTGGTCAGCGGGGGGGACTGGTGGCGCCAGTGGCGTCTGGCGCGTCAAGCGTGATTGCGCTTTCGAACAGCTCGGTGGCAGTGCGCGCCACCTGCAAGGTGTCGTAGTACACGTAGGCGCCCACCGTGGCCGCGCCCAGCAGCGGCACCAGGCGCGAGGCGGCGCGCTGCAGCAGCGCCTTGGACACGACCACGCCCAGCTGTTGCGCGATCTGGCGCAGCAGCACGTAGCTGGCCTGCTGTACGGCGGCGCGCTCGCCCACGCGCACGGCCACATCGCGCAGCAGCTGCGCTGCCACCTGCTTGAACAGGCAGTACAGCATCTGGCGCGGGCCCAGGCGCTGGGTCTGGCCGTAGGCGGCGGCAATGTCGGCCACCATTTGCGCCTGCAGCTTCCACACCCCCAGCAGTTCGGGCAGCACCGTGACCCAGCCGAGCACCCCCGGGGGCAGCGACAGGGTGGCGGCCAGGGCGCTGCTCTTGCGCGCGGTGGCATGGGCAATGGCCTGGGCACGCGCGCGCGCCTGCGCGGCCACGGGCTCGGCACTGGGCGGGACCACCACCACCAGCTCGAGGATGGCGTCGCCCAACTGCTGCGGCAGGCCGACGGCTGCGGTGGCGTCCTGGGGGGCGTCGGGCTCAGCCATGGCGCCGCTCCTGCAGCAGTTGCAATTGCGGGTCGTGGCGCAGCGTGGGCAGGCGCCGCTGCAGCACGCGAAACAGCTCCAGGTCAAAGGGGCGCAGGGCGGCGCGCTCGCGGTCCAGGTCCAGGCTGTCCCAATCGGCTTCGCTGTGCACGCTGCCCAGCCAGCGCCAGTGGTCGAACACATGCAGCGCGCCGCGCTGCGTGGGGGCGTGGTACTCGCGGATCGTCAGCGCGCCAGGCAAGGGCCAGGGCGGCAGGGTGGCCAGGGTGAACTCCAGCGTGGCGCGCTCGCGTTTGCGCAGCGCGTTGTGGGGCGGCTGGTACTGCGCCACCAGTTGCGCGCAGCCAATGAGCGCGTGCAGCTCGCCGCTGCCGGGAAAGCATTCGATGGAGGTGGTCTGCTGCGCCAGGGCGCGCTCCTGCGCGGTGCTGGAGGCCAACTGGAAGTGCTTGAGCACGCGCTGGCGCAGTTGGCTGGCCTTGCCCGCGTACAGGGCCTGGCCCTGGGCGTCGCGCAGCAGGTAGGCGCCGGGCCCGGGGGGCAGGGCGCTTAAGGGGGTTTGCACGTGCGCAGGCAGCCCGGCGCAGCCTTGCAGCAGGGCCTGGGCGGTGCTGCGCAGCTTGTCGGCGCCCAACTCCTGTTCGGCCAGGGCGAGCCACTGCAGCACCACGTCCACATCGCCCATGGCGCGGTGGCGCGCGGCGTTGTGCAGGCCGTGGCGCGTGGCGATGGCGTCCAGCCCGTGGCTCTTGTGCTGCGGGTAGAGCTTGCGCGACAGGCGCACCGTGCACAGTACCGGCCAGTCCCAGCCCATGCCGCAGCGCTGCAGCTCCTGGGTCAAAAAGCCCTGGTCGAAGCGCGCGTTGTGGGCCACGAACACGGCGCCTTGCAGCAGCTCGCGCACGGTGGGGGTGAGGCGCCCGAACAGCGGCGCGTCGGCCACCATGGCGTCGTCGATGCCGGTGAGCGATTGGATGAAGGGCGGGATGGAGCGCTCGGGGTTGACCAGGCTGCTCCAGCGCGCGGTGGTGCGGCCGTTTTCCACCCGCACCAGGGCGATTTCGGTGATGCGGTCATTGGCGCCATGGCCCCCGGTGGTTTCCAGGTCGACCACGGCGTAGCAGGGCAGCAGGTTCACGTCAGGTCAATGTTGTGAAAGCCAAAGCGCCCGGCGCGCTGGTCGGCGAAGTAGCGCAGCAGGGTTTCGCGCACGGTACGAAACGCGATCTCGTCCCAGGGCACCTCGTGCTCGTGGAACAGGCGTGCCTCCAGCGTTTCGGTCCCTGGGGCGAACTGGTCGCTGGTGAGGGTGGCGCGGTAGAACAGGTGCACTTGCCCGACGATGGGCACGTTCACCAGTGAAAAGATTTCACCCAGAGTGAACTGGGCCCCGGCTTCTTCCACGGTCTCGCGCGCGGCACCGGCACTGGTGGTTTCGCCCAGCTCCATGAAGCCCGCGGGCAGCGTCCACTTGCCCCAGCGCGGCTCGATGTTGCGTTTGCACAGCAGCACCTGCGGCCCCCAGGCGGGGATGGTGCCGACCACGTTGAGCGGGTTTTCGTAGTGCACCGTGGCGCAGGCCGGGCACACGGCGCGCTCCTTGGTGTCGCCATCGTCGGGCAGGCGGTAGACCACGGTGGTGCCGCACTCGCGGCAGTGTCGGATGGGCTTGCGCAGCATGGGTGGACCGTTCAGCGGGGCAGGATGTGCGCATGCAGCGCGGGCAGGCCCTGCACCTGGGCCACCAGCACGTCGCCGGGCAGCACGGCGCCCACCCCGGCCGGGGTGCCGGTGAAGACCAGGTCTCCGGCGCACAGCTCCCACAGCTGCGAGAGCTGGGCCAGGGTGTCGGCCACGGGCCAGATCATGTCGGCGATGCGCCCTTGCTGGCGCAACTGGCCATTCACATGCAGGGTGATGGCGGCGCTCTCCAGGCCTGGGGCCTGCGCGGCGGGCAGCAGCGGGCCCAGGGGCGCGCTGTGGTCGAAACCCTTGGCCGTGCACCAGGGCCGCCCCTGTTTCTTGGCCTGGGCCTGCAGGTCGCGCCGGGTCATGTCCAGGCCCACGCCGTAGGCGGCCACGCATTGCAGCGCCTGCTGCGGGCTCAGGTCGCGCCCGCCGCTGCCCAGGGCCACCACCAGCTCCACCTCGTGGTGCAGGTCACTGGTCTGGCCCGGGTAGGGCAGCAGGGCGGGGTGCTCGGCACTGCCGGGCAGCACCGCATCGGCCGGTTTGCAGAAGAAGAACGGCGCCTCGCGGCTGCTGTGGCCCATTTCCTGGGCGTGCTCGGCGTAGTTGCGGCCCACGCAGTAGACGCGGTGCACGGGGAAGTGCACCGTGCCCCCGGCCAGGGGCACGGACACGGGCGGTGGTGGGGCAAACAGGGTGTCCATTCAGGCGCTGGCGGTCAGGAGGTTGAAGTGCTCCACCACCGGGGCGGCGGCGAAGAAGGGACCCACGATGGCGCGCCACTGGGTGAAGGCCTCTGAGCCGCGAAAGCCCACGGTGTGGTCTTCGAGCGTTTCCCACACGATCTGCAGCACGTAGCGCTCGGGGTTTTCGATGCCGTGGTGCACCTGGTGGCGCACGTAGCCCTTGGCGTGGCGGATGACGCTGTCCAGGCCATGGGCGATGGCAGCGTCGAAAGCGGCGTTTTCACCGGGGCGGATACGGATGTCGGCAAGTTCCAGGATCATGGTGGCAAGCGGGAGCGTAAAGCCAGCATGGTAGCGGCTCCGGGGGGGCGGCTGCAGGGCGCGCGCGGGCCTGGCCCGGCCCGGGCTTGGGGGTGTGGGGTCGGCGCGGCGCCGTGGCGTATGCTCGTCGCCATGTCTTTTATTGCTGACGATGCGAGTGCGCCCTTGCGCGGCGCGGATGTACTGGAGCCTGACTGGCCTGCGCCGCCTGGGGTGCGCGCCCTGTGCACCACGCGCGCCGGGGGAGTGTCCACCGGGGCCTATGCTGCGCTGAACCTGGGCAGCCACGTGGGTGACGATGCGCAGGCCGTGGCTTGCAACCGCGCGCGGCTGCAAGCCACGGTAGGGCTCTATCCGAACTACCTGGAGCAGGTGCACGGCGTGCGCGTGCTGCCCCTGCAGCGTGCCCTCGATGGTGTGGAGCAGGCCGACGGGGCCTGCACCGATCAGGGGCAGGTGGTATGCACCGTGATGGTGGCCGACTGCCTGCCGATTCTGCTCAGCAACCGCGCGGGCAGTTGGGTGGCGGCGCTGCATGCGGGCTGGCGCGGCCTGGCGGGCGGGGCGGATGGCCAGGGGGTGGTGGAGCAGGCCGTGCACCAATACCAGGAGCATTTCATGCCTCTGTCCCGCATGCAATATGGCAGTGATGCTACTGAATTGATAGCGTGGCTGGGCCCGTGCATCGGCCCGCAGGCGTTCGAGGTGGGCGAGGAAGTGCGCCATGCCTTTGTGGCCGCTGACGCCGCGGCGCAGGCCTGCTTTGTGCCCGCACAGGGGGCAGGCCAATGGTGGGCCGACCTGCCGGCGCTGGCGCGGCTGCGGTTGCGGCGCCAAGGGGTGCAGGCGCTGCACGGCAACGACGGCTCAGCGCCCTGGTGCACGGTCTCCCAGCCGGGGCGCTTTTTCAGCCACCGCCGCGACCGCGTCAGCGGGCGCATGGCGGCCTGTGTCTGGATCGAGGGCGGGCAGCGCTGAAGCCTCTGGCATGTTTTGTGCATCTGCTGCTGCGGTGTCCTGTGCCGCCTGGGCGGCACGCAGCGCGCGCTTGCGCGCCGGGGTGCCAAAGATGTACATGACCAGTCCGATAGGTAGTACCCCGTACAGCAGCAGCGTGAACACCGCGCCCAGCATGGTGCCGGTGCTGCTGGTGGCTTCGGTCGCTGCCATGAGGACGACGATGTAGGCCCAGGCCAGGACGATCAGGTACATGCGTGAAAAATCCAGGTTTGTAATCTGCTTTGTCATGTTTTTGACAATTGCTGCTGACATACTACGTCACAACCGTTCGTGAGGAGATCGTGTGAGCCAAGCCCCGCAAGCCTTTTGGGCGCAAGCTGCGCAGCAGCTGCAGGACAACGTGACGCAGGGGTGGGCCAAGGCCCTGCAGTCGTTTCAGCAACTCGATCTGGGGAGTGTGTCGGCGGGCAAGTTGCCTGAAATCCGGTTCGATGCGGCCAAGCTGCAGGCCTTGCAGCACCAGTACACCCAGGACGCGCTGGAGCTGCTTCAGGAGGGCGCAGCAGGGGCCACGCTGGCGCAGGACCGGCGTTTTTCCAACCCGGCCTGGACCAGCAACCCCCTGGCAGCCTTCAGCGCTGCGGCCTACCTGCTCAATTCGCGCACCCTCATGGGGCTGGCCGATGCGGTGCAGGCAGATGCCAAAACGAGCAACCGCATCCGCTTCGCAGTCGAGCAGTGGGTGGCCGCCGCCGCCCCGAGCAACTTTCTCGCGCTCAATGCCGAGGCGCAGAAGAAGGCCCTGGACACGCAGGGCGAGAGCATCGCCAAAGGGATCCAGAACCTGGTCCATGATGTGCGCCAGGGGCACGTCTCCATGACCGACGAGAGTCTGTTCGAGGTGGGGCGCAACGTGGCCACCACCGAGGGCGCGGTGGTGTTCGAAAACCCCTATTTCCAGCTCATCGAGTACAAGCCCCTGACCGAGAAGGTGCACGCCACGCCCTTCCTGATGGTGCCGCCGTGCATCAACAAGTACTACATCCTGGACCTGCAGCCCGAGAATTCGCTGGTGCGCTATGCCATTGCCCAGGGGCACCGCACCTTTGTGCTGAGCTGGCGCAACCCGGACCAGAGCCTGGCCCAGGCCTCCTGGGACGATTACATCGAGAACGCCGTGATCAAGGCGATCGCGGTCACGCGCGAGATCGCGGGCAGCGCGCAGGTCAACGCACTGGGCTTTTGCGTCGGCGGCACCATGTTGGGCACGGCGCTGGCGGTGCTGGCCGCGCGTGGTGAAAAGCCGATCAAGAGCGCGACCTTCCTGACCACCTTCCTGGATTTCACCGACACCGGCGTGCTCGACGTGTTCATCGACGAAGCCTTCGTCCAGTACCGCGAAGCCGAGCTGGGCAAAGGCGGACTGATGAAGGGCAAGGACCTGGCCTCGACTTTCAGCTTCCTGCGCCCCAATGACCTGGTGTGGAACTACGTGGTGGGCAACTACCTCAAGGGCGAGACGCCGCCGCCCTTTGACCTGCTGTACTGGAATTCCGACAGCACCAACCTGCCGGGCCCCTTTTACGCCTGGTACTTGCGCAACACCTACCTGGAAAATAACCTGGTCCGACCGGGCAAGGCGCAGGTGTGCGGCCAGGCGGTCGACTTCCGGCAGGTGGACACGCCGGTGTACCTGTACGGCTCGCGCGAGGACCACATCGTGCCCATTGGCGGCGCCTACGCCTCGACCCAGGTGTTCAAGGGCAAGAAGCGCTTTGTCATGGGTGCCTCGGGCCACATCGCCGGGGTCATCAACCCGGCCTCCAAGAACAAGCGCAGCCACTGGATACGCGCCGATGGCAAGACCCCCAAGGATTTCGGCCAGTGGCTGCAAGGCGCCACCGAGCACCCGGGCAGTTGGTGGCCGGACTGGGCCGCGTGGCTGCAGGGCCATGCTGGAGCCCTGGTGGCGGCCCCCAAGCGCTACGGCAAGGGCCGCTACAAGGCGATAGAGCCCGCCCCAGGCCGTTACGTGAAGGCCAAGGCCTGATTTTTTGATTCCCCCACCCTGAAAACCGAAGGAAGACACACCATGCAAGACATCGTCATCGTTGCTGCTGCCCGCACCGCCGTGGGCAAATTTGGGGGTTCCCTGGCCAAGATCGCTGCCCCCGAATTGGGCGCCATCGTGGTTCGCAACCTGCTGGAGCGCACCCGCCTGGCCAATGACCAGGTGGGCGAGCTCATCCTGGGCCAGGTGCTGACCGCGGGCTCGGGCCAGAACCCGGCGCGCCAGACCCTCATCAAGAGCGGCCTGGCCAAGGAGACCCCGGCGCTGACCATCAACGCCGTGTGCGGCTCGGGCCTGAAGGCCGTCATGCTGGCGGCCCAGGCCGTGGCCACGGGCGACAGCGAGATCGTCATTGCTGGCGGCCAGGAAAACATGAGCGCCAGCCCCCACGTGCTGCTGGGCTCCCGGGACGGCCAGCGCATGGGCGAGTGGAAGATGGCCGACACCATGATCGTGGACGGCCTGTGGGACGTGTACAACCAGTACCACATGGGCATCACGGCCGAAAACGTGGCCAAGCAGTACGGCATCAGCCGCGACATGCAAGACGCCCTGGCCCTGGCCAGCCAGCAAAAGGCAGCCGCCGCGCAGGACGCGGGCAAGTTTGTGGACGAGATCGTGCCGGTGTCGATTCCGCAGAAGAAGGGCGAGCCGCTGGTGTTCGCTGCCGACGAGTTCATCAACCGCAAGACCAATGGCGACGCGCTGGGCGGCTTGCGTCCGGCTTTTGACAAAGCAGGCAGCGTGACCGCAGGCAATGCCTCGGGCATCAACGACGGCGCCGCCGCCGTGATGGTGATGACGGCCAAGAAAGCAGCCGCCCTGGGCCTGACGCCATTGGGACGCATCGCCAGCTATGCCACCAGCGGCCTGGAACCCTCCATCATGGGCATGGGGCCGGTGCCCGCCTCGCGCAAGGCCTTGCAGCGTGCGGGCTGGAGCGCGCAGGACCTGGACCTGCTGGAGATCAACGAGGCCTTTGCTGCCCAGGCCTGCGCCGTCCACAACGAGATGGGCTGGGACACCTCCAAGGTCAACGTCAATGGCGGCGCCATCGCCATTGGCCACCCCATTGGGGCTTCGGGTTGCCGCATCCTGGTGACCCTGTTGCATGAAATGCAGCGCCGCGATGCCAAGAAGGGGATTGCCTCCCTGTGCATCGGCGGCGGCATGGGAGTCGCTCTGACCATTGAGCGCTAGGAACGCATTTGCGTTTCAAGGGAGAAAAGGCCCCTGGCCCGCATCAACAAAGGGCTTGGTGCTATTATTTTTATAGTTTTTTTGACGATCTGAGAGGAGCAAAGTCATGAGTCAGCGCGTTGCATACGTCACCGGCGGCATGGGGGGCATCGGTACCGCCATCTGCCAGCGTTTTTACAAGGACGGCTACAAAGTCATCGCCGGATGCGGACCGACCCGTGACTACCACAAGTGGCTGGACGACCAGAAGGCCCTGGGCTACACCTTTTACGCATCGGTGGGCAATGTGGGCGATTGGGATTCCACCGTGGAGGCCTTTTCCAAGGCCAAGGCCGAGCACGGCTCCATCGACATCCTGGTGAACAACGCGGGCATCACCCGCGACCGCATGTTCCTCAAGATGAGCCGCGAGGAGTGGGATGGTGTGATCCAGACCAACCTGTACAGCATGTTCAACGTCACCAAGCAGGTGGTGGGCGACATGGTGGAAAAGGGCTGGGGCCGCATCATCAACATCTCGTCCGTCAATGGCGTCAAGGGCCAGGCCGGGCAGACCAACTACTCGGCCGCCAAGGCCGGCATGCACGGCTTTTCCATGGCGCTGGCGCAGGAGCTGGCCACCAAGGGCGTGACCGTGAACACCGTCAGCCCGGGCTACATCGGGACCGACATGGTGCGCGCCATTCGCCCCGAGGTGCTGGAGAAGATCATCGCCACGGTGCCCGTCAAGCGCCTGGGCGAGCCCAGCGAAATCGCTTCCATCATCTCCTGGCTGGTGTCGGACGAGGGCGGCTACACCACGGGCGCCAACTTCGACGTCAACGGCGGCTTGCACATGGGTTGACCGATCGGCATCCGCACTCGCGGCACCCGCCCCCTGGGGCGGGTGCCGCGGCAGCAGCCCCTGGCGCGGGGCCCCCGGCTCGGGGGGGGCCCAGCGCCAGTGGTTTTTTTATGCCTGCGGCGCTGTTGCAAAGGGGGGTTCTGTACTTTTTTTGTAGCAGCGGCCCCAATGCTGGTGCGAATCGTGGTAACTTGCTTGGCTATCAGTGCGTTTCAGGGAGGCCGACCCTTGCCAGGGGTCTCGGTATCAATGCATCAACAGGCTTTACCTTCCATCGAATTGGCGCAGCTCCGGATCGGCATGTTTGTCGTGCTCGACATCGGTTGGCTGGCCCATCCATTTCCCACCAGCAGTTTCAAGATCACCCTGCAAAGCCAGATCGACGCCCTGCGCAAGCTCGGCCTGCAGGCGGTGCGGATAGATCCGGCGCGCAGCGACCCGGCCAGCCCGGCGCCGCCATCCGGCCAGCGCCCGGACGACAACCCCCTGCTCGTGGCCCAGCGCGCCGCCAAGGCGGCCGCGGCCCAGTTGGCCGCCGAGCAGGCCGCGCGCCAGACCCTGGACCGCGCCGAGCGCGCGCAACTGCTCAGCGACCAGCAGCAGCGCCTGGCGGCGTGCGAGAAGCGCTTTGCCGAGGCTGCGCGGGTGTACCGGCAGGTGACAGGCCAGGTGCAGTCCCAGCCGCGCCAGGCGGCCGAACACTGCCAGGGGCTGGTGCAAGGCTTGGTCGGCGAGCTGACGCAGGCGGGGGAGGCCTCCATCCGCCTGCTGAGCGAGACCGCCGGGGAGAAGTCGGGCATGCATCCGGTCAACGTCACCGTGCTGTCCTTGCTACTGGGACGTGTGCTGGACCTGGGGGAAGAGCCCTTGCGCGAGCTGGGGCTGGCGGCGTTCGCGCACGACCTGGGCAAGCTGCGTGTGCCCGAGCGCGTGCGCCATCTGGTGGAGGGTTTTTCCGCCGCGGAACTGCGCCTGTACCAGGAGCACGTGGTTTTTGGTATGGAGATGGCGCAGGCCATGGGCTTCGGGGCGGGGGTGGTCCAGGCCATTGCCCAGCACCACGAGGCGCACGACGGCAGCGGCTTCCCCAAGCGCGCCAGTGCCGCGCAAATCGGCATGCTCGGGCGCATCCTGGCCCTGGTCAACCGTTATGACAACCTCGTCAACCCGCTCAAGCCCAGTGCGGCGCTGACCCCGCACGAGGCGCTGGCGGTCACGTTCAATCTGCACAAGTCCAAATGTGAGCCCGCGGTGCTGTCGGCCTTCATCCGCATGATGGGTGTCTATCCGCCGGGGTCGCTGGTGCAGCTCAGCGACGAGCGCCATGCCATCGTGGTGGCGGTGAATTCGACCCGCCCGCTCAAGCCCTCGGTCATGGTGCACGACGCGCGCGTGCCGCGCCACGAGGCGCTGATCATGGACCTGCAGCGCACCCCCGATCTTTCGGTGCGGCGCAGCATGCGCGTGGCGCAGCTGCCTGCGGACACCACCGACTATCTGGCGCCGCGCCAGCGGCACAACTATTTCTTCGAACTCGCCCCCGAGCGGGGTGGAACCGACCAGGAGGGGTGATGGACGCACGCATGCTCAGCTGGCTCAACGCGTTCACGGACGCGGCATGGATGGTCGATCCACGCACCCTGCGCCTGCTGGCATGCAATGCCGCCGCCGCCGAGCTGCTGGGCATGGAGCCCGAGGCCATGGTGGGGCTGCCAGCCATCGAACTGATGGCCAACCCCGAGGACATGTATTTCTGGGAGGACGTCGCCGCCGGCCTGGCCGACAGCCTGCACTCGCACTCGCTGGTGCGCAGCATGTGCGGCGAGGCGGTGTGCGTGGACCGCAAGGTCAGCCGTGTCTGGCTGGGCCCCGATGAACCCGTCTACCTGGTGACCCTGCGCGACCTGCGCCCCCAACTGGAGCGCGAGGCGCAGCTCGAGGAGCGCCTGGCCGACCTGCGCGCGACCCTGGAGTCCGCCCACGACGCCCTGCTGGTGACGGACCTGCATGGGCGCGTCAGGCACTACAACAGCCGCTTCGTCGACCTCTGGCGCGTGCCTGCGGAGCAGCTCGACGCCCCCAGCGATGCCGTGCTGTGGGCGCACATGCAGTCGCTGGTGGCCGATGCGCCGCGCTACCGCCAGCGCCTGGCCGAGATCGACCTGCAGCCGCAAAGCACCGCCACCGATGTGCTGGCGCTGCGCGATGGCCGCTTGCTGGAGCGCTACGTGGTGCCCAAGACCAGCCGGGGGCGGGTGCTGGGGCGGGTGTATGCGTTTCGGGACATCACCGCCCAGCGCCAGGCGCAGCAGCAGCTGCAGTTGGCTGCCAAGGTGTTCGAATGCAGCCCGGACGCGATCTTCATCGCGGACCACGATTTCAGGCTGTTGCAGGCCAACCCCCAGGCGCAGGCCATGTGCGCGGCCACCCACAGCGAGCTGGTGGGCATGCCTGTGGCCAGCCTGTTCCAGGACCCCGGGCAGAGCGACTATTTCGAGCAGGTGCGCCGCAGCCTGGACCTGCTGGGCCTATGGAGTGGCGAACTGGTGCGCGCCAGCGGCACAGGGGCCCGCCCGGTGCAGGTGTCCTGGGTGGCGCTGCGCGACGAGGCGGGCAAGGCCGTGCACGTGGTGGGCTTCGTGCAGGACCTCACCGAGCGCAAGGAGGCCAAGAAGCGCATCGAAACCCTGGCCTACACCGATGTGCTCACCGGATTGCCCAACCGGCTGCTGCTGACGCAGCGTGCCGAGATGATGCTGGGCATGAGCCACCGCATGGGGCAACCCTGCGGTGTGCTGTTCGTGGACCTGGACCGCTTCAAGAGCATCAACGAGTCGCTTGGGCACGCGGTGGGCGATCGGGTGCTGATCGAAGTGGCGCAGCGCATACGCCAGAGCCTGCGCGAGGTCGATTCACTGTGCCGCCTGAGCGCGGACGAGTTTGTCGTGTTTCTGCAGGAGGCCGATGCCTTTGGCGCCGAGATCGCGGCGCGGCGCATCATCACCGCGCTGTCGCAGCCTTTCGAGGTGGAGGCCATGGATTTTTCCCTCGGCTGCAGCATTGGCGTGGCGCTCTACCCCGACGATGGCCGCAGTGTCGATGCGCTCATCCAGTGCGCCGAGACCGCCATGCATGGCGCCAAGGAGCGCGGGCGGGGGGGCCTGCGCTTCTACCAGCCGCAGATGAATGTGGACTGGCTCTCGCGCATCAAGATGGAGCACGCCATGCGCCAGTGCCTGGAGCGCGAGGCGTTCCGCCTCGTGTACCAGCCCCAGGTCTCGCTGCAAAACGGCCAGTTGGTGGGGGCGGAAGCCCTGCTGCGCTGGACCGACCCGGAACTGGGGCAGGTGCCGCCATCGACCTTCATCCCGCTGGCCGAGGAGTCCGGCTTCATCATCAGCCTGGGCCAGTGGGTGCTGGGCGAGGCGGTGCGCCAGGCCAGCCTGTGGCAGCACCAGGGGCGCGACGTGGTGGTGTCGGTGAATGTCTCGGCCCTGCAGTTCCAGCAGGGCGATTTTGTCGAGCGCGTGGCGCAGGCGCTGCGCGAGGCGCGCCTGCGTCCGAACCTGCTGGAGCTGGAGCTGACCGAATCCGTGCTGGTGCGTGATGCCAACGAGGTGCTGGCCAAGCTCCAGGAGCTGGCCGCGCTGGGCTTGAGCCTGGCGGTGGACGACTTCGGCACCGGCTACTCCAGCCTGTCTTACCTGAAGAAGTTCCCGATTTCCAAGCTCAAGATCGACCGCGCTTTCGTGATGGGCTTGCCGCACGACGACAGTGACAAGGCCATCGTCAGCGCCACCGTGGCGATGGCGCGCGCGCTCAAGCTCAACGTGGTGGCCGAAGGGGTGGAGACGGTGGCGCAGCGCGACTACCTGCTGGGCCTGCAGTGCGCGTCCTACCAGGGTTTCCTGTGTTCACCGGGCCTGCCGGCCATGGAGTTTGAACAGCTGATGGACACCCTGGCGCGCCGCTCGGCCTGAGAAAGCGGCCCGCAGGCGCGCTGGCGCAGCCCCCGGCGAAGGTCCGCTGGCAGGTCTACTGGCAGGTCTACTGGCAGGTCTACTGGCAGGTCTGCTGGCAGGGCGGCTGGCAGGTCTGCTGGCAGGGTGGCTGGCAGGGCGGCTGGCAGGTCTACTGGCAGGGCGGCTGGGGTGGGTTCCAGCCGGGTTCGCTCATGCGGTGATGCCCTTGTAGGCCATGTAGGCCGCCAGGGAATACAGCACCAGGGCAAAGATCTTTTTCAGCCGGGCCACGGGCAGCCGGTGCGCGGTGCGCGCGCCCAGCGGGGCGGTGAGCACGCTGCAGCTGGCCACCGCAGCCAGTGCGGGCAGCCAGACGTAACCCACGCTGCCCGCGGGCAGGCCCGGTAGGCCTGCGCCGCTGGCCATGAAGCCCAGCGCATTGGACAGCGCGATGGGAAAGCCCAGCGCCGCGCTGGTGGCTACGGCACTCAGCATGGGCACGTTGTGCGCCACCATGAAGGGCACGCTGATGAAGCCGCCCCCGGCCCCGACCAGGCCGGAGAGAAAGCCGATGCCGCCGCCCCACAGGGTTTGCCCGGCGGTGCCGGGCATCTGGCGGCTGGCGCGCGGCTTGCGGTCCAGGAACATCTGCGTGGCAGAAAAGCCCACGAACACGGCAAACACCAGCGCCAGTACCGAGCCCTTGAGCACGCTGAACACGCCCACGCTGGCCAGCATGGCGCCCAGCACGATGCCGGGGGCCAGGCGGCGCACGATGTCCCAGCGCACCGCGCCGCGCGCGTGGTGCGCGCGCACGCTGGAGATGCTGGTGAACACGATGGTGGTCATGGAGGTGGCAATGGCCATCTTGACCGCCAGCTCGGCGCTCACGCCGCGCGCATTCATGATGGCGGTGATGAAGGGTACCAGCAGCATGCCGCCGCCCACGCCGAGCAGGCCAGCCAGGAAGCCGGTGGTCAGGCCCAGGGCGGCCAGTTCGAGAAGCAGGGACAGGGACAGCATCGCAAGACGGCACCGCCGCGTGGCAAGGCGCCAAGGAAGGAGGGGAGAGGGGTGTCTGCGAAGCCGCCGGACCGCATCCTGAACCGGGGTTCAGGTGGGCGAGGTCAGCTGGACATTGGGTCCATCTATCGCGAGACGGTCACGCTTGCTCAGCAATGTTCCAAGCCCTGGCTCAATGAGCATTGGTTCAAGGAAATATAAAGCCCGACGCGCTTCACAGACCGATCCATTGTAGTGGTTCGGTCCCGGGCACAGACGACCGCTGGTCGGAAAATCGGCCGGTGTTGCGGGAGATGTTCAGCCCGGCAATGCTTCGTACAGATTGGTCAGGTCTTCGGCCAGGCTGAGCACGTTGTCGCTGGCAACGGCAACGTTGCGGGCGCTGGTCGGGTTGAAGGCGCTGAGTTTGTCGGTGGTGAAAGCCGCGCTCATGAATCCCCATTGGTATTCCAGCATGTCGATGCGCGAGCGGATGTCCTCGGTGTTTCCGGGCACGGCGCGCAACTGCACCAGGCCCTGGCTGAACTCCTGGCAGGCGTGCGCCAGGCGCTGGCGCTCCTGGGCATCGGACACGCCCCAGCTGTGCAGGAAATAGCACTTGGCCACGCGCTGCGACAGCATGCGCTGGCGCCCTGCCAGGTTGACGGCCCGGCCAAGCTCGCTCCCGGTCGCCTTTTCCAGCAGCAGGGTCAGTTTTTCGGCCTCGGCCAGCATGGTGTCTGCGTGCCTGGCGACTGCGGCGGCCTCATCGCGCGAGGGGGCTGTGAGCACCCGTTCGCGCAGCGTGCTCCATGCCTGCTCCAGCGTTGCCAGGACTTCGCCTGCCGGGTCGGGAATGCTGGTGTTGCGCAGCGCCACCAGATTGCCCTGTGCCGTCGTGGCCGACTGGCGCAGGGCGGCGCTGGAGGGGCCGGGGAGAATGCCCATGCCCAATTGGAGGTAGTTCTTGACGACCCGTTGCGAGAGCATGCGCAACTGGCCGCTGCGGTTGATGGCTTGCCGTGCGCTGAGTGGGGGTGCCGCGAAACAGGTGGGTGTGGTCCATAGGGCGCCGAGCGCCAGAAAAAACCGACGTGTCCTGAACATCAACTCCTCCCAAGCCTGTGTCTGTTGTCATGGTGGCACACACGGCGCATCGAATTGCAATCCGTGTGGCGCAGGCTGGCGGGGTCGCGGCCAGAGCCCCCCATGGGGAGGCCGAAGAAATTATAGAAATAAAAGGGGGCTGGGCCGAACCGGGAGGAAAAAGTCCTGCGGGCGCCGCCAAGCCCTTTGAACACGTTCCTACAGCAACTGGCCGTCGTCGCCCAGGGCGGCGTCGAGCCGCTCCATGAGTGAGCCCAGCAGCACTTCGGCGTGCACGCCGCTGCCCGCATCGGCGCTGGTGGCAGGTGCAGGGGGCGAAGGCGCGGGTGCCGGAGGGTCTTGCAGGTCGAAGGCCAGGTTGAGCGCGGCTAGCACGGCGATGCGGTCGCGTGCGCGCACCTTGCCCGCGTCGCGGATCTTGCACATGGCGGTGTCGACCCGTTCGACTGCCTGCAGCAGGCGGGCTTCGCCTCCTTCTGGACAGCCGAGCAGGTAGCTCTGGCCCATGATTTGCACTTCAAGCTGTTTCATGGTGTGGGCTCGCCGGGAGTGGTGTCAGGCAGGCGCTCCAGCAGGGCGTCGACGCGCGCGCGCGCCGCGCTCAGGCGTGAGCGCAGGGAGTCGCGTTCCTGGGTCAGGCCGGCGACTTGTGCCGTGAGCAGGGCATTGGTGCGGCGCAATTCCTCATAGCGCAGCAGCAGCCTCTCGACACGTTCGGCAACCAGTTCGATGGAGGCGGGCTTGGACATAGATCTGCCATTGTAGGGTTTGCGCAAGGCCGCCCGGCGTAGAATGCGCGGTGTTGGTGCTCGCGGTGTGGTTCTCATGCCGCAGTTCAACGGGAAGCAGGAGGGCGCGGCCAACCGTGCCAGTGCCTAACCTGCGCTGCCCCCGCAACGGTAAGTGGACGGGTCCGGTTTTCTGATCGGGCCCTGCTTCTGTCGGAATGCCACTGGTGGTCTTGAACAAGCCACCGGGAAGGCGACAGAGGTCGTTTCCATCAGCCCGGATACCGGCCAACAACAAGGTGGTTGCCTGTGAAGTGCGGGCGGCTGTTCTGCCTGCACGCTGTCGGGGACGACGGCGGGAGGTGCTGTTATGTGTGTTTGTTCATGTTCCGTCGATTGTTCCGGGCCCGTCCGAGTGCCCTGTCTTGCGCCATTGCCTGCGCGTTCCCTTCCGTCTGGGCCCAGTCCCAAGCCCTGCCCGAAGTGCAACTCAAGGAGGTGGTGGTGACCGCCACCCGCTTTGAAGAGTCCGCGCGCACCGTGCCTTACAGCGTCAGTGTGATCGAGGCCGATGAAATCCGCGCCAGCGGTGCGTCCAGCGCCAACGAGGCGATTGCGCGCCTGTTGGGTATTCCCGCCAGCCTGGACACTTCCGGAGGGGGCAACGCCAGCGTGGACCTGCGCGGTTTTGGCGCCACGGCGGACCGCAACCAGGTGGTGGTGGTGGACGGGCGCCGCCTGCGCCTGGACGACCTGTCGGCCACCAACCTGGCGCTGGTGCCGATCGAAACCGTGGAGCGCATCGAGGTGATCCGCGGCAGCGGCACGGTGCAGTACGGCGAGGGGGCCACCGGCGGGGTGATCGTGATCACCACCAAGGCAGGCAAGGGGGTGGAGCGGCGCAACGGCGCGACCCTGGGGGTGCGCGCGGGCAGCCACGCCCTGCGCGAGGCCTATGGCTCGGCCACCCTGGCGGCCGGGGCCTGGTCGGTGGACGTGTCGGGCAAGGACAGCAAATCCAACGGCCACCGTGACAACTTCGCTTCCACCAACAACAAGCTCCAGGCCACGGTGCAGTGGAGCAACGATTGGCTGCGCCTGGGCGCCAGCACGGGGCGGCAGATGGTGCAAAGTGGCTGGCCGGGCAGCTTGACGGACGTGCAATTTGCGGCCGACGCCAGCCAGGCGGCCTCTCTGGTGAACAAGGGCAGCAGCAAGACCGAGCATGCCGGCGTGTTTGTGCAGGCGTTGCTGGAGGAGTGGGAACTGGCCGCCGATGTGAACACGCAGACCAAGACCATCCGCAACTACTGGGGCAGCGCCTACGGTGCGGACGTGTCCACGGTGAACGGCAACCTGCGCGCGCGCCACAGTGCCCCGCTGGGGGCGGCGCACAACGTTCTGGCGCTGGGGCTGGATACCGCGCAATGGGCCAACATGGGCACCTCGGGAACGCTGTCGGACGCGCAGAGCGCGGCCCTGTACCTGACCGAGGACGTGACGCTGCCCGGGGGGCAGACCCATGTGAACGTGGGGGTGCGCAGCGAGGCGGTGGACAAGAAGCGCTCGGGCTCCGCGGCGCGCGCATCCGAACACCCCGTGGCCTGGAATCTGGGCGCCAGCCACGCGCTGGCGCAGGCCCTGCACGCCTACGCCCGCCTGGGCAGCAGCTACCGCCTGCCCACCGCCGACGAATACACCTTCGTCGTGGCCGGGGCGCCCTTGCAGATGCAGACCTCGCGCGATGCAGAACTGGGCCTGCGCTGGGGGCAGGCGCGGACCACGGTGGAACTGCGCTGGTACCGCCATGAGATGCAGAACGAGCTGGGCTACGACCCCAGCGCCAATGGCCCCTATGGGGCTGGCACCGGCGCCAACGTCAACTTCGACCCGACCCGGCACCAGGGCCTGGAGCTGGAGTGGCGCCAGGAGCTGGATGCGCAATGGGCCCTGCGCGCCAACCTGGTGGCGCGGGAGGCGCGCTTCGTGGCGGGCGCCTATGCCGGCAAGGACATGAAGCTGGTTTCGCCGCGCACCGCCGCGCTGGGCGCGCGCTGGACGCCCGGTGCCGGGCATTCGGTGGACGCCTCGGTGCACTGGGTGGACCGTGCCCCGGCGGACTTCCAGAACAGTTGCTCGGTTCCGGCCTATACCACCGTGGATACGCGCTACGCCTACGCCGCCAAATCCTGGGAGTGGTCCCTGGGCGTGAAGAACCTGACGGACCGCAAGTACTACACCCTGGCCTATAGCTGCACGGGTGCTGGCAACCCGTCGTCCATCTACCCCGAGGCCGGGCGCAGCGTGGTGCTGGGCCTGGAAATCAAGCTATAAGCCCGTGATGCACACCGCCCGCACCTGCCCCGCCCTCCTGATCACCGCCCCGGCCTCGGGCCAGGGCAAGACCACCGTCACGGCGGCGCTGGCGCGGCTGTACACGCGCCAGGGTTGGAAGGTGCGGGTGTTCAAGTGCGGGCCGGACTTTCTGGACCCGCATTGGCACGCGCTGGCCAGCGGCGCGCCGGTGTACCAGCTCGATCTGTGGATGACCGGCGAGGCCGAGTGCCGCGAGCGCCTGTGGCAGGCAGCGGGCGAGGCCGACTTGATCCTGGTCGAGGGGGTGATGGGCCTCTTTGACGGCACCCCCAGTGCGGCCGACCTGGCCCAGCGTTTGGGCCTGCCGGTGCTGGCGGTGGTGGGGGCGGGTTCCATGGCGGGCACCTTTGGCGCCATCGTGCACGGCCTGCGCACCTACCGCGAAGGCCTGCACTGGGCCGGGGTGTTGGCCAACCGCGTGGGCAGCGAACGCCACGCCGACATGCTGCGCGTGAGCCTGCGCGAAGGCGATGGCTGGTGTGGCGCCGTGGCGCGCGAAGCCGCCATGTCCCTGCCCGAGCGCCACCTGGGCCTGACCGTGGCGCAGGAGCTGCCCGACGCCCTGCAGCGCCTGGACGCCTGTGCCGACGCCCTGGCCGCCACCGAACTCGGCCGCTGGGGTCCGCAGGACTGGCGCCAGCGCTGGCTCAGCCGCTTCGAAGCCCCGGCCGTGGCCGCGCCTTTGCCCACGGGCTTGCGGGGCCGCACCATTGCCGTGGCGCGCGACGAGGCCTTTTGTTTTATCTACCAGGCCAACCTGGACAGCCTGCAGGCGCTGGGCGCCGAACTGCGCTTTTTCTCGCCGCTGCGTGACGCGGCGGTGCCCGAGTGCGACGCCCTGTGGCTGCCCGGCGGCTACCCGGAGCTGCACGCCGCCACGCTGGCGGGCAATGAACCGATGCGCGACGCAGTGCGCGCCCATGCCGCCAGTGGCCGCCCCGTGTGGGCCGAGTGCGGCGGCATGATGGCCTTGTTCGACACCCTGGTGGAGCGCGAAGGCGCCGCACATGCGATGTGGGGCGTGCTGCCCGGCGCCGTGACCATGCAGCGCCGTCTGGTCGGACTGGGGCCGCAGCAGCTCAAGCTACCCAGCGGCGCGGCACTGCGCGGGCATACCTTCCATTACTCCAGCACCGAGACTGCTCTGGCACCCTGGTGCCAGACCCAGGAGCCTGAGCTGCCAGGGCAGGAGCCGCGCGCACCGCGCACCGAAGCCGTGTGGCAGCAGGGCAGTGTGCGCGCCAGCTACTTCCACGCCTGGTTCCCGTCCAGCCCGCAGGGCGTGGTGGAACTGTTCAGCGCCAGCGGGGAGGCGGCATGACGGTGCTGGCGGCGGTTCAGACGGTGGCCCAGGCCCAGGCACAGGCACAGGCACAGGCGCTCCCCGCTGCCTTGCAGCCCTGGCCCCCGGCAGGGGCGCTGGGGCCGCAGCGCATCGTGTGCATGACCGAGGAGACCACCGAGTGGCTCTACCTGCTGGGTGAGCAGCAGCGCATCGTCGGCATGTCGGGCTACACCGTGCGCCCACGCCAGGCGCGCGAGGAAAAGCCCCGTATCAGCGCCTTCACCAGCGCCAAGATCGACAAGATATTGGAACTGCGGCCCGACTGCGTGTTCGGCTTTTCCGACATGCAGGCCGACATCGCCGCCGAGCTGGTGCGCCGGGGCGTGGCCGTGACCATCTTCAACCAGCGCAGCGTGGCCGAAATCTTCGCCATGCTGCACCAGGTGGCCGCCATGGTGGGGCAGGGCGCGCGCGCGCTGGACTACGCGGCCCAGGTGCAGGGCCGCTGGCAGCAGATGCAGGCGGCGCTGGCGCAGCGCCTGGCTGCGGGCGCGCGCAGGCCCCGGGTGTATTTCGAGGAATGGGACAGCCCCGGCATCAGCGCCATCCAGTGGGTGTCCGAGCTGCTGCAGGTGGCCGGGGGCGACGACGTGTTCCCCGAGCTGGCGTGCCAGCGCCTGGGGCGCGATCGCATCATTGCCGACCCGCTGGAGGTGGTGCGCCGCGCGCCCGACATCGTGATCGGCTCCTGGTGCGGCAAGAAGTTTCGCCCCGAGCAGGTGGCCGCGCGCGCGCTCTGGGCCAAGGTGCCCGCTGTGCGCGATGGCCAGTTGTGGGAAGTCAAGTCCTGCGACATCCTGCAGCCCGGTCCGGCGGCACTGAGCGACGGCGTGGAGCAATTGCACCGCATCGTGCTGCGCTGGATGGATGCCAGCCTCTCGGCTGTAGAAGGGCCGTGCTCTGTGAGCCAGGCCTCTGGGAAGCCTGGGCGTCGTCCGGCCTCGGAGGTGAATGGCAGCGCTGGGGAGGCTGCATGAACGTCGCACGCAGCGAACTCATTGTGGGCGGGCAAAAAAGCGGCAAGACGCGCCGTGCAGAGAGCCTGGCCGCGCACTGGCTGGCCGCGCACCCAAGCCACCGCGCCACCTACATCGCCACCGCCCAGGCCTGGGACGCCGAGATGGGCGAGCGCATTGCGCGCCACCAGCGCGAGCGCGCCCAGCGCGTGCCGGGCATGGACACGGTGGAAGAGCCGCTGGCCTTGGCCCAGGCCATCGCCACCCACAGTGCGCCCGAGCGCCTGCTGGTGGTGGACTGCCTGACCCTGTGGCTCACCAACACGCTGATGCCCGCCACTGCCCAAGATGTGGAACAAAACAGGGCATTGGCCCGCGTGGATATTGATGTTGTTGCTACGTTATTGATAGCAATTGAACGGGCCCCGGGCCCCGTGGTGCTGGTCAGCAACGAGATCGGCCTGGGCGTCATTCCCCTGGGGGCCGAGGTGCGCGCCTTTGTGGACGCCCTGGGCAGCCTCAACCAGTCCGTGGCCGGGGTGTGCGAGCGCGTCACGCTCATGGCGGCGGGTCTGCCGCTGGTGCTCAAGGGGGGCGCGGCATGAGGCAGGGGTGGCGCTGGCTGAGCAGCCGTGTGCGTGGCATGGCCGCTGGGGGGGCTGGGGAAAGCACCGGCTGCCATTCGACGGCAGCGGCACATGGCGGGCTGCGTCCCCCTTCGGGTGCGCCTGGGCGTTCAGTGCGCGGCAGCGTTTCAGGGGCCGAGGGCGGTGTGCTCCAGGGGCTGCTCTCGTGGCTGGCGGCGGCGCTGTGCTTCCTGAGCAGCGCGTCGGTCGGGGCGCAGGCCTTTGCGCTCACCGACGACCGGGGCCACACCGAGACGTTTGCGCGTGCGCCGCAGCGCATCGTCAGCCTGCTGCCCTCGCTGACCGAAACCGTGTGCGAGCTGGGCCAGTGCGCGCGCCTGGTGGGGGTGGACCGCTATTCCAACTTCCCGGCATTGGCGCAGCTACTGCCCCAGTTGGGCGGCGGGCTGGACCCGAACATCGAGGCCGTGGTGGCGCTGCGCCCGGACGTGGTGCTGCTGGGCACCAGCTCGCGCGCCGACGAGCGCCTGCGTGCCCTGGGGCTGAAAGTGGTCTCACTGGAGCCGCGCAGCCATGCCGACGTGCAGCGCGTGCTGCTCAAGCTGGGCCAACTGCTGCAGGTGGGCGACGCGCAGCGCGTCTGGCGCGCCATCGACGCCGGGGTGTCGGCGGCGGCGCAGTCGCTGCCCCCGGCGGTGCGCGGCACGCGGGTGTATTTCGAGGTCAGTCAGGGCCCGTATGCGGCGTCTGAATCCTCTTTTATTGGCGAAACCCTGGCGCGTCTGGGCGCGCGCAACGTCGTGCCTGCCAGCCTGGGGCCGTTTCCCAAGCTCAACCCCGAGTACGTGGTGCGCGCCAACCCGGACCTGATCATGGTGGGCCAAAGCAGCGTGGACAACCTTCTGCAGCGCCCGGGTTGGATGCAAATGCGCGCCCTGCGCGAGCAGCGCCTGTGCCGCTTTGCTGTGGACGAGGCCAACGTGTTGGTGCGCCCGGGGCCGCGCATGGCCGAGGCCGCACGGCTGATGGCGCGCTGCCTGCAGGACAAGGCGCCGCGTGCCGGTAGTGCGGGCGCGGCCAGTGCGCCTGATGCCAACGCTTTGGACAAACAGACTTCGGGCTCCACCAAAGGAAGCGCCGCTGTGGGTGCCGCTCGCACCAACATGTCGGCAGGCGATGCCCAGACGCCCTTGCCTGGCACCGCTGCTGCGGACAAGGCGCAGCGCCCTGCGGAGGCACGCCCATGAATGCCCTTACGCCCCGCACCGCGGCCCTGGGCCTGGCTCTGCTGTTGGCCAGCGCCTTGCTGGCCGCCGTGGGCCTGTGCGTGGGCAGCACCGGCTGGGACAGTGCGGGCCTGCTGTGGCACAGCGGCTGGGCGGGTGTTTCGGCGCCGGGCCAGCCCGACGCCGCCGCGCTGGAGATGGCGCAGCGCATCGTGTGGGACATCCGCGCGCCGCGCGTGCTGGGCGCTTGGGGTGCTGGGGCCCTGCTGGGCCTGGCCGGCGCCTTGGCACAGGGCCTGTTTCGCAACCCGCTGGCCGACCCCTACCTGCTGGGCAGCGCCAGCGGCGCCGCGCTGGGCGTGGCGGCGGCCCTGGCGGCGCTGGGCGGCGGCGCGGGCATGCTCGGGGGCGCCAGCATGATGGGCACCGGCTGGGCAGTGAGTGTGTTCTCCAGCAGCGTGTGGGTGCGTGTGGGGCTGACCGGGGCGGCCTTTGGCGGCGCCATGCTGGCGGTGCTGCTCACCCTGGCGCTGTCGCGCGGCGTGGGCCACACCCTGCGTCTGCTGCTGGCCGGGGTGGTGGTGGGTGTGGTGCTGGGCGCGCTCACCCACCTCTTGCTGCTGTTCTCGCCCGACTCTCTGCAGGCCATGCAGGCTTTTCTGCTGGGCTCCACCGCCTTCGTGGGCTGGAGCGCTGCGCTGCTGATGCTGGGGGTGTGGCTGGTGTGCGCGCTGGCCGCACGCCTGGGTGCGCGCGTGCTCGACGCCCTGGCCCTGGGCGATGCCACCGCGCACAGCCTGGGCCTGCCGGTGGCGCCGCTGCGCTGGGCCCTGGTGGTGGTGCTGGCCCTGGCCACCGCCACGGCCGTGGCGCAGACCGGGCTGATCGCCTTCGTGGGCCTGGCCGCACCGCACCTGGTGCGCTCCGGCCTGCGCTGCACCCACGCCGCGCAGCTCGTGCTGTCCAGCCTGGTGGGCGCGCTGCTGCTGCTGGCGGCAGACGTGCTGGCGCGCACGCTGCTGGCGCCGCAGGAGCTGCCGGTGGGCGTGCTCACCGCTGTGCTCGGTGGCGGCTACCTGCTGTGGCTGCTGCACCGTGGGCCGCAGCGCCAGGGGGGATCGGCATGACGGTTGCTATAAATTCAATAGCTATCGAGGCAGATTCCTTGCGGGCCAGCCTTGGATTTGGCGCACAAAAACGCGAGGTGCTGCACGGCCTGTCGCTGCGCATCGCTCCGGGGCGCTGGACCAGCATCGTCGGCCCCAACGGCGCGGGCAAATCGACCCTGCTGCAGTGCCTGGCGGGGCTGCTGCCCTGTAGCGGCAGCGTGCGCTGGGGCGGGGAGGCGCTGGGCCGCATGGCCCGCGGGCAACGCGCCCGCACCCTGGCCTGGCTGGGGCAGGGCGAGCCCCCGGCGCTGGATCTGCGCGTGTGGGACGTGGTCATGCTCGGGCGCTTGCCGCACCAGGGCTGGCTCAGCGCCCCCAGCGCCGCCGATGCGGCGGCGGTGCAGGCCGCGCTGCACGCCACCCAGGCCTGGGACTGGCGCGAGCGCAGCCTGGGCCAGCTCTCGGGCGGCGAGCGCCAGCGTGTGCTGCTGGCGCGTGCCCTGGCGGTGCAGGCCCCGGTGCTGCTTCTGGACGAGCCCCTGGCCAACCTCGACCCGCCGCACCAGGCCGACTGGCTGGCCCTGGTGCGCGCCCAGGTGGCGCAAGGGGTGACGGTGGTGAGCGTGCTGCACGAACTGGGCGCAGCCCTGCATGCCGACGACATGCTCATCCTGCACCAGGGGCGCGTGCTGCACCACGGCGCCTGCGGCGATACGGCCACACACCGCGCACTGGAAAGCGTGTTCGGCCAGCGCGTGGCCGTGCGCAGCATGGACAATCAATGGGTGGCGCTGCCGGTGCTGGCAGCCGCCCCACAACACGAGGAGACGCTGCATGCAGCCCCATGAACGTGCACCAGCCACCGCATCAGCGGGTACGGACAGCCATGGCCGCACAGGCGCCGAATCCACGCCAGCCGCGCAGGCCCAGGGCGGGCTGCGCCCGGATGTGGCCGCCGGCATGGGCACGGTCTGGTTCGTCGGCGCCGGCCCTGGCGACCCGGACCTCATCACCGTCAAGGGCCGGGGCCTGATCGAGCGCGCGGGCGCCATCCTGTTCGCGGGCTCCCTGGTCAGCGAGGCGGCTACGCGCTGGGCGCCTGCTGGCTGTGAGATTGCCGACAGCAAGGACATGACGCTGGAGCAGATGTCGGCCTGGCTCATCGCCCAGGCGGCGCGCTGCGCCACCGTGGTGCGGCTGCAGACCGGCGATCCGGCCCTGTACGGCGCCCTCATCGAGCTGGTGCAGCCGCTGGACGCCGCCGGGGTGCCGGTGCAGGTGGTGCCGGGCGTGTCCTCGGCCATGGCCAGCATGGCCGCGGCGGTAGAGAGCATGACCCTGCCCGAGGTCACGCAAACCGTGGTACTCACCCGTGTGGAAGGGCGCACCCCCATGCCCGAGGGCGAATCGCTGCGCGAACTCGCCGCCCACCACTGCACCCTGTGCATCTTTTTGAGCATCACGCTGCTGTCGCGCGTCACCGCCGAGTTGCGCGCCGCCGGTTGGGCCGAGGACGCCCCGGTGGTCGTGGTGCACAAGGCCAGTTGGGCGGGCGAGGAGAAAATCGTGCGCGGCACCGTGGCCACCATCCAGGCCCTGTGCCGCGAGGCGAAAATCGTCAGCCAAGCCATGATCATCGCCAGCCCCACGCTGGGCGCGCGGCACTGGCAGACCCTGGCCAAATCCAAGCTCTACGACGCCAGCTTTACCCACCGTTTCCGCCGCGCCAGCGTGGCCCCCCAGGAGCTGTAATGGACGAGCCCATGCAAGACACCACCCTTCTGATCGTCGGCCACGGCTCTCGCGAAGCTGCCGGCAATGACGAAATCCAGGCCTTTGCCACCCAGTGGCGCCAGCAGCACCCGCACTGGCGCATCGAGGTCTGCTTCATCGAGTTTTCCGAATTCACCCTGGCGCGCGGGTTGGATGCCGCTGCCCAGGGCGCGCAGCGCGTGCTGGTGCTGCCGCTCATCCTCAACGCCGCCGGGCACGCCAAGATGGACATCCCCGAGGCCATCGAAGCCGCACGCGTGCGCCACCCTGGCGTGGACTACCGCTACGCCCCGCAGTTGGGCGCGGGCGAAGAGCTGCTGGCCGTGGCGCGCCGACGACTGCAAAGCGCCATGCAGGCGCTGGACATGCCCGACCCGCGCACCACTGGCGTGGTGCTGCTGGGGCGCGGTTCCTCTGACGCCTACGCCAATGGCGAAATGGCCAAAATGGCGCGCTGGCTGCTGGAGGAGGGCGACCACGAACTGGTGGACCTGGCCTTCACCGGCATTGCCCACCCGCGCCTGGAGCGCGTGGTGCAGCGCCAAAGCCTTTTGGGCATGACGCAGATCGTGGTGCTGGTGTATTACCTCTTCAATGGCACCCTGGTCGAGCGCATTGCGCGCCAGGTGCAGCACCTGCGCCAGCAGTACCCCACCATCCGCTTTGCCCACACCCCGTATTTCGGCTTCGAGCCCGAGGTGTTTGCCCTGCTGGAGCGGCGCGTGCAGGCGCTGCTGCGCGGCGACCCCGACGCCGCCATGCCCTGCGACGGCTGCAAGTACCGCAGCTTTGCCCAGGAGCACGGCCTGGGCGGGCATTCGCACGACCATGACCATGAGCACGACCATGAGCACGGGCACGACCACGGGCACGACCACGCCCACCACGACCATGGGCACAGCCACGCGCACAGCCATGATCACCACGACCACGCCGATGGTGAAGCGCACCACCATGGCGCAGTAGTCGTCGCGCAGGCCGCGCGCCCGCGCTGCGGCGCCAAATCCGTTTGTTCCTGACACAGAAAGCCCGGAGACCGTTATGAACACCCACGCACCTGTCCAAGCCAATGTGGTGACCGAGCAGCTCACCGCCGCAGGCCGTGCCATCGAGCACGACTCCTTTTCCATCATCGACCGCGAGGTCGGCAGCCACGCCTACGCCCCCGAGCAGTGGCCCATCGTGCGCCGCATGATCCATGCCAATGCCGACTTCGAGTTCAACGGCCTCACGCGCTTTCACCCCCAGGCGGTGGCACAGGCCTTGAAGGCGATCCTGGCGCATTCCACCCGCCTGGTGGCCGATGTCGAGATGATCTGCGTCGGCCTGTCGCAGCCGCGCCTGCAGCACTTTGGCCTGGGCACGCACCAGTTCATCAGCGACGCCGACGTGATCGAGCGCGCCCAAGCCGAGGGCACCACCCGCGCCGTGCAGGCCATGCGCAAGGCCCAGCGCCTGGGCCTGCTCGATGGCGCCATCGTCGGCATCGGCAACGCACCCACGGCCCTGATCGAGGTCGTGCGCCTGATCCGCGAAGAGGGCGTGCGCCCGGCCCTGGTGCTGGGCATGCCGGTGGGTTTTGTGTCGGCAGCCGAATCCAAGGCCCTGATGGCCGAGGTCACCGAGGTGCCCTGGATCGTGATCGACGGGCGCAAGGGCGGCTCCACCCTGGTGGTGGCGGCGCTGCACGCCCTCTTGGGCCTGGCTGAAGCGCAGGAACGCGCAGCCCAGGCGGCGCAGGCCGCTTGAACCATGGCCATGGCTGAGACCAGCGCTCCCCGCGGCACCCGCACCGGCTTCACCACCGGGGCCTGCTCGGCTGCGGCCGCGCGCGCCGCCACGCTGGGCTTGCTGCAGGGCACGGTGCCTGCGCAGGTGGAGTGCCTGCTGCCCAACGGGCAGACGGTCAGCTTTGCCGTGACCGAAGGGCGCTGCGATGCCACCCAGGCGCACGCCGTGGTCATCAAGGACGCGGGCGACGACCCGGACTGCACCGACAAGGCCCCGCTCACCGCCGACGTGGCCCTGCTGCCCGGACAGCCGGGCCAGGTGCTGCTCGACGGCGGCGAAGGCGTGGGCACCGTCACCATGCCCGGCCTGGGCCTGGAGGTGGGCAAGGCCGCCATCAACCCCGTGCCCCGGCGCAACATCGAGGCCAATGTGCGTGCCGTGGCGGCCGAGCTGCTGCGCACGGCGGGCCTGCGCGTCACCATCTCGGTGCCCGGCGGCCAGACCATGGCCAAGAAGACCACCAATGCGCGCTTGGGCATCCTGGGCGGCATTTCCATTTTGGGCACGACCGGCATCGTCAAACCCTATTCCACCGCCGCCTACCGCGCCAGCGTGGTGCAGGGCGTGCATGTGGCCGGCACCTTGCCCCAACGCACCGTGGTGCTGACCACCGGCGGGCGCACCGAGAGCTTTGTCATGCGCGAGCTGGCGCACCTGCCCGAAGCCGCCTTCGTGCAGATGGGCGACTTTTTGCGCTACGCGCTGGGTGCGGCGGTAAAGGCCGAAATCGAGCACGTGGTGATTGGTGGCATGGTGGGCAAGCTCACCAAGATCGCGCAGGGCGAGACCATCACCCACGCGGGTCGGGCGGACGTGAACACCGCCTTGCTGGCCGACATCGCCGCCGAACTGGGCGCTGCGCCCGAGGTGTGCGAGGACATCCGCAACGCCAAAACAGCCCGCTACGCCGGTGACCGCATGGCGGAATTCGGCTTGGGGCTGGAGTTTCACACCGCGCTGGCCCAGCGTGTGGTGCAGGTGCTGCGCCAGCGTTATGAAGACGCCTTCACCCTGCGGGTGATGGTGTGCGACTTTGACGGCAACAAAATCACGGAGGCCTCCTCTTGAGCCCGGAACCTATGTCCCCCCCTTGCCGCATCATCGGCGTGCTCGACGACGGCGCCGCCAGCCTGGGTGCGCAGGCCTTGCAGCACCTGCGCCAGGCCCAGGTGGTCATTGGCGCGCAGCGCACGCTCGCGCTTTTCGCCCAGGACATTGCCCCCGACGCCTTGCAGCGCGACATGGGCGGGGCTTTGGGCCAAGTGGCCGAATGGGTGCGTCAGGCCCGCGCCGACGGCCTGCGCGTGGTGGTGTTGGCGACGGGCGACCCGCTGTGCTACGGCATCGCCCCCTTTCTGGCCGCACGCCTGTGCGTGGAGGCCATCGAGGTACTGCCCAACGTGTCCACCCTGCAACTGGCCTGCGCGCGCCTGCAGCTGCCTTGGCAAGACATGCGCCTGGCCTCCGTCCACGCCAAGGATGCGGGCGAATGGGCGGTGGGCAGCACGCCCAGCCACGGCCTGTACGCGCTCTTGCGCGACATCCGCCACTATGACCGCCTGGCCGTGCTCACCAGCCCGGACAACACCCCCGACCGCATCGCCCGCATGCTGGTGGCCGAAGGGCTGGACGAAGACTTCGAGATGGCCGTGGCCGAGCGCCTGTGCCTGAGTGAAGAGCGTGTGGTGCAGGGCCTGCCCGTGCGCGTGCTGGCCCAGGCGCGCTTTGCCGACCCCAACGTGGTGCTGCTGTGGCGGCGCACGGCGCGCGTGCTGCCGGTGCTGTTTGGCGTGGCAGACGACCAGTTTGTGCAACGCTACCCGGAAAAAGGCCTGATCACCAAGAACGAGGTGCGCGCCGTGTCGCTGGCGCGCATGCAACTGCGCGAAAACAGCGTGGTCTGGGACATTGGCGCCGGTTCCGGCTCGGTCGGGCTGGAGGCGGCGCGCCTGTGCCGCCAGGGCCATGTCTATGCCATCGAAAAGAACGCCGACGACGTGGAAAACGTGCGCACCAACCGCGCCGCCTGGGGCGTGGGCAACGTCACCGTGGTGCACGGCAAGGCGCCTGAAGGGTTGGACGCCTGGATGGACCCGGACGCCGTGTTCATCGGCGGCTCGGGCGGTGAACTGGCAGAGCTGATCGCCCTGGTGCTGCGCCGCCTGCGCCCACAGGGCTGGCTGGTGATGAACTTCGTCACCCTGGAAAACCTCAGCACCGCCGTGGAATGCCTCAAGGCCCTGGGGGCCGACTGGGACGTGGTGCAACTGCAGGCCGCGCGCTCCAAACCCATTTTGCACATGCACCGCATGGCAGCGGAAAACCCGGTGTGGGTGGTGTGCGCGCAGGCGCCGGTGGCGGCGCAGGCGGCGCAAGGGGAGGGTGTATGAGCGTCAACGGGGCGCCCGAAGGCGCGAACGCCAGCTTGGGGCTTGGGGCTGCGGCCACCGCTGTGCCTGCGTTGGGCCAGCTCATCGGCGTCTCCCTGGGCCCCGGCGACCCGGGTCTGATCACGCGCGCGGCCTGGGCCCAGTTGCAGCGCCGCGATGCCGTGTGGGTCTACCCCGCGCGCAGCGGCAAGACGCCCAGCTACGCCTTCGAGATCACGCAGCGCGCCGACCTGGCGCCGCCAGAACAGCACAGCGTGCTGCTGTTTCCCATGACGCACGACGGCGAAAAGCTGGCTCGCGCCTGGAGCAAGGCCGCCGCTACCGTGCTGCCCTGGCTGCAGCAGGGGCGCGATGTGCTGTTTTTGGTGGAAGGCGACGCCAGTACCTACGCCACCTTCGGCCACCTGGCCCGCACGCTGCGCGCACTCGAACCGGCGGTGGGCGTGCGCACCATTGCCGGGGTCAACTCCTTCACCGCCGCCTGCGCCAGCCGCAATGTGCCGTTCTCGGAGCAGGACGACACCGTGGCCATCGTGCCCGCAGCCTACGGGGTGGAGGCGGTCGATAGGCTGCTGCCCGAGTTCGACACCCTGGTGCTGATGAAGGTCAAGCCCCTGCTGGACCAGCTCATAGGCTGGCTGCAAGAGCGCGGCTTGCTGGAGCAGGCCCTGTTCATCGAGCGCGTGGGCGCGCCCGACGAGCGCAGTTTTGCCGGGAGCGAATTGCTGCAGTTGCTGGGCACCAAGGTCAGCTATTTGTCGCTGCTGCTGGTGCGTAACCCGCAGCGCGTGCGCGGCGAGCGCATCAAGGGCTGTTTGAAGAAAACCCCGGCCTTGGCCTTGGCCATGGAACTGGAAGGCGAAGAATGAGTGCAGAACCCTCATCCACCGTGGTGCTGTCCGCACCCGCCACCCCCGAGCAAGAGGTGCGTGTGGGCCTGGTGGCCATCACCCGCCACGGCGTGGCCCAGGCCCTGCGCTTGGCTGCGGACCTGCCGCAGGCGCACCTGTGCACCTCGGACAAATTCGGCGCCTTGGTGCAAGGCGCGGCCAACCCGCTGCACATCTACGAGGGCGCCTTGAGCGCGCAGATGGCTGCGCTGATGCAGCGTTTCGACCAACTGGTGTTCTTTGTGTCGCTGGGCGCCGTGGTGCGCCTGATCGCCCCGCACCTCAAAAGCAAGGACGAAGACCCCGGCGTGATCGTGGTGGACGACGCGGCGCAGTTCGTCATCCCCGTGCTTTCGGGCCATGTGGGCGGTGCCAACGCATGGAGTGGCCGCGTGGCCGACCTGCTGGGCGCCACCCCGGTGCTCACCACCGCCTCCGATGTGGGGCGCACCATCCCCGTGGACATTCTGGGTCGCCACCTGGGCTGGCGCGTGGAGGCGCCCAAGATCAACATCACCCGGGTCTCGGCCCACGTGGTCAATGGCGAGCCCATTGCCGTGGTGCAGGAAGCGGGCAGCCCGCACTGGTGGACCCGGCCCACGCCGCTGCCCGACAACATCCGCCGCTTCGAACGCCTGCAGGACGTGGACCTGGACCACTACCGCGCCGTGCTGTGGATCACGCACGCGCCAGTGACACCGGAGCAATGGCAGCAACTGCACGAGCGCCTGGTGGTGTACCGCCCGCCGCAGGGGGGCACGCCATGAATGCCACAGGTTTGCCAGATGGCGCCTTTGGGGGCCATGGCCAAGACACGGGCAGCGGGCGTGGGGACGTGCCTGGCGGCACGGGTACATTGTGCGCTGTCGTGCACAGCACGGAGACGGTCCTGTGAGTACCCTGGGCAATGCCGCCCCGGCTTTGGCCGTAGGCCTGGGCTGCGACCGCGGCACGCCCCTGGCCACTGTGGAGCATGCCTTGCACACGGCGCTGGGGCAGATTGGCGCCAGCGTGGCGCAGGTGCGCGCGGCGGGCAGCATCACGCTCAAGGCCGACGAGCCCGCTTTGCAGGCGCTGGCGCGCCAGCAGGGCTGGAACCTGGTGTATTACAGTCCCGAGCAGTTGGCGGCGGTGGCGGTGCCCAACCCTTCCGAGGTGGTGCGCCGCTACACCGGCACCCCTTCGGTGAGCGAAGCCGCTGCCTTGCTGGCGGCGGCGCAGGCCCAGGGCCGGGCGCAGGCCCTGCCCATGCAGGCCCTGCTGGTCGAAAAAGTCAAACACCGTGGCGAAGATGGGCGCAACGCCACGGTTTCATTAGCAGCCTGTGATTATTTCAACCCTGAAAGGAGCCAAGCATGAGCACCACCACCGTTTCCACCCCCCTGGCCAGCGTGCGCAGCCTCTCGGCTGTGTGGGTCCAGCTCGCCGCCGCCGCCGCACTCGGCCTGGTGGTGCTGTACGGCGTGGCTTTTGCCGCCAGCCCGCTGGCGCACAACGCCGCGCACGACGTGCGCCACGTCACCGTCAAGCCCTGCCACTGAGTCGAAACCCCAAGGAGAGACCATGATTTTTCAACGACTGATTTGGGCGGCGCTCGCCAGCGCGCTGCTGGTGGCCAGCGCGCAGACCGCGCTGCAGCAATGGCAAACGGTGCCCATCATCCTGGCCGCAGAGGTGTTTGAGGACCAGAAGGTCGAAGCCCCGGCCCCCGCGCAGGAGCAAGGCGCCCTGGCGCAGGCCCAGGCACCTGGGCAAGCCCATGAGCACGGCGCCCAGGCCCCGGCCCACGAGCACGGCGCCATGGCCGCTGCGGCCCCGGCCCAGGCCGAAGCCGAAGCCGCCCATGAGCACGGGGGCGACGAAGAGTGGGCGCCTGCCGATGGCCTGGAGCGCACCTTCTGGACCTGGGTGGCCAATGTGCTGCACGCCTTTGCCATGGCCTTGCTGCTCTTCGCCGCTTTGGGCGTGAGCGTGCTGCGCGGCAGCCAGCGCCCCATGTGGCTGCTGGCCGCAGGCGCCGCTGCCGCAGGCTGGCTGAGCCTGCACCTGTGGCCTGCGCTGGGCCTGCACGCCGAAATTCCGGGCATGGACGCCGCCCCCCTGGGCGCACGCCAGACCTGGTGGGCGCTGGCCGTGGCCAGCAGCGCCGCTGCCTGCGCGGCGCTGGCCTGGATGCGCCCGGCTTGGCGCTGGCTGGTGGCTGCAGCCCTGCTGGCCCTGCCCTTTGCGGTGGGCGCGCCCCACCTGGGTGCCGACCCATTGGCAGGTTTCAGTGGTGAAGCACAAGCCCAACTGCGCCTGCTGGGTCAGCAGTTCGTGGTCGCCACGCACATCCTGGCCGTGACGTTCTGGGCCTGCATGGGCCTGGTGGGCGGCTGGACCTTTGCCCGCTGGGTGCGTCCGGCCTTGCTGGCCCAATTGGGTGCGCGCGCCCAGGGCACGGGAGCATTGGAAAAAGCGGTATGAGCGTTTCGCAAGGCAAGATCATGCTCGTGGGCATCGGCCCCGGGCATCTGGACCACATGACCCAGCGCGCGTTGGCGGCGATTGCCGAAGCCGACGTAGTGGTGGGTTATGTGACCTACATCAAGCTGGTGGCCGACCTGCTCGAAGGCAAGGAGGTCGTGCGCAAGGGCATGACCGAGGAGCTGGACCGCGCCGAAATGGCGCTGCAGGCGGCCCGTGCGGGCAAGAAGGTGGCGCTCATCTCCAGCGGCGACGCTGGCGTGTACGGCATGGCCGGGCCCACCTACGAGGTGCTGTTCCAGGCCGGTTGGACGCCCGAGGGCGATGTGGAAGTGGAAATCGTGCCCGGCGCTTCGGCGATCAACGCCTGCGCCTCGCTGGTGGGGGCACCCCTCACCCACGACTTCTGCTCCATCTCGCTCTCTGACCTGCTCACCCCCTGGCCCGCCATTGCCCGGCGCCTGGACGCGGCGGCGGCGGCGGACTTTGTGGTGGCGCTCTACAACCCCAAGAGCGGGCGGCGCTCGCAGCAGATCGTGCAGGCGCAGGCGCTGTTTTTGCGCCACCGCCGCGCTGACACGCCCGTGGCCATCGTCAAGTCGGCCTACCGCCGGCGCCAGAACATCGAGTTCACCACGCTCGAACACATGACCGAGTGCGACATCGGCATGCTCAGCACGGTGATCATCGGCAACAGCAACACCTTTGTGCGCGACGGCCTGATGGTGACGCCGCGCGGCTACGCCAACAAGTACGACCTGGAAGGCGGCGGTACCCACGAGGGTGAAAAGCGTGGGCGTTCGCTCTCCACCGGGCTGGCGGGCTGGACGCAGAACCTGCACGCCGACCACGCCGAGGGCGCCAGTGCCGCCGAGTTGGCCCAGCGCCACGCTCTGCCACTGGCCTACATCCAGGCCGTGCTGGACCAGCCCCTGTCCGGCGATGAAGGCACCGCCGACGAGGCCGAAGCCGCCGGGGAGCTGGCATGACGCAGGAACTGGCCACTACTGCGGTGGCCAAGCCCAAGATCGGCGCTTACCGGCGCCACCTGCTGGTGTGCACTGGCCCCCGCTGCACGCAAGACGGGCAGTCGCAGGCCCTGTTCGACAGCCTGGGCGACAAGTTCAAGGCTGCCGGGCTGGCGGAGGGGGAGCTGCGCGTGAAACGCAGCCGCGTGAACTGCTTTGCCGCCTGCAAGGGCGGCCCGGTGATGTGCGTGCAGCCCGACGGCACCTGGTACTACAACGTGACCGACGCCAACATGGACCGCATCATCGCCCAGCACCTGGTGGGCGGCGAGGTGGTCCAAGACCTCGTGTTCCACCAAGGGCCGGGGGAGTGCGAAGGGGCGGTTGCGCCCTGAAATTGTATTTTTTAAAAGTACAATTTCAGGAAAAGTTGTCATCCATGGAAAGCCAATTTCGGCGAGTCGTCCGCCAAAAAATCATTGATGCGCAGATCAGCACCCTGCCGGTGCTGACGCGCCGCGACTGCTGGTTGCCCGCCGTCAAAGGCAAGGCCACCGCCGTCATTGGCATGCGCCGCGCGGGCAAGACCAGCTTGCTGTGGCAGATCCTGGCCGATCGGCATGCCAGCGGTGTGGTGCGCGAAGGCTTGCTGTACTTCAGTTTCGAAGACGATCGCCTGGCGGACATGACCGTGGCCGATCTCGACTTGGTGCTGGAGGAGTATTACCAGCTCCATCCGCAGTGGCGGGACGCGCGCCGGGCCACCTTGTTTCTGGACGAAATCCAGTTGGTGCCAGGGTGGGAGCTGTTTGCCCGGCGGGTGCTGGACAGTGAAAACGTGGATCTCTTCCTGTCTGGCTCGTCGGCACGCCTTTTGTCCCGTGAGGTGGCGACCAGCATGCGCGGGCGCGCCATGGAAGCGGTGGTGGCCCCCTTCAGCCTGCGCGAAGTGCTGCGCCATGCCGGGCGCGAACCACCGCAGCCGACCGAGCGTTTGCCCAAGGCGGCGCGCACCCAACTCCACAAAGACCTGCTGGACTACCTCTGTGTGGGCGGTTTCCCCGAGGCGCAGGGCCTGGACACGCGCAGCCGCTCGGAGCTGCTGCGCACCTATGTGGACGTGGTGCTGTTGCGGGATGTGGTCGAGCGCCACAACCTGAGCCAGCCCCAGGTGCTGCATTGGATGGTGCGCCAACTGCTGGGCAATGCCGCAGGCGCATTCAGCATCAACAAGTTTTTTACCGACCTCAAGTCCCGCGGCGTGGCCGTGGGCAAACACACGCTGCATGCTTTTCTGGAGCACCTGGAAGATGCGTTCTTGCTGTGCAGCGTGGAGCTGGCCACGGATTCCGAGCGCCGCCGCCAGGTCAACCCGCGCAAGGTGTACCCCGTCGACATGGGCCTGATGGCCCTGTTTGACCGTTCAGGCAAGGCCAATGTGGGCCATGCGCTGGAAACGGCCGTGCTGCACCAGCTCCAACGCCGCGGCGCGCAAGTGAACTATGTGTGCACGGCTGCGGGCTATGAGGTGGACTTCCTGGCCCGCGATGTGTCGGGCAACGAGACCTTGATCCAGGTCTGCGCCGACCTGGACCACCCCGACACACTGGCCCGCGAAGTGCGCGCCCTGCAGGATGCAGCCGCCCTCTGGCCACGGGCGCAGCTCCAGATCGTCACCTTGAACCCGCCGCGCAGCAGCGTGCCCCCTGGCATCGAGGTCTGCCTGGCCGTGGACTGGCTGCTGGCCTGACTGAGAAATACCGAAACCATGCAGATAGAAACCCCACCCAGCGCCAAGCCCTACGAGAAGCCCGAGGGCGAGCGCCGTGGCCTGGTCATCGTGAACACCGGCGACGGCAAGGGCAAGAGCACAGCCGCTTTCGGCCTGGCGCTGCGCGCGCACGGGCGCGGCAAAGCGGTCAAGATCTTTCAGTTCATGAAAGTGCCCAGTGCGCGTTTTGGCGAGCACCGCATGTTCGAGCAGTTGGGCATCCCCATCGAGGGCCTGGGCGACGGCTTTAGCTGGAAAAGCCAGGACTTGGAGCATTCGGCACAATTGGCGCGTGAGGGCTGGGGCAAAGCCAAGGCCGCCATCCTGGGGGGCGCGTACTTCCTGGTGGTGCTGGACGAAATCACCTACCCGCTCATTTACGGCTGGCTGCCGCTGGACGACGTGCTGCACACCCTGCGCCAGCGCCCGCGCGAGGTGCACGTGGTGCTCACCGGGCGGCGTTGCCCGCCAGAGATCATCGAGCTGGCCGACACCGTCACCGAAATGGCCCTCATCAAGCACGCTTTCAAGGCCGGAATCCCGGCCCAACGGGGCATTGAGGATTGAACTTGGCACAAACTGCATCCCTGCCGTCAGCTTGGTGCAGACCAAGAGCGCGTACCATTGCGCTCTGTAATTCCTAATTATGAAAGGACAACAGCATGTTGGACACTGAACAAACCGTCCATTTCCACGCCCCGCGCAAGTCGCCGCAGCCCGCCCAGCGCGTGTCGCAGAAGGAGTGGAGCGTGGAAGAGATTGCGGCCCTGCTGGAGCTGCCTTTCAACGACCTGATGTTCCAGGCCCAGACCGTGCACCGCGCGCACTGGGACCCTGCGCTGGTGGAGCTGGCCACCCTGCTGTCGGTCAAGACCGGCGGCTGCCCCGAAGACTGCGGCTACTGCCCGCAGTCGGTCCACCACGAATCCGGCGTGGAAGCCACCAAGCTCATGGGGGTGGACGAAGTGCGCAAGGCCGCGCAAGAGGCCAAGGCCCAGGGCGCCACCCGTTTTTGCATGGGTGCCGCCTGGCGCGCGCCCAAGGACCGCGACATCGAGGCCGTCAGCGCCCTGATCCGCACCGTCAAGGACGAGGGCATGGAGGCCTGCTGCACCTTGGGCATGCTCGCCGACGGTCACGCCGAAGTGCTGCGCGACGCCGGGCTGGACTACTACAACCACAACCTGGACACCGCCCCCGACTTCTACGGCGACGTCATCAGCACGCGCGACTACCAGGACCGCCTGGACACCCTGGTGCGCGTGCGCAATGCGGGCATCAGCGTCTGCTGTGGCGGCATTGTCGGCATGGGCGAGTCGCGCCTGCAGCGCGCCGCGCTGATTGCCAACCTGGCCAACCTGGCGCCGTACCCCGAGTCCGTGCCCATCAACCACCTGGTCAAGGTCGCCGGTACGCCCCTGGCCAACCAGGCCGACCTGGACCCGCTGGAGTTCGTGCGCACCATTGCCGTGGCGCGCATTACCATGCCCAAGGCGCGCGTGCGCCTGTCGGCCGGGCGCCAGAGCATGGGTGAGGCGGTGCAAACCCTGTGCTTCCTGGCCGGTGCCAACTCCATCTTTTACGGCGAAAAGCTGCTCACCACCCCCAACCCCGAAGGCGACGAAGACCGCGCCCTGCTGCAAAAGCTCGGCCTGCGCCCGGGGCAGCCGCTGCCGCGCGATTGAGATAGCGTCCCATGCCTGCATTGCACGCTGACGCCCGCCCGCTCGTCGATCGGCGTTGCGAAGCGGTTGGGGGGCGTGGGCAGCCTGGGTGGCGCCTGGGCCATGGTGCGCCCGTGCCGCAGGTGCGCTAACCAATGGCGTGGTGGGCGGGGCTGGGCATCGGCGCGCCACAGTGGCTGGCGCTGCTGGCGCTGGCCATGCTGGTGGCACTGGCGGTGGACCACCGCTGGGGCGAGCCCCCTGCACGCTGGCACCCGGTGGTGTGGATGGGCAACTACCTCTCGCGTTCCGGTGCCTGGGTGCAGGCGCGCACGGTGCAAGACCCCGGCGCCCGGGATTACAAGGCTTTTTGGCTTGCAGCCCTCGTGTGGACTGCGGGTGCTGCTATTGTTTTTGTAGTGTCCTGGGGCCTGCAGCAGGCCCTGGGCGCCGTGCACTGGATGCTGGCGGCGTTGCTGCTGGGCCTGCTGCTCAAACCCATGCTGGCCTGGGCGCTGTTGGCGCGCGAGGTGCGCGCCGTGGAAGCGGCCCTGGGCGAATCGCTGCAGGCCGGGCGCGAACGCCTGCGCTGGCTGGTCAGCCGGGACGTGGCGGCCTTGAATGAAACCCAGGTGCGCGAAAGCGCCATCGAGACCCTGGCCGAAAACCTCAACGATTCCGTGGTGGCGCCCCTGTTCTGGTTCGCCCTGCTGGGCCTGCCGGGGGCGGCGCTGTTTCGCTTTGCCAACACTGCCGACGCCATGTGGGGTTACCCCGGCCTCTACCATGGCCGCAACTGGGCCTGGGCCGGCAAGTGGGCCGCCCGCGCCGACGACGTGCTGGGCTGGGTGCCTGCGCGCATCACCGCCGTGCTGCTCCTGCTGGCCGGGGGCGGGCAGGGCGCACGCCGCCTGGCGCAGGAAGCCGCCCGCACCCCGTCGCCCAACAGCGGCTGGCCCATGGCCGCCATGGCCCTGGTGCTGGGCGTGCGCCTGGCCAAGCCGGGCGGCTACGTGCTCAACGCCACCGGGCGCAGCGCCCAGGCGCAGGATACGGCGCAGGCCCTGATTTACGCACAAAAAGGGCTCCTGGCCCTTGTGGTGCTTGTGGTGATTGCTATGGGGATGATAGCGTTTGCTGCGACTGGTCAGGCGCTTAACCTGCTGTCACTGGGGGCCTGCGAAATGGCGTTGAGTGCGAGTTGGGTTTGAGTTAATTAACCAACTTGCAAAATTAACCCTTTTGGTTATATTCTCTGCATGGAAAGAGGCACTCCACACTGCAAGCTGTCTGTCGTTAAGGCGCTGGTAGAAGCTGGTCGGGTTCGCGCTACCGCGAGTGCGTTCATTGGGGCACGTGAGCACGACCACCCATGCCGATCACACGGTTTGGCAGGGCGTGTACTGCCCCAGCACCCACTTGGGCGATGTGCACCTGAAACTGACGGTTGTGGATGATGTGTTGATCGTTTCCTTCAAGGAGCTGTGAGTATGAAATGCCCTGTTTGCGGCGCGGCGGAATTGATCCACGATACGCGCGACATGCCTTACACCTACAAAGGCGAGAGCACCACCATTCCAGCGGTGACGGCGGACTTCTGCCCGGCCTGTGGAGAAGCCATCTTGGACCGTGAACACGGTGATCGCTACAGTGAAATGGTGGGATTGTTCCAGCGCCAGGTAAATTCCGCTTACGTCGATCCCGCCTATATCGCCAAAGTGCGCCGTAAGCTTGATCTTGACCAACGCCAAGCCGCCGAACTTTTCGGCGGCGGCGTCAACGCCTTCTCCCGCTACGAAAACGGCAAGACCAAACCGCCCTTGGCCCTGGTCAAGCTGCTGCGCCTGCTGGACCGCCACCCGGAATTGCTCGATGAGATCACTGCTGCGTGAGAGGCAGGGCCACCGTGGCTCTGGTGATGAACAAAAAGTGGCATTGGCCCGCGTATATATTGCGTTTTATGCTATCTTTTTTGTAGTGTTCGAGATGGAGCGACCATGACCCCCCACGACAACGCCTACAAGAACGTCTTTTCCCACCCCAAGGCGGTACAAGACCTGCTGCGCGGCTTTGTGCAGGAAGACTGGGTGCAGCAGCTGGACTATTCCACCCTGGAAAAAGTCAGCGGCAGCTACGTCAGCGACGACCTGCGCGACCGCGAGGACGACATCATCTGGC
>JBQTHH010000068.1:0-89073 GCA_052390055.1 Rhodoferax sp.
GCTTGGTCGTGTCAGACGCGGACTACGCCGCCATAAAGATCGATCGCAACGAGTTCCATGGCGACTGGAACTACTGCATTCGATCAGGGTGACATTGACCGAGTAATTTCTTAACGATCCCTAAGCACGCATAGAGTTCAGGCACACATTTCCCATTCTGAAATGACAGCCGTTAATTTTCGCCGTCACAAATAAAGCTTGATGAATAATTTGTGTGAGTACAATAAATGTCATGGACATCAGTTTTGACCCCGCCAAGAATGAGCGCAACGAACATGAGCGCGGCCTACCGTTCTCCCTGGTCGCGCAGCATGATTGGTCTGATGCGGTGATCGAAGAAGATGGCCGGAAGGACTACGGCGAGCGCCGGTACCGGGTACTCGGATAGATCGGTGACCGACTCCACGCCGTGGTGTTCACGCCCCGCGCAGGCAAGGTGCACGTCATCAGCCTGCGCAAGGCGAACAAGCGAGAGGTGAAACAGCATGAGCAAGAAGCCAAATCCTGAACTACTGGACGACGTCAACCCGGAATGGACTGCGGAAGACTTCGCTAGGGCTCGTCCGGCCAGCGATGTGCTGCCTCAGATTTTCGGCGAGAAGGTTGCCAAGGAAATGCTCAGGCCCCGTGGTCGCCCGCGTGTCGAGTTCCCGAAGGAACGCATCAACATCCGGCTGTCGCGTGAGGTTGTCGAACATTTCAAGTCTGCTGGCGAAGGTTGGCAGACCCGCATTGACGCCGCGCTGCGGCAGTTCATTGCCGAGCATCCAAATGCCCATTGACCGGCACACGGACAAAAAAAGCACCCCCGCAACCAATGCACGAGGTCACTGAATGCAGGGGTTGTGCTGGCGCTTCTGCCTCAGGCTGAAGCCGGAGCCACGCAACGCCCCTCACGCATACCGCTTACTGCGCAAATTCTGCTTCATCTCCTGCAGCCGCGGCTGCAGGGCGGAGCCGCCGATGCGCAGGGCGACGCAGGTGGCGAGGATGTCGATGATCATGAGGTGCAGCAGGCGCGACACCATGGGGCTGTAGCGGTCGAAGCCCTCGGGGTGGTCGGCGCACAGGTGGATGTCGCCGGCGCTGGCCAGGGGCGAGCCGCTGGCGGTGATGACGATGGTGGTGGCGCCGTTCTTGCGGGCGATGTCGCAGGCGTCCATCAGGTCGCGGGTGCGGCCCGAGTTGCTGATGATGACCACGCTGTCGCCGGGGCGCATGATGGATGCGCTCATGACCTGCATGTGCCCGTCGCTGTAGGCGATGGAGCTCAGGCCCAGGCGGAAAAACTTGTGCTGCGCATCCTGCGCCACGATGCCGGAGTTGCCCACGCCAAAGAATTGCAGTTGGCGCCCGGTCTTGAAGGTTTCCACCAGCTTGAGAACGGCCTTGTCGAGCGCAGCGGTGGAGGCTTCGTTGCGGTACTTCAAGAAGGCTGCCACGGTGTTGTCGATGACCTTCACGAACACGTCGCCGGTCTTGTCGTCTGCGTCCACACTGCGGTGGATGAAGGGCACGCCTTCGTTGACGGTGCCCGCCAGCTTGAGCTTGAAATCCGCCAGCCCGTCGTAGCCGACGCTGCGGCAAAAGCGCACCACGGTGGGCTTGCTCACGTGGGCGCGGTCGGCCAGTTCGCTCACCGGCATGTTGGCAAAGGCGCGCGGGTCGGCCAGGCAGAGTTTGCCCACGCGTTGTTCGGCCGGGGCCAGCGAGGGCAGGGAAGCTTGGATGCGGTCTAGCATGGTGGACACTCCGGTGGAAAGGCTGGCGCGCGCCGGGGTGGCGGCCGCAGGGGCATTGTAGGAAAACGCCCACGCGCTGTTGGTGCGCTGTTCCCCGGTAGGTGGGTGTGCCATGGCTGCGCTCCGCGCCTCAGGACTCTTCGGCCCAGCAGTGGCCGTCGCGCGCAATCATGGCGCTGGAGGCGCTCGGGCCCCAGGTGCCGGCGGCGTAGGGGCGGGGGCCTTGCGGGTCGTTGGACCAGTGGTTTCGCACGGGCTCGACCCAGCGCCAGGCTTCTTCCTGCTCGTCGCTGCGCACAAACAGGTTCAGGCGCCCGTCGATCACGTCCAGCAGCAGGCGTTCGTAGGCGCCCACGCGCTCAGAGCCAAAGCGTTTGTCAAAGTCCAGGTCCAGCTGCACGGGCGAGAGGTTCTGTGCCGCTGCGGCGCGGCTCAGGCGGTTTTCCTGGCCTTGCGCCATCAGGTGCAGCTCGAGCCCGTCCTTGGGTTGCAGGTTGATGACCAGGCGGTTGGCCTGCGCCGGGTGGGTGTTGAAAATGGCGTGGGGTGTGGGGCGGAAGTTGACCACGATGCGCGCGTCGCGCCCGGCCAGGCGCTTGCCGGTGCGGATGTAGAAGGGCACCCCGGCCCAGCGCCAGTTGGCTATCTCGGTGCGCAGGGCGACGAAGGTTTCGGTCGGGCTGTGGGGGTTCACCCCCGGTTCTTCGCGGTAGCCCACCACTTTTTGCGTGCCCACATTGCCCGCGCTGTACTGGCCGCGCACCACGTCCTGCGCCAGGCTCTCGGCCGTCCAGGGCTTGAGCGAGCGCAGCACCTTGAGCTTTTCGTCGCGGATGGCGTCGGCGTGGGCGTTGATGGGCGGCTCCATGGCGATGGCGCACAGCAGTTGCAGGGCATGGTTTTGCACCATGTCGCGCAGTGCGCCGGTGGTCTCATAAAACGCACCGCGGCTCTCCACCCCCAGGTCTTCGGCCATGGTGATCTGGATATTGGCAATGTGCTCGCGCCGCCACAGGGGCTCGAACAGGGCGTTGCCAAAGCGCATGGCAAACAGGTTCTGCACCGAGGGCTTGCCCAGGTAGTGGTCGATGCGAAAGATCTGGTTCTCGGCAAAGAAACGCCGCACCGTCTGGTTGATGGCGCGGTTGGAGGCCAGATCGTGGCCCAGGGGCTTTTCCAGCACCACGCGGGTGTGGGCGGTGTTCAGGCCCGCAGCGGCGAGCTGTTCGCACACGGTGGTGAACAGCGCTGGGGCGGTGGCCACGTACATCACCACGGTGGCGGCGTTGCGCTCGTTCAGGCTGGCGGCCAGGCTGGCGTAGTCGTCCGGTTTGGACAGGTCCATGCGCACGTATTCGAGCAAGGCGGCAAAGCGGGCAAATTCTTCGGCGCTGGGGCGTTTGGCCAGGTCGACTTTGTCAAAGCGCTGCTGAATCAGGGTGCGGTACTGCTCGTGGCTGAGTGCGTCACGCCCCACGCCGATGATGCGCCCGCCCGTGGGCAGGGTGCCGTGGCGAAAGGCCTGGAACAGCGCGGGCATGAGTTTGCGCCACGCCAGGTCGCCGGTGCCGCCAAACAGGACAAGATCAAAGCTCATAAATCAGCCAAGTCAAAAGTTACATAAAACGCGAAGTTGTAATGTAACTTTGTTTCATTGATAATTCAAGTCCCTTTGCTGGCGGGCCCGCTGCGCGCGGCCGTATGGTCTGTCTGCCCCGGCGCCGGGTGGCGTGTGGGCAGTAGACTGAATGCTTGTGAATCCAACCGCACTCGACTCCAACATGTCCCAACTCGACGCACTCAAAGCCTTTACCACCGTGGTGGCCGACACCGGCGACTTCAAGCAGATGGCGGCCTTCAAGCCGCAAGACGCCACCACCAACCCCTCGCTCATCCTCAAGGCGGTGCAAAAGGCCGAATACGCGCCTTTGCTGCAGCAGACCGTGGCCGAGTTCCGTGGCCGCGCGCTCGACGAGATCGTGGACCGCCTGCTGGTGCGTTTCGGCTGCGAGATCCTGGCCCTGGTGCCCGGGCGCGTGTCCACCGAGGTCGATGCCCGTTTGAGTTTTGATGCCAACGCCACCGTCACCCGCGCCGAACGCCTGATCGAGCTGTACCAGGCCCAGGGCGTGTCGCCCGAGCGGGTGCTGATCAAGATCGCTGCCACCTGGGAGGGCATCCAGGCCGCGCAGGCCCTGGAGCGCCGTGGCATCCACACCAACCTGACGCTGCTGTTTTCTTTCTGCCAGGCGGTGGCCTGCGGCCAGGCCAAGGTGCAGCTCATCAGCCCCTTTGTGGGCCGCATTTACGACTGGTACAAGAAGTCCGCAGGTAGCGCCTGGGTGGAGGCCGACAACGCCGGGGCGAACGACCCGGGTGTGAAGTCCGTGGCGCAGATCTACCACCACTACAAGAAATTCGGCATTGCCACCGAGGTGATGGGCGCGAGCTTTCGCAACGTGGGCCAGATCACGGCCCTGGCCGGGTGCGACCTGCTGACCATCAGCCCCGATCTGCTGGCCGAACTGGCCGCCAGCGAGGCGCCGCTGGAGCAGCGCCTGAACGCGAGCGCGGCGCAGGCCATGGCGCTGGAGCCGGTGAACTATGACGAAGCGGGTTTCCGCCTGGCCCTCAATTTTGATGCCATGGCGACCGAAAAGCTGGCCGAAGGCATCCGCGCCTTCTGCGTGGACGCCGCCAAGCTGGAGCAACTCATTCTCGCCGCCTGACTCCACCGCCACCCATGACCCGCACCCGTTGTGACCGCACCAGCGCCTGGCAGGCGCTGCACGCCCATTTCGCCCAGCAGGGCCGCGCCCTGGATCTGCGCCAGGCCTTCGCCACCGATGCCGAGCGCTTTGCGCGCTTCAGCCAGGAGGCGCCCTACGTATTTGCCGACCTGTCCAAAAACCTGTGGGACGCGCCCACCCAGGCGCTGCTGCTGCAACTGGCGCGCGAATGCGGCCTGGAGCAGCACCGCGACGCCATGTTTGCCGGTGCACCCATCAACGCCACGGAAGGCCGCGCGGTCGGCCATGTTTGGTTGCGAAAACCGGCATCTGCCCGCGTGGATAGTGCCGACGTTGCTACTAAAAACGTAGCAACCGAGCGCGCCCAGGTGCACGCCACGCTGGACGCCATGCTGGCCTATGCCGAGCAACTGCGCGCCGACGAGGCGATTACCGATGTGGTCAACATCGGCATTGGCGGCTCCGACCTGGGGCCGCAGATGGCGGTGCGTGCCTTGCAGGCCTTTGCCCACCCGGGCAAACGCCTGCACTTCGTGAGCAATGTGGACGGCCACGAGTTGGACGCGGTGCTGCAGCGCCTGCGCCCGGCCAACACCGTGTTTCTGATCGCCAGCAAGACCTTCACCACGGTCGAGACCATGGCCAATGCCGCGTCCGCCAAGGCCTGGTTCCTGGCCCAGGGCGGCAGCGACACCGGGCGCCACTTTGCCGCGCTCACCACCAACGTCGCGGCGGCCCAGGCCTTTGGCATCCAGACCACCTTTGGCTTCTGGGACTGGGTCGGCGGGCGCTACTCGCTGTGGTCGGCCATCGGGCTGCCGCTGGCCGTGGCCATTGGGGCCGAACACTTCCGCGCCTTCCTGGGCGGGGCCCACGCCATGGACGAGCACTTCCGTTGTGCACCGCTGCAAGCCAACCTGCCGGTGCGCCTGGGGCTACTGGACCTGTGGTACCGCAACTTCCACGGTTTCACCAGCCGCTCCATCGCCCCCTACCACAGCGCCCTGGCGCGCCTGCCGGCCTACCTGCAGCAGCTGGAAATGGAGAGCAACGGCAAGCGCGTGGACATGGACGGCCAGGCCTTGCCCTATGGCACCGCGCCCGTGCTGTGGGGCGAGCCCGGCACCAACGGCCAGCACGCCTACTTCCAGATGCTGCACCAGGGCACCGATGTGGTGCCGCTGGAGTTCGTGGCGGTAAAGACGCCGCGCCACCCCTTGCCCGGCCACCATCCCATGCTGCTGGCCAACGCGCTGGCGCAGGCCCAGGCACTGATGGTCGGCAAACGCGATACCGCTGCGGCCACGCAGGGGAGCACCGTGGGTGACGTGGATGAGGCCATGGGCATGGCGACTGGCGCAGGCCACAAACACTTCACCGGCAACCGCCCCAGCACCTTCTTGCTGTTGGACGACCTCACCCCCGCGTCCCTGGGTGCGCTGATTGCGCTGCAGGAACACCGCGTGTTCGTGTCGGGCAGCCTGTGGGGCATCAACAGCTTCGACCAGTGGGGCGTGGAGCTGGGCAAGGTGCTGGCCAAAGACATTGAGCCGCGCCTGGCCAGCGGCGATGCCACCGGGCTGGACGCCTCCACCGCCGGGCTGCTGGCGCGGTTGCGGGCATGAGTGCCGCTCACTCGGCGGGCGCTGACGCAGCCCTGGCTAATTTGGTGGCAGGTGCGAAGGCCCCGCTGGTGGAGGCTGGCCCGGGCATGGCAGGGGTGCCCGCAGGTATCCGCAACCTCGTGTTCGACTTTGGCGCCGTGCTGGTGGCCTGGCAGCCGGTGCGGCTGATGGAAGAGTGCTTTCCCGACCGCTCCCACGACCCGGCGCAGGCCGGGCACCTGGCGCACCAGATCTTTGGCCACCCCGACTGGCAGGACTATGACCGTGGCGCTGTGTCCATGGACACCGTGGTGCAGCGCACCAGCGCGCGCTTGGGCCTGAACGCAGAGCGCTTTGGCGCCCTGGTGCGCTCCATCGGCGAGCGCCTGGTGCCCATGGCCCCGTCCATCGCCTGGCTCGACACGCTGCGCCAGGCGCGCGACGCGGGTGCGCCGCTGCGCCTGTACTTCCTGTCCAACATGCCCACCGACTACGCGCGCGTGCTGGAGCAGCAGCACGCCTTCGTGGGCTGGTTCGACGGCGGCATCTTCTCGGGCGACGTGGGCACCATCAAACCCGACCCCGGCATCTACCAGATGCTGCAGCAGCGCCACGCGCTGGTGCCGCAGGAGACGGTGTTTTTCGACGACCTGCTGGGCAATGTGCAGGCCGCGCACGCATGCGGCTGGCATGGGCTGCAGTTCCACAGCGTGGAGCAGGCGCGCCAGGCATTGGCGCAGGTGGCGGCGGGCATTTCAGGCTGAGGGCGCGCAGGCACTTTCCCCCTTGGGGGCCGCCGGTGTAGCCCCTGCTGGGTGCTTGTTCAGCCCCGCACCACCAGGCGCGGCTGCCCTTCGCTCCAGGCGCCTACCTGCCCGACCTGCGCCGCTTGGGCGAAGCCATGGCGGGCAAACACCTGCAGCACGGCAGGCACGGCCTCGGGCGTGCAGCTGACCAGCAAGCCGCCGCTGGTCTGCGGGTCGCACAGCAGGGCCTGCTGCGCCCCGTCGAAAGCAGCAGGCAATTGCACCTGGCTGCCATAGGCGGCCCAGTTGCGCGCCGAAGCCCCCGTGACCAGCCCGGCGCGGGCCAGTTCCGCCACGCCCTCGATCAGCGGCACTTTGGGCCAATCCAGCTCCACGCAGGCCTGGGCGCCGCGCGCCACTTCCAGCGCGTGGCCTGCCAGACCAAAGCCGGTCACATCGGTCAGCGCGTGTACCCCGTCCAGGGCTGCCAGCTCCGGCCCCGGGCGGTTGAGCTGGGTGGCGGTCTGCACCATGCGCGCATAGCCTGCCGCATCGAGTTTTTCCTTTTTGAGTGCGGCCGAGAGCACCCCCACGCCCAGCGGCTTGCCCAGCACCAGCACATCACCCACCCGGGCATCGGCGTTGCGTTTGATGCGCGCCGGGTGCGCCAGCCCCAGCACCACCAGGCCGTAGATCGGCTCCACGGAATCGATGGTGTGCCCCCCGGCAATGGGAATGCCCGCTTCCTTGCACACCGCCGCGCCCCCGGCCAGGATGCGCCCGATGGTGTCGGTCGAGAGCACGCTGATGGGCATGCCCACCAGGGCCAGGGCCAGGATGGGTGTGCCGCCCATGGCGTAGACGTCGGAGATGGCGTTGGTGGCGGCAATGCGGCCAAAGTCGAACGCATCGTCCACGATGGGCATGAAGAAGTCGGTGGTGGCAATCAGGGCCTGCTCGCCATTGAGCTGGTACACGGCGGCGTCGTCGCTGGTCTCTATGCCCACCAGCAACTGCGGCGGCAGCGGCATGCCGGTGGTGGTCTTGAGAATGTCGGAGAGTACGCCAGGGGCGATCTTGCAGCCGCAGCCGCCGCCGTGCGAGAGGCTGGTGAGTCGGGGTTCGGGGGAGGGGCTCATGGTCGTGGAATGGGGCAAATCGGTCACAATGCCCGCGAGAGTATCCCAGACAACACCATGAAGCTCTTGCATCCGGTGGCATTCATCATCCGCATGGAGGCCCGCTACCTGACCCGCTACCCCCGCCTGCTGCTGGTGCTGGCGGTGGTGGTTCTGGTGCCCTCGCTGTACGCCTACATCTACCTGCAAAGCCTGTGGGACCCCGAAGGCCGCACCCAGGCCCTGCCGGTGGCGCTGGTCAACCACGACGAAGGCGTGCAATACCGCGAGTACCAGGTCAACATGGGGCAGGAGATCGAACAGCGCCTGCTGCAAAGCCAGCGTTTCGGCTTTGTCCCCATGGCCGATGCCCAGGTCGCGCGCGACGGGGTGCGCAGCGGCGCACTGGCCTTTGCGCTGATCGTGCCCGCGGGCTTCAGCGCCAACGCCATCCCGGGCGCCCAGCCCGGAGCGGGCAAGCTGGTGTTGGTGACATCGCCTGGCAACAGCTACCAAAGTGCCGCCATCGCACGCCAGTTTGCCGAAACACTGGGCCGCGAGGTGAACCAGACGATCAACGAGCGGCGCTGGGCGCTGGCGTTGCGCGACGCCGCGGGTTCGCACGACGGCGTGGAGCGGCTGCGCGTTGCCATGGCCCAGCTGCGCGAAGGTTCGACCGAAGTGCACAAGGCCAGTGAGCAGGCGGCCCAGGGCGCACGCGAGCTGGTGGGCGGCGCGCGCAGCCTGCATGGCGGCGTGGAGCAGTTGGGCAGCGGCTTCAAGCAGCTCGCCAGCGGTGTGCGCACGCTGGACGCGCGCCGCCCGCACCAGCGCGACCTGAGTGCCTTGCGCGACGGCGCCCAGCAACTGGCCGACGGCCACACCGAACTCGACCAGGGGTTGCAGCGGCTGCACCTGGGCAGCCAGGACCTGCTCAGCAGCGTTGCGGACTACCGCGCCCAGGTGCAGGCCAGCCTGTTCGTGCCCTCGGGCGTGGCAGACAACGTGGAGCGGCTGCACACCGGGCTGGGCCAGCTGGAATCCGGCCTGGGCCAGGCCCACCAGGGGCAAAAGCAGCTTTCTGAAGGCGCGCACACCCTCAGCCAGGGGGTCCAGACGCTCACCACGGGGGTGCGCTCCATGAACCAGGCCATCCATGGCGCCACCGACAAGCTGCCCGAGGACGACCAGATTGACACCGTGGTGGACGGTGCGCGCAGCCTCTCGCAGGGCCAGCAGCGCCTGGCCGATGGGTTGCTCAAGCTCAGCGCGGGCACGCAGCGGCTGCAGGGCGGGCTGGACCTGCTGGCGCAGAGCCTGCCGCACAACCCGCGCGCACCCGAGGGCAACGCCAGCGCCCTGGCGCATTCTGTGGAGCCGGTGCTGGAAACCCTGGCCCCGGTGCGCCGCAGCGGCGAGAGTTTTGCCGCCAACGTCCTGCCCGCGGCACTGTGGTTGGGGGCTGGGGTGGCGGCCTTTCTGGTGCACGTGCGCGTGCTGCCGCGCCAGGCGCGCCTGTTCCGGCGCTGGGCGCAACTGGCGGGCAAGGTGGCGCTGCCGCTGCTGCTGGCCTTGCTGCAGGCGCTGGTGCTGTGGGCCATGGTGGTGCTGGTGCTGCAGGTGGAGGTGGCGCACCCGCTGCCCTTCGCGGCCCTGCTGGCCCTGACCGCTGCTGCATTCCTGCTCATCGTGCTCACCCTCACACTGTTGTTCGGCGATGCGGGCAAGGGCCTGGCCATGGTGTTGCTGGCGGTGCAGCTCAGCTCCAGCGGCGGCATCGTGCCGGTGGAACTCAGCGGCGGCTGGTACATGGAACTCAGCCCCTGGCTGCCCTTGACCTGGGTGGTGCACGGGCTCAAGGCCAGCCTGTTCGATGCCTACGGCGGCAACTGGTGGGGGCCCATGGCCTGGGTGGCGCTGGCCGGCGCGGCAGCGGCGGTGGTGGGCTGCCTGCTGGGCCGCTGGCGCTATGTGAAGCAGCCCTCGGCGGTGCGCCCGGTGCTGGACCTATGAGCCTTGCCCGGTGCTGCGTCGGCACACCGCGCCCCTCGCGGGCGCATGCGGGGCGGACATGAGCCTGCCGCCCTGGCTGCCGGGCCTGCAGACCCTGCGTGGCTACCAGCGCGCCTGGCTGCGCCATGACCTGCAGGCCGGCCTGGCCTTGAGCGCCGTGCTGGTGCCGGTGGGCATGGGCTATGCCCAGGCCAGCGGCCTGGACCCGGTGCTGGGCCTGTATGCCACCTTGGTGCCATTGCTGGTGTACGCACTGGTGGGGCCCAGCCGCATCCTGGTGCTGGGGCCGGATTCGACCTTGACCGCTTTGGTGGCCGCCGTGGTGCTGGGCATGGGCCGGGGGGATCCGCAGCGCAGCGCCGCGCTGGCTGCCACGCTGGCGCTGCTGTGCGGTGCCCTGACCCTGCTGCTGGGCCTGCTGCGCTTGGGCATGCTGGCCGACCTGTTGTCCAAGCCCATCCGCCTGGGCTTTCTCAACGCCGTGGCATTGACCGTGGTGGTAGGACAGGCCCCGCGCCTGCTTGGGCTGGACAGCCAGGCCAGTTCCCTGCCCGGGCGCCTGTGGGAACTGGCCCAGGCCATCGCACAGGCCCAATGCCATGCCAGCACCATTCTGGTCAGCGCCGCCGGTTTCGCGCTGCTGGCCCTGGGGCGGCGCTGGTCTGCCGGCGCCCCCTGGCCTCTGGTGCTGCTGGTGCTGGCTACGCTGTTGTCGTCGGCCTGGAACCTGCCCGAACGCAGCGGCATAGCGGTGGTGGGCCTGCTGCCCCAGGGCTTGCCCCAGCCCACCCTGCCGGCACTGGCCTGGGCCGATGTGGTGCAACTGCTGCCCGCAGCCGCCATGGTCACGCTGCTGGTATTCACCGACACCAGTGTGCTTTCGCGCTCGCTTGCGCAACGCCATGGCGAGCGGGTGGACCCCAACCACGAAATCATGGCGCTGGGGGTGTGCAACCTGGCTGCGGGGCTGTGGCAGGGCTTTCCGGTCAGCGCCAGCACCTCGCGCACCCCGGTGGCGGAAGCCGCCGGAGCCCGCACCCAGCTGTGCGGGGTGGCGGGCGCCCTGGCCATTGGCGCTTTGCTGCTGTGGGGTACCCACTGGCTGCACGACCTGCCCAGCGCCGTGCTGGCGGTGGTGGTGGTGCGGGCCTGCTGGTCCTTTGCCGACTTTTCCGCCATGGCGCAGTTGTGGCGGCTGCGGCGCATGGAGTTCGTGCTCTCGCTGGTTGCCTTTCTGGGGGTGGCGCTGGTGGGGGTGATCGAGGGGGTGGTGTTCAGCATCGCGCTGGCCCTGTTGGTGCTGGCCTGGAACGCCTGGCACCCCTATTCGGCGGAGCTGGTGCGGGTCCCCGGCACCAAGGGCTTTCACGACGCCCGCCGCCACCCTGAAGGACTGCGCATGCCCGGCCTGGTGCTGTTCCGCTGGGACGGGCCCCTGTTTTTTGCCAATGCCGAGATATTTCTCCGCCGTGCCCTGGGCGCGGCCGAGCAGTCCCCCACGCCAACGCAGCGCCTGGTGGTGGTGGCAGACGCCATCTCGGACGTGGACCTCACCGCCGCGGACATGCTGGTGCGCCTGCGCGCCCAACTCACCGCCCAGGGGGTGTGCCTGTGCTTCGCTGGCATGAAGGGCGTGGTGCGTGACCGGCTGGAACACTATGGAACGCTGGCTGTGCTGGGGCGCGAACACTTCAGCCCCACCGTGGGCTACGCTGTGAATCAGTACCGCAAAAGTCCGGGCGGAGCTGCACAGAATTGGCAGCCCCCTCGTGTGCCCGGTGTAACGCGGCAGTAAACTCGCACCATCAAGCCTGCGTAGACTAGGCGCATACGACACACTCGACACGTGCCACAACAGGGAGAGACGTGAATGGATTGGCAGACCGACTTGCACAGCAGTACCCAGCGCGACAGCGCCGCCATGGCCCATGGGAGCCCAGGCGCGAATTGGGCCTGGTACCTCGTCCATACCAAACCGCGCCAGGAGTCGGTGGCGCTGGAAAACCTGCAGCGCCAGGGCTACCACTGCTACCTGCCCCTGTACCAGCGCGAGGCCGTGCGCCGCAACAAGGTCCAGACCGTGCAGGAGCCGCTGTTCTCGCGCTACCTCTTCATCCATCTCGACAGCAGCCTGCAAGGCGCCAGTTGGAGCCCGATCCACTCCACCACGGGCGTGACCCGGCTGGTGCGCTTCGGCACCAGCCCGGCGCGGGTGGACGCCGCCCTGATCGAAGCGCTGCGCGGGCGCGAGCAGCACGCCACGCCCGCGCCCCGCTTCGAACCCGGGCAGACGGTGCGCATCGATGCCGGCCCGCTGGCGGGGCTGGAGGCGATCTACCAGTGCACCGACGCCCAACAGCGCGCCATCGTGCTCATCACCATCGTGAGCCAGACCGTGCGCACCCAACTCGACGCCGCCCACCTGCGTGCCGTGCATTGACCCTTGTGCGGGCCGCGCCCTTGAAACCGGCGCAAATGGCTATATCATTAGCACTCGCATGTGGTGAGTGCTAACAAGGCCACCCGCCGCACCGCTTTTTCGCCAGACACTGGCATTTGTTCAACGTTGTTGAAAACACTAGGAGAGTCATCCATGAAACTGCGTCCCTTGGCAGACCGCGTGATCGTCAAGCGCGTTGAGAGCGAAACCAAGACCGCTTCGGGCATCGTGATCCCGGACAACGCCGCAGAAAAGCCCGACCAGGGCGAAGTGCTGGCCGTGGGCCCCGGCAAGAAGACCGACAAGGGTGAAGTCATCGCCATGCACGTCAAGGTCGGTGACCGCGTGCTGTTCGGCAAGTACAGCGGCCAGACCGTCAAGGTCGACGGCAACGAGCTGCTGGTGATGAAGGAAGACGACCTGTTCGCGGTTGTCGAGTAATCCAAATACTATTGTTTTCATAGCACCCAGCCCAGCATTCACGCGGGCCAGGTGCCAAATCAACATCAGATAGGAGCCACAAATGGCAGCAAAAGACGTAGTTTTCGGCGGCGAAGCCCGCGCACGCATGGTTGAAGGCGTGAACATCCTGGCCAACGCAGTGAAGGTCACCCTGGGCCCCAAGGGCCGCAACGTGGTGCTCGAGCGCAGCTTCGGCGCCCCCACCGTGACCAAGGACGGCGTGTCCGTGGCCAAGGAAATCGAACTCAAAGACAAGCTCATGAACATGGGCGCCCAGATGGTCAAGGAAGTGGCTTCCAAGACCTCTGACAACGCTGGCGACGGCACCACCACCGCCACCGTGCTGGCCCAGGCCATCGTGCGCGAAGGCATGAAGTATGTAGCCGCCGGTATGAACCCCATGGACCTCAAGCGCGGCATCGACAAGGCTGTCGAATCCCTGATCGCCGAGCTGAAGAAGGCCTCCAAGCCCACCACCACCTCCAAGGAAATCGCCCAGGTGGGTTCGATTTCCGCCAACTCTGACGCCAGCATCGGTGACATCATCGCCAATGCCATGGACAAAGTGGGCAAGGAAGGCGTGATCACTGTGGAAGACGGCAAGAGCCTGCAAAACGAACTCGAAGTCGTCGAAGGCATGCAGTTCGACCGTGGCTACCTCTCGCCCTACTTCATCAATAACCCCGAAAAGCAGGCCGCCCTGCTGGACAACCCCTTCGTGCTGCTGTTCGACAAGAAGATCAGCAACATCCGCGACCTGCTGCCCACCCTGGAGCAAGTGGCCAAGGCTGGCCGTCCGCTGCTGATCATTGCCGAAGACGTGGACGGCGAAGCGCTGGCCACCCTGGTGGTCAACACCATCCGCGGCATCCTGAAGGTCGTCGCCGTCAAGGCCCCTGGCTTCGGCGACCGCCGCAAGGCCATGCTCGAAGACATCGCCATCCTGACCGGCGGCAAGGTCATCGCTGAAGAAGTCGGCCTGACCCTGGAAAAGGTCACCCTGGCCGATCTGGGCTCTGCCAAGCGCATCGAAGTGGCCAAGGAAAACACCACCATCATCGACGGCGCAGGCGCTGCCGCTGACATCGAAGCCCGCGTCAAGCAAATCCGCGTGCAAATCGAAGAAGCCACCAGCGACTACGACCGCGAGAAGCTGCAAGAGCGCGTGGCCAAGCTGGCCGGCGGTGTGGCCGTGATCAAGGTCGGCGCTGCCACCGAAGTCGAAATGAAGGAAAAGAAGGCCCGCGTGGAAGACGCCCTGCACGCCACCCGCGCTGCGGTGGAAGAAGGCATCGTCGCCGGTGGTGGCGTGGCCCTGCTGCGCGCCAAGCAAGCTGCTGGCGAAATCAAGGGTGCCAATGCCGACCAGGACGCCGGTATCAAGCTGGTGCTCAAGGCCATTGAGGCCCCCCTGCGCGAGATCGTGTTCAACGCCGGTGGCGAGTCCTCCGTGGTGGTGAACGCCGTGTTGGGTGGCAAGGGCAACTACGGCTTCAACGCCGCCAACGACACCTACGGCGACATGATCGAAATGGGCATTCTGGACCCCACCAAGGTGACCCGCACCGCGCTGCAGAACGCTGCCTCCGTGGCCAGCCTGATGCTGACCACCGAGTGCATGGTGGCCGAGGCCCCGAAGGAAGAGTCCGCAGCCCCCGCCAGGCCCGGCGGCATGGGCGGCATGGGTGACATGGGCATGTAATCGGCCCTTTGCGCCCCCTTGCGGGGCGCAGCCACACGAAAAAGCCTGCAGGCGCGAGCCGTGCAGGCTTTTTTTACATCCCCCCCTCCGCCGATCAGAGCACCTGCCGGGTTTCCATGGCGCTCAAGCGAAGGTGTTGCGGATAGGCCTCCAACAGCTCTTGCAGGCCCATCACCTCTTCGATGTGGTGGACTCCGGGCGGGATGCCGCCCTCCAGCAGCCTGGCAGCAGCATGGGCGGCTACCAGCGCTGTGCAGAACGCTTCACCATCTCCATGCACGGCATAGCTTGCGCCTTGGCCCGCACCACCGATGGCGTCGACCTGCACCAGGAAGCTGGTGCCGCCGATCGGAAAACGGTCCGCAGCCCAGGCCAGGACTTTCGCCAGCCGCTCCACACGCCGATGAAGGCGCGGCCCCAGGCGTGCCAAGCAAGCGAATGCCTGTGTGACAAGCCAGGAGTCAAAACACAACCAGGTCGCAACGGAGCCCACCGCCAGCGTCCGGGGCAGGGTGTGCTGGTCCGAGAAATCAAAACGGTACGTCTTCCTTTTGCCGCGGGGAGCATCGAGCCGCGCGATCCGTGTGTCGCCAAAGGCACGCACCACCTTGTGCCCGGCACGGGTTGCGACAGAGAACTCGCGGCCCAGATTCTCCAGCGTCCAGCGGATGGCGGCCTGCCCGTGCACCTCGCCAGCACCCAGGACGATGGAAATGTCCACCTGCCCCAGCGGCCCCAGGCGGTCAAGGGCCCAGCGGGTCAGCAGATTGGTGAGCCCGGGCGCAACGCCGACGCTCAAAATGGCGCTGGGGCGCGCCTCCCCCGTTGAACGCCATACCCGGTGCACCTCGTCCAGGACCGCGGCTGTTGCCGAGACATCGACATAGTGAACCCCTGCGGCCAGACACTGCGCGGCAAGCCGCGCGCTGACCTCCTCGACACAGTTCACCACAACGTCCGCGCGGGCGAGCCAACCCGCAGATACCGAGGATCCATCGGCATCCAGTCCCACCGCCGTCACCCGCGGCCCCAAGGACCGGGCGAATGCCCGGGCCCGCTCCAGACTGCGCCCCGCCACCAGGATCGAACAATCGCTGCGCTGCAACAGTACCCGGGCGATCGTCCCCCCGACAGCGCCATAACCGCCCAGGACCAGCACCGTGCGCCCCGAGCGCCCGGGCGCACCCTTCGTGCGGGATGTCGGACCGGAGCCAAGGGGGGCATCGACGGGATTCAGCGTGTGGTGCGCAGACATGGGCGTAACCTCCTCCCGGGAGTGAGCGGGAATCAAAGGGTTGGTGCGGCGTGGCGTTCTTGTGCATCCCATCCTATATAGTGATGCGAACCATTCGCACGGAATACGGGTGATACCAGGAGGATTTCGTATGCAAACGGGAGCGCGATACAGCGCCATGGCGGGCTTCACGCGCGCCGCAGACCCGGTGGGCCCCATGGCACCGGGTCCGGGCGCGGCGCGCGTGGCCTTGCCCGGCCGCTTGGGCGATTGCTGGGTTGAACGCACCGCGCTCGGCGACGGGCTGACCCTGGTGCGCTCGCACTACCGCCCCGCACAGAAACTGAGCGAAGAGAGCGTCCTGAGCGGTAGCGGTCCGACGCTGGTCATCACCTTCGGCCTGTCCGGTGAATCCGGCTTCGTGGCGGAGGATGGTTTGCACCTGCGCTTCCGTGCCGGGCATACGACACTCACCGCTGTCAACGAGTGCCGCGGCGAGCGGCGCTTCAGCGGGCAGACAACCGTGCGCCAGTTGCGGCTGGTCCTGAATGCAACGGCGTTGTCCCGCTATCTTGGCGATGCGGCAGTGGCGAACCTCGCCTCTCGCAAAGGGGTACGCCCTCTGGGCGAGTGCCCCACCGCGGCCTGGTCCCGCGCCTTGCTGCGCCCACTGCTGGCGCCCGGGGCGGCGGCGCCACTGGACCTGCACATCGCCGCGCTGACCCTTGCGGCCGAGCATCTGCGCCCGCTCCTGCCGGATGCAGCACCTGCCGCCCACTCCATGCGCCTGAGCACCGCCGACACCGAGAAACTCATGCGCGCCCGCGATCTGATGCAAAGCCACATGGACCGCCCGCTGACGATTCCCTACCTCAGCGCCACCGTCGGGCTCAACGAGTGCAAGTTCAAACAGGGCTTCAGGGATCTGTTTGGCGCAACTCCGCACCAGTTCCTGTTCGACATGCGCATGCAGCGCGCCCGTGTTCTGCTGCAATCGGGGTGCCAGGTGGCGCAGACGGCCTATGCCCTTGGCTACCAGCACCCGGCCAGTTTCAGCGCCGCCTTTGCGCGCCACTTCGGACAGACGCCCAAGTCGGTCACGCCCCCGCGCGCATCGGCACCCGGGACGTGCGCAGGGCCCCGACCATGACCACCCATCCGGCAGATGCCCACACCCTCTGTCACGACAGGTGTGACAGCGGAGAAGTTCGTGGGCCGGGGCACCGCATGGCCCCAGCCAAACCCTCGCAAGACTGCGTCAGCGCGCCGCCAGCCCCGTATCCGGGAAGTCGCTGAACACGCCGTCCACCCCCAGCGCGTAAAAGCGCTTGTATTCGGCCTTGGGGTCGCCCTGGTAGTTCGACACCAGGCCCGGCGCTTCGCTGCGGAAGGTGTAGGCGTGCACAAACAGCCCCGCCGCATGCGCGTGCTTCACCACCTCGGTGGGCGGCAGCGCCACGCGGTCGGCATCGCTGATCTTGCCGTCGCCGTTCAGGTCCTTGGGTTTGCCGTCGGCCCCGAGCTGGTAGGCCGCGCTGGCCAGGTAGGGCTTCCAGGGGCCGATGCCATCGGCATAGCTGCGGATCTGGGCCAGCCCCGCCGGGGTGAGCATGTCCTTGAAAGTGCGCGCGTCCTTGGCACGGGCAAAGTCGTAGGGCTTGTCATAGGGCGCGGCCAGGGTCACGTTGCCCTGCGCGTCCACATCGTCGCCGTCGATGAGCTGCACCAGGCGCAGCTGGGTCTGCCCGCGCAGCGCCTGCAGGTTGGACACCTCGAAGGACTGGATGATGATGGGCGAGTCCTTCTTGGTGTAGCCGTACTCGGCCAGCAGCGCCAGCAGGCGCGGCTCGATGGGCAGGCCCGCATCCACGTGGTAAGTGGGGTGCTTGGTTTCGGGGTAGACGCCGATGGTGCGCCCGCGTTGGGCCGACTCGGTCTTGGCCAGGTCCAGAATCTCGCGCAGGGTCGGAATCAGGAATTTGCCATCGAACTCCTTGGAGCGCGCGGCGTTGGCCTGCTTGGCGCGCAGGGTGCGCAGCTCGGCCAGCGTGAAGTCGGTAACAAACCAGCCGGTTTCCTTCACGCCATCGACCAGGCGCGTGGTCTTGCGCTGGGCGAACTCGGCGCGCGTGGACACATCGGTGGTGGCGGTGATGTTGGGCTCGTGGCGCGCCACCAGTTGGCCGTCCTTGGTCACGACCACGTCAGGCTCGATGAAGTCGGCCCCCAGCTCGATGGCCTTGCGGTAGGACTCCAGGGTGTGCTCGGGCAGGTAGCCGCTGGCCCCGCGGTGGCCGATCACCAGCGGCGCCTTGCCGTCCAGGGTGGGGTAGGCGCTGGACGCCGCCTGGGGCATCTGGCTGCACGCGCCCAGCAGGGCACTGGCGCCCGCCAGGGCCCACAAACACAATTTCTGTACCGGGGAATGGGTAAATACGGTCATGAGACTCTTTCTGGGTTGAGAAACAAGAAGGAACACAACAAAAAGCCTACGCACCCCGCATGACGGCTATGTGTCAGTGCGACGACGCAGGACCTACCCTGGGGCACAGCGCCCCGCAGCACCGCTCGCTCATGCGGGTGGGTCCAGGTAGCGCCGCGCCAGTGCGCAAAAAGCCGCTTCCTGCGGGTCCACGCCGGTCTCCTGCCACAGGATGGCCGCCACGGACGGTGCCAGCGAGAGCGCCAGGCGTGCGTCCAGGAACAGCAGCCGCGAGCGCCGCGCCAGCACGTCCTCGACCGTGCGGGCGTACTCCTGGCGCGCTGCGAAGCGCACCATGGCCTCGCTCAGGCCGCCGCCCAAGAGGTGTTGCGCTCCGGGCAGCCCCAGCACCGCCGCCTGCTCGCTGCCATAGGTGTGCAGCCCCGGTGCGTCGCTGATCCGGGCATGCCCGGCGCCCGCCGCCTCGGCGCCCACCAGGCGCAGCTGCGCCGTGGAAACGCCCGCGCGCGCGGGCAGCAGGCCCGCCTGCACGCATTGGCCGAGCACGTCTTCTGCCATGGCGCGGTAGGTGGTCCATTTGCCGCCCGTGACCGTGACCAGGCCGCTGGGGCTGACCAGCACGGTGTGCTCGCGGCTCAGCCCTTTGGTGTTGGCGCCGCCGCTTTGCGGGGGCTTGACCAGCGGGCGCAGGCCCACCCAGGTGCTCTTGATGTCGGCGCGGGTGGGCGCGCGGCTCAGGTAGCGCGCGGACTCGCGCAGGATGAAGTCCACCTCGTCCTTGAAGGCCTGCGGCTCGCGCTCCAGGTCCTGGCGCGGGGTGTCGGTGGTGCCCAGAATCAGCTTGCCCAGCCAGGGCACCGCGAACAGCACCCGGCCATCGGCCGTCTTGGGCACCAGCAAGGCGTGGTCGCCGGGCAGGAAGTCGCGCTCGACCACCACATGCACGCCCTGGCTCGGGGCCACCATGGCGGCGGCCTCGCAACCCGTGGCTGCGCCATCCATGCGCCGCAGCGCATCCACCCAGACGCCGCAGGCATTGACCACGCAGCGCGCCCCGATGGCGTAGCGCTGGCCGGTTTCGCGGTCCTCGCAGTCCAGGCCCACCAGCCTGCCGCCCACGTGGCGCAAGCCCGTGGCGGCGCAGTAGTTGAGCACCAGCGCCCCGTGCGCCGCCGCGGTGCGCGCCAGGGCCAGCGCCAGACGCGCGTCGTCGAACTGGCCGTCCCAGTATTTGACGCCGCCTTTGAGCCCCTGCGTGCGCACCGTGGGCAGGTGGCGCAGGGTCTGCGTCCGCCCCAGCAGTTGCGTGCGCCCCAGGCCCGCTTTGCCCGCCAAGGCGTCGTACAGGGCCAGGCCCAGGCCGTACAACGGTGTCTCCCAGTGCCGGTAGCAGGGCATCACAAAAGGCAGCGGCTGGGCCAGGTGCGGCGCGTTGCGCAACAGCGTGCTGCGCTCGTGCAGGGCCTCGCGCACCAGCGCGATGTTGCCCTGCGCCAGGTAGCGCACGCCGCCATGCACCAGCTTGGTGGCGCGCGAGGAGGTGCCCTTGGCAAAGTCGTGCGACTCCACCAGCACCACACGCAGGCCGCGCGCCGCAGCGTCCAGCGCCACGCCCAGGCCGGTGGCGCCCCCGCCAATCACGGCCAGGTCGTACAGCCCGCCTTGCGCCAGGCGGGCAAAGAGCTGCGCGCGCGTCACCACCCCGTCAGCGCGGGAGGCCGGTGCGTGCCCGGTGCTGGGGTCCATGCGTCGCATCGCTCACAGCACCCGCTTGCGCACCTGCGTGACCACCACCTCGGCCACCAGCACCACGGCAAACACCGCCAGCAGCACGGTGGCCACGCGGTCCCACTGGAACAGGTTCATGGCGGTGTCCAGCACCATGCCGATGCCCCCGGCCCCCACCAGCCCGAGCACGGCGGACTCGCGCACATTGATGTCCCAGCGCAGCAGCAGCACCGACCAGAACGCGGGCTGCACCTGCGGCCAGTAGCCGTAGCCGATGCGGGCAAACCAGCCCGCACCCGCCGCCTCCAGGGCCTCGATCGGGCCCGGGGGGGCCTGCTCGATGGCCTCGCCCAGCAGCTTGCCCACAAAACCCACCGAGCGAAACCCGATGGCCAGCGTGCCCGCCAGCGGCCCGGGACCGAACACGGCCAGGAACAGCAGCGCCCAGACCAGGGAGTTGACCGAACGCGAGGCCACCAGCAGCACGCGGGCGCACAGATTCACCGCCCGGTTGCGCGTCAGGTTGCCCGCCACCAGCAGACCCAGCGGCACCGCCAGCACCAGCGACAGCAGGGTGCCCAGCGAGGCGATGTGCAGGGTCTCGACCAGCGCGGCGTGCACCGATTCGGGGTAGTGCGCCGCGTCTGGCGGCCACATGCGCTGCAACAGATCGCCCATCTGCTCGGGCGCGTCGTACAAGAACTCCGGAATGATCTCCACGTGGCGCGCCGATTGCACGATGGCCGCCACGATGGCCAGCCAGACGCCGAAACGCAGCCAGCGCTGCAGCGGCGTGTAGCGCTGCCAGACGCGCGCGGGCACACCCGCCGCCTGCGCCATGGGGGGAAGAACCGCCTCAGACATGGAACACCTTCTTCACGTTGTTGGTCAGCAGCTCGCCCAGCACGATGATGGCCACGATGCTGGCCAAAATGGTGGACACAAAGCCGTAGTCAAAGCGCTGGAATGCCGAGAACAGGGCCCCGCCGATACCGCCCGCGCCCACGATGCCCACCATGGTGGAGTTGCGCAGGTTCGAATCGAGCTGGTAGGTGGCAAAGCCCACGAAGCGCGACAGCACCTGGGGCAGCACCCCGAACAGAACCACGTTGGCAAACGAGGCGCCCGTGGCGCGCACCGCCTCCACCTGCTTGGGCGAGATCTCCTCGATGGCCTCGGCAAACAGCTTGCCGATGAAGCCGATCGAGGCCACCATCAGCGCCAGTATCCCGGCCATGGCGCCAAAGCCCACGGCCTTGACGAAGAAGATGGCCACGATCACCGGGTGCAGCGACCGGCAGGCCGACACCACGGCGCGCGCCACCCAGGTCACCGGCTGCGGCACCAGGTTGCGCGCACACAGCAGCCCCAGCGGCAGGCTGATGGCAATGCCCAGCACCGAGGCCAGCACCGCCATCTGCATGCTCTCCACCAGCCCGGTCCACAGGATGTCGCCCTTGCCCATATCGGGCGGGAACATGCGAGACAGCAGGTGCGCGCCACGCTCCAGGCCGCTGACGAAGCGCGGCCAGGAGAAGTTCAACTGCGTCAGCGCATAGGCCACGTACAGCAGCAGCAACAAGCCCACCCAGCGCGCCAGCGCACTCGGGCGAAAGGGGGTGCCAAGGCGTGCGGCACTCATGACAGCCAATCCTCGCCGCCATAGATACGCTTGAGCGTGGCGTCGGTGAGCCCGGCGGCGTCGCCGTCGTACACCACCTGCCCGCCGGACATGCCCACCAGGCGGTCGGCAAAACGCCGCGCCAGCTCCACGTCGTGGATGTTGACGAGCACCGGAATGCCCCGCGCACGCCCCTGCTCGCGCAGCAGCGTCATGATCTCGACCGAGGTCTTGGGGTCCAGCGACGAGGTCGGCTCGTCGGCCAGCAGCACCTGCGGGCTTTGCATCAGGGCGCGTGCAATGCCCACGCGCTGGCGCTGCCCGCCCGACAAGGCATCGGCGCGCTGGTTGGCAAAGGCCGCCAGGCCCACGGTGTCGAGCAGCGCGAACGCGCGCTCGATGTCCTGGCTCGGGAACTTGCGCCGCCAGGCGTCCCAGGCGCTCAGGTAGCCCAGCCGCCCGGTGAGCAGGTTTTCCATCACCGTCAGGCGTTCGACCAGGTTGTATTCCTGGAACACCATGCCGATGTGGCGCCGGCTGGCCCGCAGGGCGCTGCCGCGCAGGGTCGCCAGGTTGGTGCGCCGCCCCTCTGAGGTAAACCAGATCGCGCCCTGGGTCGGGTCGATGAGCCGGTTGATGCAGCGCAGCAGGGTGGACTTGCCGGTGCCCGAGGGGCCGATGATGGCGGTCAGACCCGCGCCTTCAATCCCTAAGTGAATGCCCTTGAGCACCGGCTGGCCGCGCCGGTACTCCTTCACCAGACCCTCGATGTCGAGTGCGTGAACCATGCGAACTCCCACTTACTTCTTGGCCTTGGCGGCCTCACGTTCGTAGGCGGCGCGGTTGAACTTCTCGCCCGCTGCCTCTGCCACTTCCCGCACCACGGCGTAGTCCTTCTGGTAGCTGATCGGGAAGAAACGGTCCGCGCCGTCAAAGGCCTTTTGCATTTCGCCCGTGAAGCGGTAGTCGTGGAAGCACTGCAGCATGCGGTCGCGGAACTTGGGCTCCAGATCGTGCGCGTAGGCGAAGGAAGAGGTCGGAAACTTGGCACTGCGGTAGATCACCCGGAACTCGTCTTCGCGCACCTCGCCCCGGTGCACCATGCGCTCGTACACGTCGGACGCCACCGCCGCGGCGTCGTAGTCGCCCGACTTGACGCCCAGCACCGACTGGTCGTGCTTGCCCGAGAACAGGATCTTGTAGTCCTTGTCGGGTGTGAGGCCCTCTTTGGGAAACAAGGCGATGGGCGCCATGTGCCCCGAGTTGGACGAGGGCGAGGTGTGTGCCAGCTTCTTGCCCTTGAGGTCGGTGAGCTTGTGGAAGGCGCTTTCCTTCTTCACGATCACCACCAGGTTGTAGCCCTGGTAACGGTCGGCATAGCCCTTGACGGCAAAGGGCACGGCCCCGGCGATGTTCACGGCAAACGCGGTCGGCCCGGTGGAGAAGCCTGCCACGTGCAGCCGCCCGGCGCGCATGGCCTCGATCTCGGCGGCATTGGACTGCACCTGGAAAAACACCACGCGCTTGCCGGTGCACTGTGCCAGGTGTTCGGTGAAGGGCTTGAAAATCTTCTCGTACACCGCCGGGTCTTCCACCGGGGTGTAGGTGAACACCAGGGTGTTGGGGGTTTTGAGCTTGGCCGGGTCGCTGGGGGTGTCGGCCACCAGGTCCTTGTTGGCGTCGCAATACTGGCCGTCGAGGTCGCCGCGGTTGGCGCAGCTGTCCTGGGCCAGGGCTGGGGTCAAGCTGGTGGCGCACACGAGGGTGGCCCACATCAAACGTTGCATCATGTTGTCTCCTGCGGGGGTGGGAATCGATGGGAGGAATTTAGGGGCTGCCCCGGCAGGCGTCCACGCCCAGCTGTCGGTGCGCTTTCCGCAAGCTGTCAAACTGCTTGCAAAACGCCTAGTGCTTTTCCCGTAGGTGGGCGGCGCAAATTGGGGCAATCTCGGGGGTCTATGAAGATACTGTTGGTCGAAGACGATTTTGATTTGAGCGGCGTGCTGCAGCGCGTGCTGGTGCGCCGGGGCTTCGAGGTGGTGGGCTGCGGTGACGGCATCGAGGCCCTGAAGCTGGCCAAACACCACGACTTTGCCGCCATCTTGCTGGACCTCTCCATTCCCGGCATTGACGGCCTGCGCGTGCTGCAGCGCCTGCGCGACGCCGACAACAGCACCCCGGTCATGATCCTGACCGCGCGCGGCGCGGTGGGCGACCGGGTGATGGGCCTGAACGCGGGCGCCGACGACTACCTGGCCAAGCCTTTCGACCTGGACGAGCTGGAGGCGCGGCTGCGCGCCATCATCCGGCGCAAGGGCGGCGACCGCGAAATGCGCTGCGGCACGCTGCGCTACGAGCAGGCCTCGGGCGCCTGCTTTCGCGAGGGCAAGCCGCTGGACCTGTCGCCACGCGAAAGCGCCCTGCTCAAGGCCCTGATGGTGCAGCCCGGCCAGGGCGTGTCGAAGGAACGGCTGCTGGCCCTGGTGTTCCCCAGCGGCGAGGCGGTGCAGGCCGATGCCGTCGAAGTGGTGGTGTACCGCCTGCGGCGCAAGATCGCGGGCAGCGGTGCCGAGATCATGACCCTGCGCGGTGTCGGCTACCTGCTGTGCGAGGCCGCGTCGCCCGCGCCCGCAGGCTGCGCGGCATGAGCCGCTGGTTTGAGCCATCGGCCCACGCGGGCAAGCTGCGCAACTTCCTGCTGGCCTGGACGCTGGGGCCGATCGCCCTGTTCATGGCCATGGACACCTTGAGCCTGTACCAGAGCATGGTGCGCACCACCGCCGCTGCGCACGACCGCCTGCTGCGGGCCACGGCGCAGCAAATGGGCGACCTGCTGCGCGTGGAGCGCAACAGCCTCACCATCCACGTGCCGCTGGCGCTGATTGAAGCGCTCGAAGGCGCGGGCGGCAGCCGCATGTACTGGCGCGTGATCGGATTTGACGGCCAGCAGATCGCGGGCGACGCTGAGCTGCCGCTGCCGCCCGACGAGCAGGTGGCGCGCTCGCCGGGGCTGAGCTACGGCTACGTCGCCCAGGTGGGGCGCCAGCGCGTGCAGGTGACGGCGGTGCACCAGGCGGTGGAAACCTCGCAGGGCCAGGGCGTGGCGTTGATCCTGGTGGGCGAGACGCTGGAGGCGCGCCAGGTCACGGCCTCCGCGCTGCTGCAGGCCATGCTGGCGCGCCAGCTGCTGCTGATGGCGCTGATCAGCGCCGTGGTCTGGCTGGTGGCCCACCGCGCGCTGCGCCCGCTGCATGCCTTGAGCGACGAACTCAAGCAGCGCTCGGCGCAAGACACCTCGCGCCTGGCCAGCCGCGGGCCGGAGGAGCTGCAGCCGGTGATCGACGAAATGAACCAGTTGCTGGCGCGCCAGCACGAGCTGCTGCAGCAGCAGCGCCGCTTCGTGGCCGACGCCTCGCACCAGTTGCGCACCCCCCTGACGGTGCTCAAGACGCAACTGCAATCGGCCCTGTGCGGCGACGCGCCCGCCCACCTGGTGGTGGCGGAAATGCTGCGCACGGTGGACCGCGCCACGCACCTGGCCAACCAACTGCTCAACCAGGCCCGGCTGGAGCAGATGCGCCAGCCCAGCGAGCAGCACCCGGTGTGCATGGACGAGATCGCGCGCGAAGCGGTGCTGGAGATGTCGCCGCTGATTGCAGCCAAGCAACTGGAGTTTTCGCTGGAAGCCGCCGCCCCGGTCGAGGTGCGGGGCAATGCCTGGATGGCGGGTGAGCTGGTGCGCAACCTGCTGGCCAATGCGATCCGCCACTCGCCCCCCCGGGGCACACTGGGCATACGCTTTACCCAGGGCCCTGGGCGCACCGAAATGGTGGTGTGGGACTGCGGCCCCGGCATCGACGATGCCATGCGCGCCTGGCTGTTCCAGCCCTTTGCTGCCGTCAAAGGGGTGGCGGGCGCGGGTCTGGGCCTGTCCATCTGCCTGGACATCGCGACCTCGATGCACGCGCGCATCGAACTCATCAACCGGGTGGCCGACGATGGCACGGTGCAGGGGCTGGACGCCGTGCTGAGTTGGGAGCACTGACGCGCAAAAGGATTGTGGGGGGGCGTGATCAGGCCTATATTTAGGCCCGCCCACCAGCCATCCAGGAAGCCGGTCTTTGCGGCCGTATTCCCCATCGCAGGAGCGCCACGATGCATGCACCACCCACGCCCCCGACGCTGCAAGTCCGGTTGCGGATAGTGCAGTCGGCGATGCAGGAGGCGGTGAGCAGGCATCTGCCTGCGGGGCCCTACCGCGCCTTGTCCGATCGGCTGGTGGCTGGCGTGGCGCGCCAGGCGGACCTGGCCGCCACCCGGCTCGGGTGGATGCCCTTCATAGACCTTCCCTTCGACGTCACTGCCGCAGCGGGCGGTGACCCGGCGCTGTCGGTTCCGCTCTCTGCCGCCAGCGCTTTTGTATTTGGTGGCCTGGACGTGCTCGATGACCTTGCCGACGGCGACTGCCAGCCACAGTGGGAGGGGGTTGCGCCCGCGCAGCAGACCTTGGTCGGCGTCAGCTCCGTGCTGAGTTTTGCGCAAGGGCTGGTTGCCGACCTGCCGCTGCCAGCGCACACCGTGGTGGCCATGCTGGCGCTGTTGGCACAGCGCATGCTGCTGGCGGGTGCCGGGCAGCAACTCGATCTGGCCCTGGTGGGCGCCGAGCACCCGGATCCCGATCTGGTGCTGGCCTCGGTGAGCGGCAAAAGCGGCGAGCAGTTGGCCCTGTATTGCGAGTGGGCCGCGTTGGCTGCGGGGGCAGGCGCCGAAGTGGTCGCAGCCTGGGGTGACTATGGCCGCGCGCTGGGCGTTGCCGCACAGATCAAGAGCGATTTGAGTGAGGTGTGCCATGACGAATGGTGCCGCGACCTTGCCAGCGGCAACCGCACCCTGCCGATTGCTTACCACCTGCACCGGGCGGGGGCGGGGCGCGGAGGTTTTATCGAACTGCTGGCGCAGGCCCGCACCGATCTGCAAGCCCAGCATGAGGTGCGGCGCCGTCTGCTCGACTCCGGCGCCATCCGCATGGCGGCTTTGGTGGCACAGATGTATGTGGAGCGTGGCCGCAGCGCCTTGCAGCGCGCCGGATCGCGCGAGCCCGGGCACAGCCGCCTCGTGGCCTTGCTCGATGGACCCGAGCCCCCGGCACGCAACGAAGCAACACCCAATCCGCGTGCCACACCGGCAGCGGCCACCCGCCTCGGTGATGAGGCGCCCTTCACGCAGCAGGAAAGGAAAAAAGCATGAACCAAGAAGCATTGGGCCGACTGATGGACCGCTGGAACGCTGATGCGACATTCCGCGCAGCGGTGCGAAGCGATCCGCTGGCCGCGATGGCGGACATGGGTTTGCCGCTCTCGGACGAAGACAAGGCAGCCATCAAAACCATCGATTGGTCTTTGTCGGATCAGGAACTGGCAGCACGGACCAGTCACGCGATGTGAAAGGAGAACGCCATGAACCACGAAACCTTGGGCCGACTGATGGACCGTTGGAACAGCGATGCGGCGTTCCGTGGCGCGGTGCGCGAGGATCCGCTGGCGGCGTTGGCAGGCATGGGATTGCAGCTCTCCGACGAGGAGAAGGCGGCGATGCTGAGCGTGGATTGGACTCTCCCGGACCAGGAACTGGTGACCCGAGCCAGCCTGCTGTGACATGAAAGAAAGCACGCCGGGCGGTCACAGCACACCACGGCTGAAACTGCTCGCCGGCGTGGCGGGCCTGTCGGAGTTGCCGGAACCGGCGCTGCAAGCGCTGGCCGACAGCATGCAGGAGGAACGGCATGCATGCGGTGCGCTGGTGGTGGCCGAGGGCGAGGTGGGTGAGCGCTTCTATGTCGTGGCGCAAGGGGAGGCAGAGGTCAGCGCGCGCAAGGTACCGTTGGGCAGTCTGCATGCACAGGATGTCTTTGGAGAGATTGCCTTGCTCTCACCCGACGCGCGGCGTACGGCCACGGTGCGCTCGCGCAGCGAACTGGTGTTGCTGAGCCTGAGTGCCGAGGCTTTCAAGAAACTGCTGCAAGACCACCCCGCGCTCAAGGAGCTTTTGCAAAGCAGCGCACGGCGCCTGCTGCGTTTGCGTTTCCTGAGGCTGTCCACCCCGTTTTCGGATGGCAGCCAGGGTGCCTTGCTGCGTTTGGCGGAGCATGCCCAGGACTTGCACCTGGCTGCGGGAGACACCGTCATCCGCGCCGGAGAGGCGGGCGACACGGCCTACTGCCTGGTGTCGGGGCGGTTGCAGGTGCTGCGCGAGGGCCAGCCGCCCGTGCCACTGGAGCCGGGGGCGCTGTTTGGCGAGGCCGCTTTGTTGACCGGCGATCCGCGCAACGCGACGGTGCAGGCGCTGGAGGCATCGGAGCTGATGGTGTTGCACCGCGCCACGGTATTGGCGGCCATGGGCGAGGATCCGCGCGTGGCCAGCGCCTGCCTGAGCATGCTGCGGCTGCGCGAACGTCCGCGCCGCAAGCGTGGCATAGAGGTCTTCGAGAGCCAGTCGGCCGACGGCACGCCGTTCACGGTGCTGAAAGACCCCGAGCAGGGGCGCTATTTCCGGCTCTCTGCCGAGGGTCGCTTTGTATGGGAGCGGCTCGATGGGGCGCGCGATCTGCGCGCGCTGGCGATTGAGTTCTTTCTGAGCTTCCAACGCTTTGCCCCGGATATGGTGGCGGCGATTGTCCAAACGCTGGCGCTGGCGGGTTTTGTCGAGGTCCGCAGCCTGGCGCCGGATGTGCATGCACTGACCCGTGGCCCTGCCGCATGGTGGCAGCCCATGGCCCACGCAGTGCGCGCGGCATTGAACTGGCAAATGGCGCTGAACCACTGCGACCCCTGGATATCGCGCTGGTATGGCGCGGGCATGCACCGGCTCTTCACACCGCTGTGCTTGGCGGCGATGGCTGTGCTCAGCCTGGCGGGCATGGCGGTGTTTGCCTGGTACGCAGCGCCCGCGCTGCGCGCTCTTTCGGCCCCCGGGGCCTTGCCCGCCATGGTGTGGCTGCTACCGGCCGGGCTGTTTGCCTTGCTGGCGCATGAGGCCGGGCATGCCCTCACCGTCAAGGCCTGTGGCCGCAGGGTGGAGCGTGTCGGCCTGGGCTGGTATGGGGTGACGCCGGTGCTGTTTGTCGATACCTCGGACATGTGGCTGGCGGGGAAGTGGCAGCGCATCGGCGTTGGTCTGGCCGGCATGGGCGCCAACCTGCTGCTGGCCGGGTGCGCGGCCCTGCTGGCTCCGCTGCTGGATGCGCAGGCGGGCGCGGCGGCCTGGCTGTTTGCGGCGCTTTCCTATGTGGCGGTGTTCCTCAACCTCAACCCGCTGCTGGACTACGATGGCTACCATGTGCTGAGCGACTGGCTGGAGCGCCCGAATCTGCGCCAGGACGCCCTGGCACGGCTGTGGCGTGCACCGGGCCGGGGCTACGCAAGGGTGCTGGCTGGGTCGCCCATGGAGCTGCTGTATGCGGCGTGGGCTGCCACCTATGTGCTGCTCCTGGGCCTTCTGGTGTGGGCACTGCCCGCGGTCTTGTAAAGCGACCGGATCATCCTTGCGCGTCGGACCCCAGACCCTGCGCCACGGCCAGCATCTGGCGCACGCACCAGCGGGCGTACCACGGCCCCAGGCCACGGGCCCAGAGCCGCGCCCAAGGGCCTTGCGGCGGGGCATAGCGCAGCCACACCTGCACCTGGGTGCCCCCTGCGGGCAGGGCGTGCAGCACAAAGCCCATGTGGTAGGGGCCGATGAGCAGCAGGCGCGGCTCGCCCACGGTCTTCCAGCTCTTGCGCCAGGGCGGCGCGTATTCCACCACCACTTCGTCCAGCGCCAGCCGCAGGCCCAGCACCGCGCCTTCCAACTGGATATGGCTGCCCAGGGCGCGGCCCTGGCGTGCGTCGGTGGTGGTGCGCATGCAGCCCCACAGCATGCGCCAGGACGGCTGCTCCATGTGCGCCGTCAGGTGGCGCACGTCGTCCAGGTGGGCAAACACCTGCTCCACCGCCGCAGGCACCTGCACCACGCCCTCGGCCAGGCGGGTCGTGGCTGGAGGGGCGGCGGGGCTGTCCATGGTTTGGTCTCTGGCCGGGGGGCGTCAGCGCGCGCGCAGGCGCAAGGCGTTGCCGATCACGGAGGCCGAACTCAGGCTCATGGCCAAGGCGGCGATCAGGGGCGAGAGCAGCCAGCCGGTCCAGGCGAACAGCACGCCTGCCGCCACCGGAATGCCGAGTGCGTTGTAGAGAAAGGCAAAGGCCAGGTTCTGCTTCATGTTGGCGACGGTGTCTTGCGAGATGGTGCGTGCCAGGGCGATGCCGCGCAGGTCGCCCTTGACCAGGGTGAGCTGGGCGCTGTTCATGGCCACGTCGGTGCCGGTGCCCATGGCAATGCCCACGTCGGCGCGGGCCAGGGCCGGGGCGTCGTTGATGCCGTCACCGGCCATGGCCACGGTGCAGCCTGCTTTCTGCAGCTGCTCCACCAGGGCCAGCTTGTCCTGCGGCTTGACTTCGCCATGCACCTCGTCAATGCCCAGCTTGGCGCCCACCGCCTTGGCCGTGGTGTGGCCATCGCCCGTGGCCATGACGATGCGCAGGCCTGCGGCGCGCAAGGCGGCCAGCGCCTCGGGGGTGCTGGCCTTGATGGGGTCGGACACGGCCAGCAGGCCGGCCAGCACGCCATCCACCGCCAAGTGCATCACGCTGGCGCCCTCGGCACGCAGGGCTTCGGCCTGGGGCGCCAAGACCGCCACCGATACGCCCGCCTGCTCCATCAGGGTGGTGTTGCCCAGCGCCAGTTGCTTTCCTTGCACCGTGCCGCGCACCCCGATGCCAGAGCTGGACTCGAAGCCCTCGGGTTTGTCCAGGGCCATGCCGCGCTCGCGTGCCGCACGCACGATGGTTTCGGCCAGCGGGTGTTCGCTGCCCTGGTCCAGGCTGGCGGCCAGGCGCAGCACTTCGTCGGCCTCCCATCCGGGCGCAGCCACGGCGCGGTCAAACGAGGGGTGGCCCTCGGTCAGGGTGCCGGTCTTGTCGATGATCAGGGTGTCCACCTTGCGCAGGTTCTCGATGGCGGCGGCATCGCGGAACAGCACGCCCTGGGTGGCACCGCGCCCGGTGGCCACCATGATGGACATGGGTGTGGCCAGGCCGAGCGCACAGGGGCAGGCGATGATGAGCACGGCCACGGCGTTGATCAGCCCGTAGACCCAGCTCGGCGACGGCCCGAACAGGCCCCAGGCGAAGAAGGTGAGCAGGGCAATGCCCACCACCGACACCACAAAGTAGCCCGCCACCACGTCCGCCATGCGCTGCATGGGGGCCTTGGAGCGCTGCGCCTGGGCCACCATCTGCACGATCTGGGCCAGCACGGTGGCCGAGCCCACGCGTTCTGAGCGCATGACCAGGGCGCCGCTGGTGTTGAGCGTGGCGCCAATCACCTTGTCGCCTGCCTGCTTGCTCACCGGCACCGGCTCGCCGGTCAGCATGGACTCGTCCACGGCGCTGCGGCCTTCGATGACCACGCCGTCCACCGGCACCTTTTCGCCGGGGCGGATGCGCAGGACGTCGCCAATGTGGACGTGCGTCAGGGCCACGTCTTCCTCGCTGCCATCCTCTCGGATACGGCGTGCGGTCTTGGGCGCCAGGCCCAGCAGGGATTGGATGGCGGCCGAGGTCTGCGAGCGCGCCTTGAGCTCCATGATCTGCCCCAGCAGCGTCAGCGAAATGATGACTGCGGCAGCCTCGAAATACACCGCCACGCGCCCCATGGAAATGAAGGACGCCGGGAAGGCCTGCGGCGCCAGGGTGGCGGCCACGCTGTAGACGTAGGCGGCGCCGGTCCCCAGCCCGATGAGCGTCCACATATTGGGGCTGCGCAGCACCACCGACCGCCAGCCACGGTCAAAGAAAGGCCAGCCGGCCCAGAGCACGATGGGTGTGCCCAGCACGAACTCGACCCAGGTTTGCAGGCGCATGTCCATCAGGTGCCAGCCTTCACCGAACATGGCCAGCACGGTGACAACGACGGTCAGCGGCAAGGTCCACCAGAAGCGGCGCTGGAAGTCGCGCAGCTCCGGGTTGTCATCGTCCTCCAGCGTCGGCAGCAGCGGCTCCAGCGTCATGCCACATTTGGGGCAGTTGCCGGGGTGGTCTTGGCGCACCTCGGGGTGCATGGGGCAGGTGTAGACGGTTCCCTCTGCCACCGGTAGTTCGGGCGACGGCTGGGGCGGCGTGGCAGCGGGCGCCCCCATGTACTGCATGGGGTTGGCATCGAACTTGGCCTTGCACTTGGCGCTGCAAAAGAAAAAACTGTGGCCCATGTGTTCGGCGTGGTGCGGCGACTGGGCCGTGACGGTCATGCCGCAGACCGGGTCTTTCAGGGGCGCATCCGTAGCGGGCGCAACGCTGGCCATGGCGTGCCCCGCGTGGTGTGCGTGGGCGGAATGGTCATGCACATGGTCATGCGCAGGACCAGTGTGTGGGTTCGTGTTGTTCATGGGCGCTCCCTGCACACAATGGGGTGGTGCTCAGTGGCAGCAGCATCCGCCTTGGCTGCCACTCTTGCCATGGCAACCCGAAGCTTGTTTTACTGCGGTGGCGGAATCGCCGCCAAGCGCCACAGTCGCCGGGTAGTCCTCCTGGGCCAATGCCGCAATCAGCGCTTCGGCGCCCGAAGGTAGGTGCCCTTGCACGCGGGCATGCCCGCTGGCGAGGTCCACCTCCACCTGGGTCACGCCCGGAACCGATTGCAGCGCCTTGGTGACGCGCTTGACGCATCCGCCACAGGTCATGCCCTGTACCTTCAGTTCTATGGTTTGCATGGGTTCACTCCTTCCCATTCATTCGCGGAAAGAACCGCGGGGTCTTTTGGGCATAGCGCTCAAACGCTGCACCGAACTGGGCACGCATTTCCGCCTCTTCGGTGATGGCCAGGCGGGCGTACATCAGCAGCAGGATGGGGAACATCAGCAAGGTCAGCAGCGTGGGCCACTGCAGCAGAAAACCCAGCAGGATCAGCACAAAGGCCAGGTACTGCGGGTGGCGCATGCGGGCGTAAGGGCCTGCGGTGGCCAGGGTGTGCCTGCGCTGGGCGTGGTACAGCACGTTCCAGGCCGTGGACAGCAGGTAAAACCCCAGCCCCAGCAGCACATAGCTGGCGATGTGCAGCACACCGAAATGCGGGTCCCCCTGTTCGCCCAGTACGGTGGACCACAGGTGCCCGGCGTTGTGGCTCAGGATGTCCAGGCCGGGGTAGCGGGTCTGCAGCCAGCCCGAGAGCAGGTAGATGGTCAGCGGAAAGCCGTACATCTCGACAAACAGGGCCACGATGAAGGCCGAGAAGGCGCCAAAGCTGCGCCAGTCGCGTGCCGTGGCGGGCTTGAAGAAGCTGTAGGCGAACAGGATGAAGACCGCGGCATTGAGCGCCACCAGCCCCCACAGGCCATAGGCATTGGCATGGGGGCTCATGGGGCACCCCGCTGGTCTGGCGCCGCGCCCGTGCCGCGGCCTGGGTCGGCATCCCGCGTGCCCGGGGCCGCGCCGCCCGGGGGCGTGCCCGGATCATGGTGGTGATGGTGGTGATGGTGGCCATGGCCGCGGTGCATGAACACGTGCATCAGCGGGCAGGCCAGCAGCAGCAGGTAGGGCAGGGCGCCCAGCACATGGGCCCCGTGCTCGGCCAGCAGGAAGAAGGCCGCGACCGCCGCGAGCACCAGCCAGCCCAAGGCCCAGCGGGATGACCAGAAGCCTGGGGGGCGGTCCCCCTCGCTGTGGTGGTTTTCCATGGGACGTTCTCCCGAAAAAGGTGCCAACACGCAACGCGCGCAGTCAGGGACGCGGCATCAGGGCGCCGGGTCGGAGGCCGCCATGCGCTCCATCATCATGCGCATCATGGACTGCATCATGTCCATGCGCATGGACATGGTCTGGTGCTTGGCCATCATGTCCATGTGCATCATGCCCATGCCTTTTTCGGCCATCATGCCTGGGCCGCCTTCCATGCCCTTGCCCGCCATCTTGCCCGGGCCTGCCATGCCCTGGTTGCCGGCCATCTTGCCGCCCATGGCGCCCTTGCCGTCGGGCATGCCTTTGCCGCTCATCATGCCCGGGCCGCCCATCATGCCCATGGGCGCATCGGAGCCCATGCTGTCCATCGTGGCCATGGTGTCCTGCATGGTCTTCATGTGTTCAGGCATCAGGGCCTTGCGTTCCTGGGGCGTCTTGGCGGCCATGAACTTCTGGTGCATGTCGTCCATGGCCTTCATCTGCGCCTGCATTTTTTCCTGCATGGCCTGCATGCGCTCATTCGGCGGGGGGGCTTTCATGCCGGCAGCGGGCCCGGTTGTGGTGGCCTTGGGGGCCGCCTTGGGCGCTGCTTTGGTGGCCTTGGAAGGGGCGGCCTGGGGGGCGCTGGCCTTGGGGGCCGGTGCGGGAGCGGCGGCGCCAGGGGGGTGGTGGGCGCTGTGCTCGGCATCGGACGGGGCGCTTTGCTGCGCCCACGCTGCGCCGCTGGCCAAGCCCAGGGCCAGCACCCAGGCACGGGCGTGGCCCCCAGCGGTTTTCTTGACTGCTTGCATGGCGTACTCCTTTCGGTTTGCATACTGCCCGCCCCGCGAGGCAAAGAGAAACCGGGGCTGCTACCTCATCATTCCTGCCTGTCTCCTGGCTGCGCTGCGCCCTGGGAGGAATGCAGCAATATGCCCCCCAGGAGCAAAAACAGCAAGGCGCCAAAGCCCCACACCCAGGCGTAGCCGATCATGTCGCCCCAGGGGGCCAGGGCATAGGCTGCGCCCAGCAGCGCCCAGACCAGGGCAATGGGGGTGATGAGCCAGAAATCTTCGTTCATGGTGTTGCTCCTTGTGTGTTCCACAAGCACTCAGTGCCCGCCGCCGCCGCTGGCGACCACGGGCAGTGCGCGCATCCATTCAAAGCCCAGGGCGGAGAAGGCGGCCATGGCCAGTACCAGCAGCAGCACCGACAGCGGCCCGACCCAGGCGCGTGTGTGGGCGCCCGGCTGCACCGCGGCCCAGACGCGCAGCGCCAGTGCCGCGGGCACCGGCTCCGGCTCTGCGTTGGCGCGCAGCAAGGCGCTGCGCGCCACGGCCAGCGCCAGGGCCAGCAGGGCCGCACCCATGACGCTGCCGCCCACCGCCACCGCCAGCATGAGTGGCTTCCAGGCGGCGGGGGCCAACTGCTGGTAGGACAGGTCCATGACGCGCCGGGGCACGCCCAGGTAGCCCGCTGTGATGCCTGCGCTGCCGAACACCAGCAGGCCGGCCAGGGCCAGCCAGGGCAGCCAGCGCAGCAGCTCGGGGCGCCACAGGGGGGCGCCGCCCAGGGCGGGCAGCACCACCATGAGGGCGGCCAGCAGGGTCATGCTGACCGTTCCCACGGTGAAGAAGTGGAAGTAGCCGGGCACGAAGAAGGTGTCGGACAGCAGCGGGGCCAGTTGGCCCTGGATGAGCACGAAGGCGAACACCAGCCCCAGGCCCATGCTCAGCACCGCCACGCCGCAGGCGGCCATGGCCGGGTGGCGCCAGGGCAGGCGCGCGATCCAGCCGAACAGGCCGCTGGCACCTTGGGCGCGGGCATGCACCTCCAGCGAGGCCACGATGATGAGGAAGGCGGTGAGTGTGGGCACGCTCACGAACAGCGACAGGATGGAGCCCGCCACCTGCACCACCTGGGGCAGGTCGGGCTCCAGGAACATGTGGTACAGCGAGGTGGGCGGCACGAACACCAGGTACATGGAGAACACGATCTTGGAAAAGCGCTCGCCAAAGACGGACTTGACGCCGGTGAGCACCTGCATGAGCACGTACCACAGGATCACGGTGGCCATGAGCGGCAGGTAGTGCATGTTGTGGAACACGATGTGCCAGCGCGTGCCATGGCTGGCCGGGAACGGCCCCCAGCCCAGCGCCCAGGCGATGCCGGGGGCAAAGGTGTAGAGCGCGGCAAACCCCGTCACCACCAGGAAGCCGGCCCAGGCGAACAGGGCAAAACCTACGGCGCTGAAGCGCCCGCGCGCCTGGCGCGCCAGCAGCAGGGTGCGCAGGGCCGCCCAGGGCAGTGCCAGCAGGCCCAGGCCGAGCAGGACGTAACCGCTGTTGAACAGCAGCAGCGCGCGCGGCTGCTCGCGCACCAGCTCGGGGGCGCCGTTGTACAGCAGCGGTGTGCCGGTGGCAGCGCCGCTCATGCTCAAGGCCAGCCCCAGGGCCATGGCCCCGAAGGCGCCCCGGGCCAGGCCGCGCCAGGCCAGCCCGGCGGGACCGCGTTCGCACGCCGCCAGCGCCAGCAGCAGGGCGGTCTGCGCCACGAACAGCCAGTAAAAGAAGATGCCTACGCCGTGCACGGTGAGGTAGCGGTAACCGCTGGCCAGGTCGACCTGCAGCCAGCCTGCGCGCACCAGGGCCGTGGCGACTCCGGCGCCGATGCCGATGAGCAGCGCCAGCAGGGCGCAGGTGAGCATGGCGCGCAGCAGGCGCTGGTCCTGTGCGGGCAAGGCGGCCAGGCCCTGCCCATAGGGCACGGGCTTGGAGGCCTGGAAGGGGGGCTGCGCTCCGGACGGCTCGCGGCCTGCGGGTGCCGCATGCGCGCCGTGGCTGCTGCAGCAGGGGGAAGTGGGGGTGGCCATGGTGTTTACTCCACGTCAATGCGCGCCTGCATCAGCGAGTGGCCCTCGCCGCAATACAAGGTGCACAGCATCAGATAGGTGCCCGCGCGCGGGAAGCTGAGCGCCACCTCGGTCACGCGGCCATTGGGAAGGCGCATCATGCGCGAGCCGTCGCCGAAGGCGATGGAGGCGCCGTGCGGGATGTCCACCGCCATCATGCGAAAGCGGTAGGGCTGGCCCACGTCGAGCTTGAGCGACTGGGGGAAGTAGTACCACTTGCCCGCTGTCATGAGCACGTCGATGGGGGCCTCGGGCGCTGCGGCAGGGGTGCTGGCGGCGTCGGCCATGCCGTGCCCCGCGTGCGGGTCTGGCGCCATGCTGGCCGGTGCCGCGCTGGCGCCGTGTGCGTTGTGGGGGTTGGGGGCGGCGACGGGCATGTCGTGCCCTGCGTGAGCATCGGCCGGGGCCGGGGCGGGGTCCGTGCTTTGCTGCGCATGTGCCATGGCCGCCATGGCGCTGGCGGCTTCCAGGCGGCGCGGGTGGATGCGCCCGTCGGGGAGGGCGAAGCGCTGGGCGAACTCCTGGGTCTGGCGCAGGAACTCCTGCGGGTCGGGCCCGGCGTCAAGGCCCCCACCATGGCCACCATGCGCTCCTGCAGCAGGCGCGGGTTCGGGTTCGGGGGCGGCGCCATGGCCGCCATGCCCGGTGCCGGGTTCGGGGGCACTTTCAGAGTGAGCGCCCAGGCCCAGCAGGGCCAGCGGGGTCGGCGCGGCACCGTAGGCGGCCCACAGGCCGTACAGGCCCAGGCCGCCAAAGCCGCTGGCGGCGATGAAGCCGCGCCGGGTGCTGAAGTGGGTGGTGTCGCTCATGATGTCCCCTTGGCGGCTGGGTAGGATTGGTAGACCGTGGTGCTGCCATCCAGGCCCACCAGCAGCACGGCGTAGGCGTCGCGCCGCCCCTGGTAGGCAGGGCCGTCCATGCCGGGCGAGCCGATCGGCATGCCGGGCACCGCCAGGCCCAGGGCACGGGGCTTGTCGCGCAGCAGGCGTTCGATGTCGGCCACGGGGACGTGGCCTTCGAGCACGTAGCCCGCCACCCGCGCGGTGTGGCACGAGCCCAGTGCCTGGGGCATGCCAAGCCGGGTGCGCACGGCGGCGTTGCCGGTTTCAAACAGGCGCACACCAAAACCGGCGCGCTCCAGGGTGGCCACCCAGTCTTTGCAGCAGCCGCAGCTGGGGTCTTTCCAGACGTCGACCGTGGGGCGCGGCGCGGCAGATGCTGCGCCAGCCCCTAGCCCCAGGCCCAGGGCGAGCGCCAGCAGGGTGCGGCGCCGGGTTGTGCAGGGTGAGATCGGGTTCATGTTCACGCTCCTTGCGTTGGCATGGGGGGCAGCTTACGCTGTGTCCTCGCCTGCAGACATGACGCCGACATTACATTTGTGTCAGCTCTGAGCGCATGGGGTGGCTGCGTACCTCCAGGGCGCTGACAATGGCAGCCGGACGCGCTGCGGGAGAGGCTTTCAGGGGCTTCGATGGCCGGCGCCGTGCCAACCCTGCGGGAACGCAAGAAGAGAGAGATTGCCGATGAAAATCCTGATCGTCGAAGACGAGCCCAAGACCGGGGACTACCTGCGCCAGGGCCTGTCTGAAGCGGGCTACACCACCGAGCTGGCCCACAATGGGCTCGATGGCCTGCACCTGGCCCTGACCGGCGACTTCGACCTGCTGCTGCTGGACGTGATGCTGCCGGGCCTGGATGGCTGGCAGCTGCTGCGCCGCCTGCGCCAGGCGCAGTGCCAGACGGCGGTGCTGTTCCTGAGCGCGCGCGACCAGATCGAGGACCGCGTCAAGGGCCTGGAGCTGGGCGCGGACGACTATCTGGTCAAGCCCTTTGCCTTTGCCGAGCTGCTGGCGCGCGTGCGCACGCTGCTGCGCCGGGGCAAGGGGGCGATCGAGGCCAGCACGCTGGTGTGCGCCGATCTGGAGCTGGACCTGATCCGCCGCCGCGCCACGCGCCAGGGCCAGCGCATCGACCTCACGGCCAAGGAGTTTTCGCTGCTGGAGCTGCTGCTGCGCCGCCAGGGCGAGGTGCTGCCGCGCTCCATGATCGCCTCGCAGGTGTGGGACATGAACTTTGACAGCGACACCAACGTGATCGAGGTCGCCATGCGCCGCCTGCGCGCCAAGATCGACGACCCCTTTGCGGCCAAGCTCATCCACACCGTGCGCGGCATGGGCTATGTGCTGGAGGCGCCCGGCGCGCCCGGGGCGGGCGGGCCATGAGGCTGCGCCTGTCGCTGCGCGCGCGGCTGACGCTGCTGTTCGCCCTGGGCGCCTGCGCCGTGCTGCTGGTGCTGGGCTGGAGCACCGGGGTGGAGATCGAGCGCCACTTCGAGCACCTGGACCGCAACACCCTGCAAGACAAGCTGCAGCAGGTGGCCAAGCTGGTGCAGGCCAGCCCCGCCACCCCGGCGCAGGCGCTGCAGGCCACGCTGGAAAATGCCCTGCTCGGCCACCACGATCTGGTGGTGCTGGTGCGCGACGCGCAGGGCCGCACCCTGCTGCGCAGCCCGGGGGTGGAATTTGCCCCCGAACTCCTGCACCCGCCGCCCGCGCCTGCGCTCACGCCGCTGGTGTACTGGTCGCACGCCGGGGTGCCGCTGCGCGGCCTGGCGCAGCGCATGGCGCGCCCGGGCCCGGGTGCGGCGGCGCTGGACGTGGCCCTGGCCGTGAACACCGGGCACCACCAGATGTTCCTGCACAACCTGATGCGCTCGCTGTGGTGGTTCGTCGGCCTGGGCGCGGTGGCCATGGGGGTGCTGGGCTGGCTGGCGGCGCGCCAGGGCCTCGCCCCGCTGCGCGCCATGCGCGAGCAGGCCGCCAGCGTGACGGCGCAGCAATTGGACCGGCGCATTCCGGTCGAAGCCGTGCCGCCAGAGCTGGAGCAACTGGCACTGTCGCTCAACGCCATGCTGGCGCGCCTGGAGGATGCGTTCACGCGCCTGTCGGACTTTTCCAGCGACCTGGCGCACGAGCTGCGCACGCCCTTGAGCAACCTGCTGACCCAGACCCAGGTGGCGCTGGCGCGCCCGCGTGACGCCCAGGTGTACCGCGAAACCCTGGAGTCGGTGGTGGAGGAATGCGAACGGCTCTCGCGCATGATCGACAGCATGCTGTTCCTGGCCAAGGCCGAGTACGGCCAGGTGACCCAGTGGGTGCAGGAGCAGGCGCGTGCGGTGGACCTGCGCCAGCAGGTGCAGGACCTGTTCGATTTCTATGAAGCGCTGGCGGAGGACCGCCAGGTGACGCTGCACCTGAGCGGCCAGGGCAGCGTGGCGGGTGACGCGCTGATGCTGCGCCGGGCGCTGAGCAACCTGCTCTCCAACGCGATCAAGTATTCGGCGCCGGGCGCACAGGTGCAGGTGGACATCCAGGCCGATGCGCGCGGCTGCACGCTGCAGGTGCGCAACCCCGGCACCGTGCCCGAGGCGCAGCTGGCGCGGGTGTTCGAACGCTTTTACCGCGCCGACCCGGCACGGCGCAGCCACGGCGCCGGGCCCGGCGAGGGGGCGGGCCTGGGCCTGGCCATCACCCGGGCGATCGTGCAGGCGCACCGGGGGAGCATCGAGGCGCACTGTGCCGAGGGCCACACGGTGTTCACCGTGCACTGGCCAGCGCCTGGCGGCGCCGGGTCCTGAATGCTATTGTTTTTATAGCTGCATCTCCATATCCCACGCGGGCCAAGTGCCAAAAAAGCCCTGCATCTTGGCGGCCCTGTCGGGGCCTCTGCCGTGCGCTATACCGCTTCGCGCCGGGTGTCAATTCAGGAATCCGATAGCGGGCCTGGAGAGGCTTCTCTAAATCGGGGCCGGATTGGTACCGCGAAGTACCGTTTTGGCTCTGGAAGCCGGTTTTCCCCGCACCCCGGCGCCCGGGCCCGGGCGCACGCGTGGGCCTGTGTCGCTCGTGCGACAAGGGTTTTTTCCTGATCGTTTCTTTTCGTTTTGCTGCGTACCATGCGCGCCGACCGGGACCGTGAAGGGCCGGCAAACCCAGGAGACAAAAAATGTTGGCATCCAGTTGGTTCAAGCGCGCGGGGCTGGCAACGGCCTTTGCGCTGGCGGCGGTGGCGCAGGCGGCCACCCAGCAGGACATGTTCGCCCGCCCGGGCGTCATCGGCGACTCCCTTTCGCAGGGCTTCTTTGGCGCCACGGTAGAGAAGAAAACCCAGGACTGGGCCTACCCGGTGCTGGTGAGCAAGCAGGCGGGTGCGGGCCTGTCTTACAACGTGCTCGAAGGCCCCTACCTCAATTTCGAGGACGTGCTCAAGCTCAATTGCGGCCCCTTTTGCATCGCCAGCTCCATCATCGGCGGCAATGGCGCCACGGTGGCGCTGCCCACCCACGCGGGCATCACCGGCGCGGAATACACCTCGGTGTTGCGCACCAGCGGCAAGTGCGCCGACGTGAGCGCGCGCAAGATGGAACGCCAGTGGTACTGGAAGACCTGGTACTGGTTCACCTACCGCTGGGTGGAGGTGGCGGATTGCCAGGAGCCCGACAAGTTCCACCAGTTCGGCCTGCGCGACGCGGGCACGCAGATCGAGATCATGGAGAAGGTGCGCCCCAGTTTCCTGTTCGGCACCGCGGCGGCCAACCATGTGCTGTGCACCGCCCTGTACACCAGCACCAGTTGCCTGGACATGGACCGCTTCAAGCGCGACTTCACGGAGACCATGCGCCGTGTCGGCGCCATCGGCAGCGTCCAGGGGGGCGTGCTGTTCACCATCCCGAACGTCAGCTCCATCGCCTACCTGGAGCCCTACACCGACCCCTCGGGCCGCGCCGACTACAGCGGGCTCAAGGCCTTCTACCGCAGCAGCGTCTCCAGCCCGGACCAGGTGCTCGACGCCAGCGAGGTCGCCGCCATCGGCCAGTTCCTGGGCACGATGAACGCCGACATCAAGGCCCAGGGCGCGGCCATGGGCTTTGCCGTGGCCGACCTCAAGGTGGTGTTTGACGACATCCGCGAAAACGGCCGCCCCATCACCGGCCCCAACGGCACGGCGCCGGGCCTGGCGCGCGCGCATTGGCCGCTGCCCAACCAGCCGGGCCTGTTCGGTCTGGACGGGGTGCACCCCAACATGCTGGGCCACGCGGTGTTTGCCAATGAGCTGATCCAGTCGATCAACACCCGCTACGGCTTCGCCATCCCCAAGGTGTCGGAGTACAGCGCCTGGTCTTACGACAGCCTCAACCGCGATCCGGTGGACCTGAAGAACTTCCTCACGAACAACCTGTTCGGGCAGTTCATCTCCTGGGTCATCGGCATCTTCGCCTGATGGCGCACACCGCCCGCTGCGCCATGGTGTCTTGCGTGCAAAGCCCGTTCCCGGCAGGGCGGTCGCGCCCGGCTGCGGGGGCGGCTGCGCGCGTGGGCGTGTTGGGCTCGGGCGGCGTGGCTGGCGCCTCGGCCCTGCGCCAGCCTGTGGGGGAGGGCGCGCCATGAAGCGCCGCCAGGTGCTGGGCCTGTGCGCGCTGCTGGCGCTGGCGGGCCTGCTGCTGGCCTACCTGGGCCAGGGGGCGGACCCCGGGCCGCAGGACGGCGCGCAGGCGGGTGCGCGCGCCGTGCCGGAAGTGGGCAGCCCGGGGAGCTTTTTCTCTGCCGCCCTGGGGCAGGTGGCGCCCCAGGCCGCGCCCGCCCCGGCCCAGGCGCCGCCGCCAGCGCAGGACGACGCCTTGCGCCTGTGGCCGCACCTGCGCCAGGGTGAGCCCAGCGCAGCGCACCAGGCCGAGGTGCAGGCCCAGTGGAGCCGCCTGGCGCAGCAGCACCCCGACAACGTGTACCTGCCCGCGCAGTACCAGGCCCCCCTGACGGCGCAGCAGGCCCGGGCTGCGCGCGCGCGCCTGGACGACACCACCGCCGTGGCGACGCGGCTGGCCGCGCAGCAGCATGCGCAGCGCTATGCCAGCCCGGGGCAGGAGCCGCTGGAGCCGCCCGCTGCCCCTGCCAACCCGGCGCAGCAGCGCCAGTATTTCGACGACAAGATCCGCGAACTGGAGTCGCGGCTGCAGCTGCTGGCCTTTTACCTGGCCAGTGGGCAGCCCAGCGCGTCCAAGCGTGCGATCGCTGCCAAGGACATGGAGCAATGGAACAAAGAGTTGGAAGCCCTGCGCCAGGCCCGCGCCGCCGTGCCCGCATCCTGACCACCGTGGCGCTGCTGGCGTGCTCGGCCCTGGCCGTGCTGTGGTGGCAGGCGCTGCCGGTGCAGCAGGCAGCGGCCAGCGAAGCGCCGGGCGTGGAGCAGTGGCGCGCGCAACTGGGCGCGCAGCAGCCCCTGCAGCGTGCCCAGGCGGTGCTGGCCCTGGCGCAGGCCCAGGACCGCACCAGCCTGGAACCCCTGCGCACCCTGCTGGCCAGCGATCCTGCGCCCAATGTGCGCGCTGCCGCCGCCCTGGCCCTGGCCGATTGGCAGGACCGCGCTTCGACCGCCGCCATCGTGCAGTTGCTGCAACCGTCCGCCGGGGTGGGGGCGGACGTGGTGCTCGACGCCCTGGGCCGCATGGGCGATACACAGGCTGCCCTGGCCGTGCTGCCCTACCTGGACGCCGAGGACGACGTGCTGCGGCTGCAGGCGGTGCAGGCCCTGGTGGCGATGCAGGCGGCGCACCTGGGGCCGCGCATCCTGCAGCAGGCGCAGGGCCCGCACGATCCGGCCAAGGCCAAGACCTACGCCATGGTGCTGGGCAAGCTGCAGGTGCGTGCCGCGCAGGACTACCTGCTGGACCTGGCGCGCCACAGCGAACCTTCGCCCACCCGCTGGGCCAGCTACCTGGCCCTGGGGCGCATCCGCAGCGAAGCCGCGGTGGACCTGCTCGCCGACGCCCTGGCGGCGCCGCACGACAAAGGGCGCGAGAACGCCCAGCAAGCCCTGGTCGCCATCGGCAGCGCGCGCGCCGCACCGCGCCTGTGGCCCCTGCTGGCGCATGCCGAGCGCAGCGTGCGCTTCGCGGCGGCCGATGTGCTGGTGGGGCTGGACCACCCGCGCAGCAACGCCGAGTTGCTGCGCGCCTTGCAGCGCCCCCCGGCGCAGGCTGCAGCGGCGCTGGCCCTGGGGCGGCGCAAGGTGGCGGCCGCCCTGGAGCCGGTGCAGGCCGTGCTGGCCGACCCGGCCCAGACCGATCGCGAGGTGCTGGCCCAGGCCCTGGGCTGGCTGGGCGATGCGCGCGCCGTGCTGCTGCTGCGCCAGGTGCTGGCCGAACCGGCGGGCGACGGGCGCTGGGGCGCCGCCTGGTCGCTGGGCGTGCTGCAGGCGCGCGAGGCCCGCGAAGACCTGCAGCAGGCCGCCGCCAGCGCCGACAACCGCCTGGCCCAGCTCGCGCTGGACGCGCTGGGCCAGTTGGCCGACCCGGCCAGCGCCGACTTTCTGGCACGCCAGTCCCAGGCCAACCCGGCCCAGGCCCTGGGGGCGCTGGCCTCGCTGGCGCTCATTCCGGGCGATGCGGCGCGATGGCACCTGCAGCGCCTGGCAGCGCACGAAGACGCACGCATTGGCCGCGCCGCCTTGCAGGCCCTGGCCCAGCGCAAGGACGCGGCGGCCGTGCCCACTTTGCTCGAACTGCTGGACAAAGCGCCCGTGGACAACCGCAAGGCGGTGCAGCACGCCCTGGTCAGCACCACCGGCCAGCACTGGAACACGCCGCAGCAGTGGCGCCAGTGGTATGGCACGCTGGCGCGTTGAGCAGCGCAGCGTGTGCCTGCGCAGTGCAGTGCAGGGCAGGGCTGGGCTGGGCTGGGCTGGGCTGGGCTGGGCTGAGCTGAGCTGAGCTGAGCTGAGCTGAGCTGAGCTGAGCTGAGCTGAGCTGAGCTGAGCTGAGCTGAGCTGAGCTGATCTGAGCTGGGCTGAGGGTGAGGTGAGGTGAGGTGAGGTGAGGCGGGTGCGGGTGCGGGCTCAGGCGCGCGTGCAGCGCTCCTGCTGGTGCCGGTCGAGCCACTGCTTGCACCAGCCCAGCCAGCGCCCCTGCGCGCACCAGGGGCCCCAGTGGGCGATGGCCTGGCCTTGCCCGGCGTACAGCCACTGCGGCCCACGGCGCGGTGCGGGGTGCGCGCGCAGCGCCTGCCCTTGGGTCAGCGCCTGCAGCTTGTGCCACAGCGCGGCACCGGCGCGGGTGGCGTCGGCGTCGCGCGCGTCCTGGCCCAGGCCGCCCACGGCCAGTACCTGGGGGTGGCTGGTGGATTGCTGCTGCGCATTCACCGCCACGCCGCCTTGCGCGTCCAGCGCCAGGCTGCTGGCCCCCAGCCAGGCCGGGGCTTGCAGCCCCAGGGTCAGCACCGGCACGTCGCACGCCAGGTGCGCGCCGCAGCCCAGCACCACGCGCCCTTCCTGCAGTGCCAGCGCGTGGTCGTGCAGCACCGTCACGCCCTGGCGGCGCAGGGTCTGTTCCAGGCGCGCGCGCATGGCTGCGGGGTACTGGGGGCACACCCCGTCGGGGGCCACGAGCGTGATGGCGCAGTTGCCCAGGCGCTCGCGCAGCGCCGCCGCCAGCTCGGCGCCAGCGCTGTCGGCGCCGATCACGGCGATGCGCAAGGGGCGCTCCTGCGCCAGCGACAGCACGCGCGGCCACAGGGCCGCAAAGCCCTCCAGCGGGTGCAGGTACAGGGCGTAGGCGCGGGCGCCGGGCAAGTGTTGTTCGAGCGTGTCGCGGTTTTGCACCAAGCCGGTATTGATGCTGGCCCAGTCAAAGCGCAGGCTGGCGCCCCGGTCCAGCGTCAGGCTGCGGGCGTTGGCGTCCAGGCCCACCACGTGGGCGGCAATCCAGCGCACCCCGGCGGCTTGCACCAGCGGCTCCAATGCAATGGCGCAGTCCTGCTCCTGGGCGCGGCCCGCCACCCAGGCGGGCAGCCTGTGGGCGCAGAGCTGGCGGGCGTGGGGCGCCACCAGCACCACCTGCACCCCGCGCAGCGGCTGGCGTGCCAGCTGCGCCAGCACCTGCACATGCGTCTGCCCCGCGCCCAGCAGCACCAGGGTGCGGGGCTCGATCCCGGCAGTGGCCAGCTCGGGCAGGGGGGCGTGTTCGTGCTGCAGCTCAGAGACTTTCATCGTGCGTCCGGTCGTTTGGGGGCGAAATATACCCCTGGCCCGGACAGGGCATCATGGTGGTGCTATAAAAAAAGTAGCGTCTGGAGTGCCTTGGCGCCTATTGAAGGAGACAGCGAATGAACCCTGTACAGCAGCCCTCAGCGCAGCCCGGCGCAGCGGGGCAGGGGCTGATGGCGTCGGCCTTGCAGGCGCTGCAAAAGGAGGCTGGTAGGCCATGAGCCCCATCACCCTGGCCGCCTTGCGGTCCTTCCCCGGGCAGCTCGAAGCGCATTACGCGGCCTTTGCACCGGAGTTCCGGCATTGGGCGCCGCCCTCGTGGGAAGGCATTCCCAGCGAAGCGCTGACCGCGATCGAGCAGGTGTGCCACGTGCGTGACATTGAGACCGATGGCTACCATGTCCGGCTGGAGCGCACGCTCACCGAACCCCACCCGGTGCTGGCGTCCATCGACACCTACGCGCTGGCACGGCAAAGGGCTTATGGGCAGTCCGATGCGGCGGCGGCCCTGGCCGCCTTTCGGGCCGCGCGCATGCGCACACTGGCGCTGCTGGAGGGGCTGACCCCCGCGCAGTGGGCACGCACGGCGGTGTTCGAGGGCTACGGCGCGGTGTGTGTGCGCAGCCTGGCGCATTACTTGTGCAGCCATGACCAGCAGCATCTGGCGGGCCTGCAGTGGCTGCTGGGGCAGGCGCAGGTCTGCGGGACCGGGGCGTAGGCCGGGGACGCCCCCGGGGCGGGCCCTGGGGCCCAAGTAGAGACTTTGAACACGTCCTTAGGGCGTACCGCGCACCAGGCGGATGTGACCGGGGGTGCTTCGTGTGGTGCCGCCAACACGTCCCATGCTGAACGTGACAGTTCGCGCCAAGCTGGGTTTGAACCAGGAAGGATCAGAAGTCCAATAGAACCATTGCCCGCTCGTGTTACTCAACCACGTCGGTTCTGCCACGGGCGCGGAGCCCATGCCGAGGTCCGTCAGCCCAAATAGCTCTTGAACGGTTGGCAGGCGCCAGTCCGAGAACCCGCACAGACCTGACCGATTCACCCACTGCACATACGCGAAGGCGTTGGTTTCATGGGCGATCTGCTCTTGTGTGGGGTGAGCAACTGTGCTTCCGACGGTCGTTTGTGCTTGCTGCGTGTCGTTGTAGTTGGTATAGCGGTTGCGGTAGTCACGCACACTGCCATCGCTGGGTTTACCTTCCCAAACCAGTCCCGTCACGTTGTCGTATACGCACTCTGAGATGGCGTAGGGAGATCCATCAGGCCGCTTCACGTGTGAGAAGCTGAAGCCGTGTTGCCCGTCGTTTGTGTTGCTGTCGGCAGAAGCTCGACCCAAAACTCCATCTTGAAGTGCGGCGCCTGCGCCTGTGTTGGCACGGTCGCATGGAACCAGGACGTCCGAGTTCAATGATATGCACTGTAGGTTACTCACCCCGGTGTCATGAATCGGACGTGAGGCAGACAGATCTTGGGTGCTTTCTCGAACCAGTAGGAGGTTCAGGCTGGCGTGCCGCAGCGCCACAGATGCCGTTCCAGTACGAAGGTCCGCAAACCATGCGGTTCTTGGGGCACCGACATGGGGTGTGGAGCTCCAGTAACTACCGATCTTGTCGGCGCCCAGCCAGTCGACGTGCTCCGGGGAGGTCATTAGGCTGGCCAGCTCTTTGATGTTGGGGACCCTCCATGCTTTCTGGCTATCGGCCAAGAGCAGCCAAGCATCCAGTCCAAACTGCGTCGCCGTTCCGCTGCACTGATTGCCTGTCCATTGTTTGCCTTCTGGGCACCGCTTCCATACCAACCCGGTGCGGGCATCTTTGACTTGTTCGCCACCCTCCATCGGCTGGAATCGCCCACCCTCTGCGCCGTTTTGCCCATGTGCCGTGAGGCAAGAAACACATAGAAGAATGCCCACGAGTCGCATAGCTGGTTTCCTCGCCAAATGCGCCCATTCTGCCAACCTCCGCGGTTGCTTCTGATTTCAACCCACGCTGACGCAAATGCTGCCGTCGTCCCGTACCTGCACCGGGATGGGAAGCAGGCCTTCGCCCGCGCATTCCCCGCCCAGGCAGCGCCCATCGTTCCAGCCATAGTGGGCGTAGTGCACGTTGCAGGTGATGCGCTGGTGGGGGATTGAGCGCAGGTGTTCCTGTGTCTGCGCCAGGGGCACGCCGAAGTGGGCGCAGCGGTTGACGAATGCGCGCACCTGGGCACCGCTGCGGGTGAGCAGGTAGCGAAAGGGTTTGTCGGGCTGGGCGCTGGTGTCGGGCCAAGTGTGCACGGCGGCGGCGCCATCGTCCAGTGCGGCCAGGTGCCCCAGCACGCTGCCCGGGGCAGGGGCGTTGGGCAGGGTGTTCCAGGCCGGTGGCGCGGTGGTGGGGCTCATGGCGGCTCCATCATAGGCGCCAGCGCTTTGCGCCTGTCGGCGAACTCCGGGAGCGTTTCCAGAACGGTTGCAAACACTTTTTCAGGCTGCGGCGTGCGCGCGGGCGGGGCGCATGTGTACGGCTTGCGGATGTAGCGGCAGGGTCAAGGGGTCGAAGCGCAGCTGTGCATGCAGCACCTGGCCAGGCGCCAGGATGTGGCCGCCCAGCGCCCACGGGGCGTACTCCGGCCGGTGGCGCAGGTTGAGCCAGTCGGCACTGTGGCTCACGGGTTCGGCACAGAAGAAGGGGGCCTGGTGCGGGGTGTACAGCACCAGTGTGTGCAGGGCCCGGCTGGTGTGCAGGGCCAGGGCCCGCCCGTCGTCCCAATGGATCAGGGCCTGACTGGCAAAGCCGGGAAAGTGGGTGTCCACCACGTGCTCGCGCAGGCGCAGGCCACGCGGCAGCGCGCGCAGCACCGCGTGGTCGTGCATCAGGTACAGGGGCAGGGTGTCTGTGCCGGTCGCCCACATGCCCCGCACCTGGGCGCGCAGCAGGGCGCCTCTGCCTTGCGGGTCTTGGGGGAAGTAAGGGTGGTGTCCCAGCCCGGCGGGCATGTTGCACGTTCCGGTGTTGCGCAGCGACAGTGCCAGCCGCAGGCCACGCGCGTCGAGCCGGTAATGCTGGGTGGCCTCGAAGGGCCAGGGCCAGGCGTCTTGTCCGTCGTAGCGCCAGCGCAGCCGGATGTGGGCGTTGCCGCGCTCCAGCACCTGCCAGGCCTGCATCCAGCCCAGGCCATGCAGGCTGTGCGGCCCCAGCCCCCAGGGGCTGGGGGGCAATTGCACGCGGAGGCCCTCAAAGCTGAAACAGCCGTTGGCGATGCGGTTGGACCACGGCACCAGCACGAAGCTGGCGAACTCCAGCGGGTTGGCGCTGGCCCAGGCCTGCGCCGGGGTGGGGCGCAGCCAGTGCACGGGCGCGGCCCCAGGGTGCTCCAGGGAGTAGAACGAGGCCAGGGCTCCGCCCAGTTGCGGCACTACATGGGCGTGCAGGTCGCCCAGGCACAGGTGCTCGCTGGAGGCCATGGTGTGTTCGCTGCGCCTTGGGGGCTTACAGGTAGTGGTTGAGCAGGTTTTCCAGCAACTCCTGGCGGCCAGAGCGGGGGTGCACGTCCTGGTTGTTGTGCAGGGTGCGCTCTGCGACCTTGTCCAGACTGCTTCTTCCCTGCAGCACGTCCTGCGCCCAAGGCTGGCTCCAGCCCGCGTAGCGCTCCTGCACCAGGCGGTCCAGCGCACCGTCGGCCAGCATGCGTTCGGCCACCAGCAGCGCGCGTGCGCAGGTGTCCATGCCACCGATGTGGCCGTGGAACATGTCTTCGGCGTCAATGGACTGGCGGCGCACCTTGGCGTCAAAGTTCAGGCCGCCCGTGCCCATGCCACCGGCCTTGTGGATGAGGTAGAGCACCAGCGCCGTTTCGGCCACGTTGTTGGGGAACTGGTCGGTGTCCCAGCCGCACTGCATGTCACCGCGGTTCATGTCCAGCGAGCCGAAGATGCCCAAATCCAGCGCCGTGGCCACCTCGTGCTCGAAACTGTGGCCGCTGAGCGTGGCGTGGTTGGCCTCGATATTGACCTTGACTTCCTTTTCCAGACCGTAGCGGCTCAGGAAGCCGTACACCGTGGCGGTGTCGAAGTCGTACTGGTGCTTGGAGGGCTCGCGCGGCTTGGGCTCGATCAGGATGGCACCCCGGAAGCCGATGCGGTGCTTGTATTCCACCACCATGTTCAAAAAACGCCCGAGCTGGTCCAGCTCCTGGCCCATGCGGGTGTTGAGCAGGGTCTCGTAGCCTTCGCGTCCGCCCCACAGCACGTAGTTTTCTCCGCCCAGGCGCAGCGTGGCGTCCATGGCTTCGCGCACCTGCAGGCAGGCCATGCCAAACACCTCGGGGTCGGGGTTGGTGGCGGCGCCGGCCATGTAGCGGCGGTGGCTGAACAGGTTGGCCGTACCCCAAAGCAGGCGCATGCCAGAGCTTTGCTGCAGCTCGCCGAGCACGTCCACCATGGCGCGCAGGTTGCGCACCGATTCGGCCACCGTGGCGCCTTCGGGGGCGACGTCGCGGTCATGGAAGCAGTAGTAGGGCGCGCCGAGCTTGCTGAAGAACTGGAATGCGGCGTGGGCCTTGGTCAGCGCCGCCTGCATGGGGTCGGCCACACGCTGCCAGGGGCGCTCGAAGGTGCCGTCGTAGCCAAAGGGGTCGAAGCCGTTCCAGCAGAAGCTGTGCCAGTAGCACACGGCAAAGCGCAGTTGCTCGCGCATGGTCTTGCCCAGCACCACGCGATCGGCGTCGTACCACCTGAACGCCAGGGGGTGGCGCGAGTCGGGGCCTTCATAGGCGATGGGGGCGATGTGATGGAAGTAGTCGCTCATGGTTTCCTCGGAAAGGTTCAATGGGACGGCAGGGCCGCGCCGGGTTGGTAAAGGGTGCGAAATCGTTGGTAGCGGGGGAGCAGCAGGGCGTGCTCCTGCGCGTCGGGGGTGAAACGGGTGGGGTGGGCGTCGCGGGTGCAGACGTCGCTGGGCAGGCCGCCGTCGGCCAGCCATGCCAGGCGCGCCGCCCCCAGGGCGCCGCCGTGCGCGGCGGCGCTGGAAATGCACAGCGGCACCTGCAGGCAGGAGGCGAGCATCTGGGTCCAGAACGCGCTGCGCGCGCCACCACCCACCACGCTGAGTTCGCGGGCCTCGCACCCGGCCTGCTGCAGCGCGCAGAGCCCGTCGCGCAGAGCGAAGGCCACGCCTTCCATCACCGCGTAGGCCACCTGGGGCGCGTCGCACTGCATGTCCATGCCGTGCAGGCTGGCGCGCACATGGGCGTCGTTGTGCGGGGTGCGTTCGCCGCTGAGGTAGGGCAAAAACAGCGGCGCGCTGGCGCGCTGGGCCGGGCTGAGCGCGGCGGCGCGCTCGGCCAGTGTGGCCACCGGTTCGCGCAGCAGCGTGCTGGCCCATTGCAGGGCGCTGGCGGCGCTGAGCATGACGCTCATCTGGTGCCAGCGCCCCTGCAGGGCGTGGCAGAAGGCGTGGGTGGCGGCCTGCGGGTTGGGTTGGTACCGGGGTGTGACCACAAAGAGCACACCGCTGGTGCCCAGCGACAGGAAGCCCTGACCGGCCTCGCAGGCCCCCATGCCCACGGCGCTGGCGGCGTTGTCGCCCCCGCCCCCGGCAATGGGGATGCCTGCGCGCAGGCCCAGCTCGGCGGCGATGTCGGCGCGCAGGGTGCTGCTCACGGCATCGCCCTCTACCAGCGCGGGCATGTGCCGGGATTGCAGGCCGCAGGCCTGCAGCAGCTCTTCGTCCCAGCGCCGCTGGGCCACGTCCAGCCAGGCGGTGCCGCTGGCGTCGGACATGTCGCTCACGTATTCGCCGCTGAGGCGGTAGCGCACATAGTCTTTGGGCAGCAGCACCTTGGCCACGCGGGCGAACAGCGCGGGTTCGTGGCGCGCCACCCACAGCAGCTTGGGCGCGGTAGAGCCCGGCATGGCCAGGCTGCCGCAGCGCTGGGGCAGTGCGGGCACGGCGTCCATCAGGGTGCGGCACTCGGCGGCGCTGCGGGTGTCGTTCCACAAAATGGCGGGGCGCAGCACCTGGGCGCGCGCATCGAGCAGCACGGCGCCGTGCATCTGGCCCGAAAGGCCGATGGCGCGGGTGGCAGCGTAGGCCTGCGGGGCCTGGGCGCGCAGTTGCGCCAGTGCGCTGCAGCAGGCCTGCCACCAGTCGGCGGGGTGCTGTTCGCTGTGGTGGGGCGCGGGGCGCTGTACCTCCAGGGGCGCGCCGCAGGCGGCGATGACGCGCTGGGCGTCGTCGAGCAGCAGGGCTTTGACTTCCGAGGTTCCGATGTCGAGTCCGAGGTACATGGCGTGGGAGGGTGTCAGGCGGGCGGAGCCGCAGTGGGAAAAACGGGGTTGGGCAGCGGGCGCAGCAGGTGGTGCAGCACCAGCGCGGCAGCGCCCACGGCCGAGGCCAGTTGGCCGTAGCGCGCCACGCGCACGGGCGGCGCTTCGATGCCAGCGTCTTGCGCGTAGCGGGCCAGGGTGTGCTGGGCGCTTTCCACCAGCGCCGGGTAGCGGTCGCACGAGGGGCCGCCCACCACCAGGGTGCTGGGGTTGAAGGTGGTCCACAGGTTTTGCAGCACCACGCCCAGGTAGCGCCCGGCGCCCTGGGCGGCCTCGCGGCTGCTCAGGGCGCGCGAACCAAAGAAGGTTTCGGCGCAGCCCCGGCGGCCACAGGAGCACACGCGCCCATCCACTTGCAGCACGCTGTGGCCGATTTCACCCGCCATGCCCTGGCTGCCGGTAAAGAGGCGGTCGTTGAGCACGATGCCCGCGCCCACGCCCGCGCCGCAGGTCACGAAGATGAGCGAGCCGGCCTGCTCGTCCGGGGCGAACTCGTATTCGCTCAAGGCGGCGGTGTCGGCTTCGTTTTGAATGTGCAGGTCCAGCGCGCCCAGCCCCTGCGCCTGCAGCGCCGTGCGCAGCAGCGCGGCAAAGGGTGTGTCGCGCCAGCCCAGGTTGGGGGCAAAGCGCACCGTGCCCTGCACCTCGTCGAAGGCACCGGGAACGCCCAGGCCCAGTCCGGCGCAGCTGCAGCCTTCGCGGCCCAGCTGGGAGTGCAGCTCGGCCACCGCCTGCGCCACGGCCTGGCACACGGTGGCCACGCCGGTGTCGGGCAGGGGCACTTCCTGCTGGTGCAGCACGCGCCCATCGAGCGCCACCGCGACCACGCGCAGGCATTCCACCGCCACTTCCACGCCCAGCAGGGCCCGGTTGCGGCCATTGAGCTGCAGCGGGGTGGACGGGCGCCCCAGCCCCTGGGCCAGGGTGCTTTCGGCCTCCAGCAGCCAGCCCTCGTCCAGCAACTCGCGCACCAGCAGGCTCACCGTCGATTTGGTCAGGCCGCTGGCCTGCGCCAACTGCGCGCGCGACAGCCCCTGCTGGCGGTGCAGCTGGCGCAGGAGCGCGGCGCGGTTGAGCCGTTTGAGCAGTTGTTGGTCGGCGGTGGGGTGCATGGCGGGTGTCAGCGGTAAAGTTAAAGGCGCTCGCACTGTGCCACGTTGGCAGGTCGCTTCCCGGCAATGATCATGCCCAGCACCTCGTCTTCGCTGACCTCGCTGCTGCGGTAGGCGCCGACCAGGCGGCCGTTCTTCATCACCGCCAGGCGGTCGCTCAGGGCGAACACGTCGGGCATGTCGTGGGTGATGAGGAAAATGCCCACGCCCTCCGATTTCAGCTGGCGGATCAGGCGCCCCACCATGGCGGTTTCCTCGGGGCCCAGCGCGGCGGTGGGCTCGTCCATGATGAGGATCTTGGCGTTGAAGTACAGCGCGCGCGAAATCGCCACCACCTGGCGCTGCCCGCCCGAGAGGCGGCGCACCGGAACGCGGATGTTGGTGAAGTTCTTGTTCAGCCGGGCAAACACCTTGCGTGCATCGGCGTTCATGCGGTGGTCGTCCAGCGTGTTCCAGCGCGTCATGAGTTCGCGCCCGAGAAACAGGTTGGCCACCGCGTCCAGGTTGTCGGCCAGGGCCAGGGTCTGGTAGATGGTCTCAATGCCGTGCGCCTGGGCGTCGTGCGGGGTGTGGATCTGCACCGGCGCGCCCTGGATGCGCACTTCGCCGCTGTCGATCGGGTAGGCACCGGCGAGCATTTTCATCAGGGTGGATTTGCCCGCGCCGTTGTGGCCCAGCAGCGCCACCACCTCACCGGCGTGCAGGCTCAGGCTCACGTCTTCCACGGCGTGCACGCCGCCAAAGGCCTTGTGGATGCCACGCAGCTCGACCAGCGGTGCGCTAGATTCTGGTGCGCTCATACCGCCTCCCCCGCACGACGGCGGTAGAGCACGTCGAAGACCACGGCCACGATGAGCACCTGGCCGATGATGACGTAGCGCACGCCGATGGACACGTCCAGCAGCAGCATGCCCGAGTCGATGGACTGCATGATGAGTGCGCCCAGCACCGAGCCCGCAATGGAGCCGCTGCCGCCGGACAGGGCCGTGCCCCCGATGACGGCGGCGGCGATCACGTACAGCTCCATGCCCGTGCCCAGCGAATTGGTGCCCGCGTTGAGCCGGGCGATGGAGACGATGGCGGCCACGGTGATGAGCACACCCAGCAGCGCGAACAGCTGCAGCACCACGCGCTGCACCGGCAGGCCCACCAGCGCGGCGGCTTCCGGGTTGCCACCAATGGCAAACACATAGCGGCCAAAGCGCGTGCGGCGAACGATGAAGGACAGCACCAGCGCCACCGCAGCCCAGATCAGCACCGGGATGGGCACGCCCTGGGCGGCCTCCTTGCTGGGAATCTGGTAGCGGTTCATGGTGGCCACGAAGGCCAGCACCAGCACGGCGGGAATGGCGGTGAGCGCGGCGTCGAACCACAGCGGCGCGTTGGGGACCTTGTAGGCCTGCTTGGCGCGGCGCTTGTTCCAGGTGGCCCAGCACAGTGCGCCGACGGTGAGCGCGGCCAGCAGCCAGCCCATGCCGACACCAATCGCGCCGTCGTATCCGCCGCCGAGTTGCTGGAAGAAGGGGTCGTTCACAGGTTGGGTCTTGCCGTCGGCCACCAGAAAGGCGGCGCCGCGAAAGGACATCAGGCCGCCGAGCGTGACCACGAAAGAGGGCACGCCCAGCTTGGCGGTGAGCGCCCCCTGGTACAGCGACACCAGGATGGCCACTACCAGGCCGGTGGCGCAGGCCATGCTCCAGTGCCAACCGGCGGTGTACATGAGGGTGGCGATGAGCACGCCGACAAAACCCATCACCGAGCCCACCGAGAGGTCGATGTGGCGCGCCACGATGATGAGCACCACCACGGTGGCGATGATGCCCACCACGGCGGTCTGCTGGGCAATGTTGTAGAGGTTCTCCGGCGACAGGAACAGGCCGCCGCTGAGCACGTCGAAAACGACGGCGACCACGGCCAGCACGGCGCCCATCAGTGCCAGGCGCCAGTCCAGCGACTCGTGGTGCAGGAGGTCACGCAGGGATGCAGACATGGGGGGAAAAGGGTGAAGGGGAAGAAAGGCCGGTGCGCAGGGCGCTTGCCGGGGCGGCACCGCCTGCACGGGCAGTGCCGACCCAGGACACGACTGCACGGGCAGTCAGGCTGCGCTTACTTGCACGCTGCCGGTGCGCTGGCGCCGCTCACGCCCTTGCACAAGGCGTCCTTGCTGATCCAGTGGGCCTTGACCACCAGCTCCAGGTTCTTGGCGGTGATGGCCACGGGCTTGAGGAACTGGGCCTGCAGGGCCACTTTCTTCTCGCCGCCGTCCCACTTCTGCGCACCTGCCACGGGCTTGCCCTGGGCCAGTGCCACGGCGGCGCTGGCAGCGTCGCGGCCCAGGTCGCGGGCATCTTTCCAGACCGACACGGTTTGAGTGCCCATGGCCACGCGGTTGAGCGCGGCATGGTCGCCGTCCTGGCCCGAGAGCGGCACGCCCTTGAGGCCCTTGGCGCTGAGTGCGGCCACCACGCCACCGGCGGTGCCGTCGTTGGAGGCCACCACGGCGTCCACCTTGCTGCCGGTTTTGGTCAGGATCTGCTCCATGTTCTTTTGCGCCACCTCGGGCTTCCAGCCTTCGGTGTATTCCTCGCCCACAATCTTGATGTCGCCCTTCTTCACGGCGGCGTCGATCACTTCTTGCTGGCCTGCGCGCAGGAAGTCGGCATTGGGGTCGGTGGGGGAGCCCTTGATCATCACGTAATTGCCCTTGGGCTTGGCCGCAAACACGGCGCGCGCCTGCATGCGGCCCACTTCCTTGTTGTCGAAGGTGATGTAGAACACGCCGGGGGCTTCGATCAGGCGGTCATAGGCCACCACGGGGATTTTTTGCTGGTTCGCCTTGTTCACCGCGGGCAGGATGGCGTCCTTGTCCATGGCCAGCACGATCAGCGCCTTGGCGCCCTTGGCGATCAGGCTGTCGATGTCGGCCAACTGCTTTTCGGGGGAGCCCCCGGCGTCGGCGCTGATGTATTTGGCGCCCATTTTCTCCAACTGGGCCTTGATGGCGGCTTCGTCCGTCTTCCAGCGCTCTTCCTGGAAGTTGGACCAGCTCACGCCAACGGTTTGCGCCATGGCGCTCGCACTCAAAAGCCCAAATGCCAGGGCGCTCAGCGCCGATTTCTTGCTCATGTACGTCTCCTCGGTGTTGACCCGCGCATGTGCACGGTGGTGGGGGGGGATGCCGAAACCGCTTGTTGCCCCGGTAGCACGCGGCGCCACCGGCCCATGGGCGGCAGCACGTCGCTGACCTTTGCTTTAATTAGTTCGACAAACGAATTATGTGTCTGGGCGTGCCGCACGGAATCTAGGGAAAACCCGTGTTCGGGCGCAGCAGGGGCAGAGCCGTCTTGCCCTGGGTCAAGGCGCGTGGGTGGCGCGCTTCTAGAATGGTCCGCATCCATCCGCGACGAAAGGACCGCCATGGCTGCGAGGGTATGGGTGCGCCGCAGTGCGCTGTTGCTGGCGCTGGGAGGGCTGGCGCTGGCCCTGGCGTGGTGGTGGAAACGCCCCCAGCCGGTGGATGTGGTGCTGGCCGAGGTCGGTTGGGGGCGGGTCGAGTCCAGCGTGGCCAACACGCGCGCGGGCACGGTCGAGGCCTGCCAGCGCACCAAACTCTCCACCACCCTGGGCGGGCGCATCGAGGTGCTGGCGGTGAAAGAGGGCCAGCGCGTGCGCAAGGGCCAGTTGCTGATGAAGCTGTGGAACGACGACCAGCAGGCCCAGGCTGCCGTGGCCCAGGCCCAGGTGGGCACGGCGGGCAAACGCGCGCAGGAAGCCTGTACCGTGGCCGACAACGCCCGCCGCGAAGCCCAGCGCCAGCACGAGCTGCGCCTGCAAGGCTTTGTCTCCAGTTCACGCGAAGAGCAGGCCAGCACGGAGGCGAACGCGCGCCAGGCCGGCTGCGAGGCGGCGCACTCCGACGTGCTGCAGGCCCAGGCACGCCTGGCCGCCACCCGGGTAGAGCAAAAGCGCATGGTGCTGGTCGCGCCCTTTGACGGCACCGTGGCCAAGGTGGTGGGCGAAGTGGGTGAGTACTCCACGCCCTCGCCGCCGGGGGTGCAGATGCCTCCGGCGATCGACCTCATCGACGACAGCTGCGTTTATGTGAAAGCCCCCATGGACGAGGTGGACGCCCCCAAGATCGCCCCGGGCCAGGCGGTGCGCCTGCGCTTTGACGCGCTGCCGCAGCAGAGCTTTGCGGGCAAGGTGCGCCGCGTCGCGCCCTTTGTCTCCGCGCTGGAAAAACAGGCCCGCACCGTGGACATCGAGGCCACGCTCGACCCGGTGGAGCCCACGCCGCGCCTGCTGGTGGGTTTTAGCGCCGACGTGGAAGTGGTGCTGGCGCTGCGCGAGAACGTGCTGCGCGTGCCCAGCGCCGCCTTGCAAGAAGGCGCCACCGTGCTGCTGGCCCTGCCCGACGGCAGCCTGCAGCGGCGCAAGCTGCAGATCGGCCTGGCCAACTGGGAGTACACCGAGGTGCTGCAGGGCCTGCAGGCCGGGGACAAGGTCGTGACCTCGCTGGAGCGCGCCGGTGTGAAGGACGGCGCGCACTACAAAATTGATAGCAAGGAAACCAATCCATGAGCGGGCCAGGTGCCGAAAACGGCACGCAAAACGCGCAGATCCGGCTGCGCGGCATCGAGCGCGTGTTCCAGCTCGGCGACGCCCAGGTGCATGCCCTGCGCGGCGTGGCGCTGGATGTGGCGTGCGGCGAATACCTGGCCGTCATGGGCCCTTCGGGTTCGGGCAAGTCCACCCTGCTCAACCTGCTGGGCCTGCTGGACCGCCCCAATGCGGGCAGCTACTGGCTGGAGGGGCGCGACGTCACCACCCTGGGGGCGGACGAGCAGGCGCGCGTGCGCAGCCAGCGCATCGGTTTTGTGTTCCAGAGCTTTCACCTGGTGCCGCGCCTGAGCGCGGCCGAGAACATTGCCTTGCCCATGGTGCTGGCGGGCGTGGCCAGCGACGAGCGCGCGCGCCGCGTGGCCCGGGCGCTGCAGGACTATGGCCTGGAAAACCGCGCCGACCACCGCCCGGACGAACTCTCGGGCGGGCAGCGCCAGCGCGTGGCCATTGCGCGCGCCACCGTGATGCAGCCCGCCATGATCCTGGCCGACGAGCCCACCGGCAACCTGGACCGCGCCACAGGCGACGAGGTGGTGCGCCTGCTCGAAGGCCTCAACGCCCAGGGTGTCACCCTCGTCGTGGTCACGCACGATGCCGCCCTGGGCGCACGCGCCCACCGGCGCATTGCCATGGAAGACGGCGCCATCACGCTGGACACGGCGCAAGCGCCCGCCGTGCCGACCGCTGCCGGCACTGCCCCCGAAACTGCCCCCGTACGCTCACCGGGGGCCGACCCAGCGCCTGTTGGCGCCCCAGGAACGCCCTTGGCACCAGCGCCATGGGTCTGACGCGCATGCACACCGCCGACCTCCTGCGCTTTGCCACCGACGCCGCCCGGGGCAACCCGCTGCGCGCGGCGCTGCTGGTGCTGGCCATGGCCATCGGCGTGGCGGCGGTGGTGGTGCTCACGGCCCTGGGCGATGGCGCGCGGCGCTACGTGGTGGGCGAGTTTTCGGCCCTGGGCAGCAACCTGGTCATCGTGCTGCCCGGGCGCTCGCAGACCGGCGGGTTTTCACCCGGCAACGCCATCACCAACACGGTGCGCGACCTCACCGTGGACGACGCCCAGGCCTTGCTGCGCGCCAGCAGCGTGGTGCGCGCGGCGCCGCTGGCGGTGGGTACCTCCGAAATCAGGTTCGAAGGGCGGCTGCGCGAGGTCATGGTGGCAGGCACCACGGCCGAATACGCCCAGGTGCGCAGCCTGCCGCTGGCCCAGGGGCACTTTCTTTCTGCCACCGACTGGCGCAGCGGCGCGCCCGAGGTGGTGATTGGCGCCAATGTGCGCAAGGAGCTGTTTGGCAGCCAGCAGGCCCTGGGCCAACTGGTGCGCGTGGGCGACCGGCGCGTGCGCGTGGTGGGGGTGCTGGCCCCCAGCGGCCAGGGGCTGGGCTTGAACAGTGACGAGCTGGTGTTCGTGCCGGTGGCGCTGGCGCAGGCGCTGTTCAACACCCGCACCCTGTTTCGCATCCTGGTCGAAGCGCGTTCGCGCGAGGCCATCGACAGCGCCAAAACCCAGGTGCTGGCGCTGCTGCAGCAGCGCCACGACGGCGAGCGCGACGTGACCGCCATCACCCAGGACGCCGTGCTCTCCACCTTCGACAAACTGCTGGGCGCGCTCACCCTGGGGGTGGCGGGCATTGCCGCCATCAGCCTGGCGGTGGCCGGCATTCTGGTGATGAACGTGATGCTGGTGTCGGTGAGCCAGCGCACCGCCGAGATCGGGCTGCTCAAGGCCCTGGGCGCCAGCGAGGCCACCGTGCGGCGCATCTTTGTGGTCGAGGCCGCGCTGCTGAGCCTGGCGGGCGCGGTGGTGGGCTACGCCCTGGGCGAGGCCGCAGCGGCCCTGATCCGCCAGCTCTACCCGGTGTTTCCGGCCTACGCCCCGGCCTGGGCGGTGTGGGCGGGCCTGGGCACGGCCCTGGCCACCGGCATGGTGTTTGGCGTGCTGCCCGCGCGCCGGGCCGCGCGGCTGGACCCGGTGCTGGCCCTGGCGAAAAACTGAGGCTACCCAACCGTGCGCCCCACCGACCTTTGTTTGCTGGCCTGGCGGGCGGTGCGCGCCCAGCGCCTGCGCTCGGGCCTGACCCTGCTGGGTATCGCCGTGGGTATTGCCGCAGTGATCCTGCTCACCTCCATTGGCGAGGGCATCCACCGCTTTGTGCTGGCCGAGTTCACCCAGTTCGGCACCCACATCGTGGGCATCTCGCCCGGCAAGGTCAAAACCTCGGGGCCTGCGCCCACCGGCATTCCCAGCTCGGTGCGTCCGCTCACCCTGGAAGACGCCGCGCTGTTGGCGCGCCTGCCCCAGGTCACTGGCGTGTCGCCCATGGTGTGGGGCAATACCGAGGTCGGCGCCCACGGGCGGCTGCGGCGCAGCACCGTCAGCGGCGTGGGGCCGGACATGCTGCGCGTGTACCAGATGCAGGTACGCGCCGGCCAGTTCCTGCCGCCCGATGCGCTGGACAACGCCCGCGCCTTCGCCGTGCTGGGCGCCAAGCTCAAGACCGAGCTGTTTGGCAACGACAACCCCCTGGGCCAGCGCGTACGCCTGGGCGGCGCGCAGTTCCGCGTGATCGGCGTGCTCGAACCCAAGGGCCAGTTCCTGGGCATTGACCTGGACGACGCCGCCTACGTGCCGGTGGCGCGCGCCATGGAGCTGTTCAACCGCGAAGGGCTCATGAACATCGACGTCGCCTACCGCGAAGGCGTGCCTTCGGCCAGCGTGGTGCAGTCCATCCAACGCCTCTTGGTGGCGCGCCACGGGCGCGAAGACTTCACCCTGGTCACGCAAGAGGACATGCTGCGCACCCTGTCCAACATCCTGGACATCCTGACCATGGCCGTGGGCGCGCTGGGCGGCATCTCGCTGCTGGTGGGGGCGGTGGGCATTGCCACCATCATGACCATCGCCGTGCGCGAGCGCACCGGCGAGATCGGCCTGCTGGTGGCCCTGGGGGCGCGCCAGGGCACCATCCTGGGCCTGTTTCTGGGCGAGGCCGTGGCCTTGTCGGCCCTGGGCGGGGCGGTGGGGCTGGCGGTGGGGCTGGGTTTGGCGCAGGTGCTGCACCTGGCGGTGCCTGCGCTGCCTGTTCACACCCCTTTGGCCTTCGTCTTCGCCGCCGAGGCCCTGGCCGTCGCCATCGGGCTGGTGGCCGGAGTCCTGCCGGCCCGCGCCGCCGCGCGGCTGGACCCGGTGCAGGCGCTGCGCTCGCAGTAGCCCCTGCTGCCATCACCGGGGAGCGTGGGCGCGTGTTGTGGCGTTTTCCCCTTCCTCGGCGTGCGGCATCGTGCGCGGGAAGGAGCGATGGGAAAGCGGGGCATGACGCCCGGGCGGGGGCTGCGGTTTTGCTTTCTTGGGCATGATGGCCCCTTTGGCAAGGAGGCCGTGCATGGCGCTGGAGTGGTTGGACGCGATCGACGACGTGGATTGGGAGGAGTTGGCGGCGCTGTACCGCGCCGCCCCTCTGGGCAACAAAGAGGCGCAGGGCCTGCGCACGGTGTTTGGCAACAGCCGCTACCGCTGCCTGGTGCGCGAAGACGGGCGCCTGGTGGGGGCCGGGCGCGCCCTGGCCGATGGGCTGGATTGCTCTTACATCTGCGACGTGGCCTTGTTGCCCAGCCACCAGGGCCGGGGGCTGGGGGCGCAGATCGTGTCGCGGCTGGTGGACTTGTCTGCGGGGCACCGCAAGATCATTTTGTATGCGGTGCCGGGCAAAGAGGGTTTTTACGAGCGCCTGGGTTTTGAGCGCATGGCCACCGCCATGGCGATTTTTGACGACCCCGCCAGTGCCCGGGCTCGTGGCTACCTGCTGCCTGGCGGCTGATGCCAGCGCCCAGGCGGCGGGGGTGATGCGCGGGAAAAGACGCGCGTGGCGGGTGGGGTGGCGCTTGTGGGGGCTCAGTGGCCGCTGTAGGGCTGCGTGCGCAGGTGCAGCCAGTCGCAGCGCAGGCGTTGGGCAAGGTGGGCGCGGCGGCGCCACAGCACATACAGCTCAGGCGCCACCATGCAGACCAGGCACAGGGGCAGCGTCCACTCGGCCTCCAGCGCCAGCGCCGGGAGCCAGCCGATGCGGCCCAGCACCCACAGCATCAGCATGGTGTCCCACAGGTGGTACTCCAGCGGGTTGTGGTGGCGGTGGTCGATGTGCCACTGCTTGATGGCTTTGAGCTGCACCAGCGGCAAATGCGGAAAAAGCGTGGCCATGACATTCCTCCTGACGCGGAACTTACTGTAAGTCTGCGGTCAGCAAAGATCAATCTTGCACCGCAGCACGGGCGGCTGGGGCTGTAGTAATGCGTTGTTACCCACCGGCGCCTGCCCGCCGACACACTGTGCGCTGCCCATGCCACCGGGCGCTTGCGGGCACGCCCATTGCAGGAGACGCCAATGACGAAACAAATACTGTTGCTGTGCGGCGACTACGCCGAAGACTACGAAACCATGGTGCCTTTCCAGGCCCTGTCCATGGTGGGCTACACCGTGCACGCCGTGTGCCCGGACAAAAAGGCCGGGGACCACATCCTGACTGCGGTGCACGACTTTGAAGGTGCGCAGACCTACAGCGAAAAACCGGGCCACCGCTTCACGCTCAACGCCGACTTTGCGCAGATGCAGGTGGCGCAGTACGACGCGCTGGTGATTCCCGGCGGGCGCGCGCCCGAGTACCTGCGCCTGAACGCCCAGGTGGCCGAATTGCTGCGGGCTTTCGTCTGCTCGGGCAAGCCCATTGCCGCCATCTGCCACGGCGCCCAGCTGCTGGCGCTGGTGCCCGATGCCATCAAAGGGCGGCGCATCAGCGCCTACCCGGCCTGCCGCCTGGAGGTGGAGCTGTGTGGCGCCGAATACGCCAACATCGGCCTGGACGAAGCAGTGACCGACGGCCCCTTCGTCACCGCCCCGGCCTGGCCCGCGCACCCGGCCTGGCTGGCGCAGTTGCTGCAAAAACTGGGCACCACCGTGCAACACGGGGCGTGACAAGGCGCTGGGGTTTCTGGTGCAATGGCGTGGCCCGCCAGCGCGCCCACTGCCCACCATGTGTGAAGTCTTCATCAGCGCCACCCCGCGCCTGTACACCCCCACCACCCGCAGCCTGCGCCTGCACGGGGTGGTGACCAGCGTGCGCCTGGAAAACCTGTTCTGGGACACGCTGGAGGAAATCGCCCAGCGTGACGGCATGCACTGGCCCCAGCTGATCGCCCGGCTCTACGACGAGCTGCTGCAGGCGCGCCAGGAGCTGGGCAACTTCACCAGCTTTCTGCGCGTGTGCTGCCTGCGCTACCAGGCCTTGCAGGCCCAGGGCCGCATCCCGCTGGACCTGTCCATCCCCATCGCCTCGCTGCACGCACCCTCGGTGCTGGAGGGTGGGGCGGGGCGGTGGTAGGGGGCGTCTTGCCGAAGGTTTGGCCGACTTTTTGATGGTGAAAAATCCATATTTCACGACTACAAAATCCGAATTTTAAGAATGTAAAATCCAAAAAATAATGGATTCAATGCAGCCCTTTCCCCGTTTCATCACGCCACGTATCGAAGAGGCTTTGTCGGATACGCGGGTGGTTTTGCTGGCAGGGCCGCGTCAGTCTGGCAAGACCACGCTGGCCAAGCAATTTGAGGGTGAGCGTCGGCGTTACTTCAGTCTGGATACGCCTGCGGTACTGGATATGGCGCGCCGCGACCCGGTGGGATTTGTCCGTGGCCTGGACCAAGTCATCTTGGACGAAGTGCAGCGGGCACCTGATTTGCTGTTGGCAATCAAGCAGTCGGTCGATCAAGACCGTCGCCCAGGGCGGTTTTTGTTGACGGGTTCGGCCAATGTGATGGCCCTGCCCACTGTGGCCGACTCGCTGGCTGGGCGCATGGAAACACTGCATTTGCTGCCCCTAGCGCGCAGCGAGATGGTGGGGGTGCAAAACCACTGGTTGGACGCGCTGTTTGCCGGAAAAATGCCCCGCGATGTACCAATGTCATCCCAGCCGCCATTGCAAGAAATCGTCTTGTCCGGTGGGTACCCCGAGGCTGTAATGCGCCCGACGCCCAGGCGCCGCGCAGCCTGGGCGCACCAGTACATCGACGCCTTGATTCAGCGCGATGTGCGAGAGATTGCAGACATTCACAAATTGGATGTGTTGCCTCGTTTGTTGGCGGCGTTGGCACAGGTGGCGGGCCAGCCCTGCAATTTTTCTCAATTGGGGGGACAGCTCGGCATTGATCAGAAAACGGCGATCCGCTACCTGGGCATTTTCGAGAGCCTGTATCTGCTGCGCCGTATTCCGGTGTGGTCCAGCAATGGTTTGGCGCGCATCGTCAAGACGCCACGGTTTCAGTTTCTGGACTCTGGTTTGTTGGCGGCTTTGTGCGGTCTGACACCCGACGCGCTGGCACGCGACCACGTGCCTTTTGGTCGCTTGCTGGAGTGCTTTGTCGTGGGGGAATTGCTCAAACAGATGTCATGGGCGGACACACCCTATCGCCTCAGCTACTACCGTGACCACGACCAGTACGAGGTGGATTTTGTGATCGAAAACCCCGCAGGGCAGCTCATTGGCGTGGAGGTCAAGGCCGGTGCCACTGTGCGCGATGGGGATCTCCGTGGTCTTCGCAAACTGGCAGAGTTGGCGGGGCCACGGTTTGTTCGTGGCGTGGTGCTGTACAACGGCGAACAAACCGTGCCCATGGGAGAGCAACTGGCCTTGCTGCCCCTGGCGTCCTTGTGGAGCTGAGCAAGGAGCGCTGTGGCCCCCTTCTGGGGTTTAGGGTTTGTTCGGCAGCCAACCCAGGCTGTGCGCGTGCAGGCTTTGCACGTACAGGCGCTCTCGGGTTTCGGTGATGGCGGTGGTTTCGGGGTAGGCGCCGCTGGGGTCTTGCAGGTCGGCCAGGATCTTGCCGCTTTCGTCGAAGGCGATCACGTGGCCGTAGCGCGGCGGGATGGGCCACAGGGCGCGCGGCAGGCGCAGGCTCAAACGCCGCAGCCAGGGCTTTTCGCCCATGGCGTCGAGTTTGGGGTTGCGCGGTTTGGCAAAACCCAGCCAGATCTTGCCGTCCAGGCCGCGCATGAGGTTGTCGGGGTAGCCGGGCAGGTTGTCCAGCAGCACCTGGGCTTGTGCGCTGGGGCCCTGGCGCAGGTCCAGTTGGTTGGCCGCGAGGTCCAGCTTCCACAGCCGGTAGCGCCCGGTTTCGTTCACGAACAGGCTGCGCTCGTCCTCGCTCAGCGCCACGCCATTGGCAAAACTCAGGCCCTGGGCCAGCACCCGCACGCGGGCCGTGCTCGGGTCGTACTCCAGCACGCGCCCGCTGGCGCTTTGCTCCATGATGTCGAGCACGCTGGCGTGGAAGGTTCCGCCCCATTGCGCCGGGGCAAAGCGCTGGGAGGCGTCGCTGAGGTAGATCTTGCCGTTCTTGGCCACCACCACGGCGTCGGCATAGCGGATCGGGTCGTTCTCGGCCACGCGCGCGGCCAGCACGCTGCTGCGGCCCTGGGCGTCAATGGCGAGCAGGCCGTGGACGGCATCGGCGGCAATCAGGCGGCCTTGGGCGTCGAAATCAAAGCCCAGCACCCGCCCGCCGGTGTGGGCGAACACCTGCTGCTTCGAGCCGTCCGGCTCCATGCGCAGGACCTTGCCGCTGGCCACGGCGGCATAGAGCTTGCCGTCCGGCCCCACGGCAATGTGTTCAGGCCCTTCTTCGCCCTGCAGGTCGATGTGCTGCAACGCGGCCAGGCGCTGGTTGGCCGCATGCGGCCCCTGGTAGCCGGGCGCGGTGGGCAGGGCCACGGGGACGGGATCAATGGGGACGGGCCATAGCAGCAGATAGGCCATTGCCACGGCCAGCAGGGCGCCCACGGCGCCCAGGGTCTTTTTCATTCTTGTCTCCTTGTTGTGTGTGGTGCCCACACTCCTAGGCGCGGGTGCGGCGCATGGTACGCAGCGGGCAGGCGCTGTCTGTCACCCGGGTGCCAATCCGGGGCAATGCGTGGGGGCTTGACCTTGGACCATGGTCCAAGCCCTAGAGTTCATCGCACGACTTTGATTGAGAAGGAGATACCGTGGGATTTGTATTGAAAGCGTTGGGATGGACAGGGAAGCGTCGACCCAGGTGGCAGGTGGGTAGCTGGATGCGCGGGGTGCGCACCGCCATGGCGGGCGTCTTGGCGCTGCAGGCCGTGTGGGCGCTGGCCCAGGCGCCTGGCGCAGCGCCACCGCGCAGCGGGCCTGCGCAGCAGACCACCGCGCCGCAGCCCTCGGGCACGGCGGATGCGCGGGCCGCCCAGCCTGCGGCCCAGGGCCTGCGCTTTGCGCTCATCAAGACCGGCGAGGTGCATACCCGCGAAGGCCTGACCTATGCCCAGGGTGCGCTGACGCGCACGGTGCTGGTCAACCACATGGCGGTGCTGGTGGAGCACCGGGGCCAGCGTCTGCTGTTTGACACCGGCCTGGGCGAGCGCATCGACCAGCAGTTTCTGGACGACATGCCCTGGTGGGGCAAGCCGCTGTTTGCCTACCGCAAAGGCGCCTCGGCCTGGGCGCAGCTCACCCAGGCGGGGCAGGCGCTGCCCACGCGCATCTTTTTGTCGCACGGCCACTGGGACCATGCCAGTGGGTTGGTGGACTTCTCGGACGCGCCGGTCTGGGTGCCGCAGGCCGAGCGCGATTTTCTGGCCCAGCCCCGGCCACCGGCGGTGCTGCCATCGCAACTGGCCATTGCGCCGCAGCGCTGGCGCACCCTGGTGTTTGACGGCCCCCCAGTGGCCGGGTTTGCCGCCAGCCACGACCTGTTTGGCGATGGCGCGGCCGTGCTGCTGCCCCAACCGGGCCACACCCCCGGCAGCGTGGCGCTGCTGCTCACCACCGGCACGGGGCAGCGCTATTTGCTGGTGGGTGACACGGTGTGGCGTGCGGACGCCATCGCCCTGGAGTCGCGCAAATTCTGGCTGGCCGAAAAGGTGGTGGACGACAACCCGGACCAGACCCAGGCCCAGGTGCGCGCCCTGCGTGCGTTGGCGCAGGCACAGGCCGCGCTGACCATCGTGCCCGCCCACGACGCCACGGTGCACGAGCGCCTGGGCTACTTTCCGCAGTGGGTGCAGTAGGCAGCCCACGCGCTACCATGGCCGCCATGCGCATTGGAGAACTCGCCCAGAAAACCGGCTGCAGCACCGACGCGCTGCGGCTGTACGAAGAGCGCGGCCTGCTGCGCTCGTTGCGCCAGGACAACGGCTACCGCAGCTACCCGGCCCAGGCGGTGGACATCGTGCAGGTGATCCGCACCGCGCAGCGCCTGGGCTTCACGCTGGCCGAAATCGCCACCCATGGGGGCGCAAGCGGCAACCTCTTGCAGGCGGAAGTCGATCTGCCCGCCCTGTTTCAGACCAAAGCCGCCATGGTGCAGGAGCGCATCCAGGAGCTGCAGCAGCTGCGCGACGCCCTGCTGGCACGGGCCCAGGAGCCGTGTCCGCTGCGGGAGCCCTAGGCCGTCAGCGGGGTAGGCGGCGCAGCACAGCGTCGTAGACTTGGCCGCGCCGCTTCATGGGTTCAGGGCTCGGTGCTATCGTCGCGCAGGATCGTTTCGTAGTCCTGCCCGCCATAAAAGATGCCAATGATGGACACCACCCCATTCTCCACGTCGAAGGCGATGACGGTCCGTTTTTTGTAGTTCGTGACGCGCAGCCCTGGCCGCACATCGTCGCGTTGTGTTCCGCGAAGGGGGAATGTGCACAGGCTCTCGCAGTAGCTGACGATCGCTTCCGTGTACCGGGCGGCTATATCGCTCGACGCCGCTTCGGCGATGTAGCAGTAAAGCTCTGCCAGTTGCTCCTGCGCTTCCGGGCTGAAGACGACGCAATGCTTCATCGCGTCTTGGTGTGTTTGGCGTGTTCGGCGGCCAGACGTTCGCGCACCTGAGCGGGAGTGACAGCGCGGGATGGATCGGCCTTGAGTGCGTCATAAGCCGGGCCCACTTGGTGGTGCAACCAGTTTTCCACGGCGCGGTCACGCGCCATCAACGCGCGCAGCCCGTCGCGAATCACTTCGCTTTCGCTGGCGTATTCCCCGCTGCGCACCTTGGTTTTCACCACATCCGCCATGTCCTTGGGCAAGGTGATGCTCATTTGCTGGGTGGTTCGCATGGTGGATTTCCTATGATTGATAGGATTAAATCCTACGCCTGTGAATGGCCATCGTCCAGCCTTTTCGGCCTTGCCGCCCTTGGGGCCTGGCCTGCGGTGGCATCCCCAAGGCCTATTTTCAGCACTACACCACCAGCGCCTGCGCAAACTCCCGTGCGTTGAAGGTTTCCAGGTCTTCGAGCTTTTCGCCCACGCCGATGAAATACACCGGAATGGGGCGCTCGCGGGCGATGGCGGCGAGCACACCGCCCTTGGCGGTGCCGTCGAGCTTGGTGACGATCAGGCCGGTCAGGCCCAGGGCATCGTCAAAGGCCTTGACCTGGGCCAGGGCGTTCTGGCCGGTGTTGCCGTCGATCACCAGCAGCACCTCGTGCGGGGGGGTGGCGCGCTCGGGGTCGGCGCCTTCGGCCTCGACCGCGCAGGGCCCGGTCTTGGCGATCACGCGCTTGATCTTCTTCAGCTCCTCCATCAGGTGCAACTGGGTGGGCAGGCGCCCGGCGGTGTCGATCAGCACCACGTCTTTGCCGCGTGCCTTGCCCGCGCTCACGGCGTCAAAGCTCACGGCAGCGGGGTCGCCGCCGTCCTGGCTGACGATTTCGACCGTGTTGCGGTCGGCCCACACGGTGAGCTGCTCGCGCGCGGCGGCACGGAAGGTGTCGGCCGCCGCCAGCAGCACGCTGGCCTGGTGGTCGATGAGGTGGCGCGTGAGCTTGCCGATGCTGGTGGTCTTGCCCGCGCCGTTCACGCCCGCCACCATCAGCACGGTGGGCGTGTACTGGCCGATGACCAGCGGCTTTTGCAGCGGTGCAAGCAGGTCGGCCAGGGTGGCGATGAGCACGTTTTTCAGGGCCACGGGGTGGGTGATGCCGGTGGCCTTGACCTTGTCGCGCAGGGCCTGTAGCACGTATTCGGTGGCGGCCACGCCCGCGTCGGCCTGCAGCAGGGCGGCTTCCAGGTCTTCGTACAGCGCGTCGTCGATGACGCCGCCGGTGAACACGCCCGAGATGTTCGAGGCCGTCTTGCCCAGCCCGGCCTTGAGCCGGTCCACCCATTTCTGGCGCTCGGGCGGTGTGGCCTGCGGTGCGGGAATGTCGATGGGGATGACCAGCGCGCTGCCAATGAGCCCGCCCGAGGGCAGGGCGGGGGCGGCGCTGGGCGCGCTGGCCCTGGCAGGGGTGGGGGTGGCTGCGGCAGGGTCGGAGGCCGACACGGGGCTGGCTGCGGCAAGTGCGGGGGCTGTGGCGGGGGTAGGGCTGGGCGTGGCTGCGGTTGCCAGGGCGGCGGGCACAGCGCTGGCACCCGGTGCCTGGGCGCTCGCCGGGCCTTGTGCTGTGGCGGCCTGCTCCAGGGCGGCTGCGCCTGCGGCATCGGCCTTGTCCGCTGCTGCGGCGGGGCCGGGCGCTGCGGACGCTTCGGGCTTGGAGCCGAAAGAAAACTTCTTTTTGAAAAAACTGAACATGGTGGGCCGTTTCTAGAATGCTGGATTCTATGAAACGCACCTTCCTGCTCCTTTACGCTGTGCTGGCCTGTGCCATGGCCGCGCACGCCCAAACCCCAGCCCCAGCCCCAGCCGTCGTTGAGCACATCCTGCCCAATGGTCTGACGGTACTCATCAAGCCCGACCACCGTGCGCCCACCGCCGTGCACATGCTGTGGCTGCGCGTGGGCTCCATGGACGAAGTCGATGGCGCCAGCGGCCTGGCCCACGTGCTGGAACACATGCTGTTCAAGGGCAGCGCCAGCCTGGGCCCGGGCGAGTTCTCGCGCCGCGTGGCAGCCCTGGGCGGGCGCGACAACGCCTTCACCAGCAAGGACTACACCGCCTATTTTCAGCAGGTGCCCGCCAGCCAGTTGGGCACGGTGATGGCGCTGGAGGCCGAGCGTTTCGCCACCAACCAGTGGAGCGACGCCGAATTTGCCAAGGAGCTGGAGGTGGTGAAGGAAGAGCGGCGCATGCGCACCGACGACAGCCCGCAGGCGCGCCTGGGCGAACTGTTTGCCGCCACGCAGTTTCTGGCCCACCCCTACCGCCGCCCCATCGTGGGCTGGATGGGCGACCTCGACAGCCTGCAGCCCGAGGACGCGCGCGCCTTTTACCGCGCCTGGTACAGCCCCACCAACGCCGCCCTGGTGGTGACGGGCGATGTGGACCCGCAGGCCGTGCTGGCCCTGGCCCAGCAGCACTACGGCACCATTGCCAACCGCGCCACGCCGGTGCGCAAACCGCGCCCCGAGCCCGTGCAGCAGGGCGCACGCAGCGTGGCCCTGCACGCCCGCGCCGAACAGGCCCTGGTGCACCTGGGCTGGGTGGTGCCGGGCCTGAGCCCCGAAGGCCTGCAGGCCAGCACGCCGGATGCCCAGACCGGCGATGCCCTCGCGCTCATGGTGCTGTCCGCTGTGCTGTCGGGCTACAGCGGCGCGCGCCTGGAGCGCGCGCTCACGCAGGACGCCCAGCGCGTGGCCGACAGCGCCAGCGCCCACTACGCCAGCCTGGGCCGTGGCCCCTCCACCTTTTCGCTCAGCGCCGTGCCAGCCCCGGGGCGCAGCGCGCAGGAAGCGCAGGTCGCCTTGCGCGCCCAGGTGGAGCGTGTGGCCAGGGAGGGGGTGAGCGAGGCCGAACTCGCGCGCGTGAAAAACCAGTGGGTGGCAGGCTCGGTCTACGCCCAGGACAGCCTCTTCAACCAGGCGCGCATGCTGGGCAGCCTGTGGACCGCCGGTTTTGCCCCCGACACCAACGAGCGCCTGATCGAACGCCTGCGTGCCGTCACCGGGGCGCAGGTGCAGGCCGTGGCGCAGCGCTACTTTGCCGACACCGGCATGACCGTGGCCACCCTGGTGCCCGACGCCAGCGCCAGCGCACCCACGCCCCGGCGCGCTGTCGCCACCGGGATGCGCCATTGAATTCCGTTTGCTATGAAAATGCTAGCTAAAACCCTATATTTCACGCGGGCCATATGCCTTTTTTATGCCGCAAATGCCTGGGCCGGGCTGCCGGTGGAGCGTTGGCAGCACAGCAGCGGCGTGCAGGTGCACTGGGTGCACAGCCCGGCCATTGCCATGGTCGATGTGCGCATCGACTTCGACGCCGGGTCGCGCCACGACCCCGCGCCCCTGGCCGGGCGCGCCGACGCCATGGCCGCCTTGCTGGGCACCGGGGTGCGTGCCAGCGCGAACGGCCCCGCGTTGGACGAAAACGCCCTGGGCGAAGCCTGGGCCGACCTGGGCGCACAGTGGGGTGCCAGTGCCAGCACCGACCGCCTGACCGTCACCCTGCGCAGCCTCAGTGACCCCGCCGTGCTGGGCCGTGCGGCGGCCCTGGGCGCGCGCGTGCTGGGCGAACCCGTGTTCGACGCCACGCTGTGGGCGCGCGAGCGCGACAAGAGCATTGCCAGCCTGCAAGACGCCGACACCCGCCCCGGCACCGTGGCGGGCCGGGCCTACACGCGGGCCGTCTATGGCGACCACCCGTATGGGCAGGAGGCGCGCGCCGACAGCTTGCGCCGCCTCAGCGTGCAAGACCTGCGCGGCTGGCATGCGCTGGCCCTGCGCCCCTGCCGCGCCAAGGCCAGCGTGGTCGGCGCTTTGGACCGTGCCCAGGCCGATGCCCTGGTGCGCACCCTGCTGCAGGCCTTGCCCCAGGGGGCCTGCCCGCCCCTGGCGCCGGTGAAAGAGGTTGCGCCCCTGGCCCAGGCCAGCGCGCAGCACATCCCTTTTGACGCTGCCCAGGCCCAGGTCTTGATGGGCCAACCCGGCATCGCCCGGCGCCACCCCGATTTTCTGGCCCTGGTGGTGGCCAACCACGTCCTGGGCGGCGGGGGCTTCACCTCGCGCCTCACCGCCGAGGTGCGCGAGCAACGCGGCCTCACCTACAGCGTTTCCAGCCATTTCAGCCCCGGCGAGCATGCGGGCGCCTTCACCATCGCCTTGCAGACCCGCCCCGACCAGGCCGACCAGGCCCTGGCCGTGGTGCGCCAGGTGTTGCAGCGTTTTGTGGCCGAAGGCCCCACCGAGGCCGAAGTGCGCTCCGCCCAGGCCAACCTGGTGGGCGGCTTTGCCCTGCAGCTCGACAGCAACCGCAAACTGTTGGGCCAAGTCGCCAATATCGCCTGGTACGCCTTGCCGCTGGACTACCTCGATACCTGGCCCGCCCGTGTGCAGGCCCTCACGCGCGACCAGGTGCACCAGGCCTTTGCGCGCGTGGTCGACCCCCAGCGCATGGCCACCGTAGTGCTGGGTGGCCGGGCGCCGTAGGGATGGGGGTCGAGGAGCGCTGCAGCTACACTGCCGCCCCATCCCCGACGCCGCCAGAAGCCATGAAACCCAAGCAAGCCCTTGCCCCCAAACGCCGTCCCGCCGCAGCCCGCAGCGCGGCGGGTGCGCGCACCGCCCAGGCGGCGCACGAACTGCGCATCATCGGCGGGCAGTGGAAGCGCAGCAAGCTCAAGGTGCTGGACAAGCCCGGGCTGCGCCCCACGCCTGACCGCGTGCGCGAAACCCTGTTCAACTGGCTGGGCCAGGACCTGCGCGGCTGGCAGGTGCTGGACGCCTTTGCGGGCACTGGCGCGCTGGGCCTGGAAGCGGCCTCGCGCGGGGCCGCCGCCGTGACCCTGCTGGAGCAGGACGCGGCCCTGGTCAGCCAGTTGCAGGCCCAGGTGCAGCGCCTGCAGGGGGCTGCCGAGCTGGTGCGCGTGCTGCGTGGCGACGGGGTGGCGGCGCTGGGCCGGGTAGCGGCCCACAGCCTGCACCTGGTGCTACTGGACCCGCCCTTTGACGCCGGTCTGTTCGAGAGCGCCTTGCGTGGCGCGCAGCGGGCCGTGGCGCCCAATGGTTTTGTCTACCTCGAAGCCCCCAGCGCCTGGGGCGACGAGCAATTGGCGCCGCTGGGCCTGCGTCTGCAGCGCCACCTTCAGGCCGGGGCGGTGCACGCCCATCTGCTGGTGCCGGTGGTGGCACCCGCTGCGGCTTGACTTCGCCGACGGCATCCCCGACAGTCCCCCCAGGGTCGTCCTTTTTGCTTTCACAGACCATGAGCCTTGCCATCACCGCCGTGTTCCCCGGCACCTTCGACCCCATCACCCTGGGCCACCAGGACCTGATCCGGCGCAGCGCGCGCCTGTTTTCCACCGTGGTGGTGGGTGTGGCCGTGGCGCACCACAAGAAGACCCTGTTCAGCCTGGATGAGCGCCTGGCCATGGTGCGCGAGGTGTTTGCCGACCTGCCCCAGGTGCGCGCCGAGCCCTTCACCGGCCTGGTGGTGGAGTTCGCCCAGGCCCAGGGGGCGCAGGCCATGGTGCGCGGGGTGCGCTCGGTGACCGATTTCGACTACGAAGCCCAGTTGGCCGGCATGAACCGCGCACTGCGGGGCGCGGTGGAGACCGTGTTCCTCACCCCGGACGCGCGTTACCAGCACGTTTCCAGCACCCTGGTGCGCGAAATTTCGGCCCTGGGCGGCTCGGTGGCCGACTTTGTCGCCGCGCCCGTGCTGCAGCGTCTGCGCGCCGTGCACCCACCCAAAACCTAGGAGAGCTGCCATGAAAATTCTCTTGCCCGTGGATGGTTCGGACCTGTCGCTGCAGGCGGTGCGTTTTGCCGTCGGTCTGGCGGACAAGGGATTGCAGGTGCAGGCGGTGCTGGCCAATGTGCAGGAAGCGTCCAACCTCTATGAGCTGCTGGTGGCGCACGACCCCGAGGTGCTCGATCGCGTGGCTGCCGAGGCCGGTTTGCACGCCCTGCAAGGCGCGCGCGAGCTGCTGGATGCGGCCGAGATCGCCTACGAGTGCGAGGTGGCGCGCGGTGACCCGGCGCACACCCTGATCGACATCGCCGAGCGTTTTGGCTGCGACATGGTGGCCATGGGCGCGCGCGGCAACAGCAGTTGGCGCAGCGCCATGCTGGGCTCGGTGTCGCACGAGGTGCTGCATGCCTGCCCGCTGCCGGTGGTGATCGTCAAACAGCCCCTGTGGGAGGAGGAAGATTCCGACGAGGGGCCTGAGAGACTGTGAACGCATCCCGCACACCCGCCTTGCCCACCCCCACGCCAGGAACCCCGGTTGGCAGCGGTGGCAATGGAGGCAGGGCTTGGGGGTTTTGCTGCGCTGCGGGATAATCGGGGGTATGACACCGCGTTCTCCTTTCCGCTGCGCACCCGGGGGCCCCGCATGGCGCTGACCATCACCGACGAGTGCATCAACTGCGACGTGTGCGAGCCGGAGTGCCCGAACCAGGCCATCTCCATGGGCGCGGATTTCTACCAGATCGACCCCGACAAATGCACCGAGTGCGTGGGCCATTTCGGGGAGCCCCAGTGCATGCAGGTGTGCCCGGTCAACTGCATCCCGGTGCACCCGGACCACACCGAAACCCAGGACCAGCTGTGGGCCAAATACCACCGCCTGCAGGCGATCGCCGTGGTACCCGCGTGTGAAGTGCGCAGCATCCCTGTGGTGGCACCCGCCGCAGTCTCTGTGCCCCTGGGCTGAACGCTGCGGCGCCGGCCACCGCGCCCTGGGCTTTCTGAGCCGGTCCCGGCCGGTGGACTTCTCTCGCGCAGCGCAGGCCTTCAGGGAGTGGTCGGCTTGGCCGTTGCGGGTGCCACGGGCGTTTGGGCGGTGAAGTAGGGAGGCTCCTTGGGGGCCTTTTGTTTTTTTGTGGCCGTTCGGGTCTTTTGTTGCGCCTTGGCCTTGCGCCCATGCGGCGCCTGGGCTTTTTGCGCCTGCAAGCGTTCGCGTTCCAGGGCCCGGGCGGCGGCGGCCTGGCGCTGGGTGGTTTGCCGTGCCTGTTGCTGTTGTTCGGGAGTGCGGGGGTCGCGCACCGCCAGGGGCTCGGACTCTCCGCAGGGCTGCTGCTGGTATGTCCCGTCGCAACGGTACACATTTTCGGCCATGGCCCACGTGGATACTGAGAATATTGCTATAAAAAACAGAGCAATCTGGCGTGACATGGCTCAGCTCCTTCACTGTGGTGCGGGTGGCACGATTTCCTGGCTGGGGGCAGGGGTACCGGCAGGCGCTGGCACGGGGGCGGTCGGCGGTGTCGGGCGTGGCGGCTTGGGACGCGGGGGCTTGCTGGTATGGATCAAGGCCGTGGCCTTGGCAAACTCGCCCTGCAGCAGTTGCGGCATCGCCTTGAGGGCGCGGTCCATGCACTGCTCAATCGCAATGCGGTGGTCCAGAATGGGTTTTTTCAGCACCCAGCCCACCACCTGCTCGCGGCTACCGGGGTGGCCCACGCCGATGCGCAGCCGCCAGTACTGGTCCGTGCCCAACTGGGCGTGGATGTCGCGCAGGCCGTTGTGTCCGGCGTGGCTGCCACCCAGGCGCAGCTTGGCCTCGCCCGGGGGCAGGTCCAGCTCGTCGTGCGCCACCAGGATTTCTTCCGGCTGAATTTTGTAGAAACGCGCCAGCGCCGCCACGCTGCGCCCGCTCAGGTTCATGAAGGTCTGGGGTTGCAGCAGCCACACCGTGCGCCCTTCCAAGCTGGTGCGCGCCACCAGGCCCGAGAAGCCCTTTTCCATGGTCCAGGAGGCCTTGCACTGGCGTGCCAGCGCATCCACCCACCAAAAGCCCGCGTTGTGCCGGGTGTCCTCGTATTCGGGGCCAGGGTTGCCCAGGCCGACAAAGAGTTTGATCATGTTCGTGTTCCCGTAAGGGGCAGTGTAGCGGGCCCCAAAAACACAAAGGCCCACCGGAGTGGGCCTTTGCAGGGCGATTGACCACCGGGCGCGGGCCCGGCATCCAGCCAGGGCTTACTTCTTGCCCTTGCCCTTCTTGGCGTCGGCCTTGGGCGCGGCGGCTTCGGCAGGTGCAGCTTCCACGGCCTGGGGCACCACCGAGACCACCGCCGGGTCGGACTTGCCGCGGGTGACGGCAGACACGCCCTTGGGCAGATTCAGGTCGGAGATGTGCACCGCACCGCCCTTGCGCAGGCCGCTCAGGTCCACGGCGATGAACTCGGGCAGGTCCTGGGGCAGGCACAGCACTTCGATTTCGTTGACCACGTGGTTGACCAGGCAGTTCTCGGTCTTGACGGCGGGGGAATTCTCTTCACCGGAGAAGTGCAGCGGCACCTTCATGTGCAGCTTGGTGCTGGCGTCCACGCGCTGGAAGTCGATGTGCAGCACCTGGGCCTTGTAGGGGTGGTATTGCACGTCGCGCAGCAGCACCTTGTGCACCTGTCCACCCAGTTCCATGTCGAGCACGGAGGAGTGGAAGGCTTCCACTTTCAGGGCGTGCCACAGGGCATTGTGGTCCAGTTCGATGGTGGCGGGCTGGGCCGTGCTGCCGTAGACGATGCCGGGCGTGCGGCCGGTGATACGCAGACGGCGGCTCGCACCCGTTCCCTGCTGTTGGCGCTCAAAAGCGACGAATTTCATGACTGACTCCTTCTTGAGTCCACCGCGACCAGTGTGACTCGGGTTGCTGAAAAGAACCTGCCGGGCGCGGGGCCCGGCAGCGTTCGGGGAATGTTCCGGGACCTCTCAGGCTTGGCTTTCCTGGTCCGAGAACAGACTCATCACCGACTCGCCGGTGGCGATGCGCTGCATGGTTTCGGCAAACAGCGGCGCGACCGAGAGTTGGCGGATCTTGCTGCACGCCGCAGCCGCACTCGACAGCGGGATGGTGTTGGTCACCACGATTTCGTCCAGCGCGGTGCCGGTGGCGATGCGCTCGATGGCCGGGCCGGAGAAGATTGGGTGCGTGCAATAGGCGTACACGTTCTTGGCGCCGCGCGCCTTGAGCACCTCGGCGGCTTTGACCAGGGTGCCGGCGGTGTCGATCATGTCGTCCATGATGACGCAGTTGCGGCCTTCGATCTCGCCGATGACGTGCATCACTTCAGACACATTGGCCTTGGGGCGGCGCTTGTCGATGATGGCCAGGTCGCAGCCCAACTGCTTGGCCAGCGCACGGGCACGCACCACGCCGCCCACGTCGGGGCTGACCACAATCAGGTCTTCGTAGTTCTTTTGGCGCAGGTCGCGCAGCAGGATGGGCGAGGCGTAGATGTTGTCCACCGGGATGTCGAAAAATCCCTGAATCTGGTCGGCGTGCAAGTCCATGGTCAGCACACGCCCGACACCGGCGGCCTGCAGCATGTTGGCTACCACCTTGGCGGTGATGGGCACGCGGGTGGAGCGCGGGCGGCGGTCCTGGCGGGCGTAGCCGAAATAGGGAATGACGGCGCTGATGCGCTCGGCCGATGCGCGCTTCAAGGCATCGACCATGATGAGCAGTTCCATCAGGTTGTCGTTGGTGGGCGCGCAGGTGCTCTGGATCACGAACACGTCGCGGGCGCGCACGTTCTGCTGGATTTCCACCGTGACTTCACCGTCGGAGAAACGGCCCACGGCCGCCTTGCCGGTGGTGGTTCCCAGGTGCTGGGCGATTTCGGTTGCCAGCACGGGATTGGCATTGCCGGTGAAGACCATGAAGTCGGGAGCGTTGGGGGCCTGCATGTTGTCCAGCGAAGTAATGGGGGTTTAGAGCAAAACGAAGCGGGCGCTGCTGCCGGACCGATCCCAACAACAGATTTGGCAGGGGAAGAAGGATTCGAACCTTCGCATGCTGGAATCAAAATCCAGTGCCTTAACCAACTTGGCGATTCCCCTACACAGGTTGGCAGTCATGCACTGCCCACCGATAAACCGTTGCTGGCTGCCCACCCCTGCAAGGGATGAACATCCATATTGCTGCAGACTCTCACCTCCAACGCATCCGGCGCGTCGTCCAAGGCCACTTCCTGCGGCAAGCGCGCGAACACCGCACTTCCCGAGCCCGTCATGCGCGCTTTCAACCCTTTGGATTCCAACCAGGTAACGGCCTGTGAAATCTCGGGGCACAGCATTTGCGCCACAGGCTGCAAGTCGTTGTGACCAAAGTCAAATTCGTTCGCAGCGAAGCCCATGATTGTAGCAGGCTTTGTGTCTCTTTTCAAATTCGGGTGAGAAAAAATTCGTGCAGTCTCCAGCCCAATGGGGGGTTTGACGACCACGAAGCGCGCCCGCCCCAGGGCGATGGGGTGGATGTCCTCGCCCACGCCCTCCACCCAGGCATTGCTGCCGTGCACGAAAAAGGGCACGTCGGCGCCCAGTTGCAGCCCGATCTGCGCCAGGTGCGCGCGCGTCAGGCCCAGGCCCCAGAGTTGGTTCAGGCCCAGCAGCACCGTGGCCGCATCGGACGAGCCGCCGCCCATGCCGGCTTGCGCTGGAATCGACTTGCTCAGCCGGATATGCACCCCCTGGGTGCAGCCCGTGGCGCTTTGCAGGGCTTGCGCTGCGCGCACGCACAGGTCCTGGTCGGGCAGTGCCATGCCGCCACAGTCCTCCCGGGTCACGCTGCGGTCCGCACGCCACTCCAGGTCCAGTGCGTCGCACCAGTCGATCAGCATGAAGGCCGACTGCAGCAGGTGGTAGCCGTCGGCCCGGCGCCCCACGATGTGCAGGAACAGGTTGAGCTTGGCCGGGGCGGGCAGGTCGTACAAAGCCTTCATGGCGGCCGATTATCCGGGATCGAACCCGCACCTTCGTGCCCGGGCTGCGCCGTCCTACTCGGCCCGGGCCGGGGCTTCGTCCAACGCCAGGCGCAACTGCGCGGCGGGTTGCAGCCGCTGGGCGCGCAGCCGCCCGTGGGGCCAGTCCGACAGGTCGGGCTGCCAGCCATCCTCTTGCACGGCCTCGCCCCGCAGCCAGGCAAACAGGGCCGCCAGGGGCAGGGCGGTGCCGGTCAGCTCGGTGGTCAGCGTGGCCATGTCCGGGTAGTGGCGGGTCTGGCCCTGCGCCAGCACGCTGGCACCGCTCGCGTGCCACTGCACCTGGGCCAGCATCACGCCCAGCGGTGTGCTGAGTTCGAGCCAGCCCTGCGCGGCGCTGCCGCCGAGCACGAACAGGGCGCTGTAGGCGCTGCGCGCAGGGTCGGCGCCGCTGATGCTCACGCGGCCACTCCACGAGGCCGCTTCTTTTGCCTCTTTTCCAGTCCTGGCCCGCGGCGGTGTTGAACAACCTGCTATCAAATGTGCAGCAAACAGAAGCCAGGTCCGGCGCCGCCATGCCGCCCGGGCCTGGCTCATGGCCTTGCTTTCAGGCGTTTGAGCGTTTCCTGCAGCGTGGCGTTACCGGCATTGAGCTGCAAGCCCTTGCGCCACACCTGCAAGGCCGGCTCATGCTGGCCCTGGGTCCACAGCACCTCACCCAGGTGGGCGGCGATTTCGGCATCGGGCATGGCGTCAAAGGCGCGCTGCAGGTGCTGCACTGCGGCGTCGAGCCGACCCCGGCGGAACTCCACCCAGCCCAGGCTGTCGATGATGTAGGCGTCTTGGGGGGACAGGTCGTGCGCCTTGCGGATCAGGGTGTAGGCCTCGTCGAGCTGGACATTGCGGTCGGCCAGGGAGTAGCCCAGGGCGTTGTAGGCCGCGTGGTAGTCCGGGTGGCGTGCAATCACCGCGCGCAGCAAGGTCTCCATGTCGCTCAGCCGTCCCAGCTTCTCGGCCGACATGGCCTGCTCGTAAGGCCAGGTCGGGTCCTGCGGCAGTGCCTGCGCAGCCTCCTGGGCCAGGGTGTAGGCATCGGCGTGGCGCTCCTGACTGCGCAGCAGCTGCAACTGCGCGCCGTAGCGGGTACGCAGGGCGTCGGCATCCGGCGTGGGCATATCGCGCAGGTAGGCCAGGGCCTCGTCCACGCGGCCCTGCGCGGCGGCCAGGCTGGCGCGGCGCGCCAGCACGCGCGCCATGTGGGGCGGGCTGTGGATGGCGTCCAGGTGGGTCTCGGCCTGGGCAAAGTCCTTGCGCTGCTCGGCCAGCTCGGCCAGCAGCAGGCGCGCCTCGGCGACGGCACGCGGTGTCTGCGCAGAATCGGCGCCCGGGGCGCTGCTCTCTGCGGCCGGGCCCAACTGCAGGAAACGCTCCAGCGAGGCCTGGGCCTGCGCATGCTGCTTGAGCTGCATCTCCAGGGAGCCCTGCAGCAGCCAGGCGTCGGCGTGCTGCGGGTGCTCGCGCGTGAGGGTGCCCAGCTCGGCCATGGCGCGCTCGTACTGCTGCCCTTCCAGCAGGCGGCGCACCCAGGCCATGCGCAGCGGTACCCCGGGCTGGTCCTGCAGCCGCTGCTGCACCAGCGCCGTGGCGTGCTGCGCCATGGCAGGGCCCATTTGCAGTGCGGCCAGCGCGGGTTCGTCCGAGCGCGGGTCGAGCTGCTGCGCCCGCTGCAGCAGGCCCCAGGCCTGTTCGGGCTGTTCGGCCCAGGCGTGCATGCGCGCCAGCGCGCTCAGGGCCTGCGGCCCCGTATTGGGCGATGCCAATTCGGGCTGCAGGGCCTGGCGCACCAGGGCCACGGCAGCGCCCTTGTCCCCCACACGGGCAAAGTAGTGGGGCAGCAGCGCCAGGTGGGTGGCGCGGTCGGCGGCAGAGCTGGTTTGCAGCATGCGCTGGAGCGCCGCGGGCGCCTGTGCCAACTGCCCCATGCCCACCAGCAGCTGCAGGGTGTAGCGGTGCGCCTCGGGCGCCTCGGGCAGCACCCGGCCCCACTCCTGGGCGCAATGCAGTGCCTGCGCGCTGGCGCGCCCCATCATGGCCAGTTCGACGCAGCGCTGGAACAGCGCATTCGAGGGGGCCCGCTGGGCCGCGTTGAGCATCAAGGCCGCTCCCGTGACCAGGTCGCCTTGCTGGGCGCTGATCTCGGCGGCGAGCACCTCGTAGACCGCCTGGGCTTCGTTCTGCTGCGGATGGACTGCGGCGGCGGGAGGTTCGGCCGCCCAGCTTGCGGGGGCCCAGGCCAGCGCGCACAGCAGCGCGCAGGCCAGCGGACGTAGGGTCTTGTGCATCGCCCCATAATAAACGCAGACAGCCAGCTCCCACACCATGCCTGAATTGCCCGAAGTCGAAGTCACGCGCCGTGGCATCGCCCAGTCCCTGGACGGTGCCTGCATTGCCGGGGTGCGTCTGGGCAAGCCCCTGCGCTGGCTACTGGGGTGTGCGCCCGAAACCCTGGTGGGGCAGCGTGTGCGTGGCGTCACCCGGCGCGGCAAATATGTGTTGCTGGCACTGGACCACGGCGTGCTGCTGCTGCACCTGGGCATGTCCGGCAGTGTGCGCTGCACCGATACCCTGCCTGCCCCCGGGCCGCACGACCATTTCGACCTGCTCACCGACCGTGCCTGCCTGCGGCTCAATGACCCGCGCCGCTTCGGCGCCGTGGTCTACGCCTCCGGTGGGCTGGACAGCCCCCGTGCGCGCAAGCTGCTCGATGCCCTGGGCCCCGAGCCGCTGGAGCCGGACTTCACGCCCGCCGTCCTGCGCCAGGGCCTGTCGGGCCACCGCGCCAGCATCAAGCAGGTGCTGCTGGCGGGGCAGGCGGTGGTGGGGGTCGGCAATATCTACGCCTGCGAGGCCCTGTTCCTGGCGGGCATACGCCCCACTACGGCGGCGGCCGCGCTGGGGTCGCAGCGCGTGCAGCGCCTGCATGCGGCCATCGTGCAGGTGCTGCGCCAGGCGCTCGACAGCGGTGGCAGCACCCTGCGCAACTTCGCTGGAACGGGCGGGGATGTGGGGCGATACCAACAGCGCGTGCTGGTCTATGCCCGCGCAGGTGCGCCCTGTGTGCGCTGCAGCACTCCCATCCGTATGATCCGGCAGGGACAGCGTTCGACCTATTTCTGTCCGCACTGCCAGAAACCCTGAGGGGGCCTCCCGGCGGTGCTATATTGGCCCGACCGACGGGGGACACTTGGCTACCACATTCAACGAACAGTTCGACGAGCTTGGCGCCTGGCGGCGTGAGTTCGCATTGCGCATCAAGCTTCTCGGTGAGTGGCTCAAGGACCACGATCTGCTCGACGCCGCCGTCGAGGAACGGCTGCGCCGCCTGGAGCAGCAGGTGCGCAGCGACAAGGTGATGGTGGCCTTCGTGGCCGAGTTCTCGCGCGGCAAGTCGGAAATGATCAACGCCGTGTTCTTTGCGGGCTATGGGCGCCGGATCATGCCCGCCAGCGCCGGGCGCACCACCATGTGCCCGACCGAGATGGGCTACGACGCCGACGTCCCGGCATGCCTGCGCCTGCTGCCCATCGAGACCCGGCTGGAGCCTCAGTCCCTGATGGAGTGGCGCCAGGCGCCCGAGAAGTGGACCCGCATCGACCTGGACGTGAACAACCCGCAACAGTTGGCGGCCTCGTTCGAGAAAGTGTCCGAAACCCGCAAGGTCACGGTCGAAGATGCGCGTGCGCTGGGTTTCTGGCACCCCGAAGCCCCGCAGGACAACCCCCTGCCCGACGCCAAGGGTTTTGTCGAGGTGCCGCGCTGGCGCCATGCGCTCATCAACATCGCCCACCCGCTGCTCAAGCAGGGCCTGGTCATTCTGGACACCCCGGGCCTGAACGCCATCGGTGCCGAGCCCGAGCTGACGGTGAGCCTGATTCCCCAGGCACAGGCAGCAGTGTTCATTCTGGGTGCCGACACCGGGGTGACCAAGTCCGACCTCGCGATCTGGCGCGAGCACCTCATCACCGACCCGGCCAATGCCGACGCACGGCTGGTGGTACTCAACAAGATCGACACCCTGTGGGACGCACTGAGCACCTCGCAGCAGACCCAGGCGCAGATCGCACGCCAGAAGGCCGATACCGCCGCCATTCTGGGCCTGGCACCCGAGCAGGTGATTGCCGTGTCGGCCCAAAAAGGGCTGGTGGCCAAGGTCACCAAGGACGCCGCATTGCTGGAGCAAAGCTGCCTGCCCTTGCTGGAGAACGCGCTTGGGCGCGGCATCATGGGCAAGCGCCAGCGCATCCTGGGCAATGCCATGGCGCAGGGCATCAAGGAACTGCGCTCGGAAACCGGCCGCGTCATCCACATCCGTCGGCGTGATCTGGCCGAGCAACTGCTCGAGCTCAAGGGGCTGCAGGGCAAGAACGTCACCGTCATCAAGCACATGCGCGCCCGCATCGCCGAAGAACAGGCCGAATTCGACCGTGGCGGCGCCAAGATCCATGCCGTGCGCTCGGTGCACCTGAAGCTGCTGCGCGAGGTGTTCGAGCTGCTGGGTTCGCGCCGCTTGAAGGACGAAATGGGTGCCCTGACCCAGGCCCTGCAGCAAAAGGGCCTCAAGCTCGGCGTCAAGAAGGCCTACGGGCAGACCTTCGAGCACCTGCGTGCGCTCATGCAGCAGGTGCAATCGCTCAGCGCCGAAATCCACTCCATGCTGGGGGGCACCTTCAAGCAGCTCAACAGCGAATATGGGTTTTCCCTCGCCGTCCCGCCCGAGCCGCAGATGGGGTGTTTCGTCGCCGACATGGACACCATCGAGGCCAGCCACCTGCAGTACATGGGCCTGGGCAACGCCTTCAAGCTGGCCCAGCCGGAGTTTGCCGATCGCCTGGTGCGTGCGCTGGCCACGCGGCTGCGCACGGTGTTCGAGTCCGCCTTGGCCGACATCGAACTCTGGAGCAAGGCCGCTGCTGCCCAGCTCGATGCCCAGATGCGCGAGCGGCGCAAGAATTTTTCCCGGCGCATCGAGGCCATCGACCGCATCCACCAGGCCGCCGGGGGGCTGGAAGAGCGCATCCACGAGATCGAACAGCAGGATGCCGGGCTGGACCAACTGGAAGTGAAACTGGCCGAGTTGACCGCCTACCTGGTGGCAGCACGCGAGGCCGGGCACTACAGCCCCAGCGTGGACCTGGAACTGGCGTGACCCCTTGAGCCCACCAAGCGAAGGTTTTGCGGCGCGGCTGGTGCGCTGGCAGCGCAGCCATGGGCGCAACGATCTGCCCTGGCAGCAAGGGCGCGACCCTTACCGCGTCTGGCTGTCCGAGATCATGCTGCAGCAGACCCAGGTGGCCACGGTGCGGGCCTACTTTGAACGCTTTGTGCAGGCGCTGCCCACGGTGCAGGCGCTGGCCCAGGCCAGTGCCGAGCAGGTGATGGGCTTGTGGAGCGGGCTGGGCTACTACAGCCGTGCGCGCAACCTGCATGCCTGCGCGCAGCGCATCGTGGCGGAGTTCGGCGGCGTGTTCCCCCCGCAAGCCAGCGTGCTGGCCACACTGCCGGGCATTGGCCGTTCCACCGCCAGCGCCATCACCTCGGTGTGTTTCGGCGAGCGGGTGCCGATCCTGGATGCCAACGCCCGCCGCGTCGTGGCGCGGGTGCACGCCTATGGCCAGGACTTGGCGCGCCCGGCCCATGAGCGCGCACTGTGGGAACTGGCCGAGCACCTGCTGCCCGCGCCCGGCCCCGGCGCTGCAGCCCTGATGCCGGCCTACACCCAGGCCATGATGGACCTGGGCGCGCTGCTGTGCACACCGCGCCAGCCTGGGTGTGCGCAATGCCCTGTCCAGGGCCTGTGCCAGGCCGCCCACCAGGGGCAAGCCGAGAGCTACCCGGTGCGCAGCCGCAAGCTGGTGCGCCGCAGTGAGGACTGGCATCTGCTGCTGCTGCACACCCCGGACGGGGCGGTGTGGTTGCAGCGCCGGCCCGCACGGGGCATCTGGGCCGGGCTGCTGTGCCCGCCGCTGTGGCCCTCGGCCGATGCCCTGGAGCAGGCCGTGCGCTCGGCCCTGGGGGCCGGGGCGGCGCTGCGCCACGCGCCCATGGTCAAGCACGTACTCACCCACCGGGACCTGCACCTGCACCCGGTGTGGGCGGTGGTGGAGCGCGGCGCGCTGGACCCTGCCCACGCCAGCGCCGGGGCGGACCTGGCGCAGGTGCCGGGCGCGTGGTTCGGGGCCGACCAGTGGCCGCAGCAGGGCCTGCCTGCGCCGGTGCGCCGCCTGCTGCAGGGGCTGCCCCCATCCGCATGAGCGCTTGCCAGCGGGCTCAGCCCAGTTCGCGGTGGCGCTTGACGGTGTTCCAGCGCGGCCCGAAGTGCGCCGCCAATTGCTCGGTGAGATAGACCGAGCGGTGCTGCCCCCCGGTGCAGCCGATGGCCACCGTGGCATAGCTGCGGTGGTCCTGCACCAGCGCGGGCAGCCAGTGTTCCAGGAAGCGCACGATGTGCTCGCGCATGGCGTGCACCGGGGGCTGCGCCTCCAGGAACTCCGCCACCGGCGCTTCCAGTCCGGTGCGTTGGGCCAGGTCGGGTTCGTAGTAGGGGTTGGGCAGCATGCGCACGTCGAACACGAAATCCGCGTCCAGGGGGATGCCGCGCTTGAAGGCAAACGAGGTGAAGACCAGGGTGAGCTGGTGGTGGCCCGCACCGTTGACCATGGATTTGATGGCCGAGCGCAGCTGGGCCGGGCGCATCAGGCTGGAGTCCAGCACCAGAGACATCTCGCGCAGGCGCGCCAGCAGCTCGCGCTCGCGCCCGATGGCGTCCACCAGCGCGTGCTGCTCGGCGCCCGGGTCGCTGCCTTCGGCCTGCGACAGGGGGTGCTTGCGCCGGGTTTCGGAAAAACGGCGTACCAGGGTATCCGTGGACGCATCCAGGAACAGCACGCGCACCTGCGCGCGGCGCTTGCGCAGGGTGTCGATCTGCTGCGGCACCAGGTGCAGGGAGCTGGCGCTGCGGGCGTCCATGGCAATGGCCAGGCGCGCCACGCTGAACTTGCGCTCCACCGCCACCAGTTGCAGCAGCAGTTCGGGCGGCAGGTTGTCCACGCAGTAGAAACCCTCGTCTTCCAGTGCGTGCAAGGCCACCGACTTGCCCGAGCCGGACAGGCCGGTGATCAGCACGATCTCCCTGTGGTGCTCTGGGCTGGGGGCGTGGTCGTCCGTTTTCATGAGGCCTCCTGCAGCATGGCCTGGGCATGGGCCAGGCTGGTGTCGCTCAGGGTATCGCCGCCGAGCATGCGCGCCAACTCGTGGTGGCGCATCTGCGGCTTGGTGAGCGGCTCCACCGCGCTCAGGGTGGCGGTGCCCACGCGCGCCTTGCTCACCCGCAGGTGCTGGTGGGCACAGGCGGCCACCTGGGGCAGGTGGGTCACGGCCAGCACCTGCCGGTCTTGGCCGAGTTGGCGCAACAGGCGTCCAACGGTCTGCGCCACGGTGCCGCCAATGCCGGCGTCGACCTCATCGAACACCAGCGTGGCGGCATTGCCCAAGCGGCTGGTACACACCGCAATGGCCAGGGCGATGCGGGACAGCTCCCCGCCCGACGCGACCTTGGCCACCGGGCGGGGGGTGCTGCCGGCATGGCCCGCCACCAGGAACTCGACCGCGTCGGTCCCGGCCGGGCCGGCCGGGGCGTGCGGGTCCACCTCGATGCGCAGGCGCCCGCCTTCCATGCCCAGGCCCTGCATGGCGGCAGTCACTTCCGCTTGCAGCCGCCTCGCGGCCTGGGCGCGCGCCTTGCCCACCCGCTGGGCTTCACGCCGGTAGGTCTGCTCCGCGCGCTGTTCCTGCTCCTGCAGTTGCGCCATGTCGGCCGCGGCGTCCAGCGCCTGCAGTTCGCTGTGCCACTGGGCCCGGGTCGCGGCCAGTGTGTCGGGGGTGCGGTGGTAGCGCCGTGCCAGCGACATCCACAGCGCCATGCGTTCGTCCAACTGGGCCAGGCGCGCCGGGTCGGGTTCGCTGTGGCGCAGGTAGGCGCGCAGCGCGTGTACGGCTTCTTCCACCTGCGCGGTGGCCGACTCCAGCAGCTCGACCGGGGCCTGGAATGCGCTCTCCAGTGTCACCACCCCTTGCAGTTGCGCCAGAGCGCGGTGCAGGCCGCGCAGGTGTGCGGCCTCGCCCTCGTGCAGGCCATCCAGCACGCTCTGGGCTGCTTCCAGCAGCGATTGGCTGTTGGCCAGACGCCGGTGCTCGGTGTTGAGTTCCTCCCACTCGTGGGCGCCGGGCTTGAGCTTGTCGATTTCACCCAGTTGCCATTGCAGGCGTTCGCGCTCCTGCGCCAGGGTCGCCTGCGCAGCCTGGGCCTGTTGCAGCGCCTCGGCGGCACCTCGCCATTGGCTCCAGGCCTGTTCCAAGGGGCGGATGTCGAGTTGCGCATAGGCGTCCAGCAGCGTGCGCATGCTGGAAGCGCGGGTGAGTGACTGCCAGGCGTGCTGGCCGTGGATGTCGAGCAGCTGTTCGCCCAACTGGCGCAATTGCTGGGCCGTGGCCGGCGTGCCGTTGATCCAGGCCCGGCTGCGGCCTTGGGTGTCGACCTGGCGGCGCAGCAGCAGCACGCCTTCGGCGCTGTCGACGCCGGCCTCTTGCAGCCAGGGCAGCAGCTTGGCATCGGCGTCGAACTCGGCGCAGACTTCGGCGCGTGTGCAGGCCTCGCGCACTACGCCGCTGTCGGCACGCGCGCCGGTGGCGAACTGCAGCGCGTCGATCAGGATCGACTTGCCCGCGCCGGTTTCGCCAGTGAGCACGGTGAAACCGGCCTCCAGATCCAGCTCCAGATGGTGGACGATGACGAAGTCGCGCAGAGCGATACGTCGTAGGGCCATGTCAAGCGACTCCTGCGTTCCAGTGCATTTTTTCCCGCAGGGTATCAAAGTAGGACCATCCCTTGGGGTGCAAGAAACGCACGTGGTGGTCGCTGCGGGTCACCTCAATGCGGTCGCCGCGCATGAGCGAGGCCAGCGACTGCATGTCAAAGTTGGCGCTGGCATCGCGCCCCGAAACCACCTCGATGGCGATCTGCGAGGCGTTGGGCAGCACCAGGGGGCGGTTGGAGAGGGTGTGGGGCGCAATCGGCACCATCACCCACCCCGGCAGACTGGGGTGCAGCAGCGGCCCGCCCGCGGACAGCGAGTAGGCCGTGGAGCCGGTGGGGGTGGCCACGATCAGACCGTCGGCGCGCTGGTTGGCCACGAAGCGGCCATCGACTTCGACGCGCAGCTCCACCATGCCGGAGGTGGCGGCGCGGTTGACCACCACGTCGTTCATGGCCTGGGCGCTGAACACGCAGTGGCCGTCGCGCAGCACGCGCGCCTGCATCAGGCTGCGGTGGTCTTCCTCGTAGTGCCCTGCCAGCATGGGGCGCAGGGCGTTCTGGTAATGCTCGAGCTTGATGTCGGTGATGAAACCCAGGCGCCCCTGGTTGATGCCGATCAGCGGTACGCCATATTGGGCGATCTGGCGGCCGATGCCCAGCATGGTGCCATCGCCGCCCACCACCAGGCACAGGTCGCAGCTCTGCCCGATTTCCGCCACGCTCAGGGTGGGATGCCCATGCACCCCGGTAAATGCCGCGGTGTCGGAGTCGAATACGACGTCGCAGCCCAGATCCATGAGGAAGTGGGCGATACCCTCCAGTTGGGTGCGCGACCAGACACTGTTGCCCGCGTTGCCGCTGGCCTGGTATCTGCCGATGAGCGCGACTTGCCGGAATTTGGACTTCATTGGCAAATTACATCACTAAAATGAAACGATGCTGGATGACCGTTCCAAGTTGTTGATGAAGGCCCTGGTCGAGCGCTATATCGCCGACGGAATGCCCGTTGGCAGCCGCACCTTGTCCAGGGCTTCGGGCCTGGAACTGTCGCCCGCGACGATCCGCAACGTGATGGCCGATCTGGAGGAACTGGGTTTGATCGTCAGCCCCCATACCTCGGCCGGGCGCATTCCTACGGCGCGTGGCTACCGGCTGTTCGTGGACACCATGCTCACCGTGCAGCACGAGTCCTTGCCGCAGCAAAGTCTGGCGCCAGGGGAGCCGCAGCGCGTGCTGTCCAACGCCGCCAATCTGCTCTCGAGCATGTCGCAGTTCGTGGGCGTGGTGGTGGCGCCACGGCGGGCCTCGGTGTTTCGGCACATCGAGTTCCTGCGCCTGTCGCAGCGCCGGGTGCTGGTGATTCTGGTGTCGCCCGATGGCGATGTGCAAAACCGCGTCATCATCACCGAAACCGACCACAGCCAGCCCCAACTGGTGGAGGCCGCCAACTACCTCAACACCCACTTTCTGGGCATGGACATCGATCAGGTGCGCGGGCGCCTGCAGTCGGAGATGGAGCACCTGCGGGTGGAGATCGCGTCGCTGATGCAGGCGGCGGTCAACGTGTCGAGCGAAACCTTGTCCGAAAAAGAGGACGAGGTGGTGATCTCGGGCGAACGCAACCTGCTGGCGGTGTCGGATTTTTCGCACGACCTGGGGCATTTGCGCCGCGCTTTTGACCTGTTCGAGCAAAAGGCTCAGCTCATGCAACTGCTGGACGTGGCGCACCAGGCTGAGGGTGTGCGCATCTTCATCGGGGGTGAAAGCCAGGTGGTGCCCTTTGAAGAGTTGTCCATTGTCAGCAGCCCCTACGAAGTGGACGGCAAGGTGGTGGGCACGCTGGGGGTGATCGGCCCCACGCGCATGGCCTACGACCGCATGATCCAGATCGTGGACATCACCTCCAAGCTGGTCAGCAACGCCCTGAGCCAGCAGCGCTGAGCGCTGCTGCCGCCTTCTTACTCCCATCGGTCTTGCGTGCCATGGCGGCGTGTGCGCCGCGTCGAAAGCCGCAGGCCGCCCGCTACAATGCCGGGTTCGGTCGGGGCGTTAGCTCAGTTGGTTAGAGCAGAGGACTCATAATCCTTTGGTCGCGGGTTCAAGTCCCTCACGCCCTACCAATCAAATCAAGCACTTAGCGCTGTTTTGGGCTGCTAAGGGCTTGTTAATAAATAAGTTGGACAATTATCTGTAATCGGATATGCTCCGATATGTGGCAACTGATTCGCAGATTGGTCAACGGTGGGAAGTTATGCGCACGGCGCTTGATGAGCGTCA
>JBQTHH010000069.1:0-25145 GCA_052390055.1 Rhodoferax sp.
CCAGCGTGGAAAAAGTCGAACACGGCTCCACCCTGGTGGACCAGGCCGGCGAGACCATGACCGAAGTGGTCAGCAGCATCCGCCGCGTCACCGACATCATGGGCGAGATCAGCGCCGCCAGCTCCGAACAAAGCCTGGGCGTCAAACAGGTGGGCGAAGCGATAGGGCAAATGGACCAGACCACGCAGCAAAACGCCGCGCTGGTCGAAGAAATGGCGGCCGCCGCCTCCAGCCTCAAAGGCCAGGCCCAGGAACTGGTGCAGACCGTGGCGCTGTTCAAGCTCGGGCAGGGCCACAGCGAGAGCCTGCTGCCCGTGGCCGTGCGCGCCAGCCAGCCCAAACCCTACAGCGGCCAGGAGCGCCGTGCACCAGGCGTGAGCCAGGGGGCGGCGGCGCGTTCGGCGTCCAAGGCCAAGCCCCAGGCTGCGGCCCGTCCTGGAGCGCATGCCAGCCCCCGGAGCGCAGCGCCCGTGGCGCTGCCCAAGGCGAGCCCGGCCAAAGCGGCCCCTACGGCCAGCACGGCCAGGGGCGGCGCCAGTGCCTCGTCGGAGGGCGACTGGGAAACCTTCTGAGCGCGTCCGTGCCGCTCGCTGGGGGCACTACAGCGGTTAAGGGCTGTGGCTGGGTTCGGATGGCAGGGCGCCCTCGCAGGCGCGCGCGCACTCCAGCAACCTCTCGCGCACAAAGCCGTACACCGCCTGCAGCACCGGGTTGGGTGCGGCGCCCTTGCGCTGCACCCAGGCCAGGCGCGAGGCCAACGCGCCGGTGTCCAGCGGCAAGCGCACCAGCGTGCCCTGGCGCAGGTCCTGCAGCGCAGGGGCCAGGATGCCGACATAGACCGTATCGGTGCCGCGTGCCGTCTCCAGCAGCGCGGCCACGTCGTCGCTGCACAGCGCGAACAAGGCGTCCGGGTGGGCTTGCGGACCGAATTGCCGCACCAGCTCGCGTGCCACCGCGTCGCTGACCCCGGTGCTGGCCAGGCGCACGCCCTCGAAGTCGGCCAGGGACAGCTGGCGGCGCTGTGCCAGCGCATGGCCCGGGCGCGCCAGCAGAGCGGTGGGCAGCTCGCACAGCAGCTGCGCGCTGAGGTCGCCCAAGGCCGCGGGCAGCGCATTCCAGTCCGTCACCACCGCATCCACACGCCGGTCGCGCAGGGCGGCCAACTGCGCCTCCTGCGCTCCTGAACTCAGTGTGAGCTTCATGCCGCCAGGGTAGTGCCCAGCCCAGGCCAGCAGCGGGCCGCCCAGCAGCACGCGCGGCGAGGGGTTGAGTGCGATGCGCACCTGGCCCGCGTCACCGCTGAGGTGGTGGCGCACCACCTGGCGCAGCTCATCGGCCTGCGCCACCACCTGCTGCGCGTGCTCCAGCACCAGCCGCCCGGTGGGCGTGAGGTGGTTGCGGTGCCCCACCCGCTCCACCAGCATGGCGCCCAACCCGGCTTCGAGCATGGCAATGGAGCGGCTGAATGCCGCCTGCGAACGCCGGGTGTGCCCGGCCCCCCGGGTGAAGGAGCCGCTGTCGGCCAGGGCAATGAAGTGGCGCAACTGCGCCAGGGTAAAGGGCATGGGGGAACGACAGTATCGAATTTACCGAACAATTACTGCGAAATTATGCATTGGACAGATGGCGGGGGCCGTTTTTAGCATGCGCCCCTCCTTCCTATAAACACCGAGACAAACCCCATGCTGAAAAGAATCCTCTGGAGCCTGCTGGCCCTGCTGCTGCTGTTGGCCAGCGCCGTGGCGCTGAACACTTGGCGCAAAGGCTCGCGCCAGCTCAGCGCAGCCCCCATCGCCCCGCTGGCGGTGGACGAAACCGCCGCCGCCCAGCGCCTGGCCGAGGCGGTGCGCCTGCAGACCGTGAGCCTGCGCGACCAGCCCGCGCTCAACGCCGACCAGTTCCGCGCTCTGCATGCCTTGCTGCAGCAGCGCTTTCCGCTGGTGCACGCCCGCCTGCAGCGCGAGGTGGTGGGGGGGCTGAGCCTGCTCTACACCTGGCCCGGGCGCGACAAGGCGGCCAAGCCGGTGCTGCTGCTGGCGCACCAGGACGTGGTTCCCGTGGCCCCCGGCACCGAGGGCGACTGGGCCCAGCCGCCCTTCTCCGGGGTGGTGCAGGACGGTTTCGTGTGGGGGCGCGGCGCCTGGGACGACAAGGGCAACCTGCTGTCGCAACTGGAGGCCGTGGAGCTGCTGCTGGCCAGCGGCCACCAGCCCGAGCGCACCGTCTACCTGGCCTTTGGCGCCGACGAAGAGGTGGGCGGACAGCGCGGGGCGGCGCAGATCGCGGCGCTGCTGGCCCAGCGCCAGGTGCAACTGGACTTTGTCATTGACGAGGGACTGCTGGTGCTGGAGGGCATCCTGCCCGGCATCGCCCAGCCCACGGCGCTCATTGGCGTGGCAGAAAAGGGCTACATGACCGTGGTGCTGAAAATGGCCGCCACGCCGGGGCACTCTTCCATGCCCCCGCCCAAGGGGGCCAGTGCCATCGCCATGCTCAGTGCGGCCCTCAAACGCCTGGACGACCAGCAATTGCCCGGCGGCATTCGCGGTGTGGCGGGTGAAATGTTCGATACCCTGGCGCCGCACATGCAGGGGTTTTCGCGTGTGGCCCTGTCCAACCTGTGGCTGTTTGGCCCGTTGGTGCAAAAGCAGCTCGAAGCGGCCGGCAGTACCAACGCCATGCTGCGCACCACCACTGCGCTGACCATGCTCAACGCGGGCAACAAGGAAAACGTGCTGCCCGGGCGCGCCGAGGCCACCGTGAACTTTCGCCTGCTGCCCGGCGACACCCGCGAAGGCGTGATGGAGCACGTGCGCAGCCAGGTCGAAGCCGCCGTGCCCGGCGCCCGGTACGAACTGCTGGCCCTGCCCGGGGGGAGCAAGGCGTCCAAGGTGGCTCCCACCGACTCCGCACAATACCGCACACTGGCCACCACCATCCGCGAGGTCTTCCCCGACGCGCTGGTGGCCCCCGGCCTGATGGTCGCGGGCACCGACTCGATCCACTACGGCGCCATCAGCGACCACATCTTCAAGTTCTCCCCCATCCGCGCCAACAGCGAAGACCTCCAGCGCTTTCACGGTACCAACGAACGCCTGGGCGTGAAACGCTATGCGGACGCCATCCGCTTCTACCACCGGCTCATCACACAGCTTTCGGCCCCCCCGGCCCAGCAGCCCTGAAAGCGGCGCGCAGCGCGTGGTACGAAAGCGTTTACGCGCCGAGGGAACATAGGGTTACCACCGATCCATGCCCGGCTCGGGGGCGCCGTCGCAAGGGCGGCGCTGGCAAAGCGCGCGTGGCGCCTGGGACGACGCGCCCAAAAATTCGCGCGCGTTACAAAAACGATCCGCTGCTGGAAAACCCGCTTCTCAAAAAATGAACAAATTCTTAACCTTGCGTCCCGGTGGTGCAGACAGAGCCGGACGGGCGCCCAGCAGTTGGGTGGTGCGCCCGTCCGGTACCGTATCCGTCCGTCGCCATTCTTCCCCCCGCGCCGCGTGACCGTCTTTCCAAACAGGGCCCTGGCCCTGGGGGAGGCTGCGTGCTGCCCGGAAAACCGTCAGCAACCCGAGGATGACAAGACCATGAAAACACCTGCTTTGCGCTCCACCGCCCTGGCCGCCGCCCTGGTGGCCGCCTTCTGGGCTCCCGCCAGCCACGCCGCCGGAACCGCCAGCGATGGCCCCGGCCTGACCTCCAGTTGGGCGCCAGCCCAGAAGTCCTTCCTGGGCACCTCCACCACCAGCGCTTCCCAGGTCTATTTCAGCGGCTACCGCAGCATCGTCACCGAGGTGTTCTACCCCACGCTGGACAAAGCCCAGACCCTGGACCTGCAGTTCCTGGTAGGCGACAGCGCCAAGACTTTTGTGGACGAAGAAAAAGCCCAGTCCAGCTACACCGCCAGCCAGCCCGACAGCCGCTCCATGCGCTGGAACACCAGCGTCAGCAACAGCGGCCACAACTGGCAGATCAGCAAGAACATCTTCACCGACCCGACGCGCCATGCCCTGGTGCAGCGCGTCACCTTCACGGCCTTGAACGGCAAGACGGTGAGCGACTTCAACCTTTATCTGCTGCACAACCCGTCGATGGCCAACAGCGGCGCCAGCGACAGCGCCAGCGTGCAAAGCTCCGGCGGGCGCACCCTGCTGGTGGCGTCCGAGTCGCCCTACGCTTCGGCCATTGCCGTCTCCAGCGGTTGGAAGACGGAAAGCGGCCAGACCATGGCCTCGGTTGGCTATGTGGGAACCAGCGATGGTTGGACTGATTTGCTGGGCGGCAGTGCCGACAAGACCATGGGCCTGACCTATACCGCCACGGCCAGCGCGGGCAACGTGGCCCAGATGGGCTGGATCGACTTTGCGGGCAGCACCGCCACCAGCATCAGCTTTGACGTGGTGCTGGGCTTTGGCAGCACGGAAACCGAGGCCATGAGCACCGCCAACGCCACCCTCAATGACAACCTGGGCACGCTGCAGACCAGCTATGACAGCGGCTGGCAGAGCTACAACAACGGCCTGTCCACCCAGGGCGGCACGGCCGACAACCAGTACTACCTGGCGGCGATGTCGCTCAAGTCGATCCAGGACAAGACCAACGGCGCCATGATCGCCGGCATGGGCACGCCCTGGGGCGAGACCGCTGACGACACCCAGAACAGCGGCGGCTACCACCTGGTGTGGGCGCGCGACCTGTTCAAGTTCGCCAACGCCCTCATCACCGCCGGAGACACCGCCTCGGCCACCTCGGCGGTGCAGTACCTCTTCAATGTGCAGCAGGAATCGACCGGGCGCTTCCCACAGAACTCGCAGATCAACGGCACGGCCTACTGGAACGGCACCCAGATGGACGAACAGGCCATGCCCATCCTGCTCGCCTACCGCTTGGGCTCTGGCGTGTACAACCCGCTGTGGCCCAAGATCAAGCTGGCGGCGGACTACATCGTGAGCAACGGCCCCTGGACCCAGCAGGAGCGTTGGGAAGAAACCTCGGGCTATTCGCCCTCGACCATCGCCGCCGAGATCGCCGGGCTGGTGGCCGCGTCCAAGATCGCCCAGGCCAATGGCGACAGCACCAGTGCTGCCACCTACATGAAGGTGGCCGACTATTGGCAGCAGAACGTGCAGGCCTGGACCTACACCACCACCGGAACGCTGGGCTCGGGCAAGTACTACGAGCGCATCAACCCGGCGGGCAAGGTCGGCACGGGCAGCGGCCTGAGCTACTACGGCCCCAGCTACGGCCCGGACAACGAATACTATTTCCAGATCGGCAACGGCGGCGGCTGGCATGACGCGCGCAAGATCGTGGACGGGGGCTTTCTGGAGCTGGTGCGCATGGGCGTGAAGAGCCCGACCGACTCTTCCATCACCACCACGCTGGCGGTGTACGACGACAGCATCAAGCAGACCATCACCGGCAAGGGCGATGCCTGGTTCCGCTACAACTTCGACGGCTACGGCGAAACCAACGACGGCGCCAATTACGACACCAGCACCGGGCGCGGGCGCCTGTGGCCGATCTTCACCGTCGAGCGCGGCATGTACGAGATTGCCAAGACCGGCGTGGGCTCCAACGGCAGCAGCTACCTGACGGCGGTCAAGGCCTTCTCCACCCCCGAGGGCTTTGTGCCCGAGCAGGTGTGGAACAACACCGCCCTGGTGACTTCGGCGGTGGACGGCGGCTGGCAGACCACCACCCCGAGCGGCTACACGGCGGGCACCCCCACCAAGTCCATCGCCCCCCTGAGCTGGGCCATGGGCGAGTACATCAACCTGCTGGCGGCGATCAACGCTGGCAGCGTGGCCGACATTCCCAAAGATGTGTGCTCCCGCTACAACAACTGCACCGTGGCCGCAGGCTCCGGCGAGGTACAGGCCGCGGTCAGCGTCAACGCCAGCACCAGCTGGGGCCAGTGGGTCTACGTGACCGGCAACACCAGCGCCCTGGGCAACTGGAACACCGATCTGGGCGTGCCGGTGGACCCGAGCACCTACCCGACCTGGAAGAACAAGGTGAACCTGCCCGCCAGCAGCAGCATCCAGTACAAGTACTACCGCAAGAACAGCGACGGCAGCGTGACCTGGGAAAACATCTCCGGCGGCGGCAACCGCAGTGTGACCACGCCCGCCTCGGGCAGCGTCACGCTCAGCGACACCGTGGCCTGGTAATTGCTGCGTCCACCACCACCGCCCCGGCGCCCTCCATGGCGCCGGGGCAGTGCCACTGAACAAGGAGCGTGGCATGCGTATGTCTGTAAACCCGAAGGCGCTGGTGCTGGGCGCTGCTGCCGTGGCGGCAGGGGTGCTTTGGAGCGGCTGGAGCGGCGGGCTCGGCGGCGCGTTTTTCGCCGCCCCCCGCAGCGCCGCACCCACCAGTCCCGCTGCGCCGCAGGGGCCGTGCGGCGACAGCACCGGGGCCAGCCCCTTTGCCGCGCCCACCCCCTGCGCTGCGCCAGGCCCGGTGGCCGTCGCCCCGGCGAAGCTGGCAGAGCTGAAGCAGGCCCTGGACGCCGTCGACCCCTGCGCCGGGCAGCGCCGCGATTGCCGCCGCGCCGCCCCAGCCCAGGAAAAAATGCTGGTGAAACAGTTGGAGGACCTGGCCGTCAAGGCCCCCACGGCGCGGGTGACATTGGCGCTGCAATTGCAACGCCAGCGCGAACGCGAAGGCCTGCACCTGGAAGACGCCCACCAGCGCAACCTGGACACCGAGCTGCAACGCTCGGTGGCCCTGCTCGCCGAAGCCGTGGCGGCGGGCGACGCGCAGGCGCTGCGCATCCGCGACGCCCTGGGGCCGCAGGGCGCGCGCCTGCTGCACACCGGGCGCTGACACGCCCCTGGCGACCCCTGGCGTCCGCGCGGGCGCCACAGCCGGGGACCGCAGACCCCGGCAGGCGCACGCCGCCGGTTCGGGGAAACCGTTTTCACCCCGTAGGAACATACGGGTTACCACTGAGGGTGTGTTCTGAGTGGGTGCTTCCACCCGTGGGGCTGTCGCCCGCACTCTCCCCAGACTCTCCCGCGCCATGGGTGTATCCCCCTGGGTGGGCCCACCGGCCGGGGGCTGAAGCGCACGGCCCGTTCGTGCCAGTTTCTCCGCAGTTACAAAATCGTTCTTCTGCGTGCTTACCCGGTGGAAGATTTATGAATGAATCCTTAATCTTCCCAGCGCAGCAAAAAAAGAAAAAACCGTTCTGCCTCCCACCGCCATGCGGTGTGCGGACGCGGTGTGCGGGCGGCTTACGAGGTTGCCCAAAAAGTATTGCCTGGACGCTGCCATGCCGTGGTGGGGCCTGTGCCTGACCACGCAGTGCCCCCATCGGCCTGTGCCATGGCGCAGGCCCAACGAGAGCCTTTACCGCTTTGCCGTTGCTACCCCTTCATACGCCGTGCGCCCGGGCACGCCTGTGTTGGGGGCACGCCAGCGCCGGGGCTCGCCCAAGACGACACAACGTGGAGACCGTTTGATGAAACCGTTTTTTCTGCTTCCTTCGGCCATAAGCCTGGCCGTGGCCAGCGCTTTCGCCTTTGTCCCCCTGGCCCATGCGGCCGGAGCCGCCCCTGGCGGCCCGGGTGCCAGCTCCAGCTGGGCACCGGCCAAAAAGTCCTTCCTGGGCACCGCCACCGCCACGGCGTCGCGGGTCTATTTCAGCGGCTACCGCAGCATCGTCACCGAGGTGTTCTACCCGACGCTGGACAACGCCCAGACCCTGGACCTGCAGTTCCTGGTGGGTGACAGCGCCAAGACCTTTGTCGATGAAGAAAAGATCCAGTCCAGCTACAGCGCCACGCAGCCCAACAACCGCTCCATGCGCTGGAACACCAGCGTGAGCAACAGCGGCCACAACTGGCAAATCAGCAAGAACATCTTCACCGACCCGACCCGCAACGCCCTGATCCAGCGCGTCACCTTCACCGCCCTGAACGGCAAGAACGTCAGCAACTTCAACCTCTACCTGCTGCACAACCCCTCCATCAACAACGGCGGCGGCGGCGACACGGGCAAGGTGCTGGCCTCGGGCGGGCGCACCCTGCTGGTGGCCTCGGACGCCACGCGCGCCTCGGCCATTGGGGTCTCGCGCGCCTGGAAGGTGTCGGGCGGGCAAACCATGGCATCGGTCGGCTTTGTTGGCGTGAACGACGGCTGGACCGACCTGCTCGGAGGCAGCTCTGACAAGACCATGAACCTGAGCTATGACAGCGCCAGCAATGGCAATGTGGCACAGATGGGCTGGATCGACTTTGCGGGCAGCACCGCCACCAGCATCAGCTTTGACGTGGTGCTGGGCTTTGGCGCCACCGAGACCGAAGCCATGAACACCGCCAACGCCACCCTGGGTTCCAACCTGGGCACGCTGCAGAGCACTTATGACAGCGGCTGGCAGAGCTACAACAACGGCCTGTCCACCCAGGGCGGCACGGCCGACAACCAGTACTACCTGGCGGCGATGTCGCTCAAGGCGATCCAGGACAAGAGCAACGGCGCCATGATCGCCGGCATGGGCACGCCCTGGGGCGAGACCGCCGACGACACCCAGAACAGCGGCGGCTACCACCTGGTGTGGGCGCGCGACCTGTTCAAGTTCGCCAACGCGCTCATCACGGCGGGCGACACCGCCTCGGCCACCTCGGCGGTGCAATACCTTTTCAACGTGCAGCAGCAGTCCAACGGGCGTTTCCCGCAAAACTCGCAGATCAACGGCACGCCCTACTGGAACGGCACCCAGATGGACCAGCAGGCCATGCCCATCCTGCTCGCCTACCGCCTGGGCTCGGGCGTGTACAACCCGCTGTGGCCCAAGATCAAGCTGGCGGCAAACTACATCGTGGCCAATGGCCCCTGGACCCAGCAGGAGCGCTGGGAAGAGAGCGCAGGCTACTCGCCCTCGACCATCGCCGCCGAGATCGCGGGCCTGGTGGCCGCGTCCAAGATCGCCCAGGCCAATGGCGACAGCACCAGTGCTGCCACCTACATGAAGGTGGCCGACTACTGGCAGCAGAACGTGCAAAGCTGGACCTACACCAACACCGGCGTGTTCGGCAGCGGCAAGTACTACATCCGCATCAACCCGGCGGGCAAGGTCGGCACCGGCAGCGGCCTGAGCTACTACAACCCCAGCTTTGGCCCTGACACCGCCAACAACGTGGGCATCGGCAATGGTGGCGGCTCGCACGACCAGCGCAAGATCGTCGATGGCGGTTTTCTGGAGCTGGTGCGCATGGGTGTGAAGAGCCCCACCGATGCCAGCATTGCCAACACCATCGCGGTTTACGACGCCAGCATCAAGCAGACCGTCGCGGGCAAGGGCGATGCCTGGTTCCGCTACAACTTCGACGGCTACGGCGAGGCCAACGATGGCAGCAACTACAACGGCACCGGGCGTGGGCGCCTGTGGCCCATCTTCACCGCCGAGCGCGGCATGTTCGAGATCGCCAAGACCGGCCTGGGCTCCAACGGCAGCAGCTACCTGACGGCGGTGAAGGCCTTCTCCACCCCCGAGGGCTTCGTGCCCGAACAGGTCTGGAATACCAGCGCGCTCATCACCCCCGGGGCCGATGGCGGCTGGCAGACCACCACCCCGGCAGGCTACACGGTGGGCACGCCCACCAAGTCCATCGCCCCCTTGAGCTGGGCCATGGGCGAGTACATCAACCTGCTGGCCTCCATCAAGGCGGGCAAGGTGGTGGACATCCCTGCCGACGTGTGTTTCCGCTACAACAACTGCAATGTCGCCGCCCCGGCCGGGCAGGTGCAGGCGGCGGTCAACGTCAACGCCAGCACCAGCTGGGGCCAGTGGGTCTACGTGACCGGCAACACCGCAGCCCTGGGCAACTGGAACACCGACCTGGGTGTGCCGGTGGACCCGACCACCTACCCGACCTGGAAGAACAAGGTCAACCTGCCCGCCAGCACGGCGGTCCAGTACAAGTACTACCGCAAGAACAGCGACGGCACCGTGACCTGGGAGAACATCGCGGGCGGCGGCAACCGCAGCCTGAGCACACCTGCCTCGGGCAGCGTGACACTCAATGACACGGTAGCCTGGTAAACCGGCAAGGCCTTTGCAGCCTCCCTCGATAGGGTGCAACGCTGCACTCGCCGAGCGCAGGGGCTGCGGGGCCGGGCAGGAGCATGTATATGCGCATTCGCCTTTCCCCTTTCGCCTGGGCAGTTCTGGTCACCGTGGGTGCCGCTGCCTTGGGCGTGCAACTGGGCTCCAGTGCAACGGACGCCAGCGTGCCGACACAGGTGTCTGTCGGCCCGGTGGCAGCGGTCGCTGCAGGGACCGCCCTGCAGCCTGTGCAGGCGTCTGCCGTGGCGGACCCGGCAGCCCAGCCCGGCGCTTGCGGCGGCAGCGCCCAGGCCAATCCATTTGCAGCCCAGGCCCAGTGTGCCAACGCGGCCAGGGCGCCAGCTCCCCTGCCTGGCAATTTGTCCGAGGTGCAACAAGCGCTGGACAGCGTGGACCCCTGTGCGGGCCAAGGGGGGGCGTGCCGCCGCGGCGCCCACCCTTTCGAGGCCACCCTGGTGCGCCAACTGGAGACCCTGGCCCTGGACCAGGGCCCGAGCGCGCGCGTGGCCCTGGCGCTGCAGTTGCAGCGCCAGCGCGCACGCGAGGGGCTGCAGCTGCAGGACGCGGCGCACGTGGCGCAGGATGCCGATCTGCAGCGCGCCGTGGCCCTGCTGGCCGAAGCCGCCGCCGTGGGCGACCCGCAGGCGCTGCGCTACCGCGAAGCGCTGGGCGCCGAGGGCGCGCGCCTGCTGCACACCGGGCGCTGAAAGCGCGGCCGCGCGCCGCGCAGCGGGCGCCGACGGGGCGGCGCTCTGGTGAAAAAGGCGCGCTGTGTGCACGGGTGCGCACCACGGGTTTGGGCGGCAGGACTATCATGCGTTCCACCGAACGTCGTTGCGCACACCATGCCCACCACCCTTGCCGACTGCCGCGCGCTGGACGCCCGCGATCCCCTGGCGGGTCTGCGCCAGGAATTCAACCTGCCCGCCGGGGTGGTGTACCTCAACGGCAATTCCCTGGGCGCCCAGCCCAAATTGGCCGCAGCACGCGCCCAGCAGGTGGTGACCCAGGAGTGGGGCCAGGGCCTGGTGCGCAGCTGGAACGGCGCCGGCTGGTTCGACCTGCCGCTGCGCCTGGGCAAGCAACTCGGGCGCCTCATCGGCGCGCGCGAAAACGAGGTGCTGCTCACCGACAGCACCTCGGTCAACCTGTTCAAGCTGCTGTCGGTGGCCTTGCGCCTGCAGCACGAGCGCGACAGCCGCCGCCGTGTCATCGTCTCGGAGCGGCGCAACTTTCCCACCGACCTGTACATCGTGCAGGGCCTGATCGACCAGCTCCAGGCGCACGGCGCCAGCGCCTACACGCTGCGTCTGGTCGATGGCCCCGAGGAGCTGGAAGAGGCCATGGACGAGGAGGTGGCGGTGCTGCTGCTGACCCACGTGCACTACCAGAGCGGCTACATGCACGACCTGGCCGCCACCACTGCGCTGGCGCACCGCCACGGGGCGCTGGTGCTGTGGGATCTGTGCCACTCCGCAGGCGCCGTGCCGGTGGACCTGCACGGGGCGGACGCCGACTTTGCCGTGGGCTGCACCTATAAATACCTCAACGGCGGCCCCGGCGCCCCGGCCTACCTGTGGGTGCACACGCGCCACCATGCCCACTGCTGGCAGCCGCTGAGCGGCTGGTGGGGTCATGCCCGCCCCTTTGCCATGGAGCCCGGCTACCAGCCGCGCCAGGGCATTGGCCGCTACCTGTGCGGCACCCAGCCCATCACCGCCCTGGCGCTGGTGGAGTGCGGGCTCGACGCCTTCGCCAAGACCACCATGTCGGCACTGCGCCACAAGAGCCTGGCGCTGGGCGCGCTGTTCATGGAGCTGGTGCAGCAGGAGTGCGCGCCGCACGGCCTGCACTGCATCACCCCCACCGAGGCGGCGCGCCGCGCCAGCCACATCAGCTACGAGCACCCGCACGGCTTTGCCGTGGTGCAGGCGCTGATTGCGCGCGGCGTCATCCCCGACTACCGCGAACCGCGCATCATGCGCTTTGGCCTGGCGCCGCTGTACAACAGCTACTGCGACGTCTGGCAGGCCGTGGCCGCCCTGCGCGCCGTGCTCGACAGCGGCGAGTGGCAACAGGCGCGTTTCCAGCAGCGCCCGGCAGTCACCTGACAACGCCCGGCGGGCACCCGATTTACTATTGTTTTAGTAGCACCAAAGCGCCATTCCACGCGGGCTAGCCCCTGTTTTTCTGCCTAATAATGCCCGGCAGACGGGCCTGGATCACGCGGCGGCCGCTGCATGCGCACCGCGCCAAACGGGCACACCAGCTGGCAGCGTGCACAGCCCGTGCAGCCCGGCGCATCGTCCAGGTGCGCCACCTTCACCCAGCCGCGCGGCTGCAGGCTCAGCACATGCGGCGCGCACGCCGCCACGCAGCGCCCGCAGCCGGTGCAGCGCGCGGGGTCGATGCGGGGCAGGGCGGGGGCGGGCATGGGCGCAGTGTGCCATCGCGGGTGCAAAAGCGATTACAGGTGCTCCAGCCCCACCAGCGCCGCGTGCTGCAGCAACATGATGGTCTTGCCATCCTGGATTTCGCCGCTGCCCACCATGGCCAGGGCCCGGTCCAGCGGCAGCTCCAGCACCTCTATGTCCTCCCCCTCGCTGGCCTCGCCGCCCCCGTTGTCCACGCGGTCACCGGCGGCATACTCGGCCACGTAGAAGTGCAGCCGTTCGGTGACCGAGCCCGGACTCATGAAGGCCTCGAACACCTTGCGCGGCGTGCGCACCTCATACCCGGTTTCTTCCTGCGCCTCCCGTCGGATCGCGACGTCTGGCGCCTCGTTGTCCAACAGGCCTGCACAGGCTTCCACCAGCATGCCGTCGGCCAGGCCGTTGGCGAATGCCGGAAAGCGGAACTGCCGGGTCAGCACCACCGTGCGCCGCTCCCGGTTGAACAGCAACAGGACCGCGCCGTCGCCACGGTCGTAGGTCTCGCGCTGCAGCTGCTGCCAGCGCCCGTCGCGGTGGCGGTAGTCGAAGCGGGTTTTCTTCAGCACGAACCAGTCGTCGGCCAGCACGCGCTGCTCGATGATGCGCACCCGCTCGTTCATGGGCAGCGGCACCTCGCGGTGGTGTGGGCGAGGCATATCAGGCTTGCCCGCTGCGGTCGGGCAGCTCGCTCACGTCGAAGCACACCAGCAGGCCGAGCTGGCGCGCCCGCGCGACGTCCATGTCGGCGCCTTTCGACGGCCCCGGAATGCGCAGCACGGCGTCGCAGCGCTCGATGAGGCGGTGCGCCACCGGGTACTGGTACTGCTGGAACACCGCGTCGCCATGCTCCCGTCCGCCCGCAGCGTGAATGATGGGCAGCGCCAGCCATTCACCCACCAGCGGCAGGTGCCCGCGCTGATAGACCGGCAGCGCCTGGCTTTCCAGCCGAGCCCGGTTGGCCGCGATGCGCGCAGGGTCCCCGTCGGTGCCGGACATATAGGGCCCGGCGATCAGTACCAGGAGCGCTTGGCCCGTCTGCGGGGCTGCGGAGGATGGATGTGTCATGGGAAATTTCGTGCAATGTCGTGTAACATCATGCAATCGTAGCGCGCCCGAATCGGTCGCGCAAGACACCGCAAGGGAAGCCCGCATGCTCACTGCCCAGCGCAAACAGCTCATCCTCAGCCGCCTGGCCACGCACGGCCAGATCGTGGCCGGGGAACTGGCCGAGGAACTCGGCACCTCGGAAGACACCATCCGCCGCGACCTGCGCGAACTGGCGCAGCAGGGCAAGCTGCAGCGCGTGCACGGCGGTGCGCTGCCCGCGTCCGCGGCCACCGGCGACCTGCGGGTGCGGGAGGGCGTGTCGTCCGAAGAAAAGCAGGCGCTGGGGCGCTTCGGTGCGCAGCTCATCAAGCCCGGTCAGGTGCTCATGCTCGACGGCGGCACCACCGCCATCCAGGTCGCGCGGCACCTGCCGCCCGACCTGCGCGCCACGGTGATCACCCACAGCCCCAATGTGGCCGTGGAACTGGCCGCGCACCGGCACGTGGACATCATCGTGCTCGGCGGCCGGCTGTTCCGCCACTCCATGGTGAACGTCGGTGCGTCCGTCACCGAAGCGGCGGCGCGCTACCGGGCCGACCTGTTCTTTCTGGGCGTGACCGGCGTGCACCCCGAAGCGGGCCTGAGCACCGGCGACGCCGAAGAGGCCGACGTCAAGCGTGCGTTGCACGCCCGCGCGGCGGAAACGGTGGTGCTTGCGTCCAGCGAAAAGCTGCTCAGCGCCTCGCCGTTCGTCATCGCGCCGTTGAAGGCGCTGTCGCTGCTGGTGGTGCCGGACGACACGCCCGCAAAAACCGTGAGGGCGCTGCGGGTGGGAGGGGTCGAGGTGCTGAAGGCGGAATGAGCAGGCACGCCGCCCAATGCCTCACACGTCGATATTCCCCGCCCTGAGCGCATTGGCCTCGATGAACTCGCGCCGGGGCTCCACCTCGTCGCCCATCAGCATGGTGAAGACGCGGTCGGCTTCGATGGCGTCTTCGATCTGCACGCGCAGCAGGCGGCGCACCTGCGGGTCCATGGTGGTTTCCCAGAGCTGCTCGGGGTTCATTTCCCCCAGGCCTTTGTAGCGCTGGCGCGCCGTGGTGCGCTCGGCTTCGCCAATGAGCCAGGCCATGGCGGAGCGGAAGTCGCTGACCTTTTCCTCCTTCATGCGCTCGCCTTCGCCGCGCGTCACGCGCGCGCCCTCGCCCAGCAGGCCGCGGAAGGTGTGGGCGGCTTCGAGCAAGGTGGCGTAGTCGGCGCCGTGCACGAAGTCTTGCGTGAGCACGCTGCTCTTGGTGTTGCCGTGGTGGATGCGGCTGATGCGCAAAATGGGCTTGTCGCTGCGCACGTCGAATTCGCCGCTCACCTGGGCGTCGCTGCCCTGGGCGCGCAGGTGCGCTTGCAAGGCAGCCGCGCTGGCCTGGGCATCTTCCAGGGTGTCCAGGTTCAGGGCCACGCCGTCGACGATGGCGTGCAGGGCCTCGGCGTCCATGAAGGCCTGCAGGCGCTGGATCACGCTGTGCGCCAGCTGGTGCTTGTGCGCCAGGGTCTGCAAGGTTTCGCCGCTGATCACGCTGGGGTTGGCCCCGCCGGTGTGCACAGCGGCGTTCACCAGCGCAATGCGCGTGAGGTAGGCGTCCAGCGCGGCCGCGTCTTTCAGGTACAGCTCTTCCTTGCCGTTCTTCACCTTGTACAGCGGCGGCTGGGCGATGTAGATGTGCCCGCGCTCCACCAGATCGGGCATCTGCCGGTAGAAGAAGGTCAGCAGCAGGGTGCGGATGTGGGCGCCGTCCACGTCCGCGTCGGTCATGATGATGATGCGGTGGTAGCGCAGCTTGTCCACATTGAAGTCGTCCGCGCCGCTCTTGCCGCTTTCCTCGCTGGCCTTGCCGATGCCGGTGCCCAAGGCGGTGATGAGGGTGACGATTTCGTTGCTCGACAGCAGCTTGTCGTAGCGCGCTTTTTCCACGTTCAGGATCTTGCCGCGCAGCGGCAGGATGGCCTGGAACTTGCGGTCGCGGCCCTGCTTGGCCGAGCCCCCGGCGGAGTCACCCTCGACGATGTAGATTTCGCACAGCGCGGGGTCTTTTTCCTGGCAGTCGGCCAGTTTGCCCGGCAGGCCCATGCCGTCGAGCACGCCCTTGCGGCGTGTCATTTCGCGCGCCTTGCGCGCGGCTTCGCGGGCCTTGGCGGCTTCGACGATCTTGCCGCACAGGATCTTGGCGTCGTTGGGGCGCTCTTCCAGGTATTCGGTCAGCGCCTTGGCCACGATGTCTTCCACCGGGGCGCGCACTTCGCTGCTGACGAGCTTGTCCTTGGTCTGGCTGCTGAATTTGGGCTCGGGCACCTTGACCGAGAGCACGCAGCACAGGCCTTCGCGCATGTCGTCACCGCTGACTTCGACCTTGGCTTTTTTGGCCAGTTCGTTGCTTTCTATGTACTTGCCGATCACCCGCGTCATGGCGGCGCGCAGGCCGGTGAGGTGGGTGCCGCCGTCGCGCTGCGGGATGTTGTTGGTGAAACACAGGACCGCTTCGTTGTAGCCGTCGTTCCACTGCATGGCCACTTCCACGCCGATTTCGGTGCCCGGAATGCCGCCGTAGGTGTCGGCCGGGCGGCTGCCGGTGGCGTGGAAGGCGTTGGGGTGCAGCACCTTCTTGTTGGCGTTGATGAAGTCCACAAAGCCCTTGACGCCGCCCGCACCCGAGAAGTCGTCTTCGCGCCCGTCGCGCTCGTCCTTCAAGCGGATGCGCACGCCGTTGTTCAGGAACGAGAGTTCGCGCAGGCGCTTGGCCAGGATCTCGTAGTGGAACTCGCTGTTTTGGGTAAATATCTCGGTGTCGGGCAGAAAGTGCACTTCGGTGCCACGCTTTTCGGTGGCGCCGGTCACGCGCATGGGCGACACCTCCACGCCATCCACCGTCTCCAGCGGGCGGTTTTGCACAAAACCCTTGGCGAACTCGATCTGGTGCACCTTGCCGTCGCGGCGCACCGTCAGGCGCAGCCATTTGGACAGTGCGTTGACGCAGCTCACACCGACGCCGTGCAGACCGCCCGAGACCTTGTAGCTGTTCTGGTTGAACTTGCCGCCCGCGTGCAGTTCGGTCAGCGCGATCTCGGCCGCCGAGCGCTTGGGCTCGTTCTTGTCATCCATCTTCACCCCGGTCGGGATGCCGCGCCCGTTGTCCACCACGCTGATGGAGTTGTCCGAGTGGATGGTCACCACGATGTCGTCGCAGTGACCGGCCAGGGCTTCGTCGATGGAGTTGTCCACCACCTCGAACACCAGGTGGTGCAAGCCGGTGCCGTCGGAGGTGTCGCCGATGTACATGCCAGGGCGTTTGCGCACCGCCTCCAGGCCTTCGAGGATCTGGATCGCGTCGGAGCCGTAGTCCTGGCTGGTGCTGGGTTGCGCGCTATCGATGGGCTGCTTGGAATCGGTCATGGTGGTGGTCGCTAGGGCTTGAAAGCAAAACCCCGCCTGGGCCAGGCGGGGTGTGCGTCGTGCGCGTGGGTTCGGTTGGCGCGGTCAAATCCGCATCGGCATGACCACGTACTTGAAGTGGGCATTGTCGGGAACGGTGAACAGGGCCGAGCTGTTGCCGTCGGAGAGTTCCAGGGTCACCATGTCCTGCTCCATGTTGGCCAGCACGTCGATCAGGTAGGTGACGTTGAAGCCGATCTCGATCGCGTCACCGCCGTAGTCGATGTCGAGTTCGTCCACCGCCTCTTCCTGTTCGGCGTTGTTGGCGGCCACGCGCAGCAGGCCCGGCTCCAGGTTCAGGCGCACGCCCTTGAACTTGTCGCTGGTCAGGATGGCGGTGCGCTGCAGCGTGCCCAGCAGCGCAGTGCGGCCCAGGGTGATGCGATTCTTGTGGTTGCGCGGGATCACGCGGTTGTAGTCCGGGAACTTGCCTTCCACCAGCTTGGTGACGAACTCCATGCCGTCGAACACGAACTTGGCCTGGTTGTTGGCGAACTGCATGTCGATCGCACCCTCCTCGTCGGAGAGCAGGCGCTGCAGCTCCAGCACGGTCTTGCGCGGCAGGATCACCTCCTGCCTGGGCACTTCGGTGTCGAGCTTGGCGCTGGAGAAGGCGAGGCGGTGGCCGTCGGTGGCCACCAGGCTCAGGGTGTCACCCTCGGCCACGAACAAAATGCCGTTGAGGTAGTAGCGGATGTCGTGCACCGCCATGGCAAAGGCCACCTGGTCCATCAGCGCCTTGAGCACCTTTTGCGGCACGCTGAACACCGCGCCGAAGCTGGGCGACTCCTGCACCAGCGGGAAGTCCTCGGCCGGCAGGGTCTGCAGCGTGAACTTGCTCTTGCCTCCCTTGACCACCAGCTTGTTCTGGCTGGACTCCAGCGACACGGTCTGGTCCGCAGGCATGGTGCGCAGGATGTCGATCAGCTTCTTGGCGCCCACCGTGGTGGTGAAGTGCCCGGTGTCCCCGCCCAGCTCGGCCGTGGTGCGGATCTGGATCTCCAGATCGCTGGTGGTCAGCTGCAGGGCGGTGCCGGTCTTGCGCAACAGGATGTTGGCCAGGATGGGCAGCGTATGGCGGCGCTCCACAATCCCCGCGACCGATTGCAGAACCGACAGTACCTTCTCCTGGGGGGCCTTCAAAACGATCATGTCTACCTCAGTGCGTGTGGTGGTGTGCGCCCGGGGCACAGAGCCCCCGGCGCAATGCGAAAAATGGCATTTTCTCTGGTTTTGCGGGCCCGCCGGTGACAAGCGCCACAGAATCGGGTATTTGGGTGGGCAAGGCGGGCGCGCAGGTGGGGTTCACAGGCTCTTGGAACGTTCTCAGCCCTTGAGCGTCTGTTCCAGCACGTGCAGCTGCTGGTTCAGCTCCGTGATCTGCTGGCGCTCGGAGGCGATCTTGCGCACCGCGTGCAGCACCGTGGTGTGGTCGCGCCCGCCAAACATCTCCCCGATCTCGGGCAGGCTTTTTTGCGTCAGCTCCTTGGCCAGGTACATGGCGATCTGGCGCGGGCGGGCAATGCTGGCCGGGCGCTTCTTGGAGTACATGTCGGCGACCTTGATCTTGTAGTAGTCGGCCACGGTCTTCTGGATGTTTTCCACCGAGATCTGGCGGTTCTGGATCGAGAGCAGGTCGCGCAGCGCGTCGCGGGCCAACTGGATCGAGATGTCTTTTTGGTTGAAGCGCGAATAGGCCAGCACCTTGCGCAGCGCGCCTTCGAGTTCGCGCACGTTGGAGCGCACGTTCTTGGCCACGAAGAAGGCCACCTCTTCGGGCATGTCGGTGCCCTCCTGCTGCGCCTTGTTGATCAGAATCGCCACCCGCATCTCCAGCTCGGGCGGCTCGATGGCTACCGTCAGCCCGGAGTCAAAGCGCGAAATCAGGCGCTCGTGGATGTCGGCCAGGCCCTTGGGGTAGGTGTCGCTGGTCATCACGATGTGGCTCTTCTTGGCCAGCAAGGCCTCGAAGGCGTTGAAGAATTCCTCTTGCGTGCGCTCCTTGTTGGCAAAAAACTGCACGTCGTCGATCAGCAGCAGGTCCAGCGAGTGGTAGCGCCGCTTGAACTCGTCAAAGGTCTTCTTCTGGTAGGCCTTGACCACATCGGTAACAAATTGTTCCGCGTGGATGTAGAGAACTTTGGACTGCGGCTTGTCGGCCAGCAGCTTGTTGCCGATGGCGTGCATCAGGTGGGTCTTGCCCAGGCCCACGCCGCCATAGATGAACAAGGGGTTGTACAGGTGCCCGGGGGCGTTGGCCACGTGCAGCGCAGCGGCGCGCGCCATGCGGTTGGCCGTGCCTTCCACCAGGGTGTCGAAGGTCAGGGCTGCATTGATGCGGTGGCGCGGCAGCGCGTTGGCCTTGTCGCCCTCCGCACTGGCGCCGCCCTCGTTCTCGGCCACCACTGCCAGTTTGGGTGCATGCACAGGCCTGGCGGGGGCTTCCCGCGGAGTGATCGCTAACTCCAGCGCTACGGGCTGGCCCGCGATCTGCTCCAGCAGCGCGCTGATGCGCGCGCCATACTGGGCGCGCAGCCAGTCCAGCTTGAAGCGGTTGGCCACGAACACCGTGGCCTTGGAGCAGTCGGCGTTGAGCTGGGCGTTCAGGGGCTTGATCCAGGTGTTGAACTGCTGCTCGGGCAACTCCTGGGCCAGTTGTTCCATGCAGTTTTGCCACAACAGCTGAGCAGCGTCGTGGGCGGGTGACAGGGTAGATAACACGGGGGTGCTTTCCTCAGCAGGGCCGTCGCACTCTGTGGATATCGTTGGCGTGCGGGAGTCCTGGATTGTAGTTTATGCAGACCTTATCCACATCTGTGGCGGGCTTGGTGGATACCCGGATTGCTGGGCTGCGGGAAAAGGGGGCGAGAGTATAAGAGAAGGCGCCGGTGGCCCCTCTTGGCCTGGTTTTGCGGCAGCAGGCTTGCCTGTGGTCGGGAACTTTGCGATAATCGCGGGTTTCCCTGACTTGGGTCGGGGGTATCTTTGTTCGAGCGCGTGGTGCGAGCAGCGTCTACGCGGTCTGTGGCCTGCGGCGCTTTGCCCAGGCCGATTTCGTAGGAAAACTCACATGAAACGCACGTACCAAGCTTCCAAGACCCGTCGCGCCCGCACCCATGGCTTTCTGGTGCGCATGAAGACCCGTGGTGGCCGCGCCGTGATCAACGCGCGCCGCGCCAAGGGCCGCAAGCGCCTGTCCGTCTAAGGGCCTTGCGCCAGCGCCTGCGCCGTGTTCCGCCCTGACGGGTGGGGGCGGCGGGGCGTGGTGCATGGCCGCGGGCACAACATGCTGCGACTGAAAACGCGCGCACAGTTCCAGGCAGCATTGGCCGGCAAGACCTTGGCCAGGACCTCCCATTTTGTGCTGCATGCCTGTGCGCTGCCTTCGGACGCCCCTGTGGGGCCTGACGACGGCAGGCACAAGCCCCTGTTTTGCGCCCGCGCCACCTGGCTGGGGGCCATGATCCCCAAACGTTGGGCGCGCCGCTCCGTGACGCGCCACCTCATCAAGCGCCAGATCTACGCTGTCGCCGCCGAGCATGCCCAGCACCTGGGCGAGGCAGCGCACGTGGTGCGGCTGCGCAGCGCTTTCGACCCCGCGCGTTTTGCCGCCGCATCGTCCGAGCCGCTGCGCCTGCAGGTGCGCCAGGAGCTGCAGCAGCTGTTTGCCCAGGGGGCCGCGCCCGCGCTGGCGCGCAGTGGGGAGCCGCGTCCATGATGCGCGCGCTGCTCATCGCGCTGGTACGCGGCTACCGTCTCCTGCTCAGCCCGTGGCTGGGGTCGTCCTGCCGTTTCGAGCCCACCTGCTCGGCCTATGCGCTGCAGGCGCTGCAGCAGCATGGCGCCGGTGCGGGCAGCTACCTCACCCTGGCGCGGCTGGCGCGTTGCCAGCCCTGGTGCGATGGCGGGCATGATCCCGTGCCGCAGCAGCCTCCCAGGCTGTTTTCCCGTCTGATTTCTCCTTCCAACAAGCACGCTTCATGAACGATATTCGCCGCAACATCCTGTGGGTGATTCTTGGTGTCTCCCTGGTCATGCTTTGGGACAACTGGCAGGTCTACAACGGCAAGCCTGCCACCTTCTTCCCCAGGCCTCCACAGGTGAGCGCGCCCGCACCAAGCGCCACACCGGCTGCCGCCGTGCCCAGCCCGGCCAGTGCCGCTGCAGTGTCTGCAACGGCCGCTGCTGCGCAGCCCAGTGCGGCCCCGGCGGCGCCTGCCGTGCCGCGCGAACGCATCGATGTCAGCACCGACGTGCTCCAGCTCAGCTTCGACACCGAGGGCGGCTCGGTGGTGCGCTCCGAGTTCCTGAAGTACGCCGACAGCAACAACGCCCAGCAGAACTTCGTGCTGCTCAACGACAGCAAGGAGCGTTTCTACAAGGCCCAGTCGGGCGTGATCGGCAGCGCGGCGGGGCAGACTTTCCCCACCCACGTCACGCCCATGGCCTTCAGTGGCGAGCGTGCACTCAAGGACGGCCAGGACAGCCTGGAAGTGCGCTTCACCTCGCCCGACGTGGGCGGCCTCAAGCTGGTCAAGACCTATACCTTGCGCCGCGGCGCCTACGACATCGATGTCAAGCATGAATTGGTGAACACGTCCTCCGCACCGATCAGCGCGCAGCTCTACGTGCAACTGGTGCGCGACGGCAACAAGCCGGCGGGCGAGTCCTCGTTCTACTCCACCTTCACCGGGCCGGCGGTCTACACCGAGGCCAAGAAGTTCCAGAAGGTCGAGTTTGCCGACATCAAGAAGAAAAGCGCCGAGGCCGAGCGCGCAGCCGACAACGGCTACATCGCCATGGTGCAGCACTATTTCGCCAGCGCCTGGCTGCTGCCCCAGGGCACGCAGCGCAACATCGCGCTTGAGGGCCTGGACGTGGGCGCGGCGGTGGCGGACTGCTGCTACCGCGTCTCCTCGGTGGCGCCGCTGGAGGCGATCGCGCCCGGCCAGAGCAAGGTGGTGCAGGCCAAGCTGTTCATCGGCCCGCAGGAAGAGAAGCTGCTGGAGTCGCTGGCGCCGGGGCTGGAGCTGGTCAAGGATTATGGCTACTTCACCATCCTGGCCAAGCCCCTGTACTGGCTGCTCGACAAGCTGCACTCGGTGCTGCTGAACTGGGGCTGGTCCATCGTTGCCCTGGTGGTGGTGCTCAAAATCGCGTTCTACTGGCTCAACGCCAAGGCCTACGCCAGCATGGCCAAGATGAAGGCGGTGAACCCGCGCATCATGGAGCTGCGCGAGCGCCTCAAGGACAAGCCGCAGCAGATGCAGCAGGAGATGATGCGCATCTACCGCGAGGAAAAGGTCAACCCCATGGGCGGCTGCTTCCCCATCATGGTCCAGATCCCGGTGTTCATCGCCCTGTACTGGGTGCTGCTGTCTTCCGTGGAGATGCGCAACGCCCCCTGGCTGGGCTGGATCCATGACCTCTCGGCCCCCGATCCGTTCTACATCCTGCCGCTGGTCATGACCCTGACCACGCTCCTGCAGACGGCCCTGAACCCGGCCCCGCCGGACCCGATGCAGGCCAAGATGATGTGGTTCATGCCGCTCGCCTTCAGTGTCATGTTCTTCTTCTTCCCCTCGGGCCTGGTGCTGTACTGGATCACCAACAACATCTTGTCCATTGCCCAGCAGTGGATCATCAACACCCGCCTGGGCGTGCCGCCGCAGTTCAATCTGCCCAAGTTCAAGTAATCTGCCTGCGCGGCCCCCGCTACACGGGGCAGCAAGGGGGTGCCCCGCCATGCTCAGCCGCCACCACGATCCCATCGTCGCCATCGCCACCGCACCCGGGCGCGGTGCGGTGGGCATCGTGCGCCTGAGCGGGCGCGATCTGCGCCCCCTGTGCCAGGCCTGGTTCGGGCGCGCACTCACGCCGCGCCATGCCCATTACCTGGCGTTCACCGACGCCCAAGGCGCCACCATCGACCAGGGGCTGGCGCTCTACTTTCCCGCGCCGCACTCCTACACCGGCGATGACGTGCTGGAGCTGCAGGCGCACGGCGGGCCGATCGTGCTGCAGCTGCTGCTGGCGCGCGCCCTGGAGCTGGCGCGCCAGAGCGCGGGCCGCGACGGCGCGCCCCTGCTGGCAGGGCTGCGACTGGCCGATGCGGGCGAGTTCTCGCAGCGCGCCTTTCTGAACGACAAACTCGACCTGGCCCAGGCCGAGGCGGTGGCGGACCTGATCGACGCCAGCACCGAGGCCGCCGCGCGGGGCGCGGCCCAGTCCCTGCAGGGCGCATTTTCCCAGCGCATCCAGGCCCTGGCCCAGCAGATGGTGCAGTTGCGCATGCTGGTCGAAGCGACGCTGGACTTCCCGGAAGAAGAAATCGATTTTCTGCAGCAGTCCGACGCCCTGGGGCGGCTGCGTGCGCTCGATGAGGCCATCGGCGCCGTGCGCGCCCAGGCGCGCCAGGGCGCGCTGCTGCGCGAGGGCATTCGGGTGGTGATCGCCGGTCAGCCCAACGCGGGCAAGTCCTCCTTGCTCAACGCCCTGGCCGGGGCCGAACTGGCCATCGTCACGCCCATCCCGGGCACCACGCGCGACAAGGTCGAGCAGACCATCCAGATCGAGGGCGTGCCCATCCACGTGGTCGACACCGCGGGCCTGCGCGCCAGCGAGGATGTGGTGGAGCAAATGGGCATCGCACGCGCCTGGGAGGCCATCGAGCGCGCCGACGTGGTGCTTTTTTTGCACGATCTGACGCGCCAGGATGCTCCTGAATACATAGCGCAAGATCAAGCCATTGCGCGGGCTATTGCCGAAAAATGCCCTTCAAACATGCCGGTGCTGCAGGTCTGGAACAAGGCCGACCGTGTGCCCGCGGCGGACCCGCAAGAGGCTGGCATCGTGCTTTCCGCCAAGACCCACGAGGGCTTGCAGGGGCTGCGCCAGGCATTGCTCCAGGCGGCGGGCTGGCAGGCGGCGCAGGGTGGGGGCAGTTTCGTCGCCCGCGAGCGCCACCTGCAGGCGCTGGACCTGGCCCGCGAACACGCGCGCGTGGCGCTGGAGCACCTGCAGGCGCCGGTGCTGGCGCTGGAACTGGTGGCGGAGGAGCTGCGCCTGTCCCACCACGCCTTAGGGGAAATCACCGGGGTTTTTAGTACAGAAGACCTACTAAGCGTGATTTTTTCACAGTTTTGCATTGGAAAATAGCGCACACTCGGCACCTTCCCAGCGCTGCACCCCATACACGATGTCGCTGTTCAACTGGTTTCGCAAATCCCCACCCCTGGTCGAGCCCTCCGCACCCCGCACTGCTTCGGGCTTGCCGATGGACGCCACCATGCCCATCCATGCGGCAGTCAAGCTGCCCACGCCCGCCGCGCTCGGCGCCGCGTCGCAGTCCCGGCGCCAGGAGCGCCAGGCCATGCGCGAGCTGCTGTACACGGTGGTGCGCGAGTCCATGAACAAGATGGGGGTGCTGTCCTCCAGCTACAAGTTCAAGGTGCTGTCGCTGGATTCGCGCGGGCGCCAGTACATGGTGATGATGGATGTGGCGAACCTGGAGACGCAGGACGCCGTGCGCCTGGGCGACATCGAAAACCTGATTGCCCAAACGGCCAAGGCGCGCCACGAGATTCTGGTCACTGCGGTGTACTGGCGGGTGAGCGAAAAGGTCAGCACCCAGCTGCCGTACTCCCAGCCCATGCCGCTGTTTGGTGACTCGGTGCCCGCACCCCTGCGTCCTGCGGCGGCTGCGCCCACACCCGCCGCCGTGGCCGCTCCCGCAACGGCGTTGCCTGTGGCAGCGGCAGCTGCGGCACCGCGTTCGCCGTACGAACCTTTGCATCCCGACGAAATGGCGGCCTTTCACCAGGCGCTGGCCGCCGCTTCCCAGCCGGCGCGCACGCCGCTGGGGCCCTTGGCCGATGCCGTGCAGGCCGGCCCCTTGCCCGCCAGCCGCGATTCGGGTTTTGCCGATACCGAGCTGGACGAGCGCGCCGCCCCCTTGAGCGCGACCCAGTACGGCGATCTGTAATTCCATTTCTAATTCAATGATGTAATAATACATCTCCATCAACCTTGATGGAGATGGGTATGTCGCGTCCAGCCAGTGGAGACCAGGAAATCCTGCGCAAAGCCCGGGAGGCCATTGCCACGG
>JBQTHH010000070.1:0-20048 GCA_052390055.1 Rhodoferax sp.
CCGCTGACGCTCATCAAGCGCCGTGCGCATAACTTCCCACCGTTGACCAATCTGCGAATCAGTTGCCACATATCGGAGCATATCCGATTACAGATAATTGTCCAACTTATTTATTAACAAGCCCTTATGTCACCGCCCCAGCCCCATGCGCCTGAACACCGCCCAAATCCACAGCATACGCAGTGCTGTCCACGCCCTGGCTCCTGAGGGGAGCAGTGTGTGGCTGTTTGGCTCGCGCGTGAACGACAACGCACGCGGCGGAGACATCGATCTGCTGCTGCAAGTCGATGGCCCGGTGGCCGAACCCGCGCGACTGTGCGCCACGGTAGCCGCCCGCATTTCCCGTTCCCTGCAGGGGCGCAAGGTGGATGTACTGGTACAGGCCCCAAACCTCAAAACCCTGCCCATACACGCCATCGCTCTGGCTCAGGGGATACGCCTGTGAGAGTCGCCCCTGCCCTGGCTGGCTGCAAGACACCGTGGGTGACAAGCTGTTGCCCACCCTGCTCACGGCATTGGCCGAAAAGCCGGCAGCAGCCATAGACAACCTCATACGCGCCGAGAAGCTGGGACCTTGGCCTGGCCGATGCAGAAAAACTCAAGATCAAAACCGGCTTGGCGATCGAAATCAGGAAGGCCATGCGCAGCCGTGGTTTGACCAGCTAGAGGCGGCCAAACGCATGGGCATCACTCAGCCCAAGGTATCCGACATGATGCGCGGCGATTTCACCAATCTGTCCGAGCGCAAACTGATGGACTGCCTAACGCGGCTGGGCTACGACATTGAAATCAAGGTTCGTCCGTCCAAAGCCGAGGTAGGGCATTTGATGTTTGCTGCCGCCTGATACGCATGCCTGTGCAACAAAAAGGCCACCCCGAAAACGAACTTCGGGATGGCCACTGGGGCATCTTGCGCCATGCGGCGCAAGGGTGGTTCCGCCAGTTTTTCCTTAGAAGGAGTGGCTCAGAACAACAGAGGTCTCATTGGCCTTTCTGTCATAGCCACGGCCTGCTGCGCCGACCGTCCACAGACCGCCGCCGCCAGTGGCGGCGTCGGCTTCATATTGGCTATACCCACTGTGGGTCCAAGCTGCGTACTTCATGGTGACGTTGGTGCGCTTGCTCAGGTTGTACTGCGCTCCAAGGCTCATGCCCGAAGCCGTGCCGTTGTAGCGGCTGCCGTCCAGCGTCGGCGACAAGGTTGCACGGGCCCCTGACAGCGTGCTGATGGATGCCGCGCCACCAAAGGTCCAAGCCCCTGCCGGCACTGCAAAACTGAGAATCCCATCGAGCACGCGCACCCCATTGGTCGCGTCGGCCTGCTGCACACCAGCACCCACTTTGGCGACGCCAAAGTCATACGAGGCCTGCAGGTTGATGACCTGGTTCTTGGTGGCGGCGACATATTCGCCGATGCCTGCCAGGGTCATCGGGTCACCATCGCGGCGACCGTCATACACCACCCAGGCACCCGCCACCGTCAGCTTGCTCCCCGGGTAGTACACGGACAACTGGTTGTTGCGTTGCACCACAACGGTTGCGGAACCTGCACCACCCGCCCCCAGCCCCTTGCCTGCACTGTTTTCCGTGTGCTTGACCTGCAGATAAACCGGGCCCACGGGTGCCGCATAAGACACCCATTCCGTGCCGCTGCTGCGGGTCTCGTGCAGCTTGCCATCCATATTGATCACAGGTGCGCCGGCCGAGGCAATATCCCCAGCGAAATAGTCGGCTGCCTTGGTGTAGCCCATGGAGAAGAGCCCCACCGAAGGATTGGTGTACTTCATCTCGAGATCACCACCTGCGACGCCCCCGCGATCCACCTGGGACAAGCCCAGCTTGGCATCGATCTTGTGCCCGCTGCCCAGGTCTTCGGCTGCGTTCCAGTACAGCTCGGAGGTGTCAACGCCGAACCCCGAAGCCAGGGCCCCGGTAGCCGCGTTGGTTTGCTGGTAGCCGTAGGCCACCGTACCCGTCAACGACGCCTGGGCCCAGGCCCCGCCGCCCACGCCAGCCACCAGGGCTGCAATCGCCAGTTTTTTCATAAGGAATCTTTCTTTTCAATCAGGAATAGGGAGATGCCCAGAGGATGAGCGAAGCAATTGGAACAAAAACGAACGTTCGTTCCAATAGAAAGAAACCCTAAGAAAATTGATGAATTACCCACACGTAGGCGCCCGCTTCAGGGCATCGATCATGGAGCACAGGCTCCCCCTTGCACATTCAAGTACATCGACAACCGGCTTCACGGAATGGCTCGGCAGTTGATTGAGAGCGAGTCAGACATTGGCCCGCTCTTCGAAAAAGAAGCACTCGGGCAACATGGCCGACGCAACGCAGTCGATGTCTTTGGCTGAGACACCGCAAGCGAAAAAGCTTTCGCGCCAGTGCCGGGCTACCTCGACGATCCGATCGATCTCCAGACGGGCATCCTCGACAGACAAACCGAACCGCCCCGCCTGGGACAGCAGGTTGTAGATGCTGGCCGTGCGGCCATAGCTGCCCACGGTCAGCGCGAGATCGCGTCGTTCTAGGCTGACCACGGGCGCGGGCACCAGGTCATAGGCCGGTGAAAGCCGCCAGCCCTTCTGTCGGCGCAGCATGGCATGGTTGCGAGGGTGATCGTCGTTGTTGGTCACCGCCGCATTGAAGACCATCCTACGGAACAGTTCGACACAATCGGCTTCGGGCTTGTCGGACCATCGCCGCAGGTTGTCAGCCAACAGAGGATAGGACCAGCGATCCCGATCCAGATGGCTGTCGCCGCAGTCGAGCACGGTCAGGCCACTGACCAGGCCAAACCGCAGATAGCCTCCCTCGGTGTGCTCTCGATCGAAGCGCTGCAGCATCAACACGTCGCTGTGCCCGACCGACATCTGGCGCAGCGTCACGCACCACGCCTGGGATACCCTTGAGCTGTGTGAACTCGAACACTTGCTTGGCCAGGGACAGGCAGAACGGATCGAGCGCCACCGCCTCGGGCCTCGCGAGATAGCGATCTCCGTAGCGAAATCGGCCGATCTCGGTGCCATCCGGCAAGGTCTGCACGCGCAGCAGCGCCGCCGGGACCGTCTCCAGGGTGCCGGGAAGCTGGATGTAGACGTAGGCCTCGCGTTCAGAAGTCATAGTTTTCGCTGGACTTGCGTGGCTTGCCTGCGCGGGCTGGGCGTCGAGCCGCTTCGAGCGCCTTGCCGTGCAGATCGGCATCAGGATCGGCGACACCGCCCAACGTCCGCTCCAACCCTAGGGCCCAAAGCACGGTAAAGCACACCCCGACCGCAGCCCCGGGCTTGCCCAGCTCCAGCGCGGTTAACGTGTTGCGGTTGATGCCGACCTTGCTTGCGAGGTCAGCCACTGACCAGCCACGCCGAATGCGTGCGATCCGGATGCGCTGTCCAAGCTGAGTCACCTGCTCGGCGACCTGCGCCGGGATTTCAAACTTGCTCATTGAACTAGGCACTTTCGAATTTAATGCTCAAAATATTAGGCTACTAGAACCAAAATCCGCAAATCCAAGCACGGGGAAAGCACTGAAAATTAGGCACACATTGATTTTATGCCTTATATTTTGGGCAGCCTATCAACTCCGAAAGCGGCAACTGGAGTCTGGCTGGCTTCCAAAAAACACGCGGTTCTTATCCACGGACAAGCGATTTACGCTCCGCGCATCCTTCCCACACTCGGTCGCCCTCGTGCAGTTGCGCTTCGCTTTGCTCGCTGTGACCAGCTCGCAGCGGGACTTGCCCCCGCGGGTGTGCGCCCATGCTGGGCGCACAAGCAAAAAAGCCGTGCACAAGGCACGGCTTTTCAGGTTTCTAAACCGCAAGCTGGCAAGCCAGCTTGGGAATTAGAAGGAGTGACCAACCAACAGGTTGATTTCGTCGTTCCGCTTGTCGGCGGCGGGCTGGTTGTCCCACACGCGGTAGGTAGCTTGCAGGCTGGTGCGCTTGCTCAGAGCGTACGAAGCAGTCAAGCCGGTGCCGTTGTAGGTGCCATCAACGTTGGTGCCAGTAGCGGTAGTTACACCACCGTCACTCTTACGCTGGGACCATTGCACGCCCATGGTCAATGCGCCCATGGGGATGGTCGCACCAATCAAAGCATCCTTCACGGTAGCCGAGTTCATTTGGGTAGCTTGCGAGTAGCCAGCGCCCAGCTTCACGGAGCCGAGGTCGTAGGACAGAGATGCGCGCACAATGTCCTTGCTGGAAAGTGCGGAGCCATCGGTACGGTTGTCATACACCAGATACTGGGCGTTAGCAGCCAAAGCGCCAGAAGCGTAGCCCAGGCCCAGAACGTTCAGGCGTTGGCCCACGGTATCAGCAGCAGAGCCAGCAGCACCAGCGCCCAAGCCGAGCTTGTTCGCAGCTTCTTGGTGGGAGACGGTCAGCGTGAAACCTGCGACCGGAACAATGTAGGACACTGCATCACGCACAGAACGTGCACCAAAGACCTTACCATCCATGCCAATACCAGCAACACCGGACACGCCACCAGACAGGTAGTCAGCGCCCTTGGCGGTGGAGAACTGGAAGCGGCCAGCGCCCGTGGTCAGACCCAGAACGAAGTCACCGCCAGCTGCAGCACCAACGGAAGTGGTGGTGGGAGCGGAACCACGGGAAATGTCGGACAGGCCAAGCTTGCCGTCAGCAGACATGCCACCGCCCAGGTCTTCCTTGGCGTTGAAATACACTTCAGCGGTGTCCACGCCAAAGCCAGAGGCCAGGGTGCCATTGCCGCTGGAGTTGGTCTGGGTGTAGCCAAAAGCCACTGCGCCAGTAACGGTCACTTGAGCGAAAGCGCCAGTAGCAGCCAGAGCAGCCAGGGCAACGAGAGTCTTTTTCATGTAGAAATCTCCAAGGTTAAACAAAGGGCTCCGGTACCGAGGGTTCGGAACCCCGGGCCAACCTCCTGGTTAGGAAGTTGGGTGTATTCCACCAGAGCCGCGCCCGAATCCGCACGGAAAGACCCGAAAAGTGCATCAAAAAAGTGCTTGGCGTTGCGTGCCCGCAACAACCCCTGCTTCCCTCGAAAAGCCCCACCCGCACACGCAGCCGCAGCCCCGGGCACTCGCCACCGGATAATCACCCCATGCATCCCTCTCCCCCTTCTCTGGACGCGCTGCTGCAGGCGGGCGACGCAGCCCTGCGCACGGTCTGGGCGCGCCACCATGGGCACGCGCTGCCCGCCCCCGAAACACCTCCTTGTGAGCTGAGCGCACACGAGCGCGCCCACGCCGGTGCGCTGATGCGTGTGAACCACGTGGGCGAGGTCTGTGCCCAGGCCCTGTACACGGGGCAGGCGCTGGTGGCACGCAACCCCGAACTGCGCACGCACCTGCTGCAGGCCTGCAACGAAGAAACCGACCACCTGGCCTGGACCGAAGAGCGCATGCAGGCGCTGGGCGCGCGCCCCAGCCTGCTCAACCCGCTGTGGTACGCCGGGGCCTTTGGCATCGGGGTGCTGGCCGGGGTGCTGGGCGACCGGGTGAGTCTGGGTTTTGTGGTGGAGACCGAGGAGCAGGTGGGTGCCCACCTGCGCAGCCACCTGGACGCCCAAGGCGGCCTGCCGCAGGGCGACACCGCCTCCCGCGCGGTGGTGGCGCAGATGGAGGAAGACGAGCTGCGCCACGCGCGCAACGCCCGCGAGGCCGGTGCACTGGAACTACCAGCCCCAGTCAAGCACCTGATGCACTTGGCGGGCAAGGTGATGACGACGGTGGCGCACCGGGTCTGACACTCGCAGAACGCAGCACAGTTGCCGGGTTCACTCCGGAGCACCGCTAACACCAACATCACCAACACAGGCGCACAATATCATCAGAATTGATGAACTGACGTGCACCCATGAGAACCACGGTAACGATCGACGATGCGCTGTACGAGCGCGCGCTGGAGGCCGCAGACCCCGGCATGGACAAGGCCGATCTCTTCCACGAAGCGGTCAGGACCTTCGTCCGTGTGCAGGCCGCCAAGCGGCTCGCAGCGTTGGGAGCAAGCCAGCCCGATATGCAGGAACCACCGCGCCGTCGCGAGCGCGTTGGGCTATGAATGGCGTTATGGTGGACACCCCGGTATGGGTGAACCACTTCCGTGAACACAGTCCAGCCCTGTCCGTGTTGCACTGGCAAGCATCCGATCGGCCCGTTAAAATGGTATACGTGTTACGTGCATAGGAGCTTGTTATGCATCGCAAAATGACGATCACACTCGACGAGGCCGTTTACGAAGGGCTGTACCGTACAGTGGGGCGGCGCAGGATGAGCCAGTTCATCGAAGACTTGTTGCGCCCACATGTAGTGGATACGTCACTGGATGACGGCTACCGCGCCATGGCTGCGGACGCGGTGCGCGAAGCTGAAGCAACGCAATGGTGCAACGCTCTTTCCAAAGACGTGGCTGATGCAACGCGGTGAGGTGTGGTGGGTTGAATTTGACCCCGCAGTCGGCAGCGAAATCCGAAAAACGCGCCCGGCAGTCATCGTCAGCAACGATGCCGCCAACCGAAATCTGTCAAGGGTGGTGGTGATACCCGTGACCAGCAACACCGGGCGGCTGTATCCAGGCGAGGCCATCGTGACCGTGGGCGGGCAAAGCAGCAAAGCGATGAGCGACCAAATCATGGCAGCCGACAAAGCACGGCTCAAAAAGCTCCTGGGGACGCTATCCAAAGCAGACATGCTGGCCGTCGAGGACGCCCTCAAGATTCATCTGGCCCTGCCCCGGTAACTCGGCACCGCCCCATTGGTCGGGGCATCAACGCCGAATACGTGGCCTGCTGGACTGCGGCCCCCGCCACATCGCTTCATACCTGTCGGGCATGGCCTGCGCCATCCAGAAAGGTGCCCGCGCCTACCCCTGCACCACCTCAAAGCTGGTGGTGATCGCGGCGGTTTTGCCCAGCATGACGCTGGCGGAGCAGTATTTGTCGTGGCTCAGGGCGATGGCGCGCTCGACGGCGGCCTCGGGCACCCCGGCGCCAGTGACGGTGAAGTGCATGTTGATGGTGGTGAACACCTTGGGGTCGGTGCTGGCGCGTTCGGCTTGGAGCCCGACGGTACAGCCTTTCACCGCGTGGCGGCCCCGGCGCAGGATCAGGACCACATCGTAGGCGGTGCAGCCGCCCATGCCCGCCAGCAGCAGCTCCATGGGGCGCGCGGCCAGGTTCTGGCCGCCCATGTCGGGCTTGTCGGGGTCGGGGGCGCCGTCCATGGCCACGATGTGGCCGCTGCCGGTCTCGGCCACAAAGCCCATGCCGGAGCGCGTGTTCAAGGCGCCGGTCCAACTGACGGTGCATTCCATGTCGATTCCTTTCAAAAGCCCCGCGCGGGGCTAAATATGCTCTCTATAATGGGCGTAAATGCCCCGCGCGGGGCATATTGAACTCACCCCGCCGTACCAGAAAGAAGTGTAGCCCCATGCCCCAAGCCCCGTTGTCCCCGGCCGAATACCTCACCAGGATCCTGAGTGCGCGCGTCTATGACGTGGCGGTGGAAACACCGCTCGAACCCGCGCGCGCCCTGAGCCGACGCCTGCACAACACGGTGCTGCTCAAGCGCGAGGACCAGCAGCCGGTGCGCAGCTTCAAGCTGCGCGGCGCCTACAACAAGATGGCGCAGCTCACCGCCGAGCAGCTGGCGCGCGGGGTGATCTGCGCCTCGGCAGGCAACCACGCCCAGGGGGTGGCGCTGTCGGCCAGCCGCCTGGGCACGCGCGCGGTGATCGTGATGCCCACCACTACCCCGCAGGTGAAGGTGGATGCGGTGCGCGGTTTCGGGGGCGAGGTGGTGCTGCACGGCGAGAGCTACTCCGACGCTTACACCCATGCGGTGCAGCTCGAAGCGCAGGAGGGGCTGAGCTTTGTGCATCCGTTTGACGACCCGGACGTGATCGCGGGCCAGGGCACGGTGGCCATGGAGCTGCTGCGCCAAGTGCAGACCCTGGGGGCGGACAAGGCCGCCAAATCGGGCCACCGCACGCAGCGCCCCGGGCCGGGGCTGGATGCGGTGTTTCTGTCCATCGGCGGCGGGGGGCTGGTGGCGGGCGTGGCGGCCTACCTCAAGGCGGTGGCGCCGGGGGTGAAGGTGGTGGGGGTGCAGACCACCGATTCCGACGCCATGGTGCAGTCGGTGGCGCAGGGCCAGCGTGTGACCCTGAACGACGTGGGCCTGTTTTCCGACGGCACGGCGGTCAAGCTGGTGGGCGAGGAAACCTACCGCCTGTGCGCGGGTCTGGTGGACGAGTTCATCACTGTGGATACGGACGCGGTGTGCGCCGCCATCAAGGACATTTTTGTGGACACGCGCTCCATCGTGGAGCCTGCGGGGGCCCTGGGGGTGGCAGCCATCAAGCAGTACGTGGCCACACACAAGACCAAGGGCGAGACCTACGCCGCCGTGCTCAGCGGCGCGAACATGAATTTCGACCGCCTGCGCTTTGTGGCCGAACGCGCCGAGGTGGGCGAGGAACGCGAGGCGCTGTTTGCCGTCACCATCCCGGAAGAGCGTGGCAGTTTCAAGCGCTTTTGCGCCCTGATCGGCGCCCTGCCAGGTGGCACGCGCAATGTGACCGAGTTCAACTACCGCATGGCCGATGCGACCCAGGCCCATGTGTTTGTGGGCCTGACCACCAGCGCCAAGGGCGAGTCGGCCAAGATCGCCGCCACCTTTGCCAAGCACGGTTTTCCGGCCCTGGACCTGACGCACGATGAGTTGGCCAAGGAGCACATCCGCCACATGGTGGGCGGGCACTCGCCCCTGGCGCAGGACGAGCGCCTGCTGCGCTTCGTGTTCCCGGAGCGGCCTGGCGCGCTGATGAAGTTCCTGAGCCTGATGCGTCCGAACTGGAACATCAGCCTGTTCCACTACCGCAACCAGGGCGCCGACTATGGCCGCATTCTGGTGGGGCTGCAGGTGCCGGAAAAGGACGAAGCCGACTTCGCGACCTTCCTGCAGACGCTGGACTACCCCTGGGTGGAGGAGACCCACAACCCGGTGTACCGCATGTTCCTGCAGCGCGCTTGAGGCGCACGCCGCCAGGGGGCGGTGCGCCAAGGTGCCCGGATGCTACATTTTTTGCAGCACCCGGCATCCATTCATTGCGGGCTGAAAGGGGGTTTGGCTGTGGAAACCGCCGGATTGGGAAGCTCCAGCGTGCTGCCGGAGCCCTGACCCGGCGCGGCCAGTTCGGCACGCCGTGGGGCCACCGCCACCAGGCGCCAGCCATCCACCACCTCGGCCCCGACCCGGTAGGGTTTGGGCGGCTTGCCGTCCACTGCAATGAGCGCGGCCCCGCCTTGCGCCCCCTTGGGTGCGACCACCCCTTGCAGTGCCAGGCGCGCGCCCACCATGCTGGAGGCGGCCACGGCAGCCGGGCCGCTGGAACTGGCGCCCGTGGCGGCACCCAAGGCGCGCGCCACCCGTTCGCCATCCACACTGGCCGCTGCGCCCGCCAGGGGTGTGGCCTGGGGCAAGCTGCGCGGTGCGCTCCAGCGCAAGCCCCAGCCCACGGCGCTGGCCGCAGCCATGCCCGCCAGGGAGAAGGCGGCGATCCGGGGGGCGAGGGCAGCAAGCTTCATGGGCAGGACGGCGGCAAGTGGCAAGGCGCCCATTATCATGGCAAGCTTTGCTCCCCTTTTCTGCGGATTTACACCATGAAACTGCGTCGACACCCGTGGCTGGCCTGTGCAAAGCCCCTGCAAAAAGGGTTTACCCTGATCGAACTGATGGTGGTGCTGGTCATCATCGGGGTGCTGGCGGCCCTGATCGTTCCCAATGTGCTGGACCGCGCCGACGACGCACGCGCCACCGCGGCCAAAACCGACATCGCCAACCTGGTGCAGGCGCTCAAGCTCTACAAGCTCGACAACCAGCGCTACCCCAGCGCCGAGCAGGGCCTGCAGGCGCTGCTGGCCAAGCCCAGCACGGGTCCGGCCCCGATCAACTGGCGCCCCTATGTGGAAAAGCTCCCCAACGACCCCTGGGGCCGCCCCTATATGTATATGAATCCGGGCGTCAAGGGCGAGATCGACGTGCTCTCCTTCGGCGCCGACGGGCAGGCCGGTGGCGAGGGCAAGGACGCCGACATCGGCAGTTGGCAATAGCCCACGCCGCCGCGGACTGCCCCCCCGCTTGGAGCGTCCCCGCGCACCCGCAGCCATGGCCCCACCCGCGCCCCGCCCGCACCGCCCGCCGCGCGGCTTCACGCTCCTGGAGCTGCTGATCGTGGTCAGCATCGCCGCCACGGCTGCAGTGGCGGTCGGCCTGTCCCTGCGCGACAGCGCCCAGGACGCGCTGCGCGCCCAGGCCGACGCCCTGGCTGCCATGCTGGAGGCGGCGCGCGCGCAGTCGCGCGCCTCGGGGGTGCCCGTGCGGTGGCGGGCGCAGGAAGCGGGGTTTGCCTGGGAGGGCTTGGCGCCACAGGGGCCCGATGCCCTGCCCACGCAATGGCGCACCCCGGGGGTGCGGGCCCACAGCGATGCCCCCGTGGTGCTGGGGCCCGAGCCGCTGATCGGCCCGCAGCGCATCGAGCTGTGGCTGCAGGACCAGCCGCGCCAGCGCGTGGTGGTGGCCAGCGATGGCCTGCGCCCCTTCGCGCTGCGCACCGAAGGGGCTCCATGAGCCTGTACCCGCCAACAGCCCCTAGGAGCGTGGGCGGCAGAAAGGCATCGGCTGCAACGGGTGGAGAAAATCCCCGTTTCGCTCCAATGTCTTCCTCCGCCCACGCTCCTGGCGTTTGCCGGACGCTGGGCATCGCCGGTGTTGCCCCGGAGCGGTTCGGTCGGCTCCCGTCCTGGTGTAGACCGGGGCGGCCAGACACGCCCCCGCATGGCAGCAGGACGCGGACCACAAGCCTCCCAGCGCATCCACGCTGTGGCAGGTGTGCGGGCTTTACTTTGCTGGAGGTGCTGGTGGCGCTGGGCCTGGTGGCGGTGGCGCTGCTGGCTGGCATGCAGGCCAGCCAGGCCCTGACGCGCAGCGCCGAGCGCCAGGGTGCGCGCGTGCTGGCGCAGCTGTGCGCGCAGAATGCGCTGGCACAGATCCGGCTGGCACGCCAGTTGCCGGACGTGGGCCGCAGCGAAACCCCTTGCCGCCAGGCGGCGCGCGAGTTCACGCTGCGGCTGCAGGTGCAGCCCACGCCGAACCCGAATTTTCGGCGCGTGGACGCGCAGTTGCTGCTGCAGGGCGAGCACGTGCTGGCCCTGAGCACCGTGGTGGGGCGCTACTGATGATGGCGGCCCGCCCGGTGCTGCGCACGCGGCGCGGCTTCACGCTGATCGAAGTGGTGGTGGCGCTGGCCGTGCTTGCACTCATGGCGGTGCTGGGCTGGCGCGCCATCGACGGCATGGTGCGCAGCCAGGAGGGCACGCAACGCCACCAGGACGATGTGTACACCCTCGACGCCGCCCTGGGCCAGTGGCAGGCCGACTGGGATGCGCTGCTGGAGCTGCCCCACACCCAGGCGCTGGACTGGGACGGGCGCGTGCTGCGCCTGACCCGGCGCCACCCCAGCGACCCCGGCGCGGGCGCTCTGGTGGTGGCCTGGAGCAGCGCCGACCGCGGCAACGGCGCCCACTGGCTGCGCTGGCAATCTGCGCCGGTGCAGACACGGCTGCAATGGCAGCAGGCCTGGGAAGCCGCTGCACAGTGGGGCCACAACCCCGGTGAAACACTGCGCCGTGCCGAAGTGAAACTGCTGCCTCTGCAACAGTGGCAGCTCTATTACTTTCGCGGCGGCGCCTGGAGCAACCCCTTGTCCGCCAGCGGTGCGGACACAGAGCCCGCCCGCACCGCAGCCAGCGCCCCACAGCCCCAGCCCAGCGCCGACCCGCTGCCCGATGGGGTGCGCCTGGTGCTGCAGGTGGCGCCCCCCCATGCGCTGGCGGGCAGCATCACGCGCGACTGGGCGCGCCCCGTCACCCTCAGCGGCGCTACGCCATGAAGCACGCGGGCCGACATCGACCGGGCGGCGCCAAACAGGCGCGCGCACCTCAGCATCAGCAAGGCGCGGCCATCCTGCTGGCCATGCTCATGGTCAGCCTGGTGGCCATGCTCAGCAGCGCCGCGCTGTGGCAGCAGTGGCGCAACGGTGAGGTGCAGGGCGCGGAATACCAGCGCCTGCAATCCAGTTGGGTGCTGCAGGGCACGCTGGACTGGGCGCGCCTGATCCTGCGCGAGGACGCGCGCGAAGGCGCCACCGACCACTTGGCCGAGCCTTGGGCGATCCCGCTGCAGGAGGCGCGCCTGTCGAGCTTTCTGGCCGCAGGCACGGGCGCGGACGACACCAGCACGGACCTGCCCGACGCTTTCATGTCGGGCCACATCCAGGACATGCAGGGCCGGCTCAACGTCGCCAGCCTGCTCGACGGCACGGCGCTGCACGCGCCCACGGTCAAGGCCTTTGCGCGCCTGTTCACCGCGCTGGGTCTGCCTGAGTCGGAGCTGGCGCTGCTGGTGCAGCAGTGGCAGGCAGCCTGGACTGCAACCGGGCAAAACGGCGCTGGCCGCAGCGGCGCCACGGCGCTGCCCGCGCTGGTGCCGCGCACGCTGGCGCAACTGCGCTGGCTGGGCCTGTCGTCCTCCAGCATCGAGCGCCTGGAGCCCTATGTGGCGGTGCTGCCCGAGCGCACCCCGGTGAACCTGAACACGGCCAGCCCGATCGTGCTGCACGCCGTGATCGACAAGCTCAGCCTGGCCGACGCGCAGCGCCTGGCCGATGCACGCAACCAGACCCATTTCAAATCCCTGCTCGATGGGGCCAAGGCGCTGGGTGCGGGGGACTGGGGGCTCAACGAAACCCAGCACAGCGTCAACAGCCGCTATTTCCGCGTGGAAGGCCAGCTGCGCCTGGGCAGCATGCGCGTGCGCGAACGCACCCTGGTGCTGCGCGACGGGCTGCAGGTGCGCGCCCTGGGGCGCGAACGCCTGCCGCAGGGCGGCCTTGCTGGTGTTTTCCAGGGGGCGCAAGCCCCCCGGCCCCCCCTACAATGACCCGTTCATTTTTCGCATGACCGTGCTACTGACCCCTGTCCGCACCGATACCGAGACCGTCGCCATGGTCCCGGGCCACCTGCTGTCCTGGCACCGCGTCACTTTGCCGCGCGGTGTGCTGGGCCGTGGCGGCGCACGCCGGGGCAGCCGCTTGCGCGGTGTGCTCGAAGGCCTGCTGGAGGAACAGCTGCTGGACGAGCCCGCCGCGCTGCACTTTGCCCTGCCGCCCCAGGCCCGCGAAGGCGAGCCCCTGTGGGTGGCGGTGGCGCAGACCGAGGCGCTGGCGCAGGGCGTGCAGACGTTGCGCGCGCAAGGGCACGTGGTGCAGCGCCTGGTGCCGGAATGGGTGCCAACGGCGGGCGACGCCCCGGCGCCGGTGCTGTGGGCCTGCGGCAGCGCCGATATGCCCATGCTGGCCTGGAACGACGCGCACGGCGTACACCGCTGGCCGCTGCCGCCCCAACGCCAGGGCGAAGCCCTGCCTGCCCCGGTGCAGCAGGCGCTGCAGCAGGGCGCCGTGCTGCGCGCCGAACCGGCCGTGGCAAGCTGGGCCCAGGAGTGGCTGGGCCCCGAGGTCGCCGTGCACACCGCGCAGGAGCGCCTGCTCGACGCCGCACGCAGCAGTTGGGACCTGGCCCAGGGCGATCTGCCCTTGCACACCGCGTGGCCGCAGCGCGTGCAGCAGGGCCTGGCCCTGGCCTGGCAGTCGGCGGCCTGGGCACCAGCGCGCGCGGCACTGGCGCTGGCGCTGCTGGTACAACTGGTCGGGGTCAATGCGCTGGCCTGGAAGGCGCGCCAGCACGAGCAGGCCTTGCAAAGCGCCATCACACGTACTCTGACCGACACCTTCCCGCAGACCACGGTGGTGGTGGACGCCCCCACGCAAATGGCGCGCGCCCTGGCCACGCTGCGCCAGGACAGCGGCGCCGCCACCGCCAGCGACATTGACACCATGCTCCAAAATGCACAGCAAAATTGGCCTCCAGCCCTCGAAAACAAAGGGTTTGATGCTATCGAATTCGAAGCAGGCGAATTGCGTTTGAAGGGTGCGCCACTGGAGTCGGCTGCGCTGGGCAACTGGCAGCAAGCCCTGGCCGCGCAAGGCCTGGCGCTGGGCGGCCAAGGCGCGCAGTGGCAGTTGCGCGCGGCAGGAGAGCGGCCATGATGGAGCGCACGCGGCCCCACGCCAGCCCTGTGCCCGGCGGACGCCCTGGAGCGGGAGGAGAGCTTCCGTGGGCGCGCGCCGTGGGACACGACAGGCACTCTGTGCCACAAACTTGCCGGAGGGCGGCCCGGTGAGCGCCGCGCTGCGCAACTGGTGGACGGCACGCGATGCGCGCGAGCGCAGCCTGCTGGCCCTGGCGCTGCTGGTGCTGGGCCTGGCCCTGGCCTGGAGCGTGGCGCTCTCGCCCGCGCTGCGCGTGCTGCGCGGGCACGCTCAGCGCGTGGCCCAGCTCGAACAGCAGCTCACGCAGATGCAGCAGTGGCAGCTCCAGGCCCAGGGGCTGAAGGCGCTGGCCCGCCCCGCCCCGGGGGCTGCCCCCCGCGCACTGGACGAGGCCAGCAAACGCCTGCTGGGGCGCCAGTCGCACTGGGACATCCGCACCGGCACAGCCAGTTTCACCCTGCGCGCCGTGCCCGCGCAGGCCCTGGCGCAGTGGCTGGCCGCCGTGCGCAGCGATGCCCGCGCCCGCGTGCTGCAGGCACGGCTGCAGCGCAGCGAACAAGGCTGGAGCGGCACCGTGCAGGTGGCCTTGCCCGAATGAGACCGACACCGTCCATGCGCCCCGCCCCCCGCAGCGCACGCCCGGCCCCCACCCGCCCCGGGCACGCCCAGGCCGCGTGGCGCTGGGCCGGCTGCGGCGCCGTGCTGGGCCTGCTCGCCAGTGTGCTGGTGCTGGCGCCGGCGCACTGGCTGGCCGCCGCGCTGGAGCAGGCCAGCGCCGGCCGCCTGCGCCTGGAACAGAGCAGCGGCACGGTGTGGGACGGCTCGGCCCGCCTGGTGCTGGGCGCCGGGGCGGGCAGCACCGACAGCGCCGCCTGGCCCAGCCGCGTCCAATGGCGGCTGCGCCCGGTCTGGAGCGGCCTGCAGCTGCACTGGTCGGCACCATGCTGCCTGCAGCAAGGCTGGCAATGGACGCTGCGCGGCCCCTGGAGCGGTGTTGCCGGCTGGGAGCTGGCGGTGCAGGACCTGGACGCCCAGCACCAGGCCCAACTGCCCAGCGCGCTGCTCAGCGGACTGGGAACGCCCTGGAACACCTTGCAACCCGAGGGCACGCTGCAACTGCGCACCCAGGGCCTGGCCCTGCGCTGGCACCAGGGCCGGTGGTCGCTCAGCGGCCAGGCCGAAGTGCAGGCGGTGGACCTGAATACCGCCTTGTCCACCCTGCGCCCCCTGGGCAGCTACCGGGTGCGCCTGGACGGCGGCGAAACCCCGCAGCTGAAGCTGCACACCCTGTCGGGCGCGCTGCGCCTGAGCGGCAGCGGCTCCTGGAGCCAGGGCGCGCTGCAGTTCCGCGGCGAAGCCAGCGCCGCGCCCGAGCACCTGGATGCGCTGGGCAATCTGTTGAACATCATCGGGCGGCGCGAAGGCGAACGCTCCCTCATCTCCTTGGGCTAGCCATGCACCTCGCACCCGCACCACATCCTCGACAACGCCGGTTTGCTACACTTTTCATAGCGGCACAAATCCTGTTCACGGGGGCTGGGGTCGGATTTCATTCCCAAAGCTGGGCACAGACCGCAGCCACAGCACCGAAGCGGGGCGAGCCCATCACGCTCAACTTCCAGAACGCCGAGATCGAGGCCGTGGCACGCACCCTGTCCACCGTGACCGGGCGCAATGTGGTGGTGGACCCGCGCGTCAAGGGCAACATCACGCTCAACACCGAGGCCCCGGTGTCCCCGGCCCAGGCCTTCCAGCAGTTCGTGGCCACCTTGCGGCTGCAGGGCTACGCCGTGGTGGCCGCCGATGGCATGGACAAGATCGTGCCCGAGGCCGATGCCAAGCTGCACAGCGGCGCCGTCACGGTGGTGGAAAGCGCCACTGCGGCCCCCAGCGGCGCGGGCAACCAGCTCGTCACGCACGTGATCCGGCTGCAGTTCGAAAACGCCAACAACCTGGTCACGGTGCTGCGCCCGCTCATCAGCCCGAACAACCCGATCAACGTCAACCCCAGCACCAACGCCCTGGTCATCACCGACTACGCCGACAACCTCAAGCGCGTCGAGCGCATCGTGGCCGCGCTGGACGTGCCCAACGCCACGGATCTGGAGGTGCTCCCCCTGCAGCACGCGATTGCCGCCGACCTGGCCCCGCTGGTGCAGCGCCTGCTCGACAGCAGCGCCAGCGCGGTGGCCCCGGGGGGCGCTGGCGGCGGGGATGCGGGCGCCAAGACGACGCTGATTGCCGAGCCGCGCTCCAATGCCATCGTGGTGCGCGCCGCCAACCAGGCCCGCCTGGGCCTGGCGCGCAGCCTGATCGCCAAGCTCGACCAGCCCGGGCTGCAAGGCAGCAACGGCGCGGCCGGCAACATGTATGTGGTCTACCTGAAAAACGCCAATGCCGCTCAGTTGGCCACCACCTTGCGCGCCGCCATGGGGGCCGATACCAAGGCCAGCATCGCCTCCAGCGCCGCCCCGGCGGGGGGCGCGGCACCGGCGGCTGCGGGGGGCGCGCAAGCCAGCACCACCGGCGGCCAGATCCAGGCCGACCCGGCCACCAACGCGCTCATCATCACCGCCAGCGAGCCGCAGTACCGCCAGCTGCGCGCCGTGATCGACAAGCTCGACGCCCGGCGCGCCCAGGTGTTCGTGGAAAGCCTGATCGCCGAAGTCAGCGCCGACAAAGCGGCCGAGTTCGGCGTGCAATGGCAAGGCCCCCTGGGTAAGGCGGGGGACGGCACCATTGGCCTGTTGGGCACCAACTTCGGCACCGCGGGCAAGAACATCATCAGCCTCGCCACCCAGGGCGCGGCAGGCACGCTGGCCCCGGCGCGGGGGCTGAACATCGGCGCCGCCACCAGCCAGAACGGCGTCTACGTGCTGGGCATGCTGGCGCGTTTTCTGGAAGAGAGCGGCAGCGGCAACGTGCTCTCCACGCCCAACCTGCTGACGCTGGACAACGAAGAGGCCAAGATCGTGATCGGCCAGAACGTGCCCTTTGTCACCGGCCAGTTCACCAACACCGGCTCGGGCAGCGGCGGCTCGGTCAACCCGTTCCAGACCATCGAACGCAAGGACGTGGGCCTGACGCTCAAGGTCAAGCCCCAGATCAGCGAAAGCGGCACCGTCAAACTCGCCATCTACCAGGAAGTGTCCAACGTGCTGGCCTCCACCGCCACGGCCACCAACGGGCCCACCACCAACAAGCGCACCATCGAATCCAGCGTGCTGGTCGAAGACGGCTCCATCGTCGTGCTCGGCGGCCTGCTGCAGGACGAATACGGCGGCAACCAGGAAAAGGTGCCGGGCCTGGGCGACCTGCCGCTGCTGGGCCACCTGTTCAAGAGCGAGAGCCGCAGCCGCAAGAAGACCAACCTGATGATCTTCCTGCGCCCGGTGGTGCTGCGCGACGCCAACGCCACCGAAAAATTCGCCCTGGACCGCTACGAACTCATGCGCGCCAAACAGGAGGCCGCCCAGCCCGAGGCCAGCAGCGTGGTGCCGGTGAACGAAAGCGTGACCATGCCGCCGCTGCAGCTGCAGCGCCAGCTCAGCCTGCCTGCGGCCCCGGCTGCCAGCCCGCAGCCTGCCGCCCCGGCCCCCGTCGGCCCAGGCGCCGCCCAGTAAAGCGCCATGGCCTACCCCCTGCCCTACGCCTTTGCGCGCAGCCAAGAGCTGCTGCTGGAAGACCAGTTGGGAGCCACCACCCTGTGGCTGCATGCGGCCACCGCCCCCAGCGCCGTGGGCGAAGTGCAGCGCTGCCACCAGCCGCAACGGCTGGAGCTGCTGGAGCGCGAGGCGCTGTTGCAACGCATCAGCAGCGCCTACGCCCAGGGCGAATCCAGCGCCGCCACGGTGGCCAGCGAGGTGCAAAGCGACGTCGATTTCTCGCGCCTGATGCAGGAGCTGCCTGCGGTGGAAGACCTGCTGGAAACCGCGGACGACGCCCCCATCATCCGCATGCTCAACGCGCTGCTCACGCAGGCCGCGCGCGACGGCGCCAGCGACATCCACATCGAACCCTTCGAGCGCCACTCGCTGGTGCGCTTCCGGGTGGACGGCAACCTGCGCGAAGTGGTGCAGACGCACCGTGCGCTGCACGCCGCCCTGATCTCGCGCCTGAAGATCATGGCCGACCTCGACATTTCGGAAAAACGCCTGCCGCAAGACGGCCGCATCAGCCTGCGCATCGGCACCCGCGCGGTGGACGTGCGCGTCTCCACCCTGCCCAGCGCGCACGGCGAGCGCGCCGTGCTGCGCCTGCTGGACAAGAGCCAGAACCAGATCAGCCTGGAATCGGTGGGCATGCAGGGCGACGTGCTGCGCCGCTTCGAAGGCCTGGTGGCCCAGCCGCACGGCATCGTGCTCGTCACCGGCCCTACCGGCTCGGGCAAGACCACCACGCTGTACGCCTCGCTGTCGCGCCTGGACGCCACGCGCTCGAACATCATGACGGTGGAAGACCCGATCGAATACGAGCTGCCCGGCGTGGGCCAGACCCAGGTCAACGCCAAGATCGACCTGACCTTTGCCAAGGCCCTGCGCGCCATCCTGCGCCAGGACCCGGACGTGGTCATGATCGGCGAGATCCGCGACTTCGAGACCGCGCAGATCGCCATCCAGGCCTCGCTCACCGGCCACTTGGTGCTGGCCACCCTGCACACCAACGACGCCGCCAGCGCCGTCACGCGCCTGATGGACATGGGGGTGGAACCCTTCCTGCTCAGTTCCTCGCTGCGCGGGATTCTGGCGCAACGCCTGGTGCGCAAGATTTGCAACAGCTGCCAGGGCAAGGGCTGCGAGGCCTGCGGCCACACCGGCTTTGCCGGGCGCACGGGCGTGTTCGAGCTGCTGGTGGTCAACGAGACCATCTCCGCCCTCATCCACCAAGGCGCAGCAGAAGCCGACATCCGCAGCGCTGCGCTGACCGAGGGCATGGTGCTGATGCGCGACGACGGCGAACGCCTGGTGCAATCGGGCGTGACCACGCGCGAGGAGCTGATGCGCGTGGTGAGGGACTAGCCCCCCCGCACTTTGGCGTGCACTTGCCACACTTTTGTGCTGGAATCGGAACCTACAGAGACCGACGCACCATGGCACACCCCCAACCCAAGACTTTGTTCACGCCCGACTCCTACCTGGACTGGGAAGTCCTGCAGCCGGACAAGCACGAATACATCCGTGGCGAGGTATACGCCATGGCCGGGGGCGAGGACCGGCACCAGACCGCCGCACTCAATACCGCCGTGCTGCTGCGCCAGCACCTGGGCGGCACCCCCTGCCGGGTCTATATGTCGGATGTGCGGGTGCAGACCGAAGAGGCTTACTTCTATCCGGACGTGTTCGTCACCTGCAGCGCGCGCGATGCGCAGGACCGCCTGGTCAAGCGCGAGCCCACGCTGGTGGTGGAGGTGCTCTCGCCCAGCACGGCGGCCTTCGACACCGGAGCCAAGTTCGCCCACTACCGCAGCGTGGCCAGCCTGCGGGAATACGTGCTGGTGGACCTGGACCGGCGCAGCGTGGACGTGTTTCGCAAGAGCGCCGAGGGCCTGTGGGTGCTGCACCCGCACACCGAAGCCGACACCCTGGAGCTGACCAGCGTGGAGCTGCGCTGCCCGGCCAGTGCGGTGTTTGCCGACCTGGAAGACGGCGCGCCCCCAGCCGCCTGAACGCAGCGCAGCCCGCGCGCTGCGCCAAGCCCAAGCCCAGGCCCAGGAGTCATCCCACTCTGGGGGGGGGGAAACGGGAGCCGAAGCTTGGCGGTCTCAGGGCCACCCCTTTCAAGGTCTTGGCTGTTGGGGGTACACGGCTGCCCCATCAGGCCGTGGGGGGGGCCGGCCCCGGGGGCCCCCACAGGCGGCGGGGGGGGGGGCCCCCGCCCCCCGGCCCCACGCCC
>JBQTHH010000071.1:0-11349 GCA_052390055.1 Rhodoferax sp.
GGCGTTGGTGGTGCGTCGGCAAGAACTCCCACGTATCCAGGTGGGGTGTTGGTGGCTCGCCCACAAAGTTCCCCATCCGCCGGGAAATGGCGCTGGTGGTGTGCCCCGTAAAAACGGTGCGTGGTCCACCCCCCTCACTTTGCCGTGGCAGGCGCTGCCCGGCTCGGGCGACTTCTGCGGTGGCTGTGGCACGGGTCCGGGGGCCAGGCGCGCGGTAGCGCGCTTCCCAACTGACTCGCGGGCGATGTCCGAACGCAGCGCCCGCAGGGCGAGAAGCGAGTTCTCCCGCGCTGGCCCCCGGGCCTGTGCCACGGCGCAGTCGGCGCAGCCGACCACCGCAGTGGAGCCCGAGCCGGGCAGCGCCTGCCACGGCATGGACGGGACAGCCGTGTGACCAGGCAACACTGGCTTGGGGCGTCTTCGGGACCCCACCAGCGAGGAGGCAAGAAAGCCGGGGGCGGGACGGTATCCCTAGCTCTGCGCCTGGACCAGTTGCCAGCGCGGCCCTGGGTGGCCCTGCGCCGCGCTGGCGGTTTCGCCGCCTTCCTCGGGGTGGTCCGGGGCGGTGGTGGTGGCGGCTTGCAGTGTCCAGACCTGGGTGTGAAAGCGCGCCAGCCCCGGGCGGTGGCCCACCGACACCAGGGCGCCGTCGCGGCGCTGCACCAGCTCCACCAGCCGGGCGTACAGGCGCGCTTCGGTGCTTTCGTCCAGCGCACTGGTGGCCTCGTCGGCAAAGATCCAGCGCGGCGCCTTCAGCAGCACACGCGCCAGCGCCAGGCGCTGCTGCTCACCGCCCGAGAGCTTCTGGCCCCAGGCGTCGGCGCGGTCAAGCTCGCCTGCCAGGTGCGCCAGATCGGCGTCTTGCAGGGCCTGCACCAGTGCTGCGTCGCTGAACTTTTGCGCCTCTTGCGGGTAGGCCAGCGCTTCGCGCAGCGGCCCGTTGGGGAAGTAGGCGCGCTGGGGCACGAACATCACGTCTTCGGGCAGCACCACGCGCCCCGCGCTGTAGGGCCAGACCCCCGCCAGACTGCGCAGCAGGGTGGACTTGCCCGAGCCCGAGGGGCCTTGCAGCAGCAGGCGCTCGCCGGCGCGCACCGCCAGGGCGTCCAGCGCCAGCAGCCGCTCGCCGGTGGGCAGCGCTACCTGCAGGTCGGTGGCCTGCACGGCATTCACATTTGCTACTGTATTGATAGCAAATGTTCCTGTATGGATGCGGGCCAGGGCCTGGAATGAGTCCTCAAACCGGGTCAGGCGCTCGGTCGTGGCGCGCCAGGTGGCCAGGGTGGGGTAGTTGTCCACCAGCCAGCTCAGCGCATCTTGTACGCGGCCAAAGGCGCTGGCAATCTGCATCAGCTCGCCCATCTTGATGGCACCGCTGAAAAAGCGCGGCGCCGCCACCAGGAAGGGGAAGATCACGGCCGCTTGGCCAAAGAAGCTGGTGAACCAGATCAGGCGCTTTTGTGCGCGGATCAGGGCCAGGTAGTTGCCCAGCACCTTGCCAAAACGCAGGTTCAGTTGGCCGCTGGCCACGGCCTCGCCCCGGTCCAGGGCGATGGCTTCGCTGTACTCGCGCACGCGCACCATGTGGTGGCGAAAGTCGGCCTCCAGGCGCTGCTGCTCGAAGTTCAGCGGAATCTGTTGGCGCCCGATGTAGTGCGTGATGACACTGCCCGCTGCGGCGTAGAGCACCGCCATCCAGACCATGAAGCCGGGGATGCTGAACTCAGTGCCGCCCAGCGTGAAGCCAAAGGCGCCGCTCAGGCCCCACAGAATGCCCACGAAGCTCACCAGCGTGACCACGGCATTGAGCAGGCCCATGCTCAGGCCGATGGTCAATCCGGTGAACTGGTTGATGTCTTCCGAAATACGCTGGTCCGGGTTGTCGGGGTTGGTGGCGCCGTTGGGGTCGTGCGCAAAGCGCTGCAGCTCCAGGTGGTAGAAGGCGTGGCCCTGCAGCCAGCGCTGCAGGTAGTGCGCGGTCATCCAGGCGCGCCAGCGCAGCTCCAGCAACTGGGTGAGGTAGAACTTGTACACCGCGATCACGATGAAGATGCCCGCCAGGTAGCTGAAGCGCCCGAGCTGCTCCCAGAACACGGCGCTGTTCTTGTCCTGCAGCGCGTCGTAGAACACCTGGTTCCACTGGTTGAAGAGCACCGCCATGTAGACCAGCGCCAGGTTCAGCGCCACGATACTGGCCAGCAGGGCGCGGGCCTTCCATTTTTCGTCGGAGCGGAAGTAGGGTGCGCTCAAGGCCCAGACGCGGCGGCGCAATTGGCCCCAGTCGGCAAAGCGCGCGCGCACATTGGCAATGGCCTGCATGGATGTGTCTCCTGTCGGATGCAAAGCTGCGATGGTAGCGGCAGCCTGCCCAGCGGCCAGCGTTTGGGCACAAAAAGTGCCATTGGCCCGCGTATTTATTGGGTTTATAGCTATGAATTCAGGAGTGGCCCGGCTGTGCCGACTGCGCCAGAAGCAGCGCACCAGGCAATAAGGCACGGCGCATCAGGCCATCAGCTGCGTCGCATCAGGCCGTCCAGGCGCCGGTCCCAGGCAAAGCCGGGAAAGAGCGCGTCCAGTTGCGTGGCATTGCAGCCCAGCGTGGCTTGCAGGGCCTGGGCCAGCACAGCGCGAAAGTCGTGGTGCACCGGCAGGTCGCGCCCCTCGTAGAGGCTGGCCTGGTCCAGGCCGCTCCATTCGCCGTGCCAGCGCCCGCCTTGCACCGGGTTGCCCAGCAGCCACAGCGCGTTGCCGTGGCCGTGGTCGGTGCCGCGGGTGCCGTTTTCGGCGCAGGTGCGGCCAAATTCGCTCATCACCAGCACCAGGTCCTGGGGGCCGCGCAGCTCCTGGCGCAGCGCCACCAGGGCCTGCGCCAGGCTCTCCAGGTTGCGCGCCAGTGCGCCGCTGGCGCCGCCCTGGTTGGCGTGCGTGTCCCAGCCCCCGGCGCTCAGAAAGCCCAGGCGCAGTGCCGGGTTGCGGCGCATCAGCGTGGCCAGGTGCTGTGCGTCCACCACCAAGCTTTGGGCGCTGCGCGCGCCGTTGCTGGCCTGCGCCATGCGCCGGGCGTCGCTGGCGTCCATGGCGCCAGCGTCGTCTTCGCTGAGCATGCGGGCCGTTTCCAGGCGGTTTTGGGCGCCTGCGCGAAAGCTGCGCGCCACCTCGTCCTCGCCCTGGTACAGGCGCATCAGGGCTTCGCGCGCGCGCTCATGGCCCACGGCCCCGGCGCGTTCGGCCGCCGCCCCCTGGGCCACGCGCTGCACCGGGGCGCTGCCGGCCAGGATGCGCGGGTTGGCTTCACCCACGCCCAGGGCCGTGCCCTGCTGCTGCGCGGCCAGGCGGTTGAGCCAGCCCTGCGTGCCCGAGGCGCGCCCCGGTGTGCCCAGCTCCCAATGCAGCTGGGCGTCGAAGTGCGAGCGCGTGGGGTCGGGCGAGCCCGCGCAGGGCAGCACCCCCAGCACGCCTTGCTGCCACAGCGGCAGCAGCGGCGCCAGGGCAGGGTGCAGGCCAAAGAGCGCGTCCAGCGCCAGCGCGCTGCCTTCGCCTTGGCCGGTCGCGGCGATGCGGGTGGCGTCGCGCAACTGGGCATAGTGCGCATCGCCCCAGGGCACCAGGGCAGAGAGGCCGTCGTAGGCGCCGCGCAAAAACAGCACCACCACGCGGCCCGGGTTGGCCGGGGCGGCGTGCAGCAGGGCCGGGGCCAGGGCGGCGGCCCACACCGTGCCCAGCAGGCAGCGGCGGGTCATTCCTGGCGCCGCAGAGGCGGGTTGCTCGGGGGCGTGGTGCCCCTGGCCGAACTGGTGGCCCGTGGCAAGGAGCGGTGTGGAAGGGTTCATTTGTGTTGAAAGTCCGGGCTGGCCAGGACCAGGCCGGTCTGCGCGGCCGACGCTTCCTGGGCGATGGTGGATTGGGTGGCGTTGCCGAGCAAGGGCAGCACAAAACGGGCATCCCAGTCGCGCCCCAGGGCCAGGGCGTGGTCGGCGCGCAGGGTCAGTGCCTCGCCGGTGCGCCAGGTGGCGGCGTCGAAGGCGTAGCCATCGGGCGTGGGCCAGCCAAACAGGGGCTGCCCGGCCTGCTGCAGGTAGGCGGCGCTGCGCAGCAGCATGCGCGGGTCGCGCGAAGCGCCGGTGACGGTGAGTGCGGAGAGGGCAAAGTCCATCGGGGTCTTGAACAGCGTGTGCTGCGCCTGCCACAGCGTGCCGTCCTGCAGCAGCGCGCGCAGCACCGCCAGCAAGTCGCCCTGCGTGTCCAGAAACACCTGGGCCAGACGCTGTTCCAGCGCGGGTGGCGGGTTGTCGCTGACGAAGAAGCGGCACAGGCGCCGGCTGATGCGCCGCGCTGTCTGTGGCATGCGTGCCAGCATGCGGATGGCCTGCTCGCCCTCTTCTTCGCCGCGGGCGCCAAAGCGCCGCCCCAGCAGGGTCTTGGCGCCACTGTCGTGGGCGCGGGCGACGAAGCGGAAACCGCTGTCGGCGCGCGCATCGATGGTCCAGCCAGTGAGGATGCGCGCCAGCTCGCGCACGTCGGTCTGGCTGTAGCCGCCGTCCACGCCCAGGGTGTGCAGCTCCAGCAGCTCGCGGGCGTAGTTCTCGTTCAGGCCGCGGTGCTTGCCCTCGCGCGCCCGGGTGCCGTCGGCCACGCTTTGCCATTGGTCCAGGTAGTGCAGCATGGCCGGGTGGCGGGCACTGGCCAGCACCAGGTCTTCAAAGCGGCCCAGGGCGTGGCGGCGCAGCGTGTGCAGGTAGTGGCCCACGAAGGGGCGCACCGCGCCCTTGCCCGCGTTGACGTTGAAGTGGTTGAACCAGAACTCGGTCAGGCGCGCCAACAGGGGCACTTCCATGTCCGGCTCGCTGGCGCTGCGCAGCCGCCAGGCACCCGCCTGCAGCGTCACGGTGCGGGAAAAGTGGGCCGGGTCGTCCACCAGGCGCAGCCGCTCCTGCTTGCCCGGCTGGGGCGGGCGCGGCCCGTCGCCTTTGTCCGGGGCGGCAGTCTTGCGCGCCTCGCGCTCGCGCCGGGCCTTGTCCATCAGCGTGGGCAAGGGGGCGAAGGCCTGCGCATGCTCGTCCGCCACCTGGGGGTTCTGGCGTGCGGCCTGGGCGGCGGCGTCGAGCTGGGCCAGGGCCCAGGCGCTGGCGCCTTGCGACTGCACGGCCTCAATCAGCACCGGGGTGGGGCCGTAGCCCAGGCGCGAGGTGGCGCGCCAGACCAGTGCGGGCCCGGCGGCGGCGTGCGCACGCCGCCACACGGCGCCCAGGGGCAGGGCGCTGGCAGCGACGAGGCACTGGCGCCGGGTGAGCGTGGAGGGGGAGGAAATCGGTGGCATGGGCGCGTTTGTAGCGCCGTTTGCGCCCCGCCGGGGGCGCTGCGGCGGCGTGCTTTACACGCGGTTACGGGCGATACCGCGCCCTCATGCGCCGCTGGCCCGCCCGTGACGCACGCTGCGGGTTTACCCGGGGGGAAGGTCTTCGTTGCGCACCCCGGCCACCACATGGCCTGCGGGCACGTGGCGCGCGGCGGATTCGATGTGGCCGGTCTGGTCGTCGAAAAAGAAGTCGGGCTCGAACTCGCGCAGGAACTCACCCTTGTCCAGCCCGCCCAGGAAAAAGGTTTCGTCCACCGCAATGCCCCAGTCCATCAGGGTGCGGATCACGCGCTCGTCGCTGGGGGCGCTGCGCGCCGTCACCAGGGCGGTGCGCAGGCGCATGCCCGCCACCTGGGCCTGCTGCAGCTGGTGCAGCGCCACCAGCAGCGGCTTGAACGGGCCGTCCGGCAGCGGCAGCGCCACTTTGTCGCTCTCGTGGCGCTGAAAGGCATTCAGCCCGCCGTGCTGGTAGACGCGCTCGGCCTCGTCGCTGAACAGCACGGCGTCGCCGTCAAAGGCGATGCGCACCTCGTGCGGGTGCGCTGTGCTGGCGTGGGCGCTGTGCGGGTAGACCTGCGCGGCGGGAAAGCCCGCTTGCAGCGCGGCGCGCACGTCGGCCGGGTGGGTGCTCAGGAACAGGTTGGCGCGCAGCGGCCCCAGGTAGCGCCAGGGGGCGGCGCCGCGCGTGAAGGCGCAGCGCGTGATGGGCAGGCCGAAATGCTTGGCCGACTTCATGACGCGCAGCCCGCTGAACGGGTCGTTGCGCGAGAGCACCACCACCTCCACACGCTGCTGCGCTTCGGTGTTGAAGGCCAGCAGTTTCTGGATCAGCGAAAAGGCCACGCCTTCGCGCGCGGGCGCCTCCAGGCGCTCGCGCTGCAACTGCATGTAGGCGTGGTCGTCGTGCTCTTCGAAGACGCGGTTTTCCTCTTCAAAGTCGAACAGCGCGCGGCTTGAAATCGCCACCACCAGTGTGTCGTCCAGGGTTTTCGCCATGTTCACAATTCCTTTGGAGCCCCGCCGGGCCGCCCCGTGTCGCAGGGCGTATGGCCAAGCCCTACGAGGGCGCGCTCCCCCCCTTTGGGGGCAGTGACCCGCGCAGCGGTGGAGCGTGGGGGCGTCATTTCACCAATTGGTTGAGCTGGATGATGGGCATGAGCACCGCCAGCACGATCAGCATCACCACCAGGCCCATCACGACGATCAGCAAGGGCTCCAGCAGCGTGGCCAGTTGCAGGGCGCGGCGCTGTACCTCGGCGCGCAATTGGCGTGCGGCGCGATCCAGCATGGCGGGCAGTTGCCCGGTCTGCTCGCCCAGGCGAGCGAACATGGCGATCAGGGCCGGAAAGCGGTTCTGGTGCACCAGCGCGCTGGCCAGGGGCGCGCCTTCGCGCACCAGCACCAGGGCCTGCAGGGCGTCGTCGCGCAGGGCGCGGTTGGACAGGGTCTCTGCCGCCGCCTGCAGGGCTTTGAGGATGGGCACCCCGGCGGCGCAGAGCATTGCCAGGGTGCTGGCAAAGCGCGCCGCGTTGTAGCCCCGTGCCACGCGCCCGACCAGGGGCAGCCCCAGCCACCAGGCGTCGAAGCGGATGCGCACGGTCTCCAGCCTGAGCGCCCAGCGTGCGCCCACGGCGGCCAGCACGCCAGCCAGCAGCAGGAGCAGTCCGTACTGGCGCACCAGGCTGCTTACGGCCAGCATGGCGCTGGTCAGCCAGGGCAGGGCGCGCTTGGAGCCGGCAAACACCGTGGCCACCTGCGGCACCACGTAGGCCAGCAGAAAAACCACGATCGCCAGCGCCACCACGCTCACGATGGCCGGGTACAGGGCCGCGCCGATGAGCTTGGCACGCAGGGCCTGCTGCTCTTCCAGTTCATTGGCCAGGCGCTCCAGCACCAGGCCCAACTGGCCGCTGTGCTCGCCCGCGCCGACCACGGCGGTGTAGATGGCGGTGAACTCGCGCGGGTGCTGCGCCAGGGCGTGGCCCAGGGTGGCGCCGGCATTGACCTCGGCGCGGATGGCAGCCACCACGTTGCGCTGCTGCACCGTCTCGGCCTCGTCGGCCAGGCTGGAGAGGGCGCGCTCCAGCGGCAGCCCGGCGCTGACCAGGCCCGCGAGCTGGCGCGTCCAGACCGCGCACTGCGCATCGCTGAAGGCGCGCCGCGCCAGGGTCGCGCCGGCACCGGACGCGGGGGCGGTGGCAATCGTCTGCACCTGCAGCGGCACCAGTTGCTGCTGGCGCAGCTGGGCGCGGGCGGACCGGGGGCTGTCGGCCTCCACCACCCCGGTGCGGGAGCGTCCGTCGCTGTCCAGGGCTTCATAAGAAAAGGCGGGCATGGGGGCGCATGGTAGCGGGCTTCGGTGCCGGGTTGGAGGGTACGGGTTAGTACCAATGGGGTTTGCCCCGATGCGCACAACTGTCGCGGGCGTTACATTTACTAAATAGCACAACCGTGCTATTTAGGGGGGCGCCCCGCCACACAGATCGAGTGCCTCGTCCAAGCCGCGACACCGCCCCCACCCAAGAGGTCGCATCTGTCTCGTTTATTTCATCAACCCGCAAGGCCTGGACAAGACAAACCAGGCCTTGGGCTGTGGATGGGGGCGACACGTGTGGGAGGACGAACCGCAGCGGCCATGCAGGCCGGGTGCGGTCGCACAACGGGCGCCCAGGTCCATTCACGGCATTTCGACAAGGACAAGAACTGTGAAAAAGCAAGTGAAGCAACTGGTGGCGGCATGTGCCCTGGCAGCGTCGGCGTGCGCGGTGCACGCGGGCACCTATACCCAGACCAAATACCCCATCGTGCTGGTGCACGGCATCTTCGGTTTCGACAACATCGGCCCGGTGGAGTACTTCTACGGCATCCCCTCGGCCCTGCGTGCCGATGGCGCCAAGGTCTACACCGTCAAGGTGTCGGCGGGCAACAGCCACGAGGTGCGCGGCGAGCAGCTGCTCACCGAGGTCAAGAAAATTCTGGCCGCCACAGGTGCTGCCAAGGTCAACCTCATGGGCCACAGCCAGGGCTCGCCCACGGCACGCTATGTGGCCTCGGTGCGCCCGGACCTGGTGGCGTCGGTAAGCTCGATTGGCGGCGTCAACAAGGGCTCGGCGGTGGCCGACATGGTCCTGGGCCTGGCGCCCCCCGGCTCGCTCTCGCGCGAGGTGCTCGCCATGGTGGCCGACGGCCTGTCCAAGATCATCAACTTCCTCTCTGGCGGCGGCGGTTATCCCCAGTCTTCCATTGAGGCGGCCAAGTCCCTGTCCACCGCAGGCAGCGCCAAGTTCAACGCCGCCCACCCCTGGGGCGTGCCCACCAGCGCCTGCGGCGAGGGCGCCTACAGCGCGCGCGGCGTGGCCTATTACTCCTGGGGCGGGGGCAAGACATACACCAACGTGCTCGACATTGCCGACCCCTTCCTGGCCCTGACCGGGCTGGTGTTCGCCGGCGCGTCCAACGACGGCATGGTGGCCAGCTGCTCGCAGCGCCTGGGCAAGGTGATCCGCGTCGACTACGGCATGAACCACCTGGACGAAGTGAACCAGACCGTGGGCCTGGTCAACCTGTTCGAAACCAGCCCGGTCACGCTGTTCCGCCAGCAGGCCAACCGGCTCAAGAACGCGGGCCTTTGAGATGCATGGAGGTGTGACCCGCCCCAGGGTCGCACCCCCTGAAGACCGATCAACCAGGAGCACGATATGTTCATGCGTTTGTGGCAGGCACTGTTGGTTTCAGTGCTGGCTCTGTTCTCTGCGGCCGGCGTTCATGCCGGCACCTATACCCAGACCAGGTACCCCATCGTGCTGGTGCACGGCCTGTTCGGGTTTGACAGCCTGGGTCCGTTGGAATACTGGTACGGCATCCCGTCTGCCCTGCGCGCCGATGGCGCCAAGGTGTACGTGGCCCAGGTACCCGCGGCCAACAGCACCGAAGTGCGCGGCGAGATGCTGTTGACCCAGGTCAAACAGATCCTGGCCGCCACCGGCGCGTCCAAGGTCAACCTGATCGGCCACAGCCACGGCGGGCCCACCATCCGCTACGTGGCCTCGGTGCGCCCCGACCTGGTGGCATCTGCCACCTCGGTGGGCGGGGTGCACAAGGGCTCCGCGGTGGCCGACCTGATCCTGGGCGTGGCGCCCCCGGGCTCCTTGTCGCGCACCGTGATCGTTAGCATCTCCAACGGTCTGGCCACCCTCATCAGCGCGCTCTCCGGCGCCAGCAGCTACCCGCAGGATGCGCTGGCCGCCGCGCAGTCCCTGTCCACGGCGGGCTCGGCGAAGTTCAACGCCGCCCATCCCTGGGGCGTGCCCACCAGCGCCTGCGGCGAGGGGGCCTACAGCGTGCGCGGCGTGGCCTACTACTCGTGGAGCGGGGCCAAGACCTACACCAACGTTCTCGACATCATGGACCCGGCCCTGGCGCTGACCGGCCTGGCCTTTGGCGGCGCCAAGAACGACGGGCTGGTGGCGAGCTGCTCCACCCGGCTGGGGCGCGTGATCCGGGATGACTACCGGCTCAACCACATGGACGAAGTCAACCAGACCATCGGCCTGGTGAACCTGTTCGAGACCAACCCGGTGACGCTGTACCGCCAGCACGCCAACCGGCTCAAGAACGCGGGCCTGTGATGCGCGCGCGCAGCAGGCTTTCTCCCGCCCCCGCCGCCTCCTGGGCCCGCAAGGCTGCGCTCACCTGTGCCGCCATGGCGCTGGCGGCCGGGGCCTGGTGGTGGTGGAGCCCGGCGCCGGAGCGCGCGGTCGATTACCGCCCGGGGCGCGACGGAGCGCTGGCGCAGTCGCACGAGGGCACCACGCCCGATGGCGACCTGGCGCTGTGGGGCAACGGCCAGGCCACGCTGTCGCAGCTGGCGCAGTCGGGCCTGCCGTATGCCGAGCTGCGCCGCCTGTTCGACTACTTCCTCAGCGCCTGGGGCGAGCAGGACCTGCCCGCCATCGTGGCGCGCATCCACGAGGAGCTGGGCCGCCAGCTCCAGGGGCCGCAGCGCGACGCCGCGCGCACCCTGCTGGGCAAGTACCTGGACTACAAGCGTGCCCTGGTGGATCTGGACGCCAAACCCCAGTACGCGGGCCAGGGCGTGGGGGCGATACGCGAGCGCTTCAGTGCCATGCTGGCCCTGCGCGCGCGCATCTTCACCCCGCAGGAAGACGCGGGCATGTTCGGTTTTGACGATGCCTACGACCGCGATGCGCTGGCGCGGCTCGAAATCCACCAGGACAAGGATCTCAGCGCGGAAGAAAAGCGCCAGCGCCTGGCGGTGCTGGACGCGGCCATGCCCGTGGCCCTGCGCGAGGAACGCGATGCCCCCCGGCGCGTGGTGATGGTGGAAGAGCAGGTCGCGCAGATGCGCGCCCAAGGCGCCACCGAGGCCGAGGTGTTTGCCCTGCGCGCCAAGGCCTTCGACAAGGAGGCCGCCCGGCGCCTGGCCGAGGTGGACCGCGAAGAGCAGGCCTGGGCCCAGCGCATCCGCGACTACCTGGGCGAGCGCCAGCGCGTAGTGGCTGGCCTGTCCCAGGGGCAGGAGCGCGAAGCCGCCCTGGCGCAGCTGCAGCAGTCGCGCTTCAGCGCGGAGGAACTCCCGCGCCTGGTGGCGTACGACTCGCCCTGAGACCCACCCCTTTCAAGGTCTTGCCCCCGTCTTTCGAGGATCGCCGGGTCTTTGCCTGTGCTGCCCGCATCGCCAGGGGTGCGTGGCGGCGCGTGCTCAAGGCGTGTGCGGGCAGGGCACAGCGCTTTCCATGCGTGCGACCGCCGCTGCGCGTCGGTTTCCCTCGGTGCTCGCGCCAGGCGGGTGCCGCCCAACTCGCTGTGTTCGCTGCGCTCACGCCGCTCGGACATGCGCGGCAAGCATGATGGACGAAGGCGCGCTGCGCGCGCCCCCCGCCTGGCGCTGCGCGTCGGTTCCCCTCGGTGCTCGCGCCAGGCGGGTGCCGCCCAACTCGCTGTGTTCGCTGCGCTCACGCCGCTCGGACATG
>JBQTHH010000072.1:0-6116 GCA_052390055.1 Rhodoferax sp.
TCAGCTACGCCTGAGCATCCGCCCAGGCCTGGCCCGGACACGGATACCGGGGCACAACCGTCCCGTCTGTGCCGCGGCAGGCGTTGCTGTTGATGTTGCCTGGGCACACGACTGTCCCGTTCATGCCACGGCAAAGTGAGGGGGGTGGACCACGCACCGTTTTTTCTGCGGGGAACACCACCAGCGCCATTTTCCGGCGAATAGGGAACTTTGTGGACGCACCACCAGCGCCCCATCTGTATACATGGGAGTTATTGTGTGCGTACCGCCACCGCCCCATCTGGATGCGTGGGAGTTCTTGTGGGCATACCACCACCCGATCTGGGCACACGGAAGTTCTCTTGTCGGTGTACCACCAGCACCACACCCAGCTACGCGGAAGTTCTTGTCGGAGTACCACCACCGCACCTTCCAAGGCGGGTGCGCTGTGGGCGCAGCGCTGGGCCGGTGGGGGCGCCGAGGCGCGCAGCGCCAGGCGGGGGCGCGCGCAGCGCGCCTTCGTCCATCATGCTTGCCGCACATGTTTGAACGCAGAGAGCGCAGCGAACGAAGTGAGTTTGTGCGGCACCCGCCTGGCGCGAGCACCGCAGGGAAGCCGCCGCGCAGCGGTGGCCGCCCCCACCGGCCCAGCGCTGCGCTTCAGCAGCGCTCCCGCCTTGGAGCACACGTGCCGTCGCACATGCCTCGCACGACCACCCGCCGCTCCACCTACCTTGGGGCACACGCACCGCCCCGCGAACCTGGCACCACCACCAACCGATGCACCATCCCTGGACACACGGGCCACCCCACATGCATTGCACAAGCATCCACCGCTCCCCCGCCCTGAAGCACACACGCCATCGCGCAGACTTGGGGCGCGGCCAGCAACAATAGCCTCCGCAAAAAACACGTGCTGCCCCGCGTGAACAACGCACAACGGGGGTTGGAGGAGAGGAAAACGGCTTGCGGAACAGGCTCTCGGCCGCTCAAGGCGCCGCAGTGGGTGCGTGCAGGGCGCTGAACTTCTGTTCCATCTCGCGGCGCATGGCGCGGCGCACCTCGGCGGCTGCCCAGCGGCGCTGCTGGTCGGGGGTTTGCGCGTCCAGGGGCGGCACGGGGGTGGGGCGCCCGGCATCGTCCACAGCGATCATGGTGAAAAAGCAGCTGTTGACATGGCGCACCGCCTGGGTGCGGATGTCTTCGGCAATGACCTTGATGCCGATCTCCATGGACGAGGTGCCGGTGTGGTTGACGCTGGCCAGAAAGGTCACCAGCTCACCCACCTGGATGGGCTGGCGAAACACCACCTGGTCCACACTGAGCGTGACCACGTAGCGCCGGGCGTAGCGGCTGGCACAGGCGTAGGCCACCTGGTCGAGCAGCTTAAGGATGGCGCCGCCGTGCACCTTGCCGGAGAAGTTGGCGGTGTCGGGCGTCATGAGCACCGTCATGCTCAACTGATGAGTGGTTAAATCCATGCCTAGCCCGCGTGTTTATTGGATAGTTTGCTACCAATTAAATAGCAATCAAAGACTCCCCTTCAACTCAACGCGTGCGTCACGAGCTTGAAATCGGGGTCTTCATCATAGGACTTGATGGAAAAACCCAGGCCTTTCATGAGTTTGAGCATGTTGGCGTTGTTGGCCAGCACCAGGCCCTCGATCTCGGTCAGGCCCTTTTCGCGCGCGAAGTCCATGATGGCCAGCATCAGGCGTGAGCCCAGGCCCTGGCCCTTGAAGTCGTCTGCCACCACCAGCGAGAACTCGCAGCTGGCGCGGTCGGGGTTGGTGATGTAGCGCGACACGCCCAGCACGCGCGCCGTTTCCTGCGGCTCGCCGTCCGGGCCCTGGCTGCGTTCGCGGCACACCGCCACCAGCGCCATTTCGCGGTCGTAGTCGATCAGGGTGAAGCGCGAGAGCATGGTGGCGGGCAACTCCTGGATGGTGGAGACGAAGCGGAAATAGCGGCTCTCGGGCGAGAGCCTGCGCACGAAGTCCTGCAGCATGGCGGCGTCGTCGGGGTGGATGGGGCGGATGGTGTACTCGCCGCCGCCGCGCATGGGCCAGACCTGCTCGTGCTGCGCCGGGTAGGGCAGGATGGCCAGGTGGTGGTGGCGGCGCACCGAGGGTGGCGCGTTGTCCACCACGATGCGCGCGTCCACGGCCACGGCGCCGCTGTCGTCGACGATGATGGGGTTGATGTCCATCTCGCGCAGTTGGGGCAGTTCGCACACCATTTCGGACACGCGCAGCAGCACCTGCTCCAGCGCCACCATGTCCACCGCCGGGGCGCCGCGCCATTCGCCCAGGGTCTCGGCGACGCGGGCGCGCTCGATGAGGCGGTGCGCCAGGAACTGGTTGAGCGGGGGCAGCTCCATGGCGCGGTCGTTCATGAGTTCGATCATGGTGCCGCCGGCGCCAAAGGCGATCACCGGGCCGAAGGGGGCGTCGGTGACCAGGCCGATGTAGATCTCGCGCCCGCGGCGCTGGGCCGACATGTTCTGCACCGTGACGCCATTGATGCGGGCCTGCGGCATCAGGCGCTGCACGGTTTGCACCATCTCGACGTAGGCGTCGCGCACGGCAGCCGCGTTGTGCAGGTTCAGGGCCACGCCCTGCACGTCGGACTTGTGGGCGATGTCGGGTGAATCGATCTTGAGCGCTACCGGAAAGCCCAGTTGCGTGGCGATCATGATGGCCTCGTTCACGCTGCGCGCCAGGATGGTCTTGGTGACGGGAATGTGGAAGGCAGCCAGGAGCGCCTTGGACTCCATCTCGGTGAGCACCTTGCGCCGCTCGGCCAGCACGCTCTCGACCAGCATGCGCGCGCCTTCCACGTCGGGCTCGGCCAGGTCGCTCAGGGGCGGCGGGGTCTGCTGCAGCAGCAACTGGTTCTGGTAGAACGAGGCGATGTTGGCAAACGAGCCCACGGCGGCCTCGGGGGTGCGAAAGCTCGGGATCGCGCCCTCGTTGAGCAGGTGCCGCGCCTGCCCCATGGTGGCGTCGCCCATCCAGCAGGTGAGCAGGGGCTTGCTGAGCTGCTTGTTGGTCTGCACCAGGGCCTGCGCCACGGCGCAGCCGTCGCTGCCATGGGCGGGGGAGTAGATCACCAGCACGCCGTCGATCTCGGGCGAGTGTTCCACCGCCAGCAAAGCGTGCTGGAAGTGCTCGGGGCTGGCCTGCTCGGACAGGTCGATCAGGTCCACCAGCGAGGCCAGGGCGGGCAGTTGCGGCTGCAGGGCACGCGCGTGCGCGTGCGACAGCACGCCCAGGTGCAGCTTGACTTCGTCGATCCAGTCCGCCGCCAGCACGCCGGGGCCGCCGCCGTTGGTGATGACGGCCAGGCGCCGCCCCACCGGGCGGTAGCGCGAGGCCAGGCTCTTGGCGGCGGAAAACAGTGCCACGAAGGAGCGCACGCGCACCGCACCCGCGCGGCGCAGGGCGGCGTCGAACACGTCGTCGCTGCCGACGATGGCGCCCGAGTGGGTGAGCGCGGCGCGGTTGCCCTCGGCCCGGCGCCCGGCCTTGAGCACCACCACCGGCTTGGCGTTGGCGGCGGCGCGCAGCGCGCTCATGAAGCGCCGTGCGTTGGAGATGCCTTCCAGATAGACGACGATGCTGTGCGTTTTGGCGTCGGTGGCGAGAAAGTCGAGCACCTGGGCCATGTCCACGGCGGTGTTGGGCCCGAGGCTGACGACGGTGGAGAAACCGACCCCGTTCTTGGCCGCCCAGTCCAGGATGGCGCTGGTCAGCGCCCCCGACTGGGACACCAGCGCCAGCGGCCCCTTGGCCGCCAGAGGGCCCGCGACGCTGGCGTTGAGCAGCGCGTGCGGGCGCTGAAAGCCCAGGCAGTTCGGCCCGAGCAGGTGCATGCCTTCGCGGCGCGCGATGCGGTGCAGTTCGAGCGCCAGATCGGCCGCGATGCCGTTGGACAGCACCACGGCGGCCTTGCACTTGATGCGCGCGGCGATCTCCAACGCCCCCACCAGTTGCGGCGAAGGCAGGGCTATCAGGGCCAGATCGGCCTGGGTGGTGGCCAGGTCGGCCAGGGTGCCGCTGAAATCGGTGTCCAGAAAGAACAGCGAGCCCGCAAAGCGCTGCGCCTTGAGCGCCTGGTGCAGGGCCTGGGCGTAGCTGCCTGGGTAGTCGGGGTCTTCGGGCTTGCCCGCGAACACCGCGATGGAGTGCGGGGCGAACAAGGGGCTGAGGTAGTGTTTGTCCATGGCGGGTGCAAAAAGAATGCCGCCCGAGCTAACCACAGGCCCGGCGCCAATGCAAGTGCGTGGATCAAGCCGGTGGATGCGTGCCGGTGGGTGTGCTGCGCTGGCGTATGCTTGCGCCGCCCTGCCCCTGCCCCTGCCCCTGCCCTTCGCTTCCCTGCCCCGCTGCCTGCCATGCCCACCGCCCCCACCGCCTGCCCTGCCCCGCCGGATGCACCGGCACCGCGCCGGCGCATCGCGCACCTGGACATGGATGCCTTCTACGCCTCGGTGGAGCTGCTGCGCTACCCGCAGCTGCAGGGGCTGCCGGTGGTCATTGGCGGCGGGCGGCGTGCCCAGGACGCGGCCCTGCTGCAGGCCCAGGCCGAGGGGCGCAGTGCCGCGCTGCCGCTGCAGGCGTTTTCACGCCTGAGCAGCTACCAGGGGCGCGGCGTCATCACCACCGCCACCTACGCGGCGCGCCAATTTGGTGTGGGTTCGGCCATGGGGCTGATGAAAGCGGCCAAGCTGTGCCCGCAGGCCATTTTGCTGCCGGTGGACTTCCCGCGCTACCGCGAATACTCGCGCCGCTTCAAGGCCATCATCACCGAGATCGCGCCGCTGATGGAGGACCGTGGCGTGGACGAGGTCTACATCGATTTCACCCACGTGCCCGGCGGCCAGCGCGAGGGCGGGCGTGTGCTGGCGCGCCTGATCCAGAAGGCGATTGCCGACGCCACCGGCCTGAGCTGCTCCATCGGCGTGGCGCCCAACAAGCTGCTGGCCAAGATGGCCAGCGAGTTCAACAAGCCCCAGGGCATCTCGATCGTGCTCGAAGAGGATCTGCAGGAGCGCATCTGGCCGCTGCCCTGCCGCAAGATCAACGGCATAGGCCCCAAACTCGACGAGCGGCTGCGCCAGCACGGCATCGCCAGCATTGGGGAGCTGGCCCAGGCCAGCGAGCAGTGGCTGATGGACCAGTTCGGCCAGCGCACCGGGCACTGGCTGCACCAGGCCGCCTGGGGCCAGGACGAGCGCGCGGTGCAGACCGAAAGCGAGCCGGTGAGCATCAGCCGCGAGACCACCTTCGAGCGCGACCTGCACGCGGTGCGCGACCGCGCCGAACTCGGTGCCCTCTTCACCGCCCTGTGCGAACAGCTCGCGCAGGACCTGCAGCGCAAAGGCTACGGCGCCAAGACCGTGGGCATCAAGCTGCGCTACGCCGACTTCCGTGCCGTGACCCGCGACCAGACCCAGCAGGCGCCGGTGCAAGACGCCGCATCGCTGCGCCGGGCAGCGGGGCAATGCCTCAAGCGCGCGCCCCTGCAGCAGGCGCTGCGGCTGCTAGGGGTAAGGGCGGCAGGCCTGGTGCCATGGGCAGAGCTGGAGGCAGAGTTGGGGGTGTCCTCGGGACAGGATCGGGGGCTTTGGGGGGGGGGGCAGACGCGGGATTTGTTTGAATGAGTTGATGGCTTGGTGCTTGGTGCTTGGTGCTTGGTGCTTGGTGCTTGGTGCTTGGTGCTTGGTGAGTTTGATGTTTTTTTGCTTTGGCCTGGCGGCTTCCTCACTGCGCCCACTCTCCTCCCGTCCTCTCGCCCGGCCGGGCGAGAGGAGGCCTGAACAGCCCCATTTGGCCTCGTGTGGAAGAGAAGAAGTACAAGCTGCCAGGCCGCGTGGGCGGTGAGGGGGCTGGGGCGGGGAGCTTTTGGGCTGGGGCTGGGGCTGGGGCTGGGGCTGGGGCTGGGGCTGGGGCTGGGGCGGGGCACGCCTCACACTGCTCTGCTCGGCGCTGCGCTGCGGCGGGCCGAGCTGGGTGGCTGGGGGCTGGTGGCTGGTGGCTGGGGGCTGGTGGCTGGTGGCTGGTGGCTGGTGGCTGGTGGCTGGTGGCTGGTGGCTGGTGGCTGGTGGCTGGTGGCTGGTGGCTGGTGGCTGGTGG
>JBQTHH010000073.1:0-12588 GCA_052390055.1 Rhodoferax sp.
ATGACCGGCATACCGGTCACGTTCACCGGAATGCCGGTCACGATCCCGGAATCCCCCCGGTCACGTTCGCCGGAATCAGCGGTCACGATCCCGGAATCGCCGGTCACGTTCGTCCGGAATACCCAAAACATCGCACTGGAAGCAACACCAATGACGAGGCGCTTTTCGAGGTCGTAGGGCATAGACTGGGACGGTTCAACATTTGACGTCACCGGCGCTGTGCGGCTTTATCGCACAGCATCCGGGGACCGATTGGCTGGGCCTCGCGACGCTTACGCTAGACCACAAAACTGACATATACCATGGATCGGGCTGCACTTCAGAATTGAAAGCACACTACTCAATTCTGTATGGTGGTCAATATTCCGTCTTCAAAATAAAGATAATTACGTAACCCATAAACCCACTGCTCTCGCGTTCCGCGTGCTGTTGTTGTGCGATTTATTCTCTTTGGTTTTCCCCAGCTACTATCCAGCACATCCTGCTGTGTCATTCCCACCTCTACACCATGTTTTCTCTTCTCGGCCTTCTCTGCAGCAGCAATACGTTTCTTCTCCATCGTTTCCTGCTCACGTACAGCAGCCAAAGCCTTGAAGTAAAGTGCCTTAACCTGTGGATCAGTCAAATACTCCCGGCAATCTTGGAGCGCTACAAAGGCGCTCTGTACATTTCCAGCCTTCATTTCGCCAGTTGCGATGGCTATCTTTTCACTAGACGCATTGCAAGTCTCCGCAAGCTGTTTCCGGCGCCTAGCCTCAGCCTCTGCCACAGCTGCGCGGTGCTTTGCCGCCTGTTCAGATGCCTCTCTGGCGGACCTCTCGGCCTCGGTTCGCTTCTGCTCCTCCGCCACTTTGTCGATGTACATGCAGGTGCCGAGCATCAATGCAAGACCAACTGCTGTTGCCACTCGATTGGCACCGACAAATTTCCCGATTGCATAAGAAATAGAACTCACTCTTCTCTCCCTTTCATGTATTTCATTGGCAATACAAGTGCGTCCAGACCAAACAAAATTTCATTATTTAGCGCTTACAAACAAAAATAGCGACATCCGATTTACTTGATCCTACAACGAGATCGAACCACCTGGAAGGTTCTGCCTTCATCGCTTCTGGCGCATCTTCCGTATAGCCAAGTTCGCGCATTTTCATCGTTTTGCAGTTAGTCTCAGTCCTGGTGTATCCCACGCTATCTACACCAACTCGTTTGTGCAGAGCAATAACAATATCGCCATTCCGCTTCGAATCCAATAAGAAATACTTTCCCTTGTCTCCCGGAATACTTCTTGGAATTTCAATATCTTGCCAAGCAAATACCAAGAAAGGCGCAGAAGTCGCAATAAATACAAACACAAATCTAACGCAAAGTTTGAATGACATGGGAATTACCTTGACAGGCTTCTTCATCAACCCCTCACCTGGGGACCACAAAGTAAATGTAACAGCCCAAAGAAAGTCACCGCCCCTCCCCTGGCGCGTTGGTGTTTCCTGGGCCCTGGCGCCAGCCTTTCAGGCCTTGGCAGGGGTGGAGTTTCTGCGCACCATTCTAGACCCGCTTATCCGGTTTTCCGCGCGGGCGTGGATACCCGCCACGCGCCCCAGCATTTACCCGCCTGGCTGCCCCGGCAACCGGCCCAAACCATCCAGCACCCCGGCTTCAAAATGCTGGCCCACATAGTCGGCCATGCGCTCGAAAACGCTGTCCAGGGTGGGCACGGCGGCGCCGAAAAGGGCTTGCAGCACGGCGGGGTCTTCCAGCAGGCCGTGCAGGTACAGGCCCAGGATGCGCCCATTGGCGCTGCACCAGCCCAGGCCGCCGGGCAGCACCGGCAGTGCTTGCGCGCCCGGCCCTGCCACGGCACGGGTTTGGCCGTGGTGGATTTCGTAGCCTTGCACCGGCACTCCGGCCAGGGCGGCCCATGGTTCCCCGTTGGAGGAGCCCGCACCGCTGCACGCAGGCTCAGCCGCTGGGGGCGGGGGTGCGGGCCGATTTCTGCGCGTTTGGCAGCATGAGGCCTGCGCCCCCGCACCCAGCGGCTGAGCCTGCAGGCTGGTCGGCTGAGGGCACTCCGCCAGAGCCGCAACAGGCCACTCAGCCACAAACCCGGTGTGCGTGCTTTGCACCGTTTTGTCGCGCGCGAACTCGGTCACCAGGGGCAACAGGCCCAGGCCTTGGGCGGCGCCGTCGATGCCGTGGGGGTCTTCGAGCGTTTGGCCCAGCATCTGCAGGCCGCCGCAAATGCCCAGCACCACACCGCCGCGCGCGGCATGCGCCTGCACGGCGGCGTCCAGCCCCTGCGCGCGCAGCCAGACCAGATCGGCGGCGGTGGCTTTGGAGCCGGGCAGCACCACCCAGTCGTCCGCGCCCAGGCCCGCGAGTTGCTGCGGGCTGTGCGCCCACAGCAGGCGCACGCCGGGCACGTTTTTGAGCGGCTGGAATTCGTCCAGGTTGCTGATGCGCGGGTAGGCCAACACGGCCACAGTGCGCTGCACGGCGCCGCTGGCCACGCTGCGGTCGTCAAAAACGCCGTCTTCCTCGGGCAGGCCGTGCTGCCACCACATGGGCAGCACCGCCACGGTGGGCACGCCGGTGCGCTCTTGCAGCATCTGCGGTGCCGGCGCCAACAGCGTGGCGTCACCGCGAAACTTGTTGAGCACAAAGCCGTGGATCAGGGTGCGCTCACCCTCGGGCAGCAGGGCCCAGGTGCCGTAGAGGTGGGCAAAGGCGCCGCCACGGTCGATGTCGGTGACGAGCAGACAGGCGGCCTTGCAATGCCGCGCCACGCGCATGTTGACCACGTCGCTGGCGTGCAGGTTGATCTCCGCCGGTGAGCCCGCGCCTTCGATGACGACCACGTCGTTTTCGGCGCGCAGGGCGTCCAAAGCCGCCGCGATCTGCGGCCAGACTTTGAGGCTGCGGCCACGCCAGGGCATGGCGGTGAGTTCGGCGCTGACCTGCCCCAGCAGCACGACCTGGCTGTGGGTGTCGGCCTCGGGCTTGAGCAGCAGCGGGTTCATGCGCACCTCGGGCGCGGCGCACGCGGCCAGGGCCTGGAAGTACTGGGCCGACCCGATTTCGCCACCCGCCACCACGCGGGCGTTGTTGCTCATGTTCTGCGCCTTGAAGGGCGCCACTTTCAGCCCCTGGCGCGCGTAGTAGCGGCACAGGGCGGTGGCGAGCCAGCTCTTGCCCGCGCCGCTGGTGGTGCCTAGCACCATGATGCAGCGGGCGGTCATACGGACTCCCTCCAACCAGCAAAAGCTATAAAAACAATAGCTGTTTGCGCATATTCCACGCGGGCTAGCGGCATATTTCAACTCTCATCATTGGTACACGGTCGCACGCGGTGGCTTCGGCTCATCCAACTCGGCCAAGGCCAGCTCCAGGCAAGCAAACGCGATGCGCTCCTGCTCCAGACGCAGCCGCTGCCCCCAGCTGTCGCGGCACAAATCCCCATACAACGCAGCCTCCGCCTCGGTCAGCCGCGTGAGTTCGCGCTGGGTGGGCTGCGGCTCTTCACCCCAGTGCCCCGGGTGCGCCAACAAGGTGGCCTGGTCCATCAGCAGTGACTGCGCCTGGGGAAAGTGCGCGCGCAATTGGTCCAGGATGGCAAAGCCGTGGGTATCGATATCGCCCCAGTAGTGCAGCCTACAGGCGTGCAGCCAGCTCGCCGGGGCCAGGGCGTCAAAGCCATAACCGGCGCCAAAAATGACCATGCTGGCGCTCTGGGCCGGAAAGGCCAGAAAGTTGACCTCGTTTTCGGTGATGAACACGCGCTGCAGCGGCAGGTCCAACTGGGCGAAGTCGGCCTGGGTGAGGGTGATGTCGCTATCAGCCCCCGCCGATAGCAGGCCGTGCGCGTGGGTGCCCAGGGCGGCATCCAACAGGCGAAAGCGGATGCGCAACGGTTTGTCTTTGAAGCCGTAGCGCTGGCAGAACCGGCCCGCACCCGTAGCCGAGGCATCGATGGCCGGCGCAGGCAGCGCCAAGTCCAGCAACTCGCCCAGCACACCCCGGTGGGCTTCGATGAACTTGCTGTCCACCCCGGGCACATCCACCTGGCGCAGGTAGATGCCGGGGCGTGGGTAGGCCTGCAGCCAGGCCACCACGGCCAACAGGCGCGGCCATGCGTCCGCCAACTCCAGGGCCACCAGAGGGCGTTTTGCCAGCCAAGGCAACAGCGCGCTCTGCTGCATGCACGTGTGCTGCACCACGTGCGCAAAGCGCTGGGCGTCTTTGTGCCTGCCGATCACGGCCAGGGCGTCGTCCAAGGTGTCCAGCCACACCTGATCCGGCACGGCACACGCGCCCAACACGCGGTGGCGGAATTCGCGTAGCTCCACGCGGTAGTGCTTGGCCCCCGCCAAGGTCTTCATCCAGGCGCGTACGTCGTCAAAGCGCTCTGTCAATTCGGTGGAGCTGGGCGTGGTGAGCCGCAAGCGCAGGGGGGGTATCGGCTCCTGCTGCAATAGCGCGCGCAGCAGATCGCCCTTGTCCCAGAGCCTTTGCACCTGGGCGCGCAGGTCTGCGGGGGTGGTCCAGGCCGGGCTGCGCGTCATGCCAGGTGCCCCTGGGCGTCCTGCGGCGCCACCCTGCCCTTCTCCTCCCGGTACGCCTCGATGCTCAGGTTGCGCAGGCGCGAGTCGCGCCCTTCAAAGTTGTGCACAAAGCCCACGCTGGAAACGAAGGGTTCGATGATGTGGATTTTTTGCAGCGGGGTGACGATGAGCAGTTGCAGGTTGAGCTTTTCAAACAACTGCAGGCCGTACTGTGCGGACTCGTCCGAGCCGCGGCCAAAGGCTTCGTCGATGACGACAAAGCGAAAGCTCTTGGAGCGGGTTTCGCCCCAGGCCAAGCCGAACTGGTAGGCCAGGCTGGCGGCCAGGATGGTGTAGGCCAGTTTTTCCTTTTGCCCGCCGGACTTGCCGCCGGAATCCGAGTAATGCTCGTGCTCGCGCCCGTCTTCACGCCAGCGCTCGCTGGCGGCAAAGACAAACCAGTTGCGCACGTCGGTCACTTTGGTGGCCCAGCGCCGGTCGCTTTCGGTCTGCCCCTCACGCCCGCGCAGGCGCTCGATGATGCGCTTGACCTGCAGGAACTTGGCTTCGGAATACTGGCCATCGGGGTCGGGCGCGTCGCTGCCCAAGGCGCCGTCCAGGCAGGTGCGCAGCTCGGTCTGGAAGTCGCGCACCTCCACGTCCTGCGCGGTTTGGAACTCCAGCGCAATGAAGCGCCCGGGGTTGTAGTCGATCTGCGTGAGCGACTGGTTGATGCGCGCAATGCGCTCCTTGATGGTTTCTCGCTCCTTGCTGAGCTGCGAATGGAAGTTGGCCACCTCGCGGATGGTGTTCTCATTGAGGGAGCGTTTGAAGTCGGCCTCGAAACGCGGCAGGTCGTCGGCCACCAGGCGCTGCAGCAGGCTGCGGTACTCGCCGCTGGAAGCGACCGCTACGTCGATCTCCTGCGTTTCGACCGGGAAGCGGTGGTTGAAGGAGCGCATGGCGTCGATGACCTTCTCCAGCACGCGCTTGGCCCGGCTTTCTTCAGCGTCTATGGTTTTTTGCAGGTGCTCGCGCAGTTCGCGCTCACGCGCGTCGCAGGACTCCACCGTGAGGCCCTGCGCGCCCTGCAGTTCCTGCTGCAAGGCCTGCAGCCGCTCCATACGCTGCTCGAAGCCCTCTGGCACCTGTGCCATCAGGGTGGCGGCCTCCTGCTGCAGCGCGCTGGCGTCGCTGATTTTTTGTTCGGTTTTGGCGCGTTTGTCGCGCTGCTCCAGCAACTGCTGCTCGGTGGCGCCCAAGGCGGTCTCCAGAGCCGCCAATTGCTGCGTCAGCGCGGCCAACACGTCGGATGCGGCCTCCAGGGCCTGGAGTTCCTGGCGCAGCCGCGCGATCTCGCGGGCGTTGGCGGCCCAGTCCAGCTCGGCGTAGTCGCCAAATTCTTCCAGCTTGGCCAGTTGTTCCAGGCGCTCGCGCAAGGCGGCTTGCTCTTGCTGCAACTGGGCAATTTCCTGGCCCACTGCACCCAAACGCGCCTCCAGCACGCGCTGCTTGCCCTCCAGCACCGCCAGCTTGGCGGCATTGCTCCAGCCCAGCACGTAGCGGCTGCGGTCGTCCAGGCGGTGGCGGTCGTCTTTTTCGTGGCGCTCGCCGCTGGCCTTGATCTGCCCGGCGCGGGTGATGGCCCGGGGCTCAGCGCGGAACTGCTCTTGCGTGGTGCAGCAGGCGTAGTCAAAGCGGCGCGCCACCTCGCCTTCGAGCCAGGCATAAAACGCCGAGTCGGGCTTGATGGCGATCTTGCGCGCCAGCGACTGGGGGTGCAGCTCGGCCAGCACCGCGTCCGCGCGGCGGCCCTCGCGCACGCGGTAGTAGACCAGCCGCCCTTTGAGGTGCGTGCCGTCTACCCACTGCGCCAGCTTGGCGTAGTGGGCATCGGGCACCAGCAGCGACAAGGCAAAGCTGCGCAGCACGCGCTCGGCCGCGCCCTCCCAATCGCGCGCGTGGTCGTGCACCTGCAGCAGTTCGCCGGCAAAAGGCAGATCGGCCTCGCGCAGGCCCAGCGCCTGGCACAGCATGGCGCGCAGGGCAATTTGCGCACCATCGATGTTGCTGCGCCGCGCGCGCAAACTCTGCACCTCGTCGCTCAACTGCTGGTGCGCACTGCGGCCCTGGGCCAATTCCACACTGCGCTCGGTCAGGGTGTTTTGCAAGGCCACCAGGCGCTCTTCGTCCGCCGCGCGGCGCTGGGCGCAGCCCTGCTGCTGGGTGTGCAGCTCTTCGCGGCTGCCCACCTGCAGCAGGCCCAGGCTGCGGCGCAGGCTGTCGTAGCGCTGGGCGTTTTTCTGGCGGCGATCGTGCTCGGCCTGCTGGCGGTGGATTTCCGCCTGCACCTGGGCAATGCGCGCGCCGCCGCTTTGGGCAATGGACAGACGCAGCTCCAACACTTGGGCCGATTGCGCCTGGCGCTGCTGCTGCAGGCGCTCCACCTTGGCGGACTCGCTGGCCAGCGCCACGCCCAGGTTTTCCAGCCGCTGGCCCAGCAAAGTGTGTTTGTGGCGGGCAAACCAGGGTTTGAGGGCCTCGCGGCACAGGCGCAGCTCCGCCACGCTCTCCAGCAAGGCGGCGTGCTGGTCGCAGTCGGCCACCAAGGGCGTGAGCAAGGCCACCTGTTCCTTCGCCTTGAGCACGGCGGCATGGGCGCGGTGCAGGTCGTCAAAGTGCGCCAGCAGGGCCGCGATGCGCGGGGCCACGTCAAAGGGCTCCAGCATGTGGTGGCGCACAAAGTCGGTCAGGTTGCCGACCGACTTCATGGACACGGTCTGGTGGAACAGCTCCAGCGCCTGCTCGCCCATTGAGCCAAAGCGGCGGCGAAAGTGCGCGCTGTAGGGCGGGAAGCTGTCAAACAAGGCCACCCCCGCTTTGCGCAAGCGCGTGCGCAACGCCGCCACCGAGGTGCCGAAGTCGGAAAAGTCGTCGGTCAGTGCCAAGGCCTTGTCGGCCACGGCGTAAAAGCGTTCGGGCTGGCCGAAGCTGTCTTTCATCCAGAACACCTGGGCCAGGGTCACGCTCTGGCCGTAACCGGCGTTGTGGAACACGCCCAGAATCACCGCGTACTGGCTGGCATCGCGCAGCGCGACCGGCTTGGCGTGGCCGCTGCTCTCATGACGCTCGGACTTGTAGTGCCCCAGCACATAGGAGCGCAGCGTGCGTTCGCGCGCGTCGGCCCCGGCGGCCTTGTTGTAGGCCACGCGCTGCGCCGGAACCAGCAAGGTGGTGATGGCGTCCACCAGGGTGGACTTGCCCGAGCCGATGTCGCCGGTGAGCAGGCCGTTGCGCCCATCGAGCGCCAGGGTCCAGACCCGTTTGTCGAAAGTGCCCCAGTTGAAGACTTCCAGGCGTGTGAGGCGAAAACCGGCCAGGGTCGTCTCAGGCATCGTCGCCCCTTGCACCCGCAGCACCGCTGGCACCTGTGGCCCCGGCGGCGCCCTCCACTTCCGTGGCGCTGTCGCCACCGGCCAGTTGCGCCTGGTAGGCCGCCAGGCGTGCGTCGAAATCGGCCAGCCACTGGGCATCGACAAAGGCCTTGAGGATGCGGCGCACCTCGAACACCGGCTCGGCCGCGCCGCGCCCCACCGAGCCGTCCGGCGGCGCTTTGAGGCGGCGCACAAAGCCCAGCTCGACCGCCTTGTTGAGCAGGGTGTCGATCTGGTCGATCAGGCGCGACTCGTTCGACCCCGCAGGCAGGAACACGCGCAGCAGCTCCACCACCTGGCTGCGTGTGAGGATGAGCCGCGTGTCGGCACCGCTGGCATCGAACTCGGCCAGCTTCTTGCGTAAGAGCGCCAGCAGCAGACTGACCGCAAAACTCAAGGGCTGGCGGCGCACCAGGCGCGGCGGCTTCTGGGCCGCGTCTTCGTCTTGCGGCTGGGAGCGCAGGTAGGCATAGCCCTCCGACTCGTCCACCACCAGCTCCAGCGCCAACACGGCCACGTAGTCACGCACGCGGGCCTGCAATTGCAGCAAAGCGGCCCACTGCGCGGTGTCGTCTTCGCGGTAGAACACGCCTTTGAGCAGGGGAACGACCAGGGTGGTGAGTTCGGGGGCACTGGACGCATCAAGATCCAAGGCAATCTGGGCACGGCCAGGGGAAACGGCATGCTCCATGGCTTAACGGCCCCCAACCCAGTTTTCTACGACCAGGCCCGGGTAATCCTTGAAATCGGCCTCGTTGTTGGTGACCAGTGTCAGCCCCAAACTCAATGCATGGGCCGCGATCAGTTGGTCCATGGTGTCACGGCGGCGATCACGCACCGCAGCGCGCAGAACGCCAAAACCTTCTGCGTCCGCCGAGGAAAAAGGCACCACGGGGATGCGCTGTATCAGCAGCGCCAGAACCCGCTCGTCCTGGGCCCGGTGGGCGGACTGCATTTCAAGCCCGGCCCGCAGTTCGGCATACGTCACCACCGACATCACGGCGCTGCCCTGTGCCAGCGACTCCAGGCGCTGCAACACTTCGGGCGGGTGGCGCTTGATGATGTAGATGCAAATATGGGTGTCGAGTAGGTAGCGCATGGCTTATTTGCGCGTTGGAGCCTGCGTGTCCGCTTGCGCACCTTCTTGGGTATCCTCTTCAAAGCGCCATGGCACTTGGCCGCCCCAGTCGCGCTCGCGCTGTTCGTGAAACTCACGCCCGCCCACCATGAAATCGGGGCTGAACATGGCAAGTATCGGGGTCAGATCGCCAATGGTTTCCTGCACCACCGGGCGCAGCACCAGCGTATTGCCCACGCGCTCGATTTCCACCTCTTGCGGCCCTTCGGCAAAGGCCAGCTCTTTGGGAATGCGCACGGCCAGCGAATTGCCGCTTTTGAACACTCGGGTCAACATGGCTATTTCCTCCTAGCTTTGGGTGAGTATATACAGGATATACAACGACACCCAAAAAACCGTGCGCCGATCTACCCGCGCACAAAAATCACCCGTGGCAACTGCGCCCGGCGCAGCACGGTGCTGCCGTCGCCGTCTGCCACGGCCCACTCCACCGCGTCCTGCACCGATTCGTCCACCACCGCGTGGGCGGACTCACTGGCCAGTTGCAGGTAGGCCACCAGCTCGCCCAGGCCCTGCTGCAAGGGGCGGCTGTGCACCAAAGTGGCCAGGGTGACCTGGGGCTGGGTCTGCAAGGCCTTGCGGATGTGGGCCGACAGCGCTGACTTGTCGATGCGCACCTGGGAAAACAGGGCGCCAGCGTCCACGTCCTCCTCCCCGGCTTGCAGGGCCACGCGCGCCAGCACGGTTTGCAGCGGCGGCTGGTACAGCGGGCGCTCCAGGGGCAAGTCGATCTCGGCGCCCAGGGTGTCGATGGCAAAGAAGTCGGGGGCGCGCAGGGCAGAGGGCGTTGTGTCGCGCAGGGCCAGGGCCCGGCCTTCGATGCCGTGCAGGATGTCCATGATGCGGCGGTTTTCCAGCCAGGCCTGGTCGTCCAGAAAGCGGCGCAATTGCTGCGAGAGCTGGGCCACGGTGCGCTGGGCGTATTCACCGGCTTCGAGCCAGTCGTAGTGCACGCGCTTGAGCCGTTCATCCGGCTCCAGTTGGGATACCGGGGGCAAGTCCAGCACGCTTGCGAGCAGCGCGGTGAATTCTTCCTGGCGCGACTGGGACATCAAGAAGTCCCAAAAGGCGCGAAAGCTCTTGCCCTGGTCGGACTCGGCAATGGCGTCGCGCTGGCCCATGATGTCTTGCAGCAGCGCGCCCTTGGCGCCATCCCACAGGGCAATGCGCTCGCGCACACTGCGGTCGAGTACACGGAAATTGTGCTCCACCTCCCGAAAGTCCGCCAGCAACTCGCGCGCCAACTGGGTGAACTGCTGGAAACGGTCTTTGAGCGCGGTGTCGTCCAGCAGGGCCAAGTCGCCCTCGGTGACGCGGGCGATTTCGGCGTCGATGGCGTCGCGCTGCCTGTGCAGCTCGGCAATGCGCGCCTGGGGGTCGGTTTCGCTGCCATCGTGCATCTGCTTGAGCAGGGCAAAGAGGGTGCGCAGGCGCGACTCGGTGCCCACAAAGCTGCGCGCCGACAGGTCACCCAGCCATGCCAGAGCGCGCTCGGTGGCAGGGGTCAGGTCGAAGTGCGGCTCGTCGGTACCCACCGGGTAGAACTTGCGCAGCCAGCCCTTGTCGTTGGCAGCCCAGTCGTTCAGGTACTCTTGCGCGGATTTGGGGTAGACCGCCCTGCCCTTGGTGTCGCCCGCCTGCGCGCGCAGGCCGTACAAGGTGTCTTCCAACGCCTCGACCAGATTCGACTGCGCCATGACGCGCACATTGGGCACGACAAAGGCACGGTGCAGAAAGCTGGCGATCAGCGGCGCATGCTCCGCCGCCAGCAGGCGCCAGGCCGGGTGCTGGCGGCGCTGCAGCTCCAGGGTGGCGTAGTCCAGGCTCACGGCACGGGCACCAGGGGTTCGTCGGTCCGAGAGGGCTGTGTGCGCTCTGGTGTGGCGAGCGCGTCCAGCGCGCACGCCAGCGCCTCGTGCGCCTGAGGCCCGAGCACGCCCAGGCGCACCCAGCCGCCCAGGCCAAACGAGGTGGCGTCGCGCAGGCGCACGCCGTGGGCGCGCAGGGCCTGCAGCCAGGGGGCCAGGTCTTGCTCGGCCACGGGGGGGCGGGCGCAGAAGTAGTTGGCCTCGCTATGGGCGATCTCCCAGCCGCGCTGCGCCAGCAGGGCCTGCTGCGCGGCCTTCCACTGGCGCAGGGTCGGCAGGCACTGGGCCACCCACTGCTGCACCGCGCTTTCGCACCAGGCCTGCAACAGCGCCACGCCATGCGCACCCAGCACCCAGGACGGGGCCAGGGCTTGCAGCGCGTGCACGTCGGCAGCATTCACGTCCACCGGGGCGATGGCGTAGGCGGCACGCACGCCTGTGAGACCCAGGGCCTTGTTGGGCGAATACAGGCGCCAGACCTGCTGCAGTTGCGCATCGCTCAGGCTGGGGGCGCCGCTCAGGCGCAGGGGGGCGTAGGCGCAGTCCAGCACCACCGTGGCGCGCTCGGCGTAGGGGCGTTCCAGGTTTGGCCACACGCTGTGCGCCTGGCCCAGCGGGCTGGAGGGCTCGCAGGCCCACAGCAGCCGGGCCTGCTGCCACTGGGGGCAGCGCTGCAGGCCCCAGGCCTGGGCGGCGTGGGGGTAGTCGCCATAGCAATGCGAGGGCCACCACACCGCCGCGCCCTGGCGCGCGGCCCAGGCAGTGACGCGAAAGATGAACTCGCTGGCGCTGCCCGCGAGCACGACGCGCCCCTGCGCCACACCGTGCAGCCGCGCCAGCGCAGCACGCAAGGCGGTGTAGGCCGGGTCGGGGTAGTGGCGCGGGTCAGCGCCCTGCACCGCCGCCAGCGCTTGGGGGCACGGGCCGCAGGCGTTGGCGCTGGTAGAAAAGTCCCACCGCGCCACGCCTGCGGCATCGGGGCCGCCGTGGATGCGGGCGGGAGGCGTGGGCTGAATAGGGTCTTGCGGCATCATGCATGGGCTCCGGCTGCTATAGAGCTTGGACCGGGTGAGGTGCCGCACCCTTGGACGCGCCCAGACCAATGACTTCGCCGAGTTTTTGCAGGGTGTTGCCCACGATTTTCATTCCCTTTTCAAATCATTCGCTGTGTGCCAGCTGGGTGCCCCCCAGCACCCCGCCAAGGGCTCCAACAAGCAGGGACTTCGCCCCACACGCCTGGGGGCGTCAAGCAGGCATGCGCAGCGATGAACTCCTGCGCTGGTCTCAGTGATTGGCAAACACCTGTGCCAAATCCGTGGCGTCCACGCTGCGGTCAAACCACGCCTCAATCTGTTCGGCGCTGGCTGCGCCAATGTGTGCCAGCACTTCCGGGGGCAAGGGGCCAAAGCGGCGCGCCAGCAAACGGCGCAGCATGTCGGCCTCGGCCTCCAGCTTGCCCTGCTGCATACCCTGCTGCATACCCTGCTGCATGCCTTGCTGCAACCCTTGGTTCAGCCATTGCTGGGTCCAGCTTTCGACGCGTTCGCTGATCATGTGGTGCACCTCCGGTAAGTCTTCCAGTTCGATTATCTCGCCTTCGGGCACAAAGC
>JBQTHH010000074.1:0-51799 GCA_052390055.1 Rhodoferax sp.
CCAAGGGCTTGGTCGTGTCAGACGCGGACTACGCCGCCATAAAGATCGATCGCAACGAGTTCCATGGCGACTGGAACTACTGCATTCGATCAGGGTGACATTGACCGAGTAATTTCTTAACGATCCCAAAGCGCATCGAGGGAGGGTCATTTGCCTATTCACATAGCCTGGGAAGCCCATGGGGCGGTGGGGGTCGCACGCGGCTGCGTTGCGGCGCTGGAACTCATAGAGGCCTGGCAGCAGTTGCAAAACGATCTGCGTTTTGACGACCTGCGCTACATCATCCTGGACTACAGCGCCCTCGACGGGGCGCAGCTCACCGAGCCCGAATATGGCGTGCTGGCCAGCACCATGGTCGGCGCGGCCTATGCCAATCCCCACATCCGGGTCGCCATTGTCGGCACCAGCGCGCCCGCGCGGACCCTGGCACAGCACAGCCTGCAATCCAGCCCCTACCTGTGCCGCTGTTTCGGCACCCTGGAGCAGGCGCGCGGCTGGATCGCGCAGGGTGAGATGGCCCCGGTGCCGCTGGACATCCAGCTGCAGGCCCCGGTGCCCGATCTGCCCGCCGTGGCCTTGCGCTACTGAGCCCTGGCCCCCTGGCGGCTGGCCCCGTCTTCAGACGCTGCGGTTGCGCGCCAGCGGCGGGTTCTTGGCGAAATAGGCCTGTATGCCGCGCAGCAGCGCGTCGGCCAGGGCCTCCTGGTAGGCCTCGGTGTTGAGCCTGGCCTCTTCGGTCGGGTTGCTGATGAAGGCCGCCTCCACCAGCACGCTCGGAATGTCGGGCGCCTTCAGCACCGCGAACCCCGCCTGCTCCACGCGCGGCTTGTGCAGCCGCCCCACTTTGCCGATCTCGCCCAGCAGCTGGCGCCCCAGCGCCAGGCTGTCCTTGATCTGCGCCGTGGTGCTCATGTCCAGCAGTGCGCGCTGCACCGTGCTGTCCTTGGCCTTCACGTTCAGGCCGCCAATCAGGTCGGCCTTGTTTTCCTTCGCCGCCATCCAGCGCGCCGCGCTGCTGGAGGCGCCGTTCTCGCTCAGCGCAAACACGCTCGCCCCCTGCGGCTCCGGGGTGAAGAAGGCGTCGGCGTGCAGGCTCACGAACAGATCGGCCTGCACCCGGCGCGCCTTTTGCACCCGCACGTGCAGCGGCACGAAGTAGTCGGCCTCGCGCGTCAGGTAGGCGCGCACCGGGTTGTCGCCCACGGTGCTGGCATTGAGCCGCTCGCGCAGGCGCAGCGCCAGGCGCAGCACCACGTCCTTTTCGCGCGTGCCGCCGGGCCCGAGCGCGCCGGGGTCCTCGCCGCCATGGCCGGGGTCCAGCGCGACGATGATCAGGCGTTGCGCTCCAGCAGACCCGGCAGCTTCCGATTTTTGTGAATCATTTTGGGCATCAGCCCGCGTATTTATTGGTTTTATTGCTATAGTTTCTGTAGCATTCTGGGTGCTCCCCGGGGCTGTACGGGGGGCGCTGTTGTGGGCGATGAACTCCCCCAGCGGGTCCACACCCGCGCTCGTGGCGGGGCTGGCAGTGCCGGTTGGGGGGCTGGCAGCGCTGGCGGCCGCTGGCGCAGGGGTGCCCGGGCCGCGCGCTGCGCCCTGTTCGCGCAGCCGCTCGGCAATCAGCGCCTCCAGCGGGTCGCTCTCCTGCAGCGGGTAGAGGTCGAACACCAGCCGGTGCTGGTAAGCCGCCACCGGCGAGAGCGTGAACACCTGCGGGCGGATCGGCTGCTTCAGGTCCACCACCAGGCGCACCACCGTGGGCGAGAACTGCCCGACCCGAATGCCCGCGATGTTGGGGTCGTCGGGGCGCACCTTGGCCACCAGCTCCTTGAGCGCCGGGTTCAGGGCAATGCCCTCGATGTCCACCGCCAGCCGTGGCGGGTTGGGCACAAAGGTCTGGCGTGCCACCAGCGCGGCGTCGGACTCTATCGTCACGCGCGAGTACTCCGGCGCCGGCCAGATGCGCACGTGGACGATGCTGGCGCCCCAGGCCAGCTCGCGCACTCCCAGGCTCAGCACCACGGTGCCCGCTTGCAGCAGCGTGCGCCGGCGCATCAGCGGGTGCTCCCGTGCGGCGGATGGGCGCCAAAGCTGCGCGCGCCCTCCAGCAGCGCCACCCCCACCGGGCTGTGGGCGCTCAGCGCCACGCGCCGCTGGCCCTCCAGGTCGCTGCCAATGTCCAGATGCAGGTCCGCCATGGGCAGCACGGCGGCGGCTTTTTGCGGCCACTCGGCCAGCTTCAGGCCGGGGCTGGCGAAGATGTCGCGAAAACCCGCATCCTCCCACTCGCGCGGGTCGTCGAAGCGGTAGAAGTCAAAGTGCCAGGCCATGCCCCCGCCGGGCAGGGCATAGGGCTCCACCACCGCGTAGGTGGGGCTTTTGATGCGCCCCTGCACACCCAGCGCGCGCAGCAGGTGGCGCACAAAGGTGGTCTTGCCCGCGCCCAGGTGGCCTTCGAGTGTGATGAAGGCATCGTGTATCTGCGGGTGCGCCGCCAGCTGCGCCGCGAACAGCTCGGTGGCCAGTTCGTCCGGCCAGGCCACCGAGGCCACGGTGCTGGGCTTTTCTACAATCGGCGCGTGACGCTGCATAGTCCTTCCTCGGAGTCCATTCCTGATACGGCAGAGCTGATGGCCCAGATACGGGCCTGGGCTCTCGAATTGGGATTTTCCCAAATTGGCGTGGCAGATGTGGATCTTTCCAGCGCCGAGCCCGGTTTGCAGGCCTGGCTGGCCCAGGGATACCACGGCGACATGCACTACATGGCCGCCCATGGCCTCAAACGCGCGCGCCCCGCCGAACTGGTGCCCGGCACTTTGCGCGTGCTCACCGCCCGCATGGACTACCTGCCGCGCGACACCCCACCGGAATGGCTGGAGCAGGAATGGGCGCATCTGGAGCGGGCAGGGCAGGGCGTGGTCTCGCTCTATGCCCGTGGGCGCGACTACCACAAGGTGCTGCGCGCTCGGCTGCAGCGCCTGAGCGAGCGCATCGCCGCCGCCGTGGGCCCCCTGGGCTACCGCGTCTTCACCGACTCCGCCCCGGTGCTGGAGGCCGAACTGGCCGCGCGCTCCGGCCAGGGCTGGCGCGGCAAGCACACCCTGCTGCTCAGCCGCGAAGGCGGCTCGCTCTTCTTCCTGGGCGAAATCTACCTGGACCTGGCCCTGCCCCTGTCCGAACCCACCAGCGCCCACTGCGGCCAGTGCAGTGCGTGCATCGACATTTGTCCCACCGAGGCCATCGTCGCCCCCTACCGGCTGGATGCGCGCCGCTGCATCTCCTACCTCACCATCGAGCACGCGGGCCCGATTCCGCTGGAGCTGCGCGAGAAGATGGGCAACCACATTTACGGCTGCGACGATTGCCAGCTTGCCTGCCCCTGGAACAAGTACGCGCGCCTGAGCAGCCTGCCCGACTTTGACGCCCGCGCCGCCGTGCAGCCCCAGGCCCTGATCGACTTTCTGGCCTGGAGCGAAAACGACTTTCTCGCCCGCACCGAAGGCAGCCCGCTGCGGCGCATCGGCCACGCGCGCTGGGTGCGCAACGTGGCCGTGGCCTGCGGCAATGCTTTGCGCCGCGCCGATCTGCCTGCAAGCCAGGCCCGGGCCCTGCGCCAGGCCTTGCGCGCCCACGTCGAATACCCCGACCCGGTGGCGCGCGAGCACGTGCTGTGGGCCTTGGCCCAAACCCCAGTCTCCCCGTGCGCCGCACCATGAGCCCTGCTACAGCACCAGCACCGCTGCCTCTACCGACACCCCCGTCGGAAACCACCCCGGCAACCACTTCCGCTCCTGCGCCGGTGCCCGCAGTGGTGCCAGCCCCAGCACCCAGCGCCGAGAACGGCGCGCTGATCGACGCCTTTGCCGACGCCCTGTGGCTGGAAGACGGCCTCTCGGCCAACACCCTGGCCGCCTACCGGCGCGACCTGATGGCACTGGCGCGCTGGTGCCAGGGCCAGGGGCAGGGGCAGGGCCAGGGGCAGGGGCAGGGGCAGGGGCAGGGGCAGGGGCAGGGCCGCGGCTTGTTGGCGCTGGCCGAGGCCGACCTGCACGCCTACTTTGCCGCGCGCCACGCCCAGACCAAGGCCACCAGCGCCAACCGGCGCCTGACCGTGTTCAAGCGCTTTTACGCCTGGGCCTTGCGCGAGCACCGCCTGCAGGCCGACCCCACCGTGCGCCTGCTCTCAGCCAAACAGCCACTGCGCGTGCCCAAGACCTTGAGCGAAGCCCAGGTCGAAGCCCTGCTGCAAGCGCCCGACACCGGCACGGCCCTGGGCGTGCGCGACCGCGCCATGCTGGAGCTGCTCTATGCCAGCGGCCTGCGCGTGAGCGAACTCGTGGGCCTGAAAGTGTTCCAGCTCTCGCGCCACGACCACGTGCTGCGCGTCACCGGCAAGGGTGCCAAGGAGCGCCTGGTGCCCTTTGGCGAGTTGGCCGGGCAGTGGCTGCAGCAATACCTGGAACAGGCCCGGCCCGAACTGCTGGGCGGGCGCGCCAGCGATGACCTGTTCGTCACCGTGCGCGGGCCGCACGCCGGGCAGGCCATGAGCCGCATCATGTTCTGGGGCCTGGTCAAGCGCTACGCCTTGTTGGCGGGCGTCCGCGCGCCGCTGTCACCCCACACCCTGCGCCACGCCTTTGCCACCCACCTGCTCAACCACGGCGCCGACCTGCGCGCGGTGCAGTTGCTGCTGGGGCACGCCGACATCTCCACCACCACCATCTACACCCACGTCGCGCGCGAGCGCCTGGCGCAGTTGCACGCCCAGCACCACCCGCGCGGCTGACGGCTGGATCCCTCCCGCGCCCCCAACGCACGCGTGTCCCCGCGCGAAGCCGCCAGGGCACGGGCGCCGCGGAGACGGACTCAGGCGCTAAGGGTTTCCGCCCAGGCCAGGGCCTCCAGGTGCGCCATATTGATCTGCGCACCCCCCAGCCCCAGCAGGGTGCTGGCCTGGGCAAACAGGGCTTCGTCGCTGGTTTCGCAGGCCAGGGTCAGATCCAGGTACGGCGCCAGTGGACCGCTGTGCGACAACAAGGCATCGGTCACGCTGCTGGGCAGGCTCAAGGTGGCCAGGGCCGTGGCCATGGGGACGCCCAGCATCGCGTCCAGAAGCGAAAAAACACCCACCACAAACGCGTTGTCGGCCTCCTCGGCGCCCAACTGCGGGCCGACCAGCAACTCCATCAAGCGCCCGCGCACCACTGCCGTCGAGCCCACCGCCGCCGGGGTGTCGCCCGTATGCGACGTAGTGAGCAAGAGCGCAGCCCACTTGAACAGGCGTTTGAGCCCCAGCAGCATCACGGCGTGGCGAAACGAGGTGACCTCGGTGCGCAGGCCGAAACCGGCCGAATTGATGAAACGCAGCAGGTTGAACGACAGCGTCGGGTCGCGCTTGAATACTTCTTCGATCTCATCCGTGCTGGCCTGCTTGCGCACCAGGTTGATGAGCTGCAGGATGTTGGCCTGCCCTGGTCGCACCTGGTGGCCTTGCACCAGCGTGGGTTGGGCAAACCAGTAGCCCTGGAACAAGGCGATGCCCAGCGCCTGCGCGGCTTCGAACTGCGGGGCCGTTTCCACCTTCTCCGCCACCAGCGCCGCACGCGACTGGGTCTGGGCCAGGCGCACGAACGAGGCCAGCGCATCGTGCTTGAGCAGCGAGAGGTCGAACTTGATGTAGGCCGCCAGCGCCAGCCAGGCCGCGTACGGCGGCGTCAGCACCGAATGGTCGAAGGCCAACTGGAAACCGCGCCGGTGCATGGCCTGCAGCATCGGGGTGCGGGTCTCAATCTGGTCGAGTTGCGACACGCCCAGCGCGGGCACTTCGAGCACCACCTTGTCGGGTGAGATCAGGTCCAGGTGCCCGCCAGAGAGGCTGTCGTGCGTGCAGTTGACGAAATACAGGGTTTTTCCTGCCAATGCGTGCTCGCCCGCCATGGACAGGGCATTGAACAGCATCTGTGCGTCGCTGCTGGCGGTGTGCTGGTGCGCGGCCACGGCGCGGTTGAACAGCTCATAGCCCACCACGGTGCGGCGTTTGTCCACAATCGCCTGGCGTGCAATGGCTATCGCATGGGCAGGGGTGCTGGCTTGGAAGGTGCTGGACATGCTGGGAGTCGCAATCGGGACGGCGCGTGGGCGTAAGGCGGGTGTTCGGGCCATTGTAGTGGCGGGCCTGCCTACAATCGCTCTGTCAAATCCCTACAGAAAGGTCTGGTCATGGCGTTGTATTCGCTCGATGGGGTTGCGCCGCAAATCCACCCCAGCGCCTGGGTTGCCGACAGCGCACAGGTCATGGGCCGGGTGAGCCTGGAGGAAAACGCCAGCATCTGGTTCGGCACCGTGGTGCGCGGTGACACCGACAGCATCCGCATCGGGGCTGGCTCCAACATCCAGGACGCCTGCGTACTGCACGCCGACCAGGGCAAGCCCCTGGCCATCGGCGCGCACGTCACCGTGGGCCACAAGGCCATGCTGCACGGCTGCACCGTGGGCGACGGCTCGCTCATCGGCATTGGGGCCGTGGTGCTCAACGGCGCCGTCATCGGCAAGGGCTGCATCGTTGGCGCCGGTGCCCTGGTGACCGAAGGCAAGGTGTTCGAAGACGGCAGCATGATCCTGGGCAGCCCGGCCAAGGCCGTGCGCCAGCTCGACGAAAACCAACGCAATGCCCTGCTCATGAGCGCAGCCCACTATGTGGAAAACGCCCGCCGCTTCAAGGCGGGTCTGAAGAAAATCGATTGAACTGCCCCGGCCCCTGCGGCCGGGGCGCTGGAGAGACCATCCGTGTCCGAATTGCACAAGTTTTTGTTTGACGGCCAGCCCGTGCGTGGCGCCCTGGTGCGCCTGACCGATGCCTGGCGCGAGGTGCTGCAGCGCCGCGCCTCCAACACCCACACCGGCGCCTACCCCGCGCCGGTGCAGCAGCTGCTGGGTGAAATGACCGCCGCCGCCGTGCTCATGCAGTCCAACATCAAGTTTGACGGCGCCCTGGTGCTGCAGGTCATGGGCGACGGCCCTGTGCCCCTGGCCGCGGTCGAGGTCCAGCACGACCTGTCCTTGCGCAGCACCGCCACCGTGCAGGGCGAGATCCCGGCGCAGGCCGACCTGGGCGCTTTGCTCGACCCCCACGGCGGTGCGCGCTGCGCCATTACCCTGGACCCGCGCAGCCGTTTCCCCGGCCAGCAGCCCTACCAGGGCGTGGTGCCGCTGCGCGACGACCAGGGCCGCAGCCTCAGCGGCTTTGCCCCGGTGCTGGAGCAGTACATGCTGCGCAGCGAACAATTGCAGACCACCCTGGTGCTGGCCGCCAACGACCAGATCGCAGCGGGCTTGCTGATCCAACGCCTGCCGGTGCAGGGCAGCGCCAATCTCGAAGGCACCCAAGGCGTGCACCAGAGCGAACACGACACCCACTACGAGCACATCGCCGTGCTGGCACGCAGCCTGCAGGCCCAGGAACTGCTCACGCTGGACGCCGACACCATCCTGCGCCGCCTGTTCTGGGAAGAAAAGTTGGTGCGCTTCGAGCCACTGGCTGGCGCGCAAGGCCCGCGCTTTGCCTGTGCCTGCAGCCGCGAGAAAGTGGCCCGCATGATCCTGGGGCTGGGCGTACAGGAGGCCACCGACCTGGTGCACGAACGCGGTCACATCGAAGTAGGCTGCGAGTTCTGCGGCCAGCAGTACCACTTCGACGCCATCGACACCCAGCAGGTCTTCACCGAAGCCGCCAGCCAGGCGCCGGGGTCGGATCAGCGGCACTGAACGGGCGCCGGCCAGCAGGGCAGAAAACGCTTTTCACCAGCGGCAACAGGCCGTAAGCTGCGCTGCGTGTCCCATGGGGCGGACCGCATGGCTCAGGGGAGCGTCGGCGTCCATGGGCAGGCCTGCCGAAAGGGGATGGTCATGCAGCATGCGCATATGGCGGCCACAGCAGTGGTCTGTGTCGGGGTGCTGGGGGTGTTGGGCGCTTGCGCCAGCCCTGCGGCCACAACGGAGTGGATCGGGTCTGCGCCCTGTGCGCCCATCGACGCCCAGGCGGCCCGCCAACGCTGGCTGGACGCGCGCTGGACCAATACTTACTACCAGTTCCGGTTGCAGGAAAAAGATGGCGACTGGACGTTTGACCTGAGCCGGGTGCGCCACCCCAGCGCGCGCTGGGGCGAGAAACCCGCCGCCCGCATGGCAGGCAGCGTCACACGCATCTCGGCCTGCACCCTCGAACTCGAAGGCACTTACGTCGAAAGCGAGTCTTCTTACCAGCTTGGCAAGGCTTTTCGCTACCACGCCACCCTCGAAGGCAATGTCCTCTCCGGCAAGATGTTTGGCGCGGGGCAGGAGTGGTTGGAGATGTCTTTCCGGCGTGAAGAAGCGGGATCGCGCTGAGCGCCTTGCGGATACCAGCTTTGGGCAAGCTTATGGAGGGCTGGCCCAGTCCTCCAAGGCCAGCCCTGCCACATGGCGGAACGCCTTGTCGCTGCTGACCAAAGTGGCCTGTGCGCTGATGGCATGAGCGGCAATTTGCGTGTCCAGCGGCGCCAAGGGGGTGCCACTGCGCTGCAATTGGGCGCGCACGGTGCCGTAGGTTTGCGCCACGGCATCGTCCCAGGGCAGCACCTCCACGCGGCGCAAGAATTCTTCCACGGCAGTTTTCAGTGCCGTAGCCTGGGGGCGCTTGGCCAGGCCAAAGGCCAGCTCGCCTGCCGTGATCGCCGAGATACTGACGCTGTGCATGGGGACTGCCAACAGGCGCTGTGTGACCAGTGGGTGGCGTCTGAGCAGATGGCTCACCGTGTTGGTGTCGAGCAGGTAAAGCACTGCCATGGGAGGCTCAGTGCCCCAAAGGGGCGGACACCGATTCCAGCGGGTCGCGCTCTGGCGCGTCCAGTGCATGGCCTTCGGCCATCCGCTCTTCGGGGCTCAAAAAATCATCGGGAACCTGGGCGCTTGCGGCGGCCGCCAAAAAACCGCTCCAGTCATCGGGACGGCGCGACAGGATGACGTCGCCGGTCACGGGGTCTTTGCGGATAAAGACCTCCTGGGTGTCGAATCGGTATGCCGCAGGCAGCCGCACCGCCTGGCTGCGGCCATTGGTGAACAGTTTGGCGGTTTGGGACATGGTGCACCTTGGTCAATAGGTAGATACCAAAGTATATGCCTGATGGCCTTGCAGCGCACAGTGCTACCGGACCTCTTTGCGCTCCAGCAACTGCGCAAACAGCCTTTGCTCGCACTGCGGGTCGCTGCAGCTCCCTTCGCACACATGGCGCCAGCGAGGGAGCGGCTCCGGTGGGGGCGCCGCGTGGGCGCGCTCTATGGCGCGCAGAGCGGCTTGCAGGCGCTGCGGCCCTTGGCCCAGCACCAGGGTGTGGGGTAACTGCTGCTCTAGCAATACGTGGCGCAGCCGGGTGTCGAAGCGCTGTTGCGCTGCCACTCCGTCGCGCTGTATGCCATCGGCCTGCCAAGGCAGGTCGGTGCCCAGCAGCAGGGTGAGCGTGTAGTGGCGCTGGTGTGCCAGCGCAGCGGGGTAGAGCGTGGTGTCGCCAAACAGCAGCTCGCTGTAGACGGCGGTCGTGAGCGCGGTGGTGTCGGCCACCAGCCAGTCGCAGTTCTGCGCCTGCAACACGTGTGCGGTGTGCACCTGGGCGATGGCGGCCTGCTCGTCGGCGCGCGGCGTGCGTTGGTGCTGCTCGCACCACAGGCGCAGGGTCTCGGGTACTACTTCGCAGCGCAGGCCCTGGTCAGCCGCGTGCTGGCGCAACTGGTCCGCCAGGGTGGATTTGCCGGTGCATTCGGCTCCCAGCAGCGCAATGCGCACCACAGGCAGTGCGCCAGGCGCGGCCAGGGAGCGCATCAGCGGGTGAATTGGACGAAGATTTCGTTGGGCTTGACCATGCCCAGCTCGATGCGCGCTTTTTCTTCCACCATTTCCAGGCCCTCCTGCAGGTCCAGGATTTCGGCGGCCAGGCGCTCGTTGGCCTGGGTGGCCAGGACGTTGCGTTGCTGCTGCTCCTGCAACTGCAGGCGCAGTTTGCTCACACTGGGCAAGCTGCCGCGCCCGAACCAGAGCTGGGCGTGCAGCACCAGCAGCAGTGCGATCAGCACCGTGGGGACTACACGCTGGGCCAGCATGGTGGGCGCGGCGCCGGGGGCTTAGCGCAGGTTGTAGAACGCAGCGCGGCCCGGGTAGACGGCGATGTCACCCAGGTCTTCTTCAATGCGCAGCAGTTGGTTGTACTTGGCCATGCGGTCCGAGCGGCTCATGGAGCCGGTCTTGATCTGGCCCGCGTTGGTGCCCACGGCGATGTCGGAGATGGTGCTGTCTTCGGTCTCGCCCGAACGGTGGCTGATGACGGCGGTGTAACCCGCACGCTTGGCCATCTCAATCGCAGCGAAGGTCTCGGTCAGGGTGCCGATCTGGTTGATCTTGATCAGGATCGAATTGGCAATGCCCTTGTCGATGCCTTCCTTGAGGATCTTGGTGTTGGTCACGAACAGGTCGTCACCCACGATCTGTACCTTTTTACCCAGGCGCTCGGTCAGGATCTTCCAGCCGTCCCAGTCGCCTTCGGCCATGCCGTCTTCGATCGAGATGATGGGGTACTTGTCGGCCCAGGTGGCCAGAATGTCGGTCCACTCCTGGCTGGACAGTACCAGGCCTTCACCTTCGAGGTGGTACTTGCCGTCCTTGTAGAACTCGGAGGCAGCGCAGTCCAGGCCGATGGCGATCTGCTCACCGGCGGTGTAACCGGCCTTGTCGATGGCTTCCAGAATCATCTGGATGGCGGCTTCGTGGCTGGCCACGTTGGGGGCAAAGCCGCCTTCGTCGCCCACGGCCACGCTCATGCCCTTGTCATGGATGATCTTCTTGAGCGCGTGGAAGGTTTCCGCACCCCAGCGCACCGCTTCGCGGAAGGACGGCGCCCCCACGGGGATGATCATCAGCTCTTGCAGGTCGAGGTTGTTGTTGGCGTGCGCGCCGCCGTTGATGACGTTCATCATGGGCACAGGCATCTGCACCGCGCTCATGCCGCCAAAGTAGCGGTACAGGGGCAGGCCAGACTCTTCGGCGGCGGCGCGGGCCACGGCCATGGAGACCGCCAGCATGGCGTTGGCGCCCAGGCGGCTCTTGTTGTCGGTGCCGTCCAGGTCGATCAGAGTCTTGTCCAAAAAGGCCTGCTCGCAGGCGTCCAGGCCCAGCACGGCCTCGGAGATTTCGGTGTTGATGTGCTCCACGGCCTTCAACACCCCCTTGCCCAGGTAGCGGCCCTTGTCGCCGTCGCGCAGCTCAATGGCTTCGCGCGAGCCGGTGGACGCACCGCTGGGAACGGCAGCGCGCCCCATGGTGCCGGACTCCAGCAGCACGTCGCACTCCACGGTGGGGTTGCCCCGGGAATCCAGGACTTCACGCCCGACGATATCGACAATTGCACTCATTGGTTTTCTCCAAGATAAAAAACAAAGCGTTCAAAAACGCGACCTTATATGCCTTCATGCCCGCTGCCATGCCGGGGGGCAGGGCCGACGCGACCCCAACCCGGTCATGATGCAGGCGCTCATTCGAAATCCTGCTCCAGCAAGGGGTTCTTTTTGGTTACGGAATCCAGCGCAACCAGGCTCTCCAGCAGGGCCTTCATGCGGTGCAGCGGCACGGCGTTGGGGCCGTCGGACCAGGCATCAAGAGGCCGGGGGTGGGTTTCCATGAAGAAGCCCGCCACGCCCACCGCAGCGCCAGCACGCGCCAGCACCGGCACCATTTCGCGTGCGCCGCCGCTGCTGGTGCCTTGGCCGCCGGGCTTTTGCACGGCATGGGTCACGTCGAACACCACCGGCGCGCCAGACTTGCGCATTTCGGCCAGGCTCACCATGTCGGCCACCAGGTTGTTGTAGCCAAAGCTCACGCCGCGCTCACAGGCCAGGAAACGGTCGGGGTCCAGCCCCACCTCCAGCGCTGCCGTGCGCGCCTTGTCGATCACGTTTTTCATGTCCCAGGGCGCGAGGAACTGCCCCTTCTTGATGTTCACCGGCTTGCCCGATTGGGCCACAGCGCGGATGAAATCGGTCTGACGGCACAGGAAGGCCGGGGTCTGCAGCACGTCCACCACGCTGGCCACTTCGGCCACCTGGGCGGCCTCGTGCACGTCGGTGATCACGGGCAAACCCGTTTGGCGGCGCACTTCGCTCAGAATCTGCAAGCCCTTTTCCATGCCCACGCCGCGCTGGGTGCTGCCAGAAGAACGGTTGGCCTTGTCGAACGAGCCCTTGTAGATGAGCGGGATACCCAGCGCGGCGCACATTTCCTTGAGCTGGCCGGCCACGTCCAGCGACAGCTCCAGCCCCTCGATGGAGCAGGTGCCTGCGATCAGGAAGAAGGGCTTGTCCAGGCCGACATCAAAACCACAAAGCTTCATGCTGCCGCCTTTTCCGTGGCACGCTGCGCCTGGTGCTCCAGCGCGGCCTTGATGAAGGCGTTGAACAGCGGGTGGCCATCCCAGGGGGTGGATTTGAACTCGGGGTGGAACTGCACGCCCACGAACCAGGGGTGGGTGCTGCGGGGCAGTTCCACGATTTCGGTGAGTTTTTCGCGCTGGGTCAGGGCCGAGATCACCAGGCCCGATTGGCGCAGGCGTTCCAGGTAGTTCACGTTGGCCTCGTAGCGGTGGCGGTGGCGCTCGGTGACCACGGCGCCGTAGATGCTGTGCGCCAGGGTGCCAGGGGCTACGTCCGAGCTTTGCGCGCCCAGGCGCATGGTGCCGCCCAGGTCGGAGTTTTCGTTGCGCGTCTGGATCGTGCCGTCGGCGTCCTTCCACTCGGTGATGAGGGCGATCACCGGGTGCGGGCAAGTGGGCTCGAACTCGGTGCTGTTGGCGTCGGCCAGGCCGGCCACGTTGCGCGCGTATTCGATGGTGGCCACCTGCATGCCTAAGCAGATGCCCAGGTAGGGCACCTTGTGCTCGCGGGCAAAGCGGGCGGTTTCGATCTTGCCTTCGACCCCGCGCTTGCCAAAGCCGCCGGGCACCAGGATGGCGTCGTACTTGGCCAACTGCTGGGCGGCATCGGTGTCGGCGCCGATGGTTTCGGAGTCCACATGCTCGATGCGCACGCGGGCGTGGTTCTTCATGCCGGCGTGGCGCAGGGCCTCGTTGACGGACTTGTAGCTGTCGGTCAGATCCACGTACTTGCCCACCATGGCGATGGTGACCTCGTCGCGCGGGTTTTCGGTCTCGAACACCAGATCGTCCCAGCGGCGCAGGTTGGCCGGGGGGGTGTTCAGGCGCAGCTTGTCGCAGATCAGGCCGTCCAGCCCCTGCTCGTGCAGCACGCGCGGCACCTTGTAGATGGTGTTCACGTCGGGCATGGAGATCACGCCCCAGTGCGGCACGTTGGTAAAGAGGGAAATCTTTTCGCGCTCGTCGTCGGGGATGACGCGGTCGGCGCGGCACAGCAGGGCGTCGGGCTGGATGCCGATCTCGCGCAGCTTTTGCACCGTGTGCTGGGTGGGTTTGGTTTTGAGTTCGCCTGCGGCAGCGATCCAGGGCAGGTAGGTCAGGTGCACGAAGGCGGTGTTGTTGGGCCCCAGGCGCAGCGAGAGCTGGCGCACGGCCTCCAGGAAGGGCAGGGACTCGATGTCGCCCACGGTGCCGCCAATTTCGACGATGGCCACGTCCACCGCGTCGGGCTCGCCCATGCGCGCGCCGCGCTTGACGAACTCCTGGATCTCGTTGGTGACGTGGGGGATGCCCTGCACCGTCTTGCCCAGGTAGTCGCCACGGCGTTCCTTGTCGAGCACGCTCTTGTAAATCTGGCCGGTGGTGAAGTTGTTGGCCCGGCGCATCTTGGACTCGATGAAGCGCTCGTAGTGGCCCAGGTCGAGGTCGGTCTCGGCGCCGTCGTCGGTCACGAACACCTCACCATGCTGCAGGGGCGACATGGTGCCGGGGTCGACGTTGAGGTAGGGGTCGAGTTTGATGAGGGTGACTGTGAGGCCGCGCGATTCCAGGATCGCGGCCAAGGAGGCTGAGGCGATTCCCTTGCCCAGGGAAGACACCACACCGCCGGTGACGAAGACGAATTTGGTCATGTCCGGACGAACGTCTTGCGTTCGATGAGGTGGTAAAGCGAGATTATACCGGCTGGCCTCTGCGGCCCCGTGGCCCGCCCTATGGCCCGAAATAGCCCCATGGAGCGGTGTTGTGGGGGCCTTGCAGCGCAGCGGCGCGCAGGGCCATGGGGCTCTGCTACATTGCGCCTTTTTCGGCGCAGCAAGGCAGGACACCATGGAACTCGAAGGCAAACACATCGTGCTGGGTTTGACCGGCGGCGTGGCCTGCTACAAGGCGGCGGAGCTGTGCCGCCTGCTGACCAAGGCCGGGGCCACGGTGCAGGTGGTCATGACCGAGGCGGCGCAGCAGTTCATCACCCCCGTGACCATGCAGGCGCTGTCCGGGCGCGCGGTGTATCACTCGCAGTGGGACGCGCGCGCGGCCAACAACATGGCCCACATCAACCTGGGCCGCGAGGCCGACGCCATTGTGCTGGCGCCGTGCAGCGCGGACTTTATCGCCCGGCTGGCGCAGGGGCGCTCGGACGAGCTGCTGAGCCTGCTGTGCCTGGCCCGCCCGCGCGAGCAGGTGCCGCTGCTGCTGGCCCCGGCCATGAACCGCGAGATGTGGGCGCACCCGGCCACGCAGCGCAACCTGCAGCAGGTGCTGGCCGACGGTGCCACGCTCCTGGGCGTGGGGGTGGGGGACCAGGCCTGTGGCGAAAGCGGCGAAGGGCGCATGCTGGAGCCGCAGGAGCTGCTGGACGCGGTGGTGGACCATTTTCAGCCGCGCCTGCTGCAGGGGCGCCGGGTGCTGGTGTCGGCGGGGCCGACCTTTGAGGCGATAGACCCGGTGCGCGGCATCACCAACCGCTCCAGCGGCAAGATGGGCTTTGCCATTGCGCGCGCGGCGGCGCAGGCTGGGGCCCAGGTGCACTTGGTGGCGGGGCCGGTGGCCCTGGCCACGCCGCGCGGGGTGCGCCGCACCGACGTGCAGTCGGCACGCGAGATGTACCAGGCCTGTGTGGGGGCAGCGCAGGAGGCAGATATTTTCATCGCCACCGCCGCAGTGGCGGACTGGCGCCCGGCGAGTGAGGCCGACCAGAAACTCAAGAAGGACGGCAGCGGCCAGGTGCCCGCGCTGGGCTTTGTGGAAAACCCGGACATTCTGGCCACCATCGCTGGCGGTGAGCGTGCGCGCCAGGGGGCGCTGTACTGCGTGGGTTTTGCTGCCGAGAGCCACGACCTGCTGGCCCACGCCACGGCCAAACGTGTGCGCAAGGGCGTGCCTTTGCTGGTGGGCAATATTGGCCCGGCCACATTTGGCCAGGACGACAATGCCTTGCTGCTGGTGGACGAGGCCGGGGCGGTGGAGCTGCCGCGTGCTTCCAAGACCGTGCTGGCGCAATTGCTGGTGGCGGAGATCGCCCGGCGTCTGCCTTCTATTGAACCCAAGCCTTAACGAACCCAAGCCCCAACACCGATGATCATTGACGTCAAAGTTCTCGATGCGCGCATTGCGCAGCAAATGCCTGCCTACGCCACCCCGGGCAGCGCCGGTCTGGACCTGCGCGCCTGCCTGGATGCACCGCTGACCCTGCAGCCCAATGCCTGGCAACTGCTGCCCACGGGGCTGGCCATGCACCTGCGCGACCCGGGCTATGCGGCGCTGATCCTGCCGCGCTCGGGTCTGGGGCACAAGCACGGCATCGTGCTGGGTAACTTGGTAGGCTTGATCGACAGCGACTACCAGGGCCAGCTCATGGTGAGCGCCTGGAACCGCAGCCCCACGCCCTTCACCATCGAGCCGCTGGAGCGCATTGCCCAACTGGTGATCGTGCCGGTGGTGCAGGCCACGTTCAACCTGGTGGACGGCTTTGAGGCCAGTGAGCGCGGCGCCGGGGGCTACGGCTCCACCGGCACGCGCTGAAGGCATTACTGCAGGCTGTCGCTGCCGGGGCCGTGCTGGTGTGCGGCTTCGATGCGGAAGAAGCTGGCGCCGGTGCCGCCTTGGCCCACTTCCTCCTCGGTGGCTTCGCGCACGCTGTGCACGCGCAGCGTCAGGCGGATGGCGATGCCGGCCAGCGGGTGGTTGCCGTCCAGTACCACGTGCTCGGGGTAGAGGTCGGTGACGCAGTAGAGCACGTCCTTGGGGGCATCGGGGTTGCAGCCCGGGGGCAGGGCGCTGCCTTCGATGAGCTGGCCTTCTTCCAGTTCGGGCGGGAACAGGGTGCGGGGCTCCAGAAAGATGAGCTGGTCGTTGAAGTCGCCAAAGGCTTGCTCGGGCTCAATCTGCAGCTCCACCGTGGCCCCGGGGCCGTGCCCTTGCAGGGCTTCTTCGATGATGGGCAGCAGGTCCTGGCCGCCAATCAGAAACTCCACGGGGTCATCGAGGGTGTCCAGGGTTTCGCCCAGGGTGTCTTTCAGCGTCCAGGTCAGGGCGGCGACGCATTGCGGTGTGATGTCCATGGCCCGATTGTCTCGCACAACGGCGGGTTTGCGGGTCGCGGCAGCCTGGACCAGGGCCGCTTGCGGCAGGGCGTTTTTTGCTGTTTTTTGCAGGCGGATTTTTTGCTACAAAATTTGGTGGAGGGTTAACCCTAGGAAGGGGTTTTTGATTTTGTATAATTTTCGGCTTCGATCTGCGTCAGCACGAAAGCCGTGGACCGAAGTCAGGGTGGTGAGAACCGCTTTGGCAATTTCCGGAAATTGTTTCGTCAACTCACTTTTGGTACACAGAACATGAACAAGTCTCTCGTTTTGGCAGCCGTGATCGCTGCTGCTGCTCTGGCTGCTTGCGGTAAGAAGGAAGAAGCTGCTGCTCCCGCCGCCCCCGCTCCCGCTGCTGCCGAGGCTCCCGCCGCTGCTCCTGCTGCCGCCCCCGCTGCTGCTCCGGCTGCTGACGCTGCCGCTGCTCCCGCTGCCGCTCCGGCCGCTGCTGCTTCTGAGCCCGCCAAGCAGTAATTCGCTTCCAGGCAAAAAAAGAGCCACCCGCGAGGGTGGCTTTTTTTTGCCCGTTCGCCCGGCATCGGCACACGCTACCGACAGGCACGGGCCCTGTCGTACCGGGCCGCCGGTGCGGCGGGGTTACTTGATGTCGGCGGCCAGTACCTTGAGGATGCGCTGGGCCACGTCGGACGACTGCGGGGCGCCGTTTTCGTCGAGCACGGTGACCAGGGTCTGGGCCTCTTTGCCCAGCACCGCAATCTGGTATTTGACCGGGGTGTTGGGCGCGCCGCCCTTGCCAAAGAGTTTGGCAAAGAAGCCGGGCTCTTCGCCTGCGGCCAGGGTGGGGACATAGCGCACGTAGTACAGGCCGCGCTTGCGGTCGCGGTCTTCCACGGTGAAGCCGGTGCGGTCCAGTGCCAGGCCGACACGGCGCCAGCCCCGGTCAAAGGATTCGTCGATGGTGAGTGCGGCCTGGCCTTCGGCCACGGCCACGCTGGCCACGGGTTTGGCGGCAGCAGCACTGGCCACGGCGGCCTTGGCCTGCTCGGGCTGGGCACCGAGCTTGACCATCAGGCGGCGCAGGAATTCGGCCTCCAGCTCGGGGTCGGCAGCGCGGGGCTGCCATACGGTGTCGCTTTTGCCTTCAGAGGTGTAGATCTCGATCATGCCGCGGTGGCTGATGAAGATCTCGGTGGCGCCGTCGGGGTTGCGCTCCAACCGGGTGCGGAACTTGTCGCGCTCGGGGGTGGAGTAGAAGGAATCGAGCAGTTTGCCCAGGGCGCTGCGGATCGCGTCGAGCGGGATCTTGGCGCGGTTTTCCGCCCAGTCGGTCTCCATGATGCCCAGGCTGGACTGGTCCATGGCGAGCACGAAGCCGTTTTCCTGCCAGAAGTCCTTGACCGGCTCCCACAGGGCGTCGGCTGGGCGGTTGACCACCAGCCAGCGCTGGTTGCCCTGGCGTTCGATGCGCACGTCGCCCAGGGCCAGTGCCGCTACCGGGGCGGCTTTGGCGGAGGACTTGGCGGCGGCGGAGCCTGCTGCCGACACGCCCCCATCGACCACGCTGTAGCGTGCGTCCTTGGACAGCTGGGTCAGGTCGGGGGGGACGTCGAGCGACGGGGCGCGCGACGTGGACGCGCTCTTGTAGTCAACCTTGTCGGACTGCAGGACCGAGCATGCGGACAGGGCCGCGGCGGCGCCCAGCAGGGCAAAGCGGTGCAAAGCTTTCACGGACACAACCTCTTGTGGTGATGGGGGGCGGGCTCAGAGCAGGCCGCAGGTGCGCAGCGCCTGGCCCAGGGTTTCCTGGCCGGCGCTGGTCAGGGGCGTCAAGGGCAGGCGCAGAGCGTCTTGGCAATGGCCCATGCGGGCCACGGCCCACTTGACGGGGATGGGGTTGGATTCGACGAACAGGGCCTTGTGCACGGGCAGCAGGCGCATCTGGATCTCCATGGCTTTGCGCACGTCGCCCGCGATGGCGGCCATGCACAGCTCGTGCATGAGTCTGGGGGCCACGTTGGCGGTGACGCTCACATTGCCGTGGCCGCCGCACAGCATCAGGGCCACGGCGGTGGGGTCGTCGCCAGAGTAGATGGAAAAGCCCTCGGGCGCCTGCTTGATGAGCCACTGGGCGCGTTCGATGTTGCCGGTGGCTTCCTTGATGCCGACGATGCCGGGCACTTGGGCCAGGCGCAGCACGGTGTCGTGCGCCATGTCGGCCACGGAGCGACCGGGCACGTTGTAGAGGATGACGGGGAGGTCCACGCTTTCGGCGATGGCCTTGAAGTGCTGGTACTGGCCTTCCTGGGTGGGCTTGTTGTAGTAGGGCACGACCTGCAGCTGGCAGTCGGCGCCCACCTTCTTGGCAAAGTGGGCCAGTTCGATGGCTTCGCGCGTGGAGTTGGCGCCGCAGCCGGCCATGATGGGCACGCGCCCGGCGGCCTGCTCGACCGCCACGCGGATGATTTCGCAGTGTTCTTCGACGCTGACGGTGGGGGACTCGCCCGTGGTGCCGACCACGCCGACGCAGTCGGTGCCTTCGGCGATGTGCCAGTCTATGAGGCGGCGCAGGGCCGCATAGTCGACGCTGCCGTCTTCCAGCATGGGGGTGACGAGGGCGACGATGCTGCCCCGGATCGGGCGGTAGGGTGCGGTCATATCAGCAAAATGTTCTCGGGGAAACGTGCATTCTAACGATGGGCCCTGAGCGGCGGCCCCGCGTTGGTGCGAGGCTCAAGGGCAGGCCAAAGGGTAAACGGGGGGATGGGCGCCGGGTTGACGCACGGTCGTGCGCACGGCGGCAATGCGCTGCACGAAACGGCCAGGGGGGTCTTCAAAGCCTTGCTCGAAGGCCACGATGTGCAGCGCGGCGCAGCGCTGCAGCAGCTCGCCCGGCTGCAGCAGGAATTCGGGTCGGCGCGGACGCCCCACGCTTTCCTGGCCCTGGGTAAAAGTCTCGTAAAGCAGCACGCCGCCTTCGGCCAGGCTGTCCAGCAGGGTGGGCCACAGTGCTCGCCAGAGGTAGTTGCTCACCAGCACGGCGCCAAAGGCTTGCGCCTGGCCTGCGGGCGTGCGCAGGGGCCAGGGGCCGTTTTCGATGTCGGCCTGGACCAGGGTGGCGCTGGGTACACGGGCCTGTGCCGCCGCAGTGTCGATGTCCACCCCCCACACCGGGTGGCCGCGCTGGGCGAACCATGCCAGGTGGCGGCCACCGCCGCAGGCGACATCCAATACGTTGGCACCTGGGGATACCAGGTGGGACCAGCGCTGCACCCAGGGGGAGGCGTCGGCGCCGCAGGAGTCGCGGGGGGGCATCAGAAACAGCTCCAGAGCTGGTTGGCCAGGTCCAGCATGAAGTCGCCCCGGGTGTACAGGCCGAAGGTGAGCGCCAGCACGGCTGCCGCCAGGACCCGCCAGATCCAGGGGGGCAGGGGGACGGGTTTCATGGTGTGGCGGGTGTTTGCCATTGGCTGCTCAGGCGGTGCAGGCGGCAGGGCCGGTGCGCGCGATGGCGCTTTCGCGCACCGGCAGGTTGACCAGGGTGGCCATGACGCCCAAGGCGATGGCCAGCACCCAGACGATGTCGTAGCTGCCGGTGCGGTCGTAGAGCAGGCCGCCCAGCCACACACCCATGAAGGAGCCGATCTGGTGGCTGAAGAAGACGAAGCCGCTGAGCATGGACAGGTGCGCCACGCCAAAGACCTGGGCCACGATGGCGTTGGTGGGCGGCACGGTGGAGAGCCACAGAAAGCCCATCACGGCTGCAAACAGGTACACGCTGGTGGGGGTCAGGGGCGCGAGCAGGAAGGCGGTGATGGCGATGGAGCGGCCCAGGTAGATGGCGGCCAGGATGTGGCGTTTGGCCAGGCGCTGGCCCAGGCTGCCCGCAGCATAGGTGCCAAAGACGTTGAACAGGCCGATGAGCGCGAGCGCGTAGCTGGCCACCTGGGGCGAGAGGCCGTGGTCTTTGAGGTAGCTGGGCATGTGCACGCCGATGAATACGACCTGGAAGCCGCACACGAAGTAGCCCGCCATGAGCAACTGGAAGCTGGGGTAGCGAAAGGCCTCCACCAGCGCGTGCCAGGTGCCCTGGCGGGGCGCGGTGCTGGCGGTCTGGGGGGCGGCGCTCTCGCGCAGGCCGCGCGCCAGCGGCACCATCAGCAGCGCTGCCACGCCCAGCGCCAAGAGGGCCTGCTGCCAGCCGAACTGGCCAATCAGCCAGCCTTCGGTGGGGACCATGAGGAACTGGCCAAAGGAGCCTGCGGCGGCGGCCACGCCCATGGCCCAGGAGCGTTTGTCGGGGCCGACGTTGCGCCCGATCACGCCGTAGATCACTGCGTAGGTGGTGCCGGCCTGGGCCATGCCGATGAGCACGCCCGTGGCCAGGGCGAACAGCGCTGGCGTGCCCGCCCAGGCCATGCCTGCCAGGCCCAGGGCGTACAGCACCGCGCCGCCGGTGATGACGCGGGCGGCACCGAAGCGGTCGGCCAGCATGCCCGCGAAGATGCCGGTAAAGCCCCACACCAGGTTCTGGATCGCCATGGCGAAGGCAAAGGTTTCGCGCGTCCAGCCCTGCGCCTGGGTGATGGGCTGCAGCCACAGGCCAAAGCCGTGGCGTATGCCCATGGACAAGGTGACGATCATGGCGCCGCAGGCGAGCACCTGGGCCAGGGGTAGGGGGCGTGGGGTGGTGGTCATTCGTGCCACTGTAATGGCGATGTGGCGCTGCAGCATAACCTAGGGGTTTGGGGCTGTATATTTATCCAGTTAACCGCGCAGCGGCTCACTACAATCGCGCCCCATGTCTGTGAAATCACCATCCGAATACTCTGAAGGTTCCATCCGGGTGCTCAAAGGGCTGGAGCCCGTCAAGCAGCGCCCGGGCATGTACACCCGTACCGACAACCCGCTGCACATCGTCCAGGAGGTGCTGGACAACGCGGCCGATGAGGCCCTGGCCGGGTTTTGCAAAAAAATCCGCGTCACGCTGCACGCCGATGCGTCGGTGAGCGTGGAGGACGACGGGCGCGGCATTCCCTTTGGCATGCACCCGGAGGAAAACGCGCCGGTGATCGAGCTGGTGTTCACCCGCTTGCACGCCGGGGGCAAGTTCGACAAGGGCAAGGGCGGGGCCTACAGCTTTTCGGGCGGCCTGCACGGCGTGGGCGTGAGCGTGACCAATGCGCTGGGCAAGCGCCTGGAGGCCACCAGCTACCGCGAGGGGCAGGTGGCGCGCATCGTGTTCGAGGGCGGCGATGTGGTCGAGCCCTTGCAACTGCGCAAGGCGGGCGAGACCTGGCAGGGCGACGAGGAGCGCAGTGCGGCGGCAGAGGGCCCTCGCGATCGCAAGTCGGGCACCACGGTGCGTGTCTGGCCCGACCCGAAGTATTTTGAGTCTGCCGCCTTGCCCATGGGGGAGCTGACGCACCTGCTGCGCAGCAAGGCGGTGCTGATGCCGGGCGTGACCGTGACCCTGGTGCAGGAGAAAAGCCGCGAAACCCAGAACTGGCAGTTCAAGGGCGGCTTGCGCGACTACCTGGGCCAGTGCCTGAGCGCGGAGCCCTTGATCCCGCTGATCGACGGCGAGGGTTTTGCCGATGCCGGGCACGAGAGCTTTGCGGAAGGGGAGGGCGCCAGTTGGTGCCTGGCCTTCACCGAGGAAGGCGCGGCGGTGCGCGAGAGCTACGTCAACCTGATTCCCACCAGCGCCGGGGGCACGCACGAAAGCGGCCTGCGCGATGGGGTGTTCCAGGCCGTCAAGGGCTTCATCGAGCTGCATTCGCTGCTGCCCAAGGGCGTCAAGCTCATGCCCGAAGACGTGTTCGTGCGCGCCAGCTATGTGCTGTCCGCCAAGGTGCTGGACCCGCAGTTCCAGGGCCAGACCAAGGAGCGGCTCAATTCGCGCGACGCGGTGCGCCTGGTGTCGAGCTTTGTGCGCCCGGCGCTGGAGTTGTGGCTGAACCAGCACGTGGAGCACGGCAGGAAGCTGGCCGAACTGGCCATCAAGGCGGCGCAGGCGCGCCAGCGCGCCGGGCAGAAGGTGGAAAAGCGCAAGAGCAGCGGCGTGGCGGTGTTGCCCGGCAAGCTGACGGATTGTGAAAGCCGCGACATTGCCTACAACGAGCTGTTTCTGGTGGAGGGCGACTCCGCCGGGGGCAGCGCCAAGATGGGGCGCGACAAGGAGACCCAGGCCATCTTGCCGCTGCGCGGCAAGGTGCTCAACACCTGGGAGGTGGAGCGCGACCTGCTGTTCAAGAACAACGAGGTGCACGACATTGCGGTGGCGATTGGCGTGGACCCGCACGGGATCGAGGACGCGCCCGGACTGAGCGGCGCCGGGCCGTCCCAAGCCGCGAACGCCCCCTCGGGGGGCAGCGACCCACGCGCAGCGGGGGAGCGTGGGGGCGATGTCCTTGCCGGCTTGCGTTATGGCAAGGTCTGCATCCTGTCGGACGCGGACGTGGACGGCTCGCACATCCAGGTGCTGCTGCTGACGCTGTTCTTCCGCCACTTCCCCAAGCTCATCGACGCGGGCCATGTGTATGTGGCGCGCCCGCCGCTGTTTCGGGTGGATGTGCCCGCGCGTGGCAAGAAGCCTGCCAGCAAGGCCTATGCCCTGGACGAGGGCGAGTTGCACGCGATTTTGGACAAGGCTGCCTCCGACGGCGTGGCGCGCGAAAAGTGCCAGATCAGCCGCTTCAAGGGCCTGGGCGAGATGAACGCGGAGCAGCTGTGGGACACCACGCTCAACCCCGACACGCGCCGCCTCATGCCGGTGCACCTGGGCTCCATCGATTTCGCCGCCACCGAAGGCCTCATGACCAAGCTCATGGGCAAGGGCGAAGCTGCGTCGCGGCGCGAGCTGATGGAGCTGCACGGGGATGCGGTGGAGATTGACATTTGAGCCAGAACGCCATGCAGGATGGAGCAGTGTGTGAAACCCCTGGATAAGTTTTTCACCGAAGACCCGAGGTGGCGCGAAAAAATTGGTGCCATCCATGCCTTGCTTGAGCGCGTGAAGATCAGCGAGGAACAGTCGGGCGATGTGCTGCAACTGCGCCGCCGCAGCCGCATTCTGTCGGTGCATGCCTCCACCGCCATCGAGGGCAACCAGCTTACCCTGGGCCAGGTCACCAACCTTATCAATGGCAAGCCTGTGCTGGGGCCGCCCAAAGATATAAGGGAGGTGCAAAACGCCTGGCATGCGTACAACGAAATACCGGCCTATGCGCCATGGTCTGTGGACGATTTGCTGCGCGCGCACGCACACCTGACGGATGCGCTTATCGGTGAATCGGGCCGGTTTCGCTCGGTAGGGGTAGGCGTGGTGGGTGCGGATGGCACGCTGCTGCACCGTGGTGCACCTGCAGCCCAGGTGCCTGCGCTGGTGACGCAGTTGCTGGACTGGGGCAAGGCCAGTGAGGCGCACCCGCTCATCAAGAGTTCCGCCGTGCATTACCGCCTGGAGTACATCCATCCGTTTCGCGACGGCAACGGGCGCATTGGGCGCCTGTGGCAGACGCTGATTCTGGCGCAGTGGAACCCGCTGTTTGCCTGGATGCCTGTGGAAACGCTGGTGCACCACAACCAGGCGCTCTACTACAAGGCCTTGCAGGATTCCCATGCGGGCATTGAGGTGGACTGTCGACCGTTTATCGACTTCATGCTCGATGCGCTGGCGAATTCGCTCTACAGGTACATCGACGTGGCGACGCAGACGGTGCTGGATGCCGACATGAATGTCCCTGTAAATGTCCCTGTAAATGTCCCTGTAAATGAACTGGACGGGAAAATTTTGGAGCTGGTGCGTGTCCAGCCCAAGGCGACGGCACAAAAGATGGCGTTGGCCTTGGGTGTGGCGGACAAGACCATCAAGCGACACCTCAAGGTGCTGCGTGAGCAAGGCCGCATCCAGCGCGTGGGCTCGGACAAGGCCGGGCATTGGGAAATTATCGAAAGGCCTATGTGAATGAGCGATACCCCGATCATTGAAGTGCCCCCCGCCAGCGGTGGGCAAGACGACGAATTCAACCTGGCGAACTACGCGCAGCGTGCCTATCTGGAATATGCCCTCTCCGTGGTCAAGGGCCGCGCCCTGCCCGATGTGGTGGATGGGCAAAAGCCGGTGCAGCGGCGCATTCTGTATGCCATGGCGCGCATGGGGCTGGGCTATGGTGGCGCCAGCGGCAACACGCCGGCCAAGCCGGTCAAGAGCGCGCGCGTGGTGGGCGATGTGCTGGGCCGCTTCCACCCCCATGGCGACCAGGCCGCTTACGACGCGCTGGTGCGCATGGCGCAGGACTTTGCGCAGCGCTACCCGCTGATCGATGGTCAGGGTAATTTCGGCTCGCGCGACGGCGACGGCGCAGCGGCCATGCGCTACACCGAAGCGCGCCTGGCCAAGATCACCAGCCTGCTGCTCGACGAGATCGACCAGGGCACGGTGGACTTCGTGCCCAACTACGACGGCTCCACCGAGGAGCCGCGCCAGTTGCCCGCGCGCCTGCCCTTTGGCCTGCTCAACGGCGCCAGCGGCATTGCCGTGGGCCTGGCCACCGAGATCCCCAGCCACAACCTGCGCGAGGTGGCCGACGCCTGCGTGGCGCTGATCAAGAACGAGACCCTGAGCGACGAAGACTTGTTTGGCCTGATTCCGGGGCCGGACTACCCCGGTGGCGGCCAGATCATCAGCCCGGCGGGCGACATTGCCGACGCTTACCGCACCGGGCGGGGCAGTTTGAAGGTGCGTGCGCGCTGGAAGATCGAAGACCTGGCGCGCGGCCAGTGGCAGCTGGTGGTGACCGAGCTGCCCCCGGGGGTGAGCAGCCAGCGCGTGCTCGAAGAGATCGAGGAGATCACCAACCCCAAGGTCAAGGCGGGCAAGAAGGCGCTCACGCAGGACCAGACCCAGCTCAAGGCCAGCATGCTGGCGGTGCTGGACGGCGTGCGCGATGAATCCAGCAAAGACGCGCCGGTGCGCCTGGTGTTCGAGCCCAAGAGCAGCCGCATCGAGCAGCAGGAGCTCATCACCGCGCTCCTGGGCCACACCAGCCTGGAGACCTCGGCGCCGATCAACCTCACGCTCATCGGGCTGGACGGGCGGCCGGTGCAAAAGTCTTTGCGCCAGATGCTGCTGGAGTGGATCGCCTTTCGCCAGAGCACCATCGAGCGGCGCAGCCGCCACCGCCTCTCCAAGGTGCAGGACCGCATCCACATCCTGGAGGGGCGCCAACTGGTGCTGCTCAACATCGACGAGGTCATCGCCATCATCCGCGCCAGCGACGAGCCCAAGGCGGCGCTGATGGAGCGCTTTCGCCTCTCGGAGCGGCAGGCCGAAGACATTCTGGAAATCCGCCTGCGCCAGTTGGCCAAGTTGGAGGCGATCAAAATCGAGCAGGAGCTGGCCGAGCTGCGTGCGGAGGCCGCCAAGCTCGAAGAGATCCTGGCCAGCCCGGCGGCGCTGCGCCGCCTGATGGTGCGCGAGATCGAGGCGGACGCCAAGACCTTTGCCGACGCCCGGCGCACGCTGATTCAGGCCGAGAAGAAGGTGGTGGCCGAGGTGAAGGTGCTGGACGAGCCCGTGACCGTGGTGGTGAGCCAGAAGGGCTGGGTGCGCACGCGCACCGGCCATGGGCACGAGGCGGGCAGCTTTGCCTTCAAGGCCGGGGACGCGCTGTACGGCACTTTTGAATGCCGCAGCGTCGACACCCTGCTGGTGTTTGGCAGCAACGGGCGCGTGTATTCGGTGGCGGTGGCGGCGCTGCCCGGCGGGCGGGGCGACGGCCAGCCCATCACCACCTTCATCGAACTGGAGGCGGGTAGCCAGATCGCGCATTACTTTGCCGGGCCCGCCGGGGCCACGCTGCTGCTGGCTTCCAGCGGCGGCTATGGCTTCCTGGCCAGTGTCGAGAACATGGTCTCGCGCCAGAAGGCGGGCAAGGCCTTCCTTAGCTGCAATGCGGGCGAGACCCTGTGTGCGCCTTCCCTGGTGGCGGGGGCGCTGGTGCGCCAGACCCCCAAAGAGGCGCCCAAGGACGGCGCTGCACCGGCGCCCGCCACGGCGCAGACCGTGCTCGTGCCCGCCGCCACGCACGTGGCCTGCGCGTCCGCCCTGGGGCGCATCCTCACCTTCGAGATCGGCGAACTCAAGACCCAGCCCAACGGTGGGCGCGGCCTGATGCTGCTGGACCTGGAAGACAAGGACACGCTGGCCGGTGCCGCGGCCTACACCCGCAGCGTGCGCATCGAAGGCCTGGGCCGGGGGGGCAAGGAGCGCGAAGAAACGCTGGAGATCCGCAGCCTCAACAACGCCCGGGGCGCGCGCGCGCGCAAGGGCAAGCTCGCCGACCTGGGCTTCAAGCCACAGCGCATTTCGCGCGTGGAGTAAACCATGACCGCATCCACCCTTCCCCCCAACGACACCGCCCTGGCCTTGAAGCTGCCCGAAGGCGCGGTGTTTGAAGACCTCAAGCTGCGCCGTTGCGCGCAGGACGCCATCGACCTGGACATGGACCTGGTGGCGCGCATCTGCCAGCTCAATGGCTGGGACTTTGCCAAGGTGCAGGAAACCCCCGGCCCGGTGGTGAGCACGATCCTGAGCATCTGGTACAAGCAGCACATCGCCGAAGGCGGCGACCCCGACATGCTGATGGAAGCGCTCAAGCAGATGCCGATGGGGCATTGAGCATCCGACTGCTATTGTTTTTATAGCTAATTCCGCAATATCCACGCGGGCCAGACCCGTATTTATTCCACAAAGCGGCCCAGCTTCCCTGGTTTCGGAGGCGCTGCGCAGCCGCACCACCAGGACCGATCCCCATGAGCACCTTGCCCGCCTGCCCCCAATGCCACAGCGAATACACCTACGAAGACGGTGCCATGCTGGTGTGCCCCGAGTGCGCCCACGAATGGAGCCCGTCGGCGGACGCTGCGGCCAGCACCGAGACCGCCAAGGTCTGGAAGGACGCCAACGGCAACGTGCTCAGCGATGGCGATACCGTGGTGCTGGTCAAGGACCTCAAGGTCAAGGGCTCGTCCAGCGCCATCAAGGTCGGCACCAAGGTGAAGAACATCCGCCTCATCGAGGGCGACCACGACATCGACTGCCGCATCGAAGGCTTTGGCGCCATGCAGCTCAAATCGGAGTTTGTGAAGAAGGTGTGAGAAAGTAGCCGCTGTCCCGCCTCAATAGCGCCACCGCCGCCTGCACGCGCAAGGCCAGGGGGGCCTGCGGGTCCTGCATGACCGCTTGCAGGAACGCGCCGGGTGTCTCGGCCGGGTAGGGCGCGGTGGTGTCAATGGGGGTGCCGGTTGGGGCTGATGCGGCGGGGGCGGCCTGCGTGGGAGTGGCCGTGGCTGGTGCCGCCGGGGGCAGCAAGGTCTGCTGCGCCTGGGCAAAGGCCTCGGGGCGGATGCTTTGCAGCCGCGCCAGCAGTTGGGTCTGGGCCTCCAGGCCCGGGTCGCGGTCCAGCCAGGGTTCGTCGGCGAACACGCTGGCCAGGTCCGGGGCGATGTAAGCCGACCACTGGCCGCTGCGCGGGTGCAGCGCCGGGACCGGGGCTGGGAAGCCGCTATCGCTGCCGTCCTGCGCGTGGGGGTCATGGGCCGCGTTGGCGCCGCCAGGCCAGCAGCGCAGCCGCGCCGGGGCCACGCCTTGCAGGTAGCGCGCACACAGCGCGGCCACAAAGGCCTGGGCCTGGGCCGCTTCTATGGGCTGCTGCCAGGAGAACCAGAGCTGGTAGCCGTCGTGGCCATTGATGGCAATCCCCGGCGCGGGCAGGTCCAGATCGGTCTGCACCCCGCGCCACAGTGCCCCCAGGGTGCCCCAGTCGGCGGGCCGGGCCAGCTCCAGCACGGCGGCGCGCACCTGGCCGTTGGCGTCGGCCAGGGGCGCGCACACGGCACCGTGCAGCGGGGCGTGCAGCTGCGTGTGCGGCGGGGCGGTGTGGTACAGGCGGGCCAGTTCGGTGTGCAGGGCGTTCATGGGTGGCGGTGGGGCGTGGTGGGCGCGGGTGCGCAGGCGTGGCATGGGTGCGGGCAGGCTCTGGCGTGCGTGCGGGTGTGCAGGGTGGCCTTAGCGGGGGTGGTCCGGCGCGCAGGCGAGCGTGTCCAGGTCCAGGGTGGTGCGGGCCTGCAGCCCGGCGGGTGCGCTGTAGTCGGCCAGCACAAAGGCGCGCCGGGGGTGTTCGGCGCAGTCCGCCAGCACCTCGCGCAGGGTGCGGATGGCGGCGCCGTCCAGCGCGGCAAAGGGCATGTCCAGCAGGGTCAGCGCGGCGCCGCTGGCCAGGGCGGCGGCCATCAGGGCCTTGCGCCGCGAGCCGGTCGAGAGCATGTAAAACGGCTTGGCGCGGTGGGCCTGCAGGCCCCAGTCCTGGGCCAGGGCCTCCAGCACCTCAGTGCTCCAGCGCGGGTAGCGTGCGGCCTGGGCGGCCCAGAAGGCGTCCACCACGGTCTGCTCCCAGGCCGGGCTGCCCGGGTCGAACCAGGCCACTTCCTGGCGGTAAGCGGGGGTGGCGCTGTGCAGGGCGTGCCCGGCCAGGGTGGCGTGTTCCAGCGCCTGCGGGAACTCTGCGGCCAGGGTGCGCAGCAGCAGCGTCTTGCCCCGCCCCTCGTCGCCCAGCACCAGGGTGAGCCCGGGGCACAGGGCCAGGTGCGCCCAGGCAAAGAGCGCACGCCCGGCCACCGCCGGGGTGTGCAGGCCATGGGCCTCGAAAACCACTCGATTACTCATTTATTGATAGCAAAGAATCCAATATTTACGCGGGCCAGTGCCTGTTTTCCTACTTGAAAAGGCCCTTGATGGCCTGGCCCGCCTTGTCCAGTGCGCTGCCCGCCGATTGCATCAGCCTGTCAAAGTGCACCGCGCCGCTGAGCTGGGCCTTGAGCGCGGCCGTGACCTCCTGGGCCAGTTCGGCAGCGGTGGCCCCGCCCTGGGCCCGGCCCAACTGGCGCAGGTGCAGGTCAGGCAGGGGCACGGCCACGGTCTGCCCGTTCATGAAGGCGGCGCTGGCCTGGGCGCGCGCCTTGCGGATGGAAAAGTCCTCCACGATGAACTTCCTGGGCGGCTTGGCCGGGTCCTGCGGGCCCAGGTAGTGGGCGATGTTTTTCTGCAGCGCCTCGAAGTTGGTTCCTGAGGCGCCTTTTTCATAGACCACATCGGGCGCGAGCACGGCCAGCCTGCGCACCACCACCACGCTGCTGGCCAGGGTGGAGATGTCCACCTCCAGCTCCACCACGTCGGCCTGGAGTGCGTGCGCTGTCTTGAAGCCTTGCGGGTTGCCTATGACCAGGCCCTGCAGCGTGCCGCGTCCGTTGCTGGCGTCGATGTGCACGCGCTCCACCTGGACGCTGGCCTGGGTCATGGCACTGCCATGCTCGCGGATGGCGCGGGCCACCAGTGCATCGAGGTTGCCGCGCAGCCAGTACACCCCAGCGCCTACGGCGAGCAGCAGGAGGGCAAGAACCAGTAGGGTCACTTTCTTCATGGGGCAAATGGGGTGGGGAAAGACGCCATGGGTCGGCATGGTAGCGAATAGCGGCCATGCCGCCAGCGCGCAGGCTGGCCGCGCGGGCGCGCCGCCGCGTACCATGGCGGCTGGTTGCTGTCCGTCCTTCCATGATTGCCTCTGCCCGCCAGTTGCTGTTTGGCTCCGCGCCCTTTGCTGCGCAACAGGAGCAAGATGAGTTCCGTTACAAGTTCCTGATCGTGCTCATGGTCTCGGGGGCCTTGTTCACGGCGGTGTTCATCGCCGGTGACCTGTCCTACCTGAACCAGATCGGCACGCCTCACCGCCTGTCCATGCTGGCCTTCACCAGCGGGGCGTTGTGTCTGTGGCTGCTGCTGCGCGCCCACCCCGGGCGCTTGCTGCCCGTGGCCTGGGCCTACGAGGTGCTGGGCTTGGCCGAATACACCTCGGCCCTGGTGCATGTGCCGCAGGACGAGCTGCGCCTGCTGTGGTTTTATGTCAACGTACCCGGGGTGTTCATTGTGCTGGGCCAGCGCGCGGGCTGGGCCGTCACCGCACTGACCATGCTGGGCCTGGGGCTGGGCAATGCCATGCTGTCAAACCCCTACTCGGCCAACGCGTTGGCCACGGCACTGCTGAGCATGCTGTACCTGGGGGTGTTCTTTCACGCCTACGTGGGGCGTTCGCAGTCCTACTTCGCACGCGTGCAGGCCTACAACCAGGAACTGCTGGCCCTGGCCAGCCACGATGCGCTCACCGGCGTGTACAACACGCGCGCCTACCACGCGCTGTGCGAGCCGCTGATCCAGGCCTGCCTGCGTGCCGGGCAGGTGTTCAGCGTGCTTTTCATCGACCTGGACCATTTCAAGGCCGTCAACGACACCCATGGCCACGACGCGGGCGACGCGGTTCTGCGCACCGTGGCCGCCACACTGCAGCGCCACATCCGCAAAAGCGACGTGCTGGCGCGCATAGGCGGCGAGGAATTTTCGATCTTCCTGCCCAACACCGGCCAGCGCGGCGCCCTGGCCCTGGCCGAGCAACTGCGCGACGCCGTGCAGGTCGCCCAGGTGGCGCTGCCGGGGCAGGCGGGGCAGGGTTTGTCGGTCACGGCCAGCATCGGTGTGAGCAGCGCCAGTGCCATGGATGCCCCCATCACCATGCCCGCCCTGCAGCAGCGTGCCGACGCTGCCATGTATGCGGCCAAGCGCGCCGGGCGCAACCGGGTTTCCTGCCTGGACGTCAGCCCAGGCGCACCATCCGCACCTCCACCCCACTGAGCACGGCGTTGCCCGAGAGCGGGTCGCGCAACTGTTCGCTCAGCAGGGCGTTGAGGTTGGCGCCGGGGCGCTCGGCTGCCACGCGCAGCCGGGTGCCGCTCAGGTCGTGGCCCCAGCCGTGGGGCAGGCTCACCACGCCCGGCATCATGGCCTCGCTCAGCTCCACCGGGGCCTGCACCGTGCCGGTGGTGTTGCGCAGCTCCACCGTGTCGCCCTGGGCCACGCCGTGGCGCGCGGCGTCGCTGGGGTGCACCAGCAGCGTGCAGCGAAAAGGGCCCTTGGCCAGGGTGGGCAGGTTGTGCATCCAGCTGTTGTTGGTGCGCACGTCGCGCCGCCCGATCACCACCAAATCGGGCGCTGGCCCGCACAGATCCTGCGCAGCGCGCTGCAAATCCTGTAGCAACTGGGGCGGGGCGAGTTCCACCTTGCCGCTCGGGGTGCGCAGCATCTCGGGCAGGCGCGGCTGCAAGGGGCCGAGGTCTATGCCCCCTGCGCTGCTGGCGGCCAGCACCTTGGCCAGGTTCAGCCCCTCGGGTTTGCGGCCAAACTGGTCGCCATAGGGGCCGGAGCGCAGCATGGCGTCCAGCAGCCGCTGTGGGCCCCGGTAGGCGGCGGTGGCTTGCATCACAGCGCTGGCCAGCGGGCCGGCCAGGCGCTGCGCGTCTTGCGCGAACGCGGCCTGGTCGAGCTGCTCCACGTTGGCCTGCGCGCCCAGGCCCTGCACGATGGCGGCGAGTTGGAGCAGGGTTTGCCACTCTTCCCGCGCGCCCTCGGGTTGGGGGAAGATGGCACTGCTGGCGCGCGCGTGGTTGCGCCAGGAGAGCTGGGGGAAGGCCACGTCGTAGTGAAAGTCCTCCAGCGGCGACAGCCCGGGCAGGATCACGTCGGCATGGCGCGTGGTCTCGTTGAGGTAGTTGTCCACGCAGACCATGAATTCGAGCCGCTCCAGCGCCGCCGACAGGCGCACCCCGTTGGGGGCCGAGAGCACCGGGTTGGTGGCGGCGGTGATGAGCGCGCGCACCTGGCCGGGGCCCGGGGTTTCGATTTCCTCGGCCAGGCAGGTGTAGGGCAGCTCGCCATACACCTCGGGCACGCCGCTCACCCGTGCGTGGTGGCGCCCGGTCTGCACGCCTTTGCCCACGCCGCTGGGCCCCTGGGTGTTGCTGGCAAAGGCGGCGGCCTTGGCAAAGAGCACGCCGCCTTCCTGGTCCAGGTGCCCGGTGGTGGTGTTGAGCACGTCCACCAGCCAGCTCGCCAGCGTGCCGTAGGCCTGGGTGCAACTGCCGATGCGCGCGTACAGGCTGGCGCGCTGGGTCGTGGCCAGCTCGCGCGCCAGGGTGCGGATCACCGGGGCGCTGATGCCGCAGCGTGGTGCACAGACCTCTGGGGTGAAGGGCGCAAGGGCCTCGCGCACCGCGTCCAGCCCCTGCACCCAGGGCTGGGCAGCGCCCAGCCGCACCAGGCCTTCGGCAAATACGGTGTGCACCATGGCGGCCAGCAGGAACACGTCGGCGCCGGGGCGGATGAAGTGGTGCTCGTCGGCCACGGCGGCGGTCTCGGTGCGCCGGGGGTCGATCACCACCAGGCGCCCACCGCGCGCACGCAGGGCCTTGGCCTTGGCGCGAAAGTCGGGCACCGTCCACATGCTGCCGTTGCTCACCATGGGGTTGGCGCCGAGCACCACGAGCAGTTGTGTGCGCTCAATGTCGGGCAGCGGGTTGCTCAGCCAGTGGCCATAGACCAGGCCGTTGGCCAACTGGCGCGGCATCTGGTCCAGGGTGGAGGCGGAATACACGTTGCGCGTGCCCAGCGCGCGCGCCAGTTTGGCAAAGTACAGCAGCAGCCCGATCTTGTGGGCCGAGGGGTTGCCCACCGCCACTGCCACGCTGTCGGCCCCGTGCGCGGCACGGATGGGCGGCAGGCGGCGCTCGATCTCGGCAAAGGCTTCGTCCCAGGTGGCGCTCTCGAACACGCCCTGGCGCTTGATCAGCGGTGTGCGCAGCCGGTCGGGGTCTTCGTGCAGGTCTTTCAGGGCCACGCCCTTGGGGCAGATGTAGCCCCTGCTGAGCACGTCGGCCTCGTGGCCGCGTATGCGCAGCACGCGGCCGTCGGCCACGTCAATCTCCAGCCCGCAGCAGGCTTCGCACAAGGGGCAGATACGGTGGTGGGTGGTGGTGTCGGTCATGTTGGAGCGGGCGTAGCCAAAGCGTGCATTGACCGCGAAAGCCCACGATTTGTCGAGCCCCGGGCTGACACCTGGGTGACGGGGCAGGGCGCAGGACTCGGACGGCCGCGTGCCTGCCTGCCCCTGGCCTGGCGACTCGGTCACAATGGCGGGCTATGCAAGAAAAAATCACCATCGTGGGTGGCGGTATCGGGGGCATGAGCACTGCGCTGTGCTGCGCGCGCAGCGGGCACACCGTGCGCGTGCTCGAACGCAGCAGCGCTTTTGCCGAGATCGGGGCGGGCATCCAGCTCGGGCCCAATGTGGTGCGTCTGGTGCAGCAATGGGGGTTGATGGAGCGGCTGCGCGCCGTGGCCTATTTCCCCGAGGCCATGCACGCGCGCAACGCCCTCAACGGCGAGGTGGTGGGCAAGCGCTCCCTGGGGCGGCGCTCCGTGCAGCGCTATGGCGCGCCCTATGCCACCATCGCCCGTGCCGACATGCACAGCCTGCTGCTGACCGCGGCGGTGCAAAGCAGCGGGGTGGATCTGCGCATGGACAGCGAAGTCACCGCCATCACCCAGGACGATGGCGGCGTGCACCTGCAGGTGCAGCACCTGGCCGATGGCGCCGTGGAGATGCAGGATACCAAGCTGCTGGTGGGGGCCGATGGCCTGTGGAGCCGGGTGCGCGCCCAGGTGGTGCGCAGCGGTGGACCACGCCAGACCGGGCACCTGGCCTACCGCGCCATGGTGCCCATGGCTTCGCTGCCCGAAAAGCTGCGCTCGCGCGTGGTCACGGCCTGGATGGGGCCGGACTTCCATGTCGTGCAGTACCCGGTGCGTGGCGGCGACCTGCTCAACGTGGTCGCCATCGTGCACGGCGATTCCCCCCCCGACATGCAGGAGTGGGACCACAGCGCCAACGCCGCCGAAATCCAGTTGCTGCTCGGGCGCGCGCACACGCAGCTGCGCGACCTGATCTATGCCATTCCCACCTGGCGCCTGTGGCCCCTGTGCGACCGCCCCCCCATGCGCAGCGCCGCCGAGCATGGCGCCGGGCGCGTGGTGCTGGTGGGCGATGCCGCGCACCCCATGCGGCCCTACCTCGCGCAGGGGGCCTGCATGGCGGTCGAAGATGCTGCCGCCCTGGCGCGCCATCTGGCCAGCCCGGCCATGGCCACCGTGCAGCAGGCGGTGGCGGCCTTCGCCCGCGAACGCTGGCCGCGCAACGCGCGCGTGCAGGCCCGCTCGATCCGCAACGGCCAGATCTTCCATGCCCAGGGCGTGGTGCAAAAGGCGCGCGACCTGGCGCTGCGCCTGGCCGCGCCCAAGCTCATGGACGTGCCCTGGCTGTACAAGGCCTGAGAGTCACCCCATCCCGCTGCTGTGCCCGCCATTATTGGCGGCGCCGCTCGATCGGGGTGCTTTCGTAGTAGCGGCGTTTTTGCAGGTACATGCGCTCGTCGGCCTGGTGGATGCAGGCCTCGACCTCGCTGGCGCTGCGGCAGGTGGCCACGCCGATCGACAGACTCAGTTTCTGCCCCGGGTAGAACTGGTTGTTCAGCTCCAGCACCGACTCGATGCGCTCCTTGAGCGACAGCGCCACACGCTCGTCCGCCCCCGGCAGCAGCGCCACGAACTCATCGCCGCCAATGCGCGCAATGCAGCCGCTGGCGTCGCTGCCGGCCTTTTGCAGCACCTCGCCCACGCGGCGCAGCAGCGCGTCGCCCGCGGCGTGGCCCTGCGTGTCGTTGACGAGCTTGAGGCCATTGAGGTCCATGGTCAGCACGCTCAGCGGCCAAGGTCCCTTGCGGCTGATGCGGTTGAGCTCTTCCACGTAATAGGCGCGGTTGCGCAGCTTGGTCAGCGCGTCGTGCTTGCCCAGGTACTCCAGGTAGGCTTCGGCCTTCTTGCGCGCCGTGATGTCCACCAGCGACACCAGCACCAGGTCCCAGCGCTGCTCATGCCCGGGCAGCACGGCAAACTGCATGTGGATGTTGATCGGCGCGCCCGACAGGGCGTAGTTCACCACCTCGCGCGTCTGCACCAGGCGCCCCTCCCACAGGTCCAGCAGCTGTTCGGCAAACGAGTCGCGCATCTCGTCGCGGAACACACTGTCGATGCGGTCCAGCAGTTCGGTCTGGCTGGTGGCGGCGAACATCTGCAGGGTCTGCTGGTTCACCTCCCGCACCAGGATGCGTTCCATGCAGCGCGCCACGAACTCCGGATGCACGTTCAGGAAGGTGCGGAAGTCACTGATGCCCGATGCCCGCACCTCGTCCATCAGCTCCTTCACGCCGCTGAAATCCTCCACCCACAGCGACACCGGGGAGAACGCGAACAGGTTGCGCGCATAGCGCTCGCTGTGGACCAGTTGGCTTTGCGCCTGCGCATACTCGCTCACATCCTTGAGCGACACCATGGCGCGCTCCCAGCTGTGCTCGTAGCCTTGTAGCACGCGCACCTGCATCAGCACCTCCACGCGGCGCCCGTCCAGCGCGTAATTCACCGTGCGGGTGGAAAAATCCAGGCAGCCGTTCCACCACTGCAGCAGCTCGGGCAGCATGCGCTCGAACATGTCGCCGCGAAACACCTCGCCGATGCGCGCCAGCAGCTCATCCTGCGAGCTGGCCGCGAATACCCGCAGCGTTTCGCGGTTCACGCGCAGGACGCGGTAGCAGCGCGCACACGCGCGCACCCGCGCCGGATCGGCCTGCAAATAGGCCTGCAGGTCCTGCACGCCCTGGGCGCGCCATTGGTCCAACAGGGTCTTGAGGGCGCTGTAATCTTCCAGCCAGAGCGAAATGGGCGCGGTCTCGAACAATTGCTCGTAATCGGTGGGGTCGTGCATGGCGTGGGCTCCTGCGGCCCAGTGTAGCGCGCCGCCCTGCGGCCCGGGTGTGACAGATCACCGCTTCTGGCGGATCGGCGAGTCGCGTGAAATGCCCCAGTCCGACAGGCCCGCGGGCCCGGTCTGGACGGGCGGCTCGCTGTCGAACTGCGCGGCCCATTTCAGGATCGCGCCTGTGCCGCCGATGATCACGACCAGGCCAACGATCAGCTTCAAAACCGTGACCCAGAGCTTGGGTTCCTTGTCCTTCTTGTCCATGATCGTTGTGCGGTGGCGGTGGCGGCGTTGCTGCGGACACTATCCGCTCCGGCGCGCCGCTTTGCAAGCCCCCCGAAAAACCACTGGCCCTGCCCAACCCCTTGCATGGGCTGCCGAGCCCATGCGGCGCGGTGGCGGCAGGCCACTCAACCTGATTGCGGCCCAACCTGACCCCGCAGAGATCGCCAACAGGCTCAGAGTCTGTGAATAGATCCGGCGCGCCCGAAAGGCACACCCAAACAGCCCTGATTCTCAGCGCAAAGCACAGCCATAGCCCCCGCTATGGCGCGCATTTGCAACGACGAGCAGGGCTGTTTGGGTGGGCAAGGCGGGTGTGAGGGATTTGTTCACAGTCTCTCAGGGGTGCGCGCAGCCGCCGGGCTGCGCATAGGCCCTCGGGGTGGTCGCGGTGCGGCTCTTGAAATGGCGCTGGAAATGCGCCTGGTCGGCAAAACCCAGCCCGTAGGCCACCTCGCTCAGCGCCGAGCCGCGCCGCAGCAGGGTCTTGGCCTGCTGGATGCGCTGGTCGATCTGGTAGGCGTGGGGCGTCTGCCCGTACAGCTGCTTGAACTGGCGGATCAACTGGTAGCCGCTCAGGCCGCAGGCCCGCGCCAGCTCGTCCAGGCCCAGGTTTTCCGCCAGACGGGCGTGGATCAGATCGCGCGCCCGGCCCACCGCCCCCTGGTCCAGCGCGGGGCTGGCGCGGTGCAGCGCCAGGTGCTGGCGCAAAAAGCCCAGCAGCATCTCGTCCATCTGCAGTGCTGGGGCGCGGCGCAGCAGGGCCTGGAACAGCGCGTCCAGCGCCTGGTAGGTCGCGGCGCGGGTGTCGAAGTGGCGTGCCAGCACGGGTGGCTCGCCGAACTGGCGCCGCACCCAGTCCGGGCAGACAAAGGCCATGCGGTAAGACCAGGCCTGCGCCGGGTCCGGGTTGCAGGCATGCGCCACGCCGGGCTGTATCAGCACGCTCATGCCGGTGCACAAAGGCACCTGCTCCTGGCGGTGGGTGTAGACCGCCTGGCCCGCGTCGATGCAGCCCAGCGAATACTCCGCATGGGTGTGCAACTGGTAGCAGTTGCGCGTGCCGCGCGTCACGCGCAGCTCCAGGTGCGCCAGCTCGGGCCAACGGTAAAACTGGTGGGACGGATCGGTCATGGGGGGAGGGGCATCAATCCAGCATGCGCACCACGGCATAGGCCAGCAAGGCCGCCAGGCTGCGGTTGAACCAGACCTGGGCACGCGGGCGCTGCAGCCAGCGCCGCACCATCTTACCCAATACCGCCCATACCGCCTCGCTGGCGAAGCACACCAGTACCGAGATGGCGACGAACCAGGCCAGCGCCGTACCGCTCGACTGCACGAACAGGCCAATGCCCGACAGCGCCACCAGCCAGGCCTTGGGGTTCAGGGCCTGCGTCAGCAGCCCCTGCACAAAGCAGGTCCAGGCACCAGGCGCCGACACGGCCTGCGTTCCCCAGTCCGTGGGCGCCAGCGTGGCAATGCGCCAGGCCAGCAGCAGCAGATAGGCCGCCCCGGCGTGGGGCAGGGCCTGCGCCAGCAGGCCGCTGTGCGCCAGCAGCGCCTGCATGCCGCTGCCCAGTGCCAGCAGCACCAGCGCGTAGCTCAGCGTGGCCCCGGCGGCAAAGCACAGGGCCCGGCCCATGCCGTGCTGCGCCCCCAGGCTGGAGGCAATCAGGTTCACCGGCCCCGGTGAAATGGCCCCGGTCAGGGCAAAAAGAAACATGGGCAGCCAGGCTGAAGGCATAGGAACTCCGTGGTGTTGATGCCACGCAGTCTGGCCACTGCGGCTGCCTTTGTATTGAACGAAATTGCGCGGAGTCATCCAATACTCCACCGTCCCGTCTGGCTGCGGCAGGTGCAGCCCGGTGTGGCTTGTGCATGAGGCACACGTCTGGCCCGTCCATGCCGTGGCAGACACTGCCCGGGTGAGATGCGTGCCTGGTTTACACGGCTGTCCCGTCCATGCCGCGTCAGGTGCTGCCCGGTGCGCGCTCCTGCTGCTGCGGTCGGCGCGGGGCGCCGACTCCGCCGTGCCAGAGGCTCGGGGGCCAGCGCGGGGGAACTCTCTTCGCGCCCTTCGGGCGCTACGCTCGGACAGCCCCCGCGAGAGTGTTGACGAAGCGCGCTCGCGCGCGCCTGGCCCCCAAGCCTCTGGCACGGCCGCCGCAGAAGTCGCGCGCACCGGGCAGCACCTGCCGCGGCGAGGAGTAGTAGTAGTGCACGAACCATGGAAATGCCCACCAGGCATATTTGCAGTGCTTCCTTCTGGAGGGGGGTGGATTCCTTATGGGAGTGCGTCATCAGCGCCATTTCCTGCGAAATTGCATTTCCTGTGGGCATGCCACCAACGCCACTTCCAAGGTGTGTGCGGGCAGGGCGCAGCACTTTCCTTGGGGGTGCCGAGGCGCGCAGCGGCAGGCGGGGCGCGCGCAGCGCGCTTCGTAAACATGCTTGCCGCGCATGTCCGAGCGGCGTGAGCGTAGCGAACACAGCGAGTTGCGCGGCACCCGCCTGCTGCGAGCACCGCAGGGAAACCGACGCGCAGCGGCGGTCACCCCCATGGAAAGCGCTGCGCCCTGCCCGCACACACCTTGAGCACGCACCGCTGCATAAGCCGCAGACGCGACAAGCCGCAAGGGGCAAAAGCTTCTCAGGCCATCCGGCCCAGCAGCAGGTACTCCATCAGCGCCTTTTGCACATGCATCCTGTTTTCCGCCTCGTCCCAGACCACGCTTTGCGGCCCGTCGATCACCTCGGCCTGCACCTCCTCGCCCCGGTGCGCGGGCAGGCAGTGCATGAACAGCGCGTCGGGGGCGGCCACGGCCATCATCTCCGTGCTCACGCACCACTGGGCGAAGGCCTGGCGGCGCACCTCGTTTTCTGCCTCATAGCCCATGCTGGTCCAGACGTCGGTGGTCACCAGATCAGCGCCACGGCAGGCCTCCATCGGATCGCTATAAGTTTTATAGCTATAGTCGCCCATTCCACGCGGGGCGGCGGCCGTTTTTTCATTCACTTCATAGCCGCTGGGGGTGCTCACACGCAGATGGAAGCCCAGCAGGGCAGCGGCCTGCAGCCAGGTGTTGGCCATATTGTTGCCATCGCCCACCCAGGCCACGGTTTTGCCCTGGATCGGCCCACGGTGCTCGATGTAGGTAAAGATGTCGGCCAGGATCTGGCAGGGGTGGAACTCGTTGGTCAGCCCGTTGATTACCGGCACCCGGCTGTGCGCGGCAAAGCGCTCCAGCTTGCTTTGCTCAAAGGTGCGGATCATCACGATGTCGGTCATGCGGCTGATCACGCGCGCGCTGTCCTCGATCGGCTCGGAGCGCCCCAACTGGCTGTCGCCCGTGGTCAGGTGCACCACGCTGCCGCCCAATTGGTACATGCCGGCCTCAAAGCTCACCCGCGTGCGCGTGCTGGCTTTCTCGAAAATCATCGCCAGCGTGCGGTCCACCAGCGGTTGGTGGCGCTCAAAGCGCTTGAACTTGGCCTTGATGAATGCCACGCGCTCCAGCAGGTAGGCGTACTCGGCGCGGTCCAGGTCGGTGAACTGCAGGTAGTGGCGCACCGGTGGCGCCCCCTGGGGCAGGGTGGAGGGTATGCCTGTTTTTTGCGGGCTCATCATGCGGTCTCCTTCAAGAACGCGGAAATCAAGGGGCACAAACGCGCCACCACTTCGTCCGCCTCTGCGCGGCTCAAAATCAGCGGCGGCACCAGGCGCACCACGGTGTCAGCCGTCACGCTGATGAGCAGCCCCGCATCCAGCGCGCGCTGCGTCAGCGCCCCACAGGGGTGGGCCAGCTCGATGCCCAGCATCAGCCCCTGGCCGCGCACTTCCCGCACGGCTCCGGTGGCCAACTCGGCGGCCAATGCCTGCTCCAGCCCGGCCTTCAGGTGCGCGCCCACGGTTTCGGCGTTGGCCAGCAGGCCCTCGTCTTCCATGATGCGGATGGTCTCCACCCCGGCGCGCATGGCCAGCGGGTTGCCGCCAAAGGTGCTGCCGTGGTTGCCCGGCGCAAAAATGGCCGCCGCTTTGGGGCCTGCCACCACCGCGCCCACCGGCACGCCCGAGCCCAGGCCCTTGGCCAGCGGCATCACGTCGGGCTGGATACCGGCCCACTGGTGGGCGAACCACTTGCCCGTGCGGCCCATGCCGCACTGCACCTCGTCGATCATCATCAGCCAGTCGCGCGCATCGCACACCGCGCGCAGCTCGCGCAGGAACTGCAAGTGCATGGGGTTCACGCCGCCTTCGCCCTGGATGGCCTCGAAGAACACCGCCACCACGTTGGGGTTGCCCTCGGTGGCCGCCTTCACGGCGGCAATGTCGTTGATCGGCACGCGGATGAAGCCTTCCACCAGCGGCCCGAAACCGGCCTGTACCTTGGGGTTGCCGGTGGCGCTCAGCGTGGCAATGGAGCGGCCATGGAAGGCCTTTTCAAACACCACCACCTGCGGCTTGTCGATGCCACGGTCGTGGCCAAACTTGCGCGCCAGTTTCAGCGCCGCCTCGTTGGCCTCCAATCCGGTCGAGCAGAAAAACACATTGCTTAAGCCCGATCGCTCCACCAGCAGCCGCGCCAGCTCTTCCTGCAGCGGCACGTGGTAGTAGTTGGAGGTGTGGATCAGCTTCGTCACCTGGTCCTGCAGCGCGGCCACCAGGCGCGGGTGCTTGTGGCCCACGGTGTTGACCGCAATGCCGCCCAGCGCATCCAGGTACTCGCGCCCTTCGGTGTCCCACACACGGCATCCTCGTCCGTGCGACAAGGCCACGGAGAGGCGGCCATAGGTGTTCATCACGTGGGGGGACGAAGGCGTGGCAGAAGTCATGCAGCAGTACTCCGAAAAAGCGCACCAGACAAAAAAAGCCCAACGCAGTGTTGGGCCGTTGAGCGCCAATTTTAGGGCTAGTTGCGCGCCCTGTCGGTTTGGGCGTGGCAGGCCCGTGCAAGCCCCGGCGGTGCTGGGTGCTTGGTAAGCATGTTGTAAATCCGGCGCAAGTTGCGCGGGTAAAATCCCAGGGCTGCACACCGCCGCAAGGCACTCCTGTCCGGGCAGCTTTCTACCTCGTCAATGGCTTCCAGCACCTCCACCGAAATCTACATTCTGGGCGTTACCCGCCAGGGCAGGGCCTTTCGCCCCAGCGACTGGGCCGAACGCCTGGCGGGGGTCATGAGCCAGTTCCGCCCCGGCGGCGCGCAGCCCGGCAGCCACCTCAGCTACTCCCCCTGGTGCGTTCCCAGCAGCATCGGTTCGGTCAAGTGCGTGATCGTGCACCCCGACCTGCGCGAACACAACGTCATGGCCTGGGACTTCTGCATGAACTTCGCGCGCGACAACGAGCTGCAAACCAGCGAAGGCCGCCCTGAAACCCCGCCCAAGGGCTGAACGCCAAAGGCGCCATCCCAGCCACACGGGATGACAGGCAGGCCCTGCTTGCGCGTGACCATGGGCCTCGGTCCGATCTGGGCACGGCGGCATGCACCCAACAAAAAAGCCGACCTGCTGGTCGGCTTTTTGCTTTTTTGCTGGAAGCGCACCCGTTGCAAACGGCAGGCCCTTGCGGGCCCGTGCGGTGTGCCGTGGTTTAGGCGGCAGCCAGTGCCAGGGTCTTGACCTTGGCAGCCAGGCGGCTCTTGTCGCGAGCGGCCTTGTTCTTGTGGAAGATGCCCTTGTCGGCCACGGTGTCCACCACGGCCTGCATCTTGGCAAACAGTTCGCTTGCCTTGGTCTTGTCGCCGGCCAGAACGGCTTTTTCCACGTTCTTCACGGCGGTACGGTATTTGGAGCGCAGCGAGGTGTTCGCAGCGTTGAGTTTCACGTCCTGACGGGCGCGTTTACGGCCCGACGCCAGGCGCGGGTTCTTTTTCTTCGGCTTTCCAGATGCCATGGTATTTGTCCTTCAGTGTCTGTGGATGATTCCAGCAAAGCCGGGCATTATAACAAGGCCGCTCCGCAGCGCCCCAGTACGCTGCTCCAGCGTGGGTCCCGGGGTGCCGAGGCCGCGGCACCAGCGCGCAGCCCATGGCCGGGCGTGGCGCACCTGGCAGGTCTGCCTGGCAAGGCGCCGCCATTACACTCAGGGAGGTGAGCCTTCTCAAATCTGCTTCCACGGTGTCCATGTGGACCCTGCTGTCGCGCACCACCGGCCTGGCCCGTGAGCTGCTGGTGGCTGCCACCTTCGGCGCCAGCGCCATGACCGACGCCTTCAATGTCGCGTTCCGCATCCCGAACCTGTTTCGGCGCCTGTTCGCCGAGGGCGCTTTCAGCCAGGCCTTCGTGCCGGTGCTGGCTGCGTCCCGGGCGCACAAGGGTGACGACGCCACGCGCGCCCTGATCGACCACGTGGCCACGGTGCTGGCCTGGGTGCTGCTGCTTGCCAGTGTGCTGGGGGTGCTGCTCTCGCCCTGGATGGTCTGGGCCATGGCCTCGGGCCTGCAAAAGGAACCCCAGGGCTACGCACTGGCGGTGCAGATGACACGCGCCATGTTCCCCTACATCGCCTTCATGTCGCTGGTGGCTCTGGCCTCGGGCGTGCTCAATACCTGGCGGCGTTTCGCCGTTCCGGCGGCGACCCCGGTGCTGCTCAACGTCTGCACCATCCTGGCCGCCTGGCTGCTGGCCCCCTGGCTGGGCAGCCTGGGGGTGGCGCCCATCCTGGCCATGCCCGTGGGGGTCATGCTCGGCGGCGTGCTGCAGCTCGCCCTGCAGGCGGCCGCCTTGCGCCACATGGGGCTGCTGCCGCGTCTGGCCTGGCGCTGGGCCGGCATCCGCGCGGCCTGGCGCGACCCCGGCACCCAGCAGATCCTGCGCCTGATGCTGCCCGCCTTGCTGGGCGTGAGCGTGGCGCAGCTGAGCCTGCTCATCAACACCCAGATCGCTTCGCACCTGGCCACCGGCAGTGTGAGCTGGCTGTCCTACTCCGACCGGCTGATGGAGTTTCCCACCGCCATGCTGGGGGTCGCCCTGGGGGTGGTGCTGATGCCGCAGTTGGCCGGCGCCCAGGCGCGTCAGGAGCACGAACGCTACTCGCAGTTGCTGGACTGGGGCCTGCGCCTGGTGGTGCTGCTGGGCGCGCCCTGCGCCGTGGCCTTGCTCCTGTTTGCCAAGCCCCTGGTCAGCGTGCTCTACCACTATGGCGCGTTTTCCGACAATGACGTGCAAAAGACGGCCGTGGCCTTGATGGGTTGGGGCGCGGGCCTGCTGGGCATCCTGGCAGTCAAAGTCCTGGCGCCCGGGTATTACGCGCGCCAGGACGTCAAGACCCCGGTGCGCATTGCCATTGTGGTGCTCGTCGCCACCCAAGGACTGAACCTGTTGATGGTGCCGTGGTTGCAACATGCCGGGCTATCCCTGTCCATCGGCCTGGGCGCCGTGCTCAATGCCCTGTGGCTGCTGGTGGGCCTGCGCCGCCGGGGCAGCTACCGCCCAGAGCCCGGCTGGGGGCGTTTTGCGTTGCAGGTGCTGGCGGCCTGCGCACTATTGGCCGTGTACCTGTTATGGGCGGCACAGGCGGTGGACTGGCTGGGCCTGCGCCAGCAGCCCTGGCTGCGCATCGGCTCCATGGCGGCTGCCATCGTGGCCGCAGTGGCGCTATACCTCGGGGCCGTGTGGGCGTCAGGCTTGCCATTGCGCCAATTTCTGCGCCGGTAGCACAATGGAGCCATGGTGCGCATCTGGCAGGCTCCCACACCGCTGGAGTATTTTGCCGCGCTGGTCGAGCGCGACGCGGACCTGCCTTTGTTCGAAGCCGCCCTGTGCCTGGGGCAGGACGAGTACCCCTGGCTCGACGTGGGGGCGGTGCAGCTCGAGGTGGACCGCTGGGCGCGGCGCCTGCAGGCGCGCGTACCGGCCGACGCTGGCCTGCTGCACAAGCTGCAGTTGCTCAACCAGTTTTTCTTTCAGGACCTGGGCTTTGCCGTCAATGGCAACGACTACTACGATCCCGACAACAGCTACCCGCACCGCGTGATGGAGACCCGCCGGGGCATTCCGGTGTCACTGGGCGTGTTGTGGATGGAACTGGCCGATGCCATCGACCTGCCGGCCCACGGGGTATGTTTCCCTGGGCATTTCCTGGTCAAGATCCAGTTGCCCATCGGGCAGGCGGTGATCGACCCCGGCAGTGGCCGCTCGCTCAGCGCCGAGCAACTCAGCGGCATGCTGGTGCAATTGCTGCCGCAGCAGGCGGTGGTGCCGCCGGACGCCGTGGCGCGCAGCGCCTACCTGCGCAACGCCAGCGCCCGCGACGTGCTCGCGCGCATGCTGCGCAACCTCAAGACCGTGTTCGAGACCGCCAGCGACTGGCAGCGCCTGCTCGCGGTGCAGGAGCGCCTGGTGGTCTTGCTGCCCTACGCCTGGGTCGAATACCGCGACCGCGGCCTGGTGCACGCCGCGCTGGGCCACAGCAGCCAGGCCGTGGCAGACCTGGAGTGCTACCTGGTGCACGCCGACGAGGGCCAGGACGCCGACGCCATCGCCGACCGCATCGACGCCCTGCGCAGGTCGGTCTGAGAGCGCAGGCTCCACCCACGCCGCAGCCAGGGCGGCGCCGGTGTCAGGCCACCACCACCGCAGCGCCGTCGCCGCGCGCGGCGATCTGGCCGATCGTGTACACCGTCTGCCCCTGCGCGCGCAGGGTCTCGGCGCAGGCCTGGGCGTGGGCGGCGTCAATCACCACCACCATGCCGATGCCGTTGTTGAAGGTGCGGTTCATCTCGAAGTCGTCAATGCCTGCGGTCTTTTGCAGCCAGGCAAACAGTTCGGTCTGCGGCCAACTGCCCTTTTGCAGGTGCGCGGCCGTGCCTTCGGGCAGCACGCGCGGAATGTTCTCCAGCAAGCCGCCGCCCGTGATGTGGGCCAGCGCCTTCACCGGGTGCTGGGCCAAGGCCGCCAGCACGGGTTTCACGTACAGCTTGGTGGGCGCCATGACCGCTTGCTTGAACGCTTGGCCGTCCAGCGTGGCGGGCACGCTGCCATCTTTTTCCGCCCGGTCAATGCACTTGCGCACCAGCGAAAAACCGTTGGAATGCACGCCGCTGGAGGCCAGGCCCAGCACCACGTCGCCGGGCTGCACGTTCTGGCCGCTCAGGATCTTGCTCTTTTCCACCGCGCCGACGCAAAAGCCCGCCAGGTCGTATTCCCCGGCCGGGTACATGCCCGGCATCTCGGCGGTTTCACCGCCGATCAGCGCGCAGCCCGACTCCTCGCAGCCCCGGGCAATGCCCCCCACCACGGCGGCAGCCGTATCCACATCGAGCTTGCCGCAGGCGAAATAGTCCAGAAAGAACAGGGGCTCGGCCCCTTGCACCAGCACGTCGTTCACGCTCATGGCCACCAGGTCTATGCCCACGGTGTCGTGCATGTTCCACTCGAAAGCCAGCTTGAGCTTGGTGCCCACGCCGTCGGTGCCGGACACCAGCACCGGCTCCTGGTAGCGCTTGGGCACCTCGAACAGCGCGCCAAAGCCGCCGATACCGGCCATCACGCCTTCGCGCAGGGTCTTCTTGGCCAGGGGCTTGATGCGCTCGACCAGCGCGTCGCCCGCGTCAATGTCAACGCCGGCATCCTTGTACGACAGGGGAGTGGTCATGGGTGTGTGAGGGAAAGAAAGCGCCGCCTTTTCCCGGACGGGTATGGCGGACCGATAGAATTTGGGTCGATTTTAAAGGGGCAACCCGCCCACTTTGTATGCAATTTACCCCCACCCAGAAAAGAATCGCTGCATGGGCTGCCCTTGCCGTGCTCGCCTTGGGCGCCACCTGGCTGCTCAGCGCGGTGCTGGCGCCCTTCGTGGTGGCGGCCGTCATGGCCTATGCGCTCAACCCCGTGGTGAACTGGCTGGACCATGTCGGGCGCGGGCGCATTCCGCGCCTGCTGGCGGTTCTCATCGTGGAGGCCGTGTTCACCATCGCGGTGCTGGGCGTGCTGCTGCTGATCGTGCCCATCCTGGCCAAGGAGCTGCCCCTCATGCGCGAGCAGCTCCCAGCCCTGATGGACAGCATCCAGCAGACCCTCAAGCCCTGGCTGGCGCAGATGGGCATCCCGCTCAAGCTCGACGCCAGCGCCATCCGCGGCTTCGTGCTCAAGTACCTCAACACCAATTTTGAAGACGTGTTCAGCTCCCTGGTCGCCTCGCTGCAGATCGGCGGCAGCGTGGCCTTCGCCCTGATCGGCAATGCGATCCTGATTCCGGTGGCCCTGTTCTACCTGCTGCTGGAGTGGGACGACTTCCTGGCCGGCGCACACGGCCTGGTGCCGCCGCGCCTGCGCGAGGGCACAGGCAGCTTTCTGCGCGAGGCCGATGCCGTGCTGGGCCAGTACCTGCGCGGGCAGTTGCTGGTGATGGGCGTGCTGGCGGTGTATTACAGCGCCGGCCTGGGGCTCTTTGGCCTGGACCTGGCCCTGCCCATCGGCATCTTCACCGGGCTGGCGGTGTTCGTTCCCTATTTGGGTTTTGGCGTCGGCATGGCCCTGGCCACGCTCGCTGGGCTGCTGGAGTTTTCCTCTTCCGCCGGGCTGGGATACACCGCTGCCATGGTCGGGGTGGTGTACGGCTTGGGCCAGTTGCTGGAGTCTTTCGTGCTCACCCCGCGCCTGGTGGGCGAGCGCATCGGCTTGCACCCCCTGGCGGTGATCTTCGCGCTGTTGGCCTTCGGCCAGTTGTTCGGTTTCATCGGCGTGCTCATCGCCTTGCCGGTCAGCGCCGTGCTGCTGGTGGCCATGCGCCGGCTGCGTGACGGCTATCTGAGCAGCGGCTTGTACCAGGGGTAGCGCGTGCGGCAATTGGTTCTCGACATCGGCCCCCACACCGGGCCCACACTGGCCAACTTCGTCGCCGGCCCCAACGCCCAGGCGCTGCAGCACCTGCGCCTGTGGAGCGAACCGCTGGCCGCTGGCGGGCGGCGCTCGCCCGTGCCGCTGTACCTGTGGGGGCCCCATGGCAGCGGCAAGAGCCACCTGTTGCGCGCCGTGTGCGCCGCCCTGGAGGCCCAGGGCCTGGCCCTGGGCTGGATGGACAGCGCCAGCGCCGCGCAGGAGTACAACGACGCCTGGGCGGCCGTGTTCATGGACGACGTGCACCTGTACAGCGCGGCCCAGCAGCACCAGGCCTTCGCCTGGTTCGTGCAGGCACAGAGCCAGCAGTGCGCCGTGCTCGCCGCGGGCGATGCAGCGCCTACTGCCTTGCCCCTGCGCGAAGACCTGCGCACACGCCTGGGCTGGGGCCACGTCTTCGCCCTGGACCTGCTCAGCGAAGCCCAGCGCCGCGCCGTGCTGCGCCAGGCCGCCGACGCGCGCGGCGTCTTTCTGGGCGACGAGGTGATGGACTACATGCTCAACCATTTCAGCCGCGACCTGGGCAGCCTGCTGGAGCTGCTCGCCGCGCTGGACCACTACGCCCTGCAGACCCAGCGCGCGATCACCATTCCCTTACTCAAATCCATGCTGGAGCATTCTTGATGCGCGTTGCGCTGTTTGACCTTGACCACACCCTGCTGCCGATCGATTCCGACTACTCCTGGGGGCAGTACACCACCGCGCGGGGCTGGACCGACGCGCAAGCCTTTGCCCGGCGCAACGAGCAGTTCCTGGCCGACTACCGCGCCGGCACCTTGGATGTGCACGCCTACGTGCGCTTCGCCACCGAGGCCTTCGTGCACCGTGGTGCTACTGAATCAATAGCGCTGCATGAAGAGTTCATGCGGGACGTGGTGCAAAAGAACATCACACCCCAGGCGCTGGAGCTGGTCCGCGCGCACCAGCGTGCGGGCGACGCGGTGGTGATCGTCACCGCCACCAACGAGTTCGTCACGCGCCCGATTGCGCAAGCCTTCGGCGTGGACGAACTCATTGCCGTGGAGCTGGAGCGCGTCCCGGCAGCGGATGGCCAGCCGGGCTGGTTCAGCGGCGCCATCCGTGGCACGCCCTCGTTCCGCGAAGGCAAGGTGGTGCGCGTGCAGCAGTGGCTGCGCGCGCGCGGCCTGGACTGGGGCAGCGTGCACACCAGCTTTTATTCTGACTCCATCAACGACCTGCCCTTGCTGGAAAAGGCCAACCTGCCCGTGGCCACCAACCCGGACGAACGCCTGCGCCGTATTGCCCAGGAGCGCGGTTGGCGCATACTGGACCTGTTTGCCACGCCCGCCACCGCGGCCACCACCACCGGGGCCACCGAGGCCTGAGCCATGATCAAAAAATTCATCGACAAACTCATCGACTCCTCCAGCGCCGCCTTCGGGCGCTCTCGCAAGCCGCGTTTTGGCAAGCGGGTGGACATTGCGGCCTGCGTGCACGGCATCAACCCCGCCCTGGTGGACGAACGCGCCGTGGGCGTGGTGCGCACCCTGCAGCAGGCCGGTTTCGAGGCCTACATCGTCGGCGGCGCGGTGCGCGACCTGCTGCTGGGCCTGGCGCCCAAGGACTTCGACGTCGCCACCAACGCCACCCCCGAGCAGGTGAAAAACCTGTTTCGCCGCGCTTTCATCATCGGGCGGCGCTTTCGCATCGTGCACGTGGTCTACGGGCGCGGGCGTGAGCACGAAGTCATCGAAGTCTCCACCTTCCGCGCCTACCTGGACAACAGCGCCGCCGAGGCCGTCAGCGGCAACGAACGCACCTCCAAGCAGGAGCTGGCGGGCCTGCGTCACGCGGTGGATGCCAGTGGGCGCGTGCTGCGCGACAACGTCTGGGGCCCGCAGGACGAGGACGCCACCCGGCGCGACTTCACCGTCAACGCTCTGTACTACGATCCCCAGAGCCAGATCGTGGTGGACTACCACAAGGGCTTTGAAGACGCCCAGAGCCGCACCCTGCGCATGATCGGCGACGCAGCCGCACGCTACCGCGAAGACCCGGTGCGCATCATCCGCGCCGCGCGCTTTGCCGCCAAGCTCAGCGGGCGCGGCTTTGCCCTGGAGAAGAAAACCGCCAAGCCCCTGGCGGCCTCCCTGCCGCTGCTGGCCGATGTGCCGCAAAGCCGCCTGTTCGACGAAATGCTCAAGCTGCTGCAGACCGGGCACGCCATCGCCTCCATCGAGACCCTGCAGCGCCTGGGCCTGGCGCGCGGCATCTACCCGCTGCTGGACCTGGTGGTGGAGCGCGCCCAGCAGCCCCTGGTGGCTGCCGCCTTGCGCGACACCGACCGCCGCGTGGGCGAGGGCAAGCCCGTGGCCCCGAGCTTTTTGCTCGCCTGCGTGCTGTGGGATGACGTGCGCGGCGGCTGGCAGCAGCGCCAGGCCCAGGGCCAGCACAGCCACCCGGCCCTGCAGGACGCGGTGGAGCAGGTGTTCGAGTCGCGCATCGGCGACGTTTCCGGGCGCGGCAAACTCGGCGGCGACATGCGCGAAATCTGGATGATGCAGCCCCGCTTTGACAAGCGCATGGGCTCCAGCCCCTATGGCCTGGTCGAACAGGCGCGTTTTCGGGCCGCCTTCGACTTCATGCGCCTGCGTGCGGACGCGGGCGAGGTGGACGAGGTGCTGGCCGACTGGTGGCAGGAATTCAGCACTGCCAGCGACCACGGGCGCCAGGACCTGATCGAGTCGGCGCGCCAGGAGCAGGCCAAGCGCAAGGCCAGCGCCCCGCGCGGCCCGCGGCCCCAGCCCGCATCGGCATCGGCGCCTGCCCCCGGGGCACCGGCCCCTGCCCAGCCCGGGGCGGAGTCCGCTGGCGACGGCGCCCCGGACGCTGCACGCAAACGCCGCCGCCGCAGGCGCCGTGGCGGTGGCGGCGGCGCTGCAGGGGGCGATGCGGCCGATGCCTGACAGCCAGGCGCCCGCGCCTGCCCCTGGCGGCGCGGCGCAGGGGGCGGCGGTCTGGGCCTATATCGGTTTCGGTGCCAACCTGGGCGACGCGCGCGCCGCCCTGGAGCAGGCGGCGCGTACCCTGGCGGTAACCCCGGGGGTGGCACAGTTGCAGCGCTCGCGCCTGTACCGCACCGCGCCCTGGCAGTCCAGCGGGCCGGACTACCTCAATGCCGTGGTGCGCGTGCACACTGCCTTGGAGCCGCAGGCCCTGCTGGCCGTGCTGCAGGCGCTGGAGTTGGCCGGCGGGCGCGAGCGCCCCTACCGCAACGCGCCCCGCACCCTCGACCTCGATCTGCTGCTGCACGGCGACGCACGGCTCGACACCCCGGCCTTGCAAATACCCCACCCGCGCATGTGGGAGCGCGCCTTCGTCTTGCATCCTTTGCGCGATCTGGCACCATGGCTGGTACCGCCAGCCTGTTGGGACGCGGTCGCCAGCCAGCCCATTGCCTGCCTTGGCGTTTGGTAACCCGTGGGTTACTGGTAGGGGTTTGTCCGTACCCCCCGGCCCGTGCTCCCCGGGTTGAAACGCGTTAGATTAGAAAAAAATTAAAGGAGAACGCCATGCGTTTGGATCGGTTGCGGTTGGCCTCCCGGTTGTGGATCGTGATGGCGGGGGTCGTTGCGGCCCTGGTCGCCATTCTGGTGCTGTCGGCGGCGGCGGGCAGCAAGAACAGGGCCGCCTATTCGCAGGCCAATGCTGCCAACCAGGCCAGCATCAAGCTCGCCTACCAGTGGGCCGCCGCGGCCCAGGCCAATGCCGTGCGCGCCTATGCGGTGGTGGTGTCCATGGACGCCGGGGTCGTGGGCGCCTTCAAGGACGACATCGCGCAGGCCAACGCCCGCATCGAACAGATGCAGCAGGCCATTCAGGCGCAGGACCTGGATGAGCGCGCCAAGGAGCAACTGAGCAAGATCGCCAGCCTCAAGACCCAGGTGCTGGCCATGAACTCCCAGGCGGCCATGCTCAAGGTCACTTCCAAGAATCCGGAAGCCCTGGCCGAATTCGTGGCCAAGGAATACCGGCCCGCGATGCTGGCCATGCAGCAGGCACACGACGAGTTTGTCGCCTTGCAGGAGGCGCAAGGCCAGGCCACGCGCGAGGATTTCGATGCCCGTGGCCAGCGCACGGCCCTGATGTCCACCATCGGCGTGGTCGTGCTGATCGCTGTGCTGCTGATGGGGGCGGGGGTGCTGATCCGCTCCATCCAGCGGCCCCTGAACCAGGCCAATGCCCTGGCCGCGCGCATCGCGGCCGGAGACCTCAGCAGCGAGATCGATGTCAGCCGTGGCGACGAGTTCGGCGACCTGATGCGTTCCTTGCAGGGCATGAACCAGTCCCTGGGGCGCATGGTGTCCGAAGTGCGCGGCAGCACCGACAGCATTGCCACGGCCAGCGCCGAAATCGCCCAGGGCAACGCCGACCTGGCGCACCGCACCGAGCAGACCTCGGCCAACCTGCA
>JBQTHH010000075.1:0-18724 GCA_052390055.1 Rhodoferax sp.
TGAACGCAGAGAGCGAAGCGAACGAAGTGAGTTTGTGCGGCACCCGCCTGGCGCGAGCACCGCAGGGAAGCCGCCGCGCAGCGGTGGCCGCCCCCACCGGCCCAGCGCTGCGCCCACAGCGCACCCGCCTTGGAGCACACGCGCCGCCCGTACACCCTGCATGACCACCGACCGCTACACCGGCCTTGGACACACGCGCCGCCCCGCGTACCCTGCACCACTGCCCACCACTCCACCCACCTTGGAGCACACGTGCCACCCCGCGTACCCTGCACGAGCGCCCACCGCCCCGCCCGCCCTGGAACACACGCACACCCGCCCCAAGAAAAAAACGTGGGAAAGGCGGCACTCACGGCGCCTGGTGGCGCCAGTAGCGTGCGGTGGCGGCGCGCTCGCAATGCACGGTGTCTGGCGCTGCGGAGCGCCAATGCAGGGCGCCGCAGTGCACCGTGTCGTACAACGCAATGCCCTGCTCGCGGTAGCGCTGCAGCACCGGCGCGGCAGGGTGGCCGTAGCGGTTGCGGTAGCCCGACTGCACCCAGGCGTGGCGTGGCCGCACCGCCTGGAGGAACTCGGCGCTGCTGGAAGTCTTGCTGCCGTGGTGCGGCACCAGGAGCAGATCCGCCGCCAGGGCCCCGGGCTGCTGCTGCACCAGACGCTGTTCCTGGGCGCGCTCCAGGTCGCCAGTGAGCAGCGCCGTCTGGCGGCCATTGCCCACGCGCAGCACACAGCTCAGGGCATTCGGTTTGGTGCGGCCGCGTTCGAAGTCCGCAGGCTCGGGGTGCAGAAACTCGAACCGCACACCGTCCCACTCCCAGCCCTGGCCCGCCAGGCAACGCTGCGGCACCCCGCCAAAGCCCATGCCGGCCACTTCCGTTGCGTCGACGGAAGTCCACCAGACGGCCTCGGGAGCCAAGGCCGCCAGCGCCGGCGCACCGCCCACGTGGTCGCTGTCGCGGTGGCTCAGCACCAGAGCATCGGGCGGCCACTGCAGCGCCTGCAGCAGCGGCACCACCACCCGGTGGCCCGCATCCGACTCCGGCCCCCAGCGCGGCCCGGTGTCGAACAGCAGCGTGCGCGTGGCGGTGCGCACCAGCACCGCGGTTCCCTGCCCCACGTCCAGCGCCAGCAGCTCGAACCCGCCCGGCGCGGGCACCGCAGGCCGCCACAGCGCCACCGGCACCAGCCAGGTGATGGCCAGGGCGCGAGGCCCCCAGCCCCAGGGCAGCACGAGGCCCAGCGCCCCGATGCAGGCCCACGCGCCCCACCACAGGGGCGGGCGCGGCCACCACCACTGGCCCCCGGGCCATTGGGCCGCCCACCCCATGGCGTCCAGGAACAGGCGCGCCGCATCCTGCCCCAGGCCCCACAAGGGCGGCCAGGCCACCCCCAGCAGGCTCAATGGGGTGAGCACGAAGGACACCCAGGGGATGGCCCCCAGGTTGGCCACCAGGCCTGCCACCGACAGCCGCCCGAACAGCAGCACCCCCAGGGGCGCCAAGCCCACGAACACCACCCATTGCTCTCTAAAAAGGGAATAAAAATGGGACATAGCCCGCGTGGAATATGGCTCTGTAGCTTCTTTTTTTGTAGCAAACAGGATACCCACGGCCACAAAGCTGAGCCAGAACCCCGGCTGCAGCAGCGCCCACGGGTCCCAGGCCAGCACCAGGGCCAGGGTGAACAGCCACACCAGCGGCCAGGGCCAGCGCAGGCCCGCGTGGCGCACCGCGGCCACCACCGCCAGCATGAGCACGGTGCGCTGTGCCGGCACGCCCCAACCGGCAAACACGGCATAGGCCGCCGCCAGCGCCACCCCGCCCCAGGACGCCACGGTAGGAGTCGCCAGGCGCTCGGCCGCACCTGGCAGGCGCCGCCACCCCCAGCCCAGCAGCAGGGTGGCGCCCCAGGCGAACAGGGTCACATGCAGGCCCGATATGCTGACCAGGTGGGCCGTGCCGGTGGCGCGAAACACATCCCAGTCGGTGCGCGACAGCGCCGCCTGGTCGCCCACGCTCAGCGCCACCAGCAGGGCCGCCGCCTGGGCGTCGGGCACAGCCTGCTGGATACGCGCGCGCACCCAGGCCCGCGCCTGGTCCACCGGATGGCGCCAGGTGGCCTGCAGACGCCGCGGCGCCGGGTCCCGCGCACCGGCACGCACACTGGCCTGGGCCTGCACCCCCTGCTCCCAGGCCCACAGCTCCAGATCGAAACCATTCGGATTGAGCTGCCCGTGCACCGCCTTGGGGCGCAGGCGCAGCTGCCAGCGCTCCCCGGCGGCCACGGCGGGCGCCGCGCGCTGCAGCTCCCAGCCCTGCTCACCGGCAGGCGCCGCGCCGCTCCACCACCCCACATCCACCAGGGGCGGCAGGCGCACCGGCTTGTCCTGCAGCCAGGCCTGCTCCACCTGCAAGCGAAAGCGCACCCCGCCCAGTTGCACCTGGGGCAGCCCCTGCACCACCCCCACCACGTCCAGGTCACGCCCCTCCAGCGCCGCGTCCAGGCCCTGGCGGGCAAAATGCTGCGCGCGCCAGCCCGTACTGCCCAGCCCCATCAGCGCCAAGGCCACGGCCAGCACACTCCAATGGGGTCTTTTTGCTATTCTTTTGGAAGCATAGAACCCAATGAATACGAGGGCTGAAAGGCAAAACAAGGGGTAAACGCGCTGCCCCCACAGCTGCGCCTGCTGCAACTGCAGCGCCACCCCGCCCACCCAGGCCAGCAAAACCCAGGCCCAGCGCTGCACGGCGCTTGCTCCCGGTCTCCATTCTTCGTGGATCATGGGCCGATGGTAGTGTGAATGGCCGCCCGGGCGGCCACCCGGTTTTTCCGCCTTGACACTGGCGCGCCTTGTCGGCCACAGTAGCAGCCATGCGTGCCGATCTAGCCCAGACCCTGGCGGCGGCCATGGACCGCATGCCGGCCTTTCCCCACAGCGTGCAACGTGTCCTGGCCCTGACCCGTGACATGCAATGCTCCCCCCGGGAACTGGTGCATGTCGTCGAAAACGACCCGCTGATGGCGGTGCGCGTGCTGCGCGTGGTGAACTCGGCCTACTACGGGCTGCCGCAAAAGGTCACCTCCATCGGCCACGCCGTGGTCTACCTGGGCCTGAACACGATCAAGAACCTGGCGCTGGGCATTGCCGCCATCGGCGTGCTGCCCAAGTTCAGCATGGGCGGTTTCGACTCGCACCAGTACCTGCTGCACTCGCTGTCCACCGCAGGCATTGCCAAGCAGCTGGCCGTGATCGGCGGCGGCGTCGACCCCATGGACGCCTTCATCGCCGGGCTGCTGCACGACTTTGGCAAGGTGGTGTTCGCCCAGCACTTTCCGCGCGAATTCAGCCGCGCGCTCGAATACAGCCAGTGGCACGAAACCTCGCTGCACCACGCGCTGCAGGAGGTCATGGGCATAGACCACGCCAAGGTCGGCGCCATGCTGCTGGAGAAATGGAATTTCGCCCCCGCCCTGATCGACGCGGTAGGCTGCCAGTCGGGGGACCCCGAACCCAGCACCATGTTGGCCCTGTGCGTCTTCACCGCCAACCAGGTCAGCAAACAGCTGCACCTGGGCTCGGGGGGCAACCCCTACGTCGCCCCCCTGCCTGCCGCCGCCATGGCGCGCTTTGGCGGCGATCTGGACGCGGTGATCGCACGCCTGGGCGACGTGCACGCATTGCTGGAGCAACTGCAGGTCTTCACCCACTTATGAGCCCGGTCCTGGATTCCGTTCTTCCCGCCACCGATCTTGTCCCCCCCCATGCGCCCCCGGCCCAGGTGCCATGGTGGCGCCTGCCAGCCGCGCAGATCGCCCTGCCCCTGGGCGCCAGCGTGCTGCTGGTCGCGGTGGTGCTGGCGGCAGCGGCGTGGTCGCTGCGCGTGCGCACCCTGCACAGCGCGCAGCAGCAGGCGCTGGCGCTGGCGCAGGTAGCGGCCGAAGTCACCTCGCGCGCGCTGCTAAGCCTGGAGTCGGCTCCGCCCCAGCTGCCCCAGTGGTGGGAGCTGGACGCCCAGGGCCGCGTCCGCGCCAGCGCCCCCGGCATGGCCCAGGCGCCCGCGGCGCTCGATGCCGCCCAGTGGCAAGAGCTGCAGCGCGACCCCGGCCGCATCCTGCTGCAAGCGCTGCCCGCCACGGCCCGCGATGCGGCCCCGCTGCTGCTGCTGGTGCGCGCCCTGCACGCACCCGACGGCCGCTTTGCAGGCGCGCGCCTGGCCGTGCTGCCCCTCAGCCACCTGGGCTCGCTGTGGCAGCAAGCCAGGCCCGGACCGCTGGGCCGCCTGGCGCTGTACGGCACCCAGGGCCAGTTGCTGCTGCGCAGCCCCTGGGCCGAAGGCCCCGCGCCCCCCCACCAAGCCACCGCCGCCATCCTCGCGCGGCTGAGCCACTCCAGTGGCGGCGCCTTCATCGATGGCCGCGCAGCACCCCAGCTGTACGCCTACCAGGCGCTGCAAGCCCCGCTGCCCGCCATGGTGGTACTCACCCAGCCGCTGGACCAGGCCCTCGCGCCCTGGCGCCAATGGGTCTGGGTCAGCACCGCGCTGTGGGGGCTGCTGGCGCTGGGCGGGGCCGGCGCGGGCTGGCAGCTGCAGCGCCACACCCGCCTGCGCAACCAGTCCACCGCACTGGCGCAGCGCCAGACACGGCGGCTGCGTGAACTCTCGCGGCGCATCCTGGACGCGCAGGAGGCCGAGCGCTCGCGCGTGGCACGCGAACTGCATGACGAACTGGGCCAGTCGCTCACCGCCATCAAGATCAATCTGCAGGCCCAGGCCCAGTTCAAGAACGCCGACCCGGCCCAGTGGCAGGCCGACAACCTCTCCATGGTCGAAGAGGCCCTGCAGCAGGTGCGCCGCCTCTCGCTCGGTCTGCGCCCCTCCATCCTGGACACCCTGGGCCTGACCCCGGCGCTGCAGTGGATGGGGCGTGAGCTGTCCCAGCGCAGCCACTTCGCCTTCGTGCTGGAGCAAGATCCCCATTGGCCCGCGCTGGATGACGACACCCAGACCTGCCTGTTCCGCATCGCCCAGGAGGCGCTCACCAACGTCGCGCGCCACGCCCAGGCCCGCCAGGTGCAGATCGCGCTGCGCGCGCATGGCGAACAGCTCGTGATGGAAATCCGCGACGACGGCCAGGGCTTCGACCCCGCGGCACGTCGGCGCGCCCACCACAGCATGGGCCTGAGCAGCATGGCTGAGCGCGCCGCGCTGGTCGGCGGGCGCCTGGGGCTTGCCAGCGCCCCGGGGCAGGGCTGTACCATCAGCGTATCCATCCCCCACTCCGCCGACACCCCACCATGACCCCGATGCGCACCGTGCTGGCCGACGACCACACCCTGGTGCGCGCCGGCCTGCTCAAGCTGCTCGAAAGCCATGCACAGGTACAGGTGGTGGGGCAGGCGCACGACGGCCAGGAGGCGCTGGCGCTGTGCACCGAACTGCGCCCCGATCTGGTGATCGTGGACATCGCCATGCCGCGCTGCAACGGCATCCAGGCCACCCAGCTCCTGCGCCAGCGGGAATGCCCGCCCAAGGTGCTGGTGCTGTCCATGTACGACAACGAGGAATACGTGCGCCACGCCCTCGCCGCCGGGGCCAGCGGCTACCTGCTCAAGGACGCCGCCCCGACCGAACTGGCACTCGCCCTGCAGGCGCTCCAGCGCGACGAAATCTACCTCAGCCCGGCCCTGTCGCAGCGCGTGCTGGGCCAGTTCGTGCAGCAGGCCCGCCACAGCGCAGGCAGCCAGGAGGCCCGCGAACCCCACCTGAGCCAGCGCCAGCGCGAAGTGCTGGCACTGATCGCCCAGGGCCTGAGCAGCAAGCAGATCGCGCGCAAGCTCGAACTCTCCGTCAAGACCGTCGAAACCCACCGCAGCCGGCTCATGCAGCAGCTCGGCGTGCACGAAGTCGCCGGCCTGGTGCGCCATGCCGTGCGCCTGGGTCTCGTGCCCTGGGCCTGAACGCAAGCGATTTTGTAGGGTATTCACCCGACACGCTCCCGGGTTTCCCCCCGATGGGCGCCCAGGCCCGGGCCAACTAGAGTGGGCCCCATGGCACTGCGCATCCATCTGGTGGACGACAACCCCCACTTCCTGCGGGCCGTGGACGGTTTTCTGCAGCAGCTGCCGCACGTGGCGGTGGTGGGGCAAAGCACCTGCGGGCACGACGCCCTGCGCGACATCGCCCAGACCCACCCCCACGTGGTGGTGCTCGATCTGAACCTGCCCGACATCAGCGGCGCCCAGCTCGCCCAGACCCTGCGCACCTGGCGCGTGCCCCCGCTGCTGATCCTGACCTCCATGAACGACGGCACCGGCTACGCGCAGCTGGTGCGCGACAGCGCCGCGGCCGCCTTTGTCGGCAAAGAGGACTTCGTCGTCGAACTCGTCCCCATACTGGACCAGCTGGTGCGCATCGCGCACACTGGAGCCTGCCCATGAACACGCTCTCCGGCACCCCCAAGCTCACCCTGCCCCGGCGCCTGGCGTGGCGCACCCTGGCGCAGTGGCTGCTGGGCGCCGCCCTGCTGCTGGGCGTGCTGCTGCTGAACCTGTGGTACCTGCGCCACCATGCCCTGCAGCAGACCGAAGCATTGCTGGCTGCCTACACCCGCTCGATGCAGGGGCAGACCCGCCACCTCCTGCTCGATACCAGCCAGCACCTCTACCTGGCCGGGCTGCGGCTGGAACAGCTGCGCGCCCAGCAGGCAAGCGACAAGCGCATCGACGCCATGCTGCATGAGGAGCTGCACGGCGAATTCACCCCGCAGGACCTGTGGCTGCTCGACGCCGACGCGCGCGTGCTGTGGAGCAAGGCCCCGCAGACGCCGGGGCTGAACCTGGGCGCACAAGCCTTCTTCCCGCCCCAGGCCAGTACCGACGGCCCCGAACTCTACGTCGGTCCGCTGCCCCAGCACCCCGGCGCCGAACGCTGGCAGGTGGCCCTGGCACGCGCCCTGCGCAACCCCGACGGCAGCCTGCGCGCCGTGATCGTCGCCACCATGGGGCTGGACCAGTTCACTCCGCTGTGGCCGACCCCCAATCTGGGCGAAGGCGGCACCGTGGCCCTGCTCGCGCGCGACGGGCGATTGCTCATGCGCGCCCCGCCGGACGACGCCCTGCTCGGGCGCTCCTTTGCCGACAGCGCGCTGTTTCAAGCCGAACTGCCCCGGCGAGCGCACGGCTCCTTCATCACCACCAGCGTCGTCGACGGCCAGACCCGGCTGTACGCCTACACCACGCTCGATCTGCCCCCCAGCCTGGTGCTGGTCGTGGGCATGCACCAGAACCAGGCCCTGCGCGCCTGGTGGGACATGGCCCGCACGGCGGTGCTGATCTGTGCGCTGGCCATCCTGGCCGGGGCCGCCATGGCCTACCTGCTGTACCGCAGCCGGCTGCAGCATGCCCAGGCCGCCGAGCAGGCGCGCCTGGCGCTGCACGCGCTGGGCGCCATTTCCCAGGGGGTGGTGATCTCCGACGCCGAAGGCCTCACGCTCAGCGTCAACCGCGCCTTCGAGCAGCTCACCGGCTATGGCGCCGCCGAGCTGATCGGGCGCAACTGCTCCCTGCTGCAAGGCCCCGCCACCGATGCCGCCACCGTCGAGGCCATCCGCCAGGCCCTGCGTACCCCCGCCAGCATCGCCTGCGAACTGCTCAACTACCGCAAGGACGGCAGCCCATTCTGGAACGAACTCGCCATCAGCCCGATCCACGACGAGCACGGCGAACTCAGCCACTTCGTCGGTACCCACCGCGACATCACCCACCGCAAAGAGGCCACCCAGGCGCTGCAGCTGTCCGAGCGCGTGCTGGAACAGGCGCACGAGGGCATCCTCGTGACCGACGCCAGCGGCACCATCCTGCGCGTCAACCCCGCATTCAGCGCCATCACCGGCTACACCCTGGCCGACGTAGCGGGCCGCAACCCGCGCATCCTGCGCTCCGAACTGCAGGACCCCGCCTTCTACACCGCCATGTGGGCCGAAATCCACGCCGAGGGCCGCTGGGCCGGCGAGATCTACAACCGCAAGAAGGACGGCACGCTCTTTCCCGAGTGGCTCACCATCACCGCGCTGCACAACGACAAGGGCCAGGTCAGCCACTACGTGGGCAGCTTCTCCGACCTCTCCGACCTCAAGGCCTCGCAGACCCGCGCCCACCGCCTGGCCCACTACGACCCGCTCACCAACCTGCCCAACACCACCTTGCTGCACGAACGCGCGGCGCACGTCATCACCCTGGCCCAGCGCGCGCAGGAGAGCGTGAGCCTGCTGATGCTCAGCCTGGACCACCTCAAGAACGTCAACGACACCCTGGGCCACGAAACCGGCGACCGCATCCTGATCGAAGTCGCCAGCCGCCTGGCCGAGGCCGTGCGCGAGCAAGACACCGTGGCCCACATGACCGGCAAGGAATTCGCCCTGCTGCTGCCCGACACCGCCTCCAACGGCGCGGCCCACGTCGCCAGCGCCCTGCTGTGGAAACTCGCGCAGCCCTACGTGTCCGCCGGCCAGGACATCACCCTGACCGCATGCATCGGCATCGCCACCTTTCCCGAAAACGGCAAGGACTTCGTGGCCCTGCTCAAGTGCGCCGAAATCGCCCTGCACCGGGCGCAGGCCAGCGGGCGCGACAACTACAAGTTCTACAGCGAAGGCATGTACCAGGAAGTGGTGGCGCGCGAGCGCACCATCAAGGCCCTGCGCACCGCCGCCGAGCGCGACGAACTCCATGTGCTGTACCAACCCCTGGTGGACCTGCAGACCGGCCAGATCAGCGGCATGGAGGCCCTGCTGCGCTGGCACAGCCCGGAGCTGGGCCCCATCCCGCCCTCCCAGTTCATCGCCCTGGCCGAGGAGACCGGCCTGATCGGCAGCATCGGCCGCTGGGTGCTGCGCCGGGTCTGCAGCGACATCGTGGCCTGGCGCAGCACCGGCCTGCAGCCGCCGCACGTCGCGGTCAACGTCTCGCCCCTGCAGTTCCGCGACAACGACTTCGTGCGCATGGTCACCGGCGTGCTGCAGGACCATGGCCTGCAGCCCGAATGCATCCACCTGGAAGTGACCGAGTCGGCCCTGATCGACGACGTGCAGCACTGCGAGCAGACCCTGCACACCCTCAAGAAAATGGGCTTTGGCCTGTCGCTGGACGACTTCGGCACCGGCTACTCCTCCCTGAGCTACCTCAAGCGCTACCCCTTCGACAAGGTCAAGATCGACCAGTCCTTCGTGCGCGACCTGGGCAGCGACGAAACCGACATCGTGATCGTCAAGGTGATCATCTCCATGGCCCATGGCCTGGGGCTCAAGGTCATCGCCGAAGGCGTCGAGACCGAGGCCCAGTGCGAAATCATGCGCACCAACGTGTGCGATGAAATCCAGGGCTACTTCTTCTCGCGCCCCGTGGACGTGCAGGCCCTGCAGACCCTGCTGGCCGACAAGCGCCAGCTCCCGGCCCACCTGCTGCGCTTTCGCCCGCCCCAGCGGACCCTGCTCATCGTGGACGACGAGCCCAACGTCGTGTCCTCGCTCAAGCGGCTGTTTCGCGGCCCGTCGCTGGTCATCCTCACCGCCCACAGCGGTCAGGCCGGGCTGGACGTGCTCGCCAACGCCAAAGTGGACGTGATCCTCTCCGACCAGCGCATGCCCGGCATGACCGGGGTCGAGTTCCTGCGCGAAGCCAAGAAACGCTTCCCCGACACCATCCGCATCATGCTGTCCGGGTTCACCGAACTGCAATCGGTGACCGACGCCATCAACGAAGGGGCGATCTACCGTTTCCTGACCAAACCCTGGGACGACAACCAGCTGCGCGAACAGGTGCGCCAGGCCTTCGAGCACATGGAGCTGGTGGAGCAGAACCGCCAGCTCGACATCAAGATCCGCGCCACCAACCAGGAGCTGATTGCCGCCAACCGCCACCTGGGCGATCTCATAGAGTCCACCAAGCGCCAGATCCTGGCCGAATCCACCAGCCTGGCGGTGGTGCGCGAGGCGCTGCAATGCGTGCCCACCCCGATCATGGGGGTGGACGACCAGGCCACCATCATCTTCACCAACGCCGCCGCCGACGAAGCCTTTGCCGCCCACGCCGGTGCGCTGGGCAGCGCATTGCACGAATTCAGCCCTCTCCTGCACCAGGCGCTGCAGGACAGCGAGACCGGGCGCATCGACGCCGCCGAATTCGGCCAGCGGCGCTGGACCGTGCAATGGAGCGCCATGGGACGCTACTCCCCGTCGCGCGGCGTCCTGCTGTTTTTCCTGCCCCACGAAGGAGCCCCCACATGAGCCCCCACGCCCCGCCCACACCGGCGCCGGCGGCGCCCGCCCGCACACCGCCGCCCGCCCCCACCCCGGCGCTGCTGCACCTGTTTCGCCTGTGCGCCCAGACCCCCCAGGGCCAGCTGCTGCTCAGCGCTGCCACCCGTTTTCACCTGGAAGAACCCGCGGCATGAGCCCCTTCGCCATCAACCCCGAACAACTGCAGCAAGCCATCAGCCGCCTGCCGACGCTGCCGCGGGTGGTGTACCAGCTGCTGGAAAGCCTGGAAAAGCCGAATGTGGACGTGGGCGCGATCGCCTCCGGCATCGGACAGGACCCGGCCCTCACCGCCAAGACCCTGCGCCTGGCCAACTCCTCCTTCTACGGCATGCAGCGCCAGGTCAGCAGCGTGGACCAGGCCATCACGGTCCTGGGCTTTCGCACCGTGCGCAGCATCACCACCACCGCCGCCCTGGTGCACCAGGGCGCGGCCATGGCCCCCGCGGGCATGGACCTCAAACCCCTGTGGCGCCACGCCGGCGCCTGCGCCCTGGTGGCGCGCGAGCTGGCCGCCGACGGCAGCACCCTGGCCCCGGACATGGCCTACACCGCCGGGCTGCTGCACGACATCGGGCGCCTGGTGCTGTGGACCCAGTTCCCGGCCGAGCAGGCCGCAGTGGCGCGCCACCGCGAGGCACACGACTGCCACTGGGCCCAGGCCGAACAGGCGGTGCTGGGCTTCAACCACTGCCTGGTCGGGCAGCGCCTGTGCACCCATTGGCAGTTGCCCACCCCGATCTGCGAGGCCGTCGCGCTGCACCACGCCATCGAGCCCGACACCAGCGGCTTTGCGCTGCTCATCGCCGCCGCCGACGCCGTGGCCCACGCCATGCACCTGGACTGGGCCCACGACGCCAACGCCGCCGTGCCGCCCCTGCCCGCGCTGCTGTGGGAGCGGCTGCACGTCAGCGAAGAGCGGCTGCTGCGCACCATGCGGGCCGTGCATCCGCACATCGCCGGACTGGAACTGCTGTTCGTGACCTGAGGAGCCCTTCATGTTTGACCTTGCCGCCAAGCTGCTGGACGAAAACCCGGTGCCGATGTTCGCCATCGACATCAACCACCAGGTCACCCACCTGAACAAAGCCTGCGCCTACCTGCTCAAGATCAAGGCCGACGATGTGCTGTGGACCCGCACCATGGGCCAGGTCATCTATGGCGACGACCGCCCCGTCATGGCCGACCTGATCGTGGAAAACGCCATGGAGGCGATCCTCGACGACCTCTACCAGAACCGCTACCGCCGCTCCCTCACCGTTCCCGACGCCTACGAGGCCGAAGGCTTCTTTCCCAACCTCGGCAGCAACGGCCTGTGGCTGTTCTTCACCGCCGCCCCGATCCGCGACGAACACGGGCGGCTGGTGGGCGCGATCGAGACCCTGCAGGACATCTCGCAGCGCAAAATCGCGGAAAACGCGCTCATGGTGGCCCAGTTGGAAGTGGAACAGTTGGTGGAAGAGCGCACCGCGGAGCTGGCCCGCGTCAACCAGACCCTGCTCGAAGACGTGGAGCGGCGCACCCGCGCGGAGCAGACCCTGACCGAACGCAACACCGAGCTGCAGCAGCTCAACGTCAAACTCGCCTCGGCGCAGGAGCAGTTGGTGCAGTCCGAAAAGCTCGCCTCCATCGGCCAGCTCGCTGCCGGGGTGGCCCACGAGATCAACAACCCGATCGGCTACATCTTCTCCAACTTCGGCACGCTGGAGAAATACCTCGAAGACCTGTTTGAAGTGCTGCGCGCCTACGAACAATCGGAAAACGCCATCGGCGACGCCGCCGCCCGCTCGCAACTGGCCTCGCTCAAGGCCGCCAACGACCTGGAGTTCCTGCTGGAAGACATCCCCACCCTGATGCACGAGTCCAAGGAAGGCATCGTGCGGGTGCGCAAGATCGTGCAGGACCTCAAGGACTTCTCCCACGTCGACGCCACCAAAGAGTGGCAGTTCGCCGACCTCAACAAGGGCATCGACTCCACCCTCAACATCGTCAACAACGAAGTCAAGTACAAGGCCGACATCGTGCGCGAGTACGGCGAGATCCCCGAAGTCCAGTGCATGGCCTCCCAGGTCAACCAGGTCATCATGAACCTGGTCGTCAATGCCGCCCACGCCATGGGCGACACACGCGGCAAGATCACCGTGCGCACCGGCAGCGAGGGCCAGAATGCGTGGTTCGAGGTCGCCGACAACGGCTCCGGCATCCCGAAAGACGTGTTGCCGCGCATCTTCGACCCCTTCTTCACCACCAAACCCGTGGGCAAGGGAACCGGGCTGGGCCTGTCGCTGTCCTACGGCATCGTGCAAAAACACCACGGCAAGATCGACGTCAGCACCGAAACCGGCAAGGGCACCACCTTTCGCGTCACCCTGCCGCTGGTGCAGGCCGATGCCCCCCAGGCACCAGGAGCCGGGCAATGAGCACGGACGACCACGACCACGACGCCCCGCTGCTGTTCGCACCGGAGGAAAACGAAGCCCAGGCGCCGCTGCCCGCGGGCTGGCGCGTGCTGATCGTGGACGACGACCCCGACATCCACGCCGCCACGCGCATGGCGCTGGCCGACTTCGCCTTCGAAGGGCAATGCCTGGACATGGTGTCCGCCTACCGGGGCGACACGGCGCGCGAGCTGCTGCAGCAGGGCCCCCCCTTCGCACTGGCCATCGTCGATATCGTGATGGAATCGGAGCTGGCCGGGCTCGAGCTGGTGCAGTGGATGCGGCGCACCCTGGGCGACGAACGCATACGCATCGTCATGCGCACCGGCCAGGCCGGGCACCTGCCCGAGGAAACCGTGATCCGCGACTACGACATCGACGACTTCAAGGAAAAGTCCGAAATGACCGCGCCCAAGCTGCGCGCGCTCCTGTACAGCAAGCTGCGCGCCTACCGGCACGTCTGCTCCATCGCCGAGCACAATGCACTGCTCGAATCCACCGTGGCGCAGCGCACCGCCGACCTGCGCCAGGCCAACGACGCCCTGCGCGAGCACGAGCAGACGCTGCGCCAGCACAACGAGCAATTGCAAAAACTCAACGAACAGCTGGTGGCCACCCAGGAGCACCTGGTGCACGCCGAAAAGCTGGCCTCCATCGGCCAGCTCGCCGCCGGGGTGGCCCACGAAATCAACAACCCGATCGGCTACGTGTTCTCCAACTTCGGCACCCTGGAGGAATACCAGCAGGACCTGTTCGCCGTGCTGCAGGCCTATGAGGACGCGCATGCCCTCATCGGCGACGCCAGCACGCGCCAGCGCATCGATGAAATCCGGGAACAGCGCGACATCGCCTTCGTGAAGGACGACGTGCCCCACCTGATGCGTGAATCGCGCGAAGGCATCGAACGGGTGCGCAAGATCGTGCAGGACCTCAAAGACTTCTCCCGCGGCGAGGCCAGCAGCGAGTGGCAATATGCGGACCTGAACAAAGGCATAGACTCCACCCTGAACATCGTTCACAACGAGATCAAATACCGCGCCGACGTGATCAAGCAATACGGTTCTCTGCCCGAGGTGCAGTGCCTGCCCTCCCAGATCAACCAGGTGGTCCTGAACCTGGTGGTCAATGCCGCCCAGGCCATGGGAACGCAGCGTGGCACCATCACCGTATCCACCGGCTGCGATGAGCGCAGCGCCTGGTTCAGCGTGCAGGACAACGGCGCCGGCATCGCCACGGAGCACCTGCGCCGCATCTTCGACCCCTTCTTCACCACCAAGCCCATTGGCCAGGGCACCGGGCTGGGCCTGTCGCTGTCCTATGGCATCGTGCAAAAGCATGGCGGCCGCATCGACGTCCAGTCCGCACCCGGCCTGGGCACCACCTTCACCGTCACCATTCCCCTGACCCAACCCGGCGCGGCCGCGGCCGCAGCGACACCATGACCGACACCAACGACACCGCCCTGAGCGCGCGCCCGCTGGACCCTGGCGCCGACCCGCTGGGGGCCCCCAAGCCCAGCATCCTGTGCGTGGACGATGAACCCAACATCCTGTCCGCGCTCAAGCGCCTGTTTCGCAGCGCCGGGCTGACCGTACACACCGCCGTCGGGGGCCAGGCCGGGCTCTCGCTGCTCGACACCACCCCCGTCGATGTCGTCATTTCGGACATGCGCATGCCGGAAATGGATGGCACCCAGTTCCTGGAGCAGGTGCGCCAGCGCTGGCCCGACACCGTGCGCCTGCTGCTCACCGGCTATTCCGAGATCAACTCCATCGTCGGCGCCATCAACCGCGGGGAGATCTACCGCTACATCGCCAAACCCTGGGACGACAACGACGTCGTGCTGATCGTGCGCCAGGCGCTGGAGCGCAAGACCCTGGAGCTGGAAAAACGCCGCCTGGAAGCGCTCACGGCGAGCCAGAACGACGAGCTGCGCCGCCTCAACACCCACCTGGAAGCCCGGGTGGCCGAACGCACCCAGCAACTCAGCGCCGCCAACGAACGGCTCAAATCCAGCTTCGTCACCTCGATCAAGATCTTCTCCACCCTGCTGGAAATGCGCGGTGGTGCGCTGTCCGGCCACTCCCGGCGCGTGGCCGACCTGTGTCGGCGCATCGCGCTCAAGATGGGCCTGCCGCCGCAGCAGCAGCAGGACCTGTTCGTGGCCGCGTTGCTGCACGAGATCGGCAAGGTCGGTTTCAGTGACGACCTGCTGCGCACCGCCGTGGGCTCCATGAGCCCGCCGCAGCTGGAGCACTACCGCAACCACATCGTGCAGGCCGAACAGCTGCTCATGCCCCTGCAGGAGCTGCAGAACGCCAGCGACATCATCAGCGCCCAGTTCGAGCGCTACGACGGCTCTGGCTTTCCGCACAAGAAGGCCGCGGACGCCATCCCCCTGGGCGCGCGCATCCTGGCCGTGGCCAGCGACTACGACAACATGCAGATCGGCGCCCTGGTGCAAAAGCAGCTCTCGCCCGCCGAGGCCCAGACCCTGATCCAGCACGCCGCAGGCAAGCGCTACGACCCCCAGGTGGTGGCGGCCTTTGTCGGCGCCCTGGGCGCAGCCCACAAGGAGGCCCAGGAGCGCGCTGCGGTCGAAGAGGTGGAGCTGGCATCCGACTCACTGGAGCCCGGCATGATCATCACCCGCGACCTGATCACGCCCTCGGGCCTGCTGATGCTCTCGGCCGGGCACCGGCTCGAAGGGCGCCTGATCCAGAAGATCCGCGACTTCGAACGTGTGGGAGGGCTCGAACTCAAGGTGCACGTGCAGCGCCCGGTCTCGCTGCCGGACGACACCCGGCGCTGACCGCCCTCACCGCGCGGTAATGAAGGCCGACAGGGCGCGGCCATCGATTTTTTCGTAATGGCGGATCTGGGCAATGATCTTGTTGTCCAGCGGCCGCTCCTTGGACAGCAGCAAGACCCCATCGCGGGTCATCAGATCGCGTGAGAGCTGCATGCCCACGGCGAGCTTGTCGGTACCGATCTCCAGCTCACCGCTGGCGCACTCCACGCTCTCGGTCGCACCATCGAGCAGGCGGGTGAGTATCCGCACCACCGTCGGGTCGTAGCGTTTTCCGGCATTCTGCTGGATCTCCTGCAAGGCCCCTTCCTTGGTGAACTTGCGCAGCTGCATCAGCCCGGCCAGCAGGGCGTCGTAATCGTTGGCCACCGCCAGAATGCGCGCGCCCAAGGGCAAGGACAGCCCGGACAAGCCATCCGGATAGCCCTGCCCGTCAAAGCGCTCGTGGTGGTGGCGGATGATCAGGCCCACCTCGGCCAGCTGGTCCAGGTCCATCAACACAGCCTGCCCCTTGATCGGGTGCTTGTTCACCTCCTTGCGCTCCTCGAAGCTCAGGGTCGCATAGGGCTTGCGCAAGACACTGTCGGGCAGGCCGAACTTGCCGATGTCGTGCAGCAGACCGGCAATGAAAATATCCTGCACCTCGCTGTCGGGGATGCCCATCTGCACCGCGATCGAGCGCGACAGGTCGGCGACACGCCGCGCATGCCCGGCCATGGACCCCTCGCGCATGTCGATCAGGTTGGAAAAAACCTTGATCGACGTCACAAAACTCTTTTTCAGCTCGGCGTGGGCCGCCTCCAGCAGCTGCATGGTCTGGTGCAGCTCGCCGGTGCGAGCGTGCACCTTCTTTTCCAGCGATGCATTCCACTCGCGCAGCTGCAGGTTCTGGGCCTGCACCAGTTCCTCCAGCCGGCGCTTGTCGTCCAGCAGGCGCCGGTTCTCCAGCGCCTGCTTCACCACCAGCAAGACCTCGCGCTCATCCCAGGGCTTGGACAGGTAGCGGAATATCTCGCCCCGGTTGATGGCCGCGATGGTCTCATCCATGTCCGAGTGGCCCGTCAGCAGGACACGCACGATGCTCGGGTCATGCCGGCGCACCTGGTGCAGGAACTCGGCGCCGGACATGTGGGGCATGCGCATGTCCGAAATCACCAGATCGATTTTTTCGTGCGCCAGCACCTGCAGGCCGGCACGCCCGCTGTCGGCGGTGTGCACGACGCAGTCCAGGGTGCGAAAGACCCGTTTGAGCGCGGTCAGGATATTGGCCTCGTCGTCCACCAGCAGGATGTGCCCTGGAGCCACCTGCCCGGGAAGGGTGTCGCTCGCATCGAGGGGGTCCACGTCCTGCTCGCGCTGCCCCGGACCACGCAGCGTGACGTTTTCCTGGTCCAGCAGCGCCCCCATGGACGAACGGTGTATCTCCGCGTCTTTCATGATTCGCACCTCACCATGCTCAGCAGGTACTCCCGGATGGCCGAAGACAGCCCCAGGCCCGGCACAGGCCGATGCGGGCAGATCGCCCCCGCCACCGCCTGCGCTCACTGGGGAAAAGTATTGCACGACGGGGGTGGGCCGTCAAAGAAAACGGCAGCCTTTCAGAACCTGTTCAGAGCGGCGACCGGCGCCTGAGCGCCGCCTGCAGCTGTGCCAGCGGACGCCCCCAGGAGCGGGCGAAGTCTTCCTCGCTCTGGCCGCTGGCGGCAAAGGCCTGCAGCAGGGCCGCGTCGCGCGCGCGCTGGCGCTCGTAATCGGCCAGGGCCGCGTCGACCACACGCTGCATGGCCGCAGGCCAAGTGGCCGTCAGGCCCACCAGGTCCATGCGCGCGCCGGGTTGGGCCTGCAGCGCCTGCACCAGGCCGCGCTGCAGGGACTGCGCCGCCTGCTGCTGCACGCCCTTGTCCTGTGCGGCACGCTGGGTCCGCCTGCGGTACAGCTCCTGCAAAGCCCCCAGGCGGTGCTCCAGGCTGACCGGCTCGACCGCACACATCTGCAGGTCGGTGCGCGCCTGCCCGCTGGCCATGGCGCGCAGATAGGGGGTGGAGCGGGTATGGCGCGCCAGGGCTTCCTTCAGGGCCGCGCGGGGGACTTCATCGCCCAGGGCCTGTGCCAGCTCCTGAAAGATGCCCCGCTTGAGCGGCATGACGGAGGCCCCCCACAAGCCGGGGAAACGTTGCGCCAGCAACTGCAGCACGGCCTGCGCGCTGGGGCCTGGCGCTTCACTGGCGCCGGAGGGAAGGTCAATGGTGGCTTCTTCTGCCATGGCTGGTGTCCGGGGAAAAAGCGCCGATTGTGACGCAAGCGCAGACACCCCCCACTGCCAGCGGCCTCTGCGGCCCTCCTCCCCGGGGGAAGGGCTGCCCCGAACGTGTTCAGAAGGTTTCCCAGTCGTCGGCATGCGCCTGGGGCGCTGGCTTGGGCGGGGCCGATGCGGGCCTGGGCGCTGGCTTGGACGGCGCAGCGCCAGCGTGTGCCAGCGCCGGACGGGGGGCGGCGGGCTTCTTGGCCATGGGCTTCTGGTTCCCTGCCAGGCGCGGCGACGCCAACGCAGCGCCTGCGGGCCGGGGGGCCAGCCTCGGCGCGGATGTGTGGGCAATTCCAGCGGACTCCACCAGATGGGCCGCCAGCTTGAACACCGCCACCGCCTGCTTGAGCCGCTCGGCCTGATCGCGCAGGCTCTGCGCCGCCGCCGCGCTTTGCTCCACCAGCGCCGCGTTCTGCTGCGTCATCTGGTCCAGTTGCCCAATCGACTGGTTCACCCCGGCAATGCCGGAGCTTTGCTCCGATGCCGCCGCCGTGATCTCCCCCACCACGTCGGCCACGCGGCGCACCGACTGCACGATTTCGTCCATGGTGCTGCCCGCCTGCGTCACCAGCAGGGTGCCCGACTCGACCTTCTCCACCGAGGTCACGATCAGGCTCTTGATCTCCTTGGCTGCCTCGGCGCTGCGCCCGGCCAGCGCGCGCACCTCGGACGCCACCACGGCGAAGCCGCGGCCCTGTTCGCCCGCGCGCGCCGCCTCCACCGCCGCATTGAGCGCCAGGATGTTGGTCTGGAAGGCGATGCCGTCGATCACGCTGATGATGTCGGCGATCTTCTTGCTGCTGGCGTCGATCTGCTGCATGGTGTGCACCACCTGCGTGACCACCTCGCCGCCGCGCT
>JBQTHH010000076.1:0-91472 GCA_052390055.1 Rhodoferax sp.
GCGAGTTGCGCGGCACCCGCCTGCTGCGAGCACCGCAGGGCAACCGACGCGCAGCGGCGGTCGCCACCATGGAAAACGCTGCGCCCTGCCCGTACACGCCTTGGACACACGCGCCGCCGCACACGCCTTGGGCACGCGCTCCCGCGCACCTTTGGCCAGGCGAGCAGCACAGACCAAAGACCCGGCAATCCTCGAAAGACTGCAGCAAGACCTTGAAAGGGGTGGTCCTTAGACGGCAGCCCGAAAGACCAGGGCATCGAAGCCACGCGCCAGTTCCCTGCGCTCGGCTTCGGACCAGGACAGCGTGGACTGCCGTGCCACGCCAGCGTCGGCACACCCGGTGGCGCGAAAGGCCTGCACGGCCCAGTGGCGCACGCCGTGCTGGCGCAACTGGTCGGCCAGCGCGCGCAGGTGCGAGCGATCGTGCAGCCCCGGCAGCAAGGTGGTGCGCACTTCACAGCCCACCCCGCTGGCGAGCAAAGCCTGCAGGCTGTGCCACGGCGCCTGGGCGCTGCCCTGGACCGCCGTGACGGCGTCGTACTCTTGCGCCAGGGCCTTGATGTCCAGCCCGACCCAGTCCAGTTCGGGCAGCAGGTGCTCCAGTTGGCGCGGGTAAATGCCCGCCGTGTGCAGGCCGACGGCAAAGCCCAGGGCGCGCACCTGGCGCACGGCGTCAAGCAGGCCCGGGTCCAGGGTGGGCTCGCCGCCGCTGAACACCACGGCATCGAGCAGGCCCACGCGCCGGCGCAGCCGCTCCAGCACTTCGGGCCATGCCAGGGCGGCGGGGGTGGCGCGCGGCTGCAGGTGCGGGTTGTGGCAGTAGCGGCAGGCCCAGGGGCAGCCCTGCACGAACACCACGGCGCTGAGCTTGCCGGGGTAGTCGGTGGCGGAAAAGGGGGTCAGCCCCCCGACCTTGAGCACGGTGCGTGCCGACCCGGTGGCGCCGCGTCAGCGCAGCGGGGGCTGGCAGCGCCCCTCGCGGAAATAGGTGCGCTCGGCGAACTCGCCCTTCTTGCCGGTGTTGAAGGAGGCCACTGGGCGGTGGTAGCCCATGACGCGGGTCCAGACTTCGCAGCGCTGGCGTTCGTCGTCGCGCAGGGTGACGGCCTCGGCGGCTGCGGCGTCGGTGGCGGTGGCGGTGGCGAGGGTTTCGGTGGGGGCGGCGGTGGGGGGCATGGCAGTGTCTCCGGCGGGTTCAGGCGGGTTGCAGGGCGGCGCGTTTGCGCGCCAGGCGTTCTTCGTCGCAGTGGGGGCAGAAGTCGTGGCGCCCGGCCAGGTAGCCGTGCGTGGGGCAGACCGAGAAGGTGGGCGTGACGGTGATGTAGGGCAGGCGAAACCGGCTCAGCGCGCGGCGCACCAGTTCGCGGCAGGCCTGGGCGCTGCTCACGGGCTCGTTCATATACAGGTGCAACACGGTGCCGCCGGTGTATTTGCGCTGCAGCTCGTCTTGCAGCTCCAGTGCCTCGAAGGGGTCGTCGGTGTAGCCCACGGGCAGCTGGCTGGAGTTGGTGTAGTAGGGCTGCTCGGCGGTGCCGGCCTGCAGGATGCCGGGGTGGCGCTTGGCGTCTTCCTTGGCGAAGCGGTAGGTGGTGCCTTCGGCCGGGGTGGCCTCCAGGTTGTACATGTGGCCGGTCTGTTCCTGGAACTGGACCATGCGTGCACGCACGTGGTCGAGCAGGCGCACGGCAAAGGCCTGGCCCCAGGAGGTGCTGATGTCTTCCAGGTCCTGGGTGTAGTTGCGCACCATCTCGTTGATGCCGTTCACGCCCAGGGTGGAGAAGTGGTTGCGCAGCGTGCCCAGGTAGCGCTTGGTGTAGGGGAACAGGCCGTTGTCCATGTGGCGCTGGATCACCTTGCGCTTGATCTCCAGGCTGTCGCGCCCGAGCGCCAGCAGGCGGTCAAGCTCGCGGTACAGGCCCTCTTCGTCGCCCGCGTAGAGGTAACCCAGGCGCGCGCAGTTGATGGTGACCACGCCGAGCGAGCCGGTCTGTTCGGCCGATCCGAACAGACCGTTGCCGCGCTTGAGCAGCTCGCGCAGGTCGAGCTGCAGGCGGCAGCACATGGAGCGGATCATGTGGGGCTTTAGTTCGGAATTGACGAAGTTCTGGAAGTAGGGCAGGCCGTACTTGGCGGTCATTTCGAACAAGGCCTGGGCGTTGGGGCTGTGCCAGTCGAAGTCGGGGGTGATGTTGTAGGTGGGGATGGGGAAGGTGAAGACGCGGCCCTTGGCGTCGCCCGCGCTCATGACCGCGATGTAGGCGCGGTTGATCATGTCCATTTCCGCCTGGCAGTCGCCATAGGTGAAGTCGACCTCACGCCCTCCGATCACGGGCACCTGCTCGCGCAGGTCCTGCGGGCAGACCCAGTCGAAAGTGAGGTTGGTGAAGGGGGTCTGCGTGCCCCAGCGCGAGGGCACGTTGAGGTTGTAGACCAGCTCCTGCATGCACTGGTAGACGGCCTCGAAATCCATGCCGTCCTTCTTGATGAAGGGGGCCATGTAGGTGTCGAAGCTGGAAAAAGCCTGGGCCCCGGCCCACTCGTTTTGCAGCGTGCCCAGGAAGTTGACGATCTGCCCCACGGCGCTGGCCATGTGCTGGGGCGGGCCGCTTTCGACCTTGCCGCCCACGCCGTTGAGCCCTTCGTGCAGCAGGGTGCGCAGCGACCAGCCAGCACAGTAGCCGCTGAGCATGTCCAGGTCGTGGATGTGGATGGCGGCGCTGCGGTGCGCCTCGCCCACCTCGGTGGGGTAGACGTGGTTGAGCCAGTAGTTGGCCACCACCTTGCCCGAGACATTGAGAATGAGCCCGCCCAGGGAGTAGCCCTGGTTGGCGTTGGCGTTGACGCGCCAGTCCTGCTGCTGCAGGTATTCGTTCATGCTGGATTCGACGTCCACCAGGCTGTGGCGGTCGCGGCGCAGCTTGCGGTGCTGTTCGCGGTAGACGATGTAGGCGCGCAGGGTCTTGCGGTAGCCGGCGTCGAACAGCGCAGCCTCGACGGCGTCCTGGATCTGCTCAATGTGGGGCGTGGTGTGGCCCTGCGCGCGCAGTTTGGGCAGCACCAGGTACTGGGTGACGCGCTGGGCCTCGGCGGCATCGAATTCGGCCGCGGCCAGGCCCGCGCGCTCCAGCGCATAGGCGATCTTGGCCGGGTCGAAGGGCTTGAGCGTGCCGTCGCGCTTGATGATGTGGGTGGTGCCAGCGGGGGCGTGGGTGAGCATGCGCGTCTCCTCGAATCACTAGATTTAGTGTTTTCGCTGATGCTACACGCTACCTATGGGGCCAAATTCCGGAAACCATGGGGTTTGCGGTTTGCTTGATCCAGATCAGCAAATATGCAATCAGGAGCCGCCACCCTGCCCCGCATGCGGCGCAATTGTGTTAATGCCGGGCGGCGCTACTTTTTGCTTGTCTTGGGCGCCATACGGATGTAAGTTTCTCACGGCGACCGACGCGCCTGAAACGGAGTTGCCCGTGCCATCCTTGACTGTCCGCGACTTGGACCTCCTGGGAGAAGGGGTGGTGCTGGTCGGTGAGGACCTGCGGATCATCGGCGCCAACCGCCGCGCCCTTGCGCTGCTGCCGCCCGGTGCGGCAGAGTTGGGAACGCCCCTGGAGGACCTGCTGCGCCATGCCGGAGCCACGCACGCCCCCGACGCGGCGGCCCTGCTGCGCCAGGCGGACAGCCTGCCGCTGGCGCCGGGTCTGGTGGCGCACCGGCGCAGCGAGGGGGGCCTGCTGCTGTGCGTGCACGCCGCCCCCGAGGCGGCGCAATGCCCCATGGAGCAGCCCCTGGCGGACGCCCTGGACCAGTTGGACCAGGGGATTACGGTGTTCGACGCGCGCCTGGTTCTGGTGGCGTGCAACCGCGCGGTGCAACGGATGCTGGACTTCCCGCCCGAGCTGTGCCGCATCGGCACCCCTTTTGCGGACATGGTGCGCTTCAATGCGCAGCGGGGGGAGTACGGCCCGGGCGATCCGCTGCAGCTGTCGCGCCAGCGCGTGGAGCTGGCCCGGCGCGAAGTGGCGCACTGCTTTGAGCGCATACGCCCCGATGGGCGGGTGATAGAGGTGCGCGGCACGCCCCTGCCGGGGGGTGGCTTCGTGACGATCTACACCGATGTGACGGCCCGCAACGCGGCAGAAACGAAGCTGCGCGGCAGCCTGGGCGCGCTGCAGGCGCGGGTGGCCGAACGCACCGGCCGCCTGAGCCAGCGCGAGGCCGAACTGGCCAAGAAGACCGCCCTGCTGGAGGCGACGGTGGACAATATTTCCCAGGGCATCAGCCTGTTCGATGGCGATCTGCGGCTGCTGGTGCACAACCGCAAGTTCCTCGACCTGCTGGGCTTTCCGGACCACCTGGGAAGCGAAGGGACCCCCCTGGCCGAGATCTTCCGCTACAACGCCGAACGCGGCGAGTACGGGCCGGGCGCGGTGGAGGAACTGGTTCAGGCGCGCCTGGAAACCGCACGCCACCCGGTGGCACACCGCTTTCGCCGCGAACGCCCCAACGGGACCGTGCTGGAAGTGCAGGGGACCCCGTTGCCGGCGCCGATCGGCGGCTTTGTCACGACCTACGCCGATGTCACCGAGCTGGTGCGCGCCAGGGAGCGCGCCGAGACCGCGCTGGCGGAGCTGAAGCGGACCCAGGAACAGCTGGTGCAGGCGGAAAAAATGGCCTCGCTGGGGCAACTGGTGGCGGGTGTGGCGCACGAGATCAACACCCCGGTGGGGGTGGCGCTGATAGCGGCCAGCCACCTGGAGGGGGTGTCTGCCCAGATCGAGGGCCTGTTGCAGGCCAATGCCATGAAACGCTCCGACTTGGACCGCTATGTGGGCGTCACGCGCGAGTCGACCCGGCTGGTGCTGTCCAACCTGGAGCGGGCTGCGCAGCTGATACGCAGCTTCAAGCAGGTGGCCGTGGACCAGAGCAGCGAGGAGCGGCGGCATTTCCATCTGGCGAACTACCTGGGCGCGCTGCTCGACAGCCTGCGCCCGCAGCTGAGGAAGGGCGCCCACACGATCACGGTGGACTGCCCCAGCGACCTGGAGCTGGACACCTACCCGGGCGCGCTGTCGCATGTGCTCACCGGCCTGCTGGCGAACGCGCTGACGCACGCCTTCGACGCCCAGACCCCGGGCACGCTGCACCTGGACGCCAGTTTGCAGGACGGGGACGTGCTGCTGCGCTTTACCGACAATGGCCGCGGCATCCCCGGCGAGCACCTGGGCCATATCTTCGACCCGTTTTTCACCACGCGCCGCAGCAGCGGCTCCTGCGGTCTGGGCCTGCATGTGGTCTACAACTTGGTCACCAGCAGCCTGCACGGCAGCATCCGGTGCGATAGCGCGATGGGGCGCGGAACCACCTTCACGCTGCGTTTTCCGGCCCACCTGCCCGCATCCGCCCAGGAGCCGACGCCGGTGGCCGACGCGGGCCCGGACAGCACCGGCTGAGCGCCTGTTGGCCCAGGCTCAAACGGGTGCCAGGCTGGCGCGCACCATGCGCTGCAGCTGCGGCACGCAGGAGCCGCACTGGGTGCCGCAGCGCAGCGTGTCCTTGAGCTGCTGCAGGCGCTGGCTGGCGTCGCCCACGCAGCGCTGCAGCAGGCCCTGGATGGCGCTCTCGCCGACGTTGTGGCAGGTGCACACCACCGCGCCCCTGGCCTGCACCTTCACCGGCGGCTGCGCGCCGGGCTGCAGCAGGGCGCGGCCAAAGGGGTGGGCGGGCAGGCGGTCCTGCAGCAGGGTGGCGATCCAGGCCTGGGCGCGCACGTCGCCAGCGAGCACGATGCCCTCCAGGGTCTGCTGCTGCTCGTCTTCTTCGATGCGGGCGCGGCGCCACTGGCCTTTGCGCGCGTCGGCGTAGCTGATGACGCGTGTGCCCTGCACGCCCAGCAGCGCGGCGATGCGTTCGAGCAGGGCCAGCTCCAGCGGCTGGTGGGCGGCAGCGCGGAACTGCAGGCCCACGCCCGCATCGGCGCGGCCGAACACGGTGCAGCTGGCAAAGGGGAATTCGACCATCAGCGCCTGCAGCGCCTGGCGTGCCTGGTGCAGCTGCTCGCGCGCCAGCCAGGCCTGCGCCCACACACCCCAGGGCAGCTCGGCCTTGAGCACCTTGATGGCGGCGTGCTTGAGTTCGGGCTGCTGCGACTGCGGGCAGCGTGCGCGCACGGTCAGGGCATTGATGCCGGCCAGGCGCTGGCCGGTGCTGCTGGCGCCGCCCAGGACTTCGTCGCCCCAGTGCATGGGCACGAACACCTGGCCGCTCTGGAGGGTGTCGCTGCCCTGCACCGGCAGCACGATGCTGCCGCGCCGGCTGGTGAGGTAGGCGAGGTCGCCGTCTTGCAGTTGCAGGCGCTGCATGTCGGCGCGCGCCATCTGGGCCACGGGCTCGCTGGCGTGGGCCCACAGGCTCTCGACCGTGCCGCTGCGGCTCATGCCGTGCCACTGGTCGCGCAGCCGCCCGGTGAGCAGCGCGAGCGGGTAGCGGCTGTCGGTGGGTTCGGCCACGCTGCCGGGCTGCGCCAGCGCGAACTGCGCGCGCGCGTCCGAGGTGGCAAACCGGCCGTCGGCATACAGGCGCTCGGTGCCCTGTGCCTGGCCTTCGGGGCAGGGCCACTGCTGGGGGGCGGCTTCGAGCTGGACCCAATCCAGGCCGGTGATGTCCAGGTCGCGCCCGCGGGTGCTCTCGCGGTGCTCGTTCCAGATCTCTTGCGGGCTCTGGTACGGGAACAGGCTGGGCAGTTGGGCGCGCGCGCCCAGCAGGGGCTGCAGGCGCCGCGCCACTTCGGTGACGATGCGCCAGTCGGCCCAGGCCTGGCCGGGCGCGGCTACGGCGGCGCGCACGCGGCTGATGCGTCGCTCGCTGTTGGTGACGGTGCCTTCCTTCTCGCCCCAGGTGGCGGCGGGCAGCAGCAGGTCGGCGTAGCGCGCCGTGGCCACGGTGGCGTAGGCGTCTTGCAGCACCACGTACTCGGCGCGCTGCAGGGCGCGGCGCACCAGGGCCTGATCGGGCAGGCTGTGCGCGGGGTTGGTGCAGGCGATCCACAGCAGCTTGATCTGGCCGTCGGCGGCAGCCTCGAACATTTCCACGGCAGACTTGCCCGGCGTGCCCGGCACTTCGGGCACGCCCCACAGGGCGGCGACTTCGGCGCGGTGCGCGGGGTCGGCCAGGTTGCGGTGGGCGCTGAGCTGGTTGGCCAGGGCGCCGACCTCGCGCCCGCCCATGGCGTTGGGCTGGCCGGTGAGCGAGAACGGCCCGGCGCCGCTTTTGCCGATCTGGCCACAGGCCAGGTGCAGGTTGATCAGGGCGGCGTTGTTGTCGGTGCCGTGCACGGACTGGTTCAGGCCCTGGCAGTACAGGCTCAGGGTGGGCTGGCGCGCGCTGGCGCTGGCGCCGTCACCCAGGCCGGCAAACCAGCGCGAGGCCAGCAGCAGCTCGGCGGCGGCCACGCCGCAGTGGCGCTCGACCTGTTCGGGCGTGGCCTGCTGCACCTGCGCCGCCAGGGCGTCCCAGCCGCGGGTGTGGGCGGCGATATAGCTGCCGTCGACCCAGCCGTGTTCGAGCATGCAGCGCAGCATGCCGTGGTAGAGCCAGACGTCGGAGCCGGGCTTGAGCGCCAGGTGCAGGTCGGCCAGCTCGGCGGTGTCGGTGCGCCGGGGGTCGCAGACGATGATTTTCAGGGCCGGGTTGGCGCGTTTGGCGTCTTCGATGCGCCGAAACACGATGGGGTGCGCCCAGGCCGGGTTGGCGCCGGTGATGAACAGCGTGGCCGCCTCGGCCAGGTCTTCGTAGCAGGCCGGGGGGGCGTCGGCGCCCAGGGTGCTCTTGTACCCGGCCACGGCGCTGCTCATGCACAGGCGCGAATTGGTGTCGATGTTGTTGGTGCCCAGCAAACCCTTGGCGAATTTGTTGAAGGCGTAGTAGTCCTCGGTGAGCAGCTGGCCCGAGACGTACAGGCCCACGGCGTCGGGGCCGTGCGCGGCCACGGTCTGGGCCAGGCGCGCACTGAGTTCGTCCAGCGCCACCGACCAGTCCAGGGGCTGCGGCTCGGCGCCGCGCTGCCAACGCTTCATGGGCTGCAGCAGGCGCACCTGGGCCTGCACTTCGGGGCGCGCCGTCAGGTGCAGGGTGGAGCCCTTGGAGCACAGGCGCCCGAAGTTGGCCGGGTGCTCGGGGTCGCCGCGCACCCCCGTGATGCGGCCGCCCTCGCTCTCGATCAGGACGCCGCAGCCCACCCCACAGTAGGCACAGGTGGAGCGCGTGACGGTCATGCGTGGTGCCGGCAGCCGGGGCCCGCCAGCGGGCGGGTCAGGTCCAGGGCCAGGGTGGCGAGTTCGACCGCGCACAGGTAGACCTGGCCGTCTTCGACCTTGACGGAAAAGCGCGGGGTGCAGCCCTCGTCCGGGGCCTGGGCCTGGCCGTCGTCCAGGCGGATGGTCCAGTTGTGGCCCGGGCAGGCCACGCTGGTGCCGAACACGATGCCTTGCGAGAGCACGCCGCCCTTGTGCGGGCAGCGGTCCAGCAGCGCGTAGACCTGGTCGTTCTGGGCGCGGAACACCGCCACCTCCAGGCCCTGGGGCCGCGTCACGCGGCGTGCGCCCAGCACCGGGATGTCTTCCACACGGCAAATCGCCTTCCAATCCTTGTTGCTCATGGTGCTATCACTTTCATAGCTGTTCGCGCTTTATCCACGCGGGCCAGTGGCCAAAAATGCTTGTAAAAAATCAAACCGGGGCGGCCAGGGCCTGGAACTGGCGCTGGTCCACCTGCGCCTCTTCAAAGTCGAACCAGGGGTCGGGCTCGCCCTGGAGCGCGTCCTGCAGCCGCGCCCACAGGGCCTGGCGGTTGGCGGCGTCTTCCAGGATCTTGCGCTTGACGTGGTCCAGGCCGACGCGGTGGATGTAGTGCACGGTGCGCTCCAGGTACCAGCCCTCTTCGCGGTAGAGCTGCAGGAAGGCGCCCGAGTACTCCAGCACCTCTTCGGCGGTCTTGAGCTTGACGAAGAAGTGCGCCACCTCGGTCTTGATGCCGGCGTTGCCGCCGATGTGCATCTCCCAGCCCGAATCCACGCCGATCACGCCCACGTCCTTGATGCCGGCCTCGGCGCAGTTGCGCGGGCAGCCCGAGACCGCGAGCTTGACCTTGTGCGGGGCGTACATGCGCCACAGGGCGCGCTCCAGGTCCTTGCCCATCTGGGTGCTGTCCTGGGTGCCCATGCGGCACCATTCGGAGCCGACGCAGGTCTTGACCGTGCGCAGCGCCTTGGCGTAGGCGTGGCCGCTGGGCATGCCCAAGTCCTTCCAGACCGCGATCAGGTCTTCCTTCTTCACCCCCAGCAGGTCGATGCGCTGGCCGCCGGTGACCTTGACGGTGGGGATCTGGTACTTGTCCACCACGTCGGCGATGCGGCGCAGCTCGCTGGCGCTGGTCTCGCCGCCCCACATGCGGGGAATGACCGAGTAGGTGCCGTCCTTCTGGATGTTGGCGTGGCTGCGCTCGTTGATGAAGCGGCTTTGCGGGTCGTCCTTGGCCTCCTTGGGCCAGCTCGAAATCAGGTAGTAGTTGATGGCCGGGCGGCAGCTGGCGCAGCCGTTCGGGGTCTTCCAGTTCAGCATGCGCATCACGGCGCCGATGCTCAGCAGCTTTTGCGCCACGATGGCGTCGCGCACCGCCTGGTGGCCGTGCTCGGTGCAGCCGCACATGGGCTTGAGCTTGGGAGCCGCCGAGTAGTCGCCCCCGGCGGTGAACATGAGCAGTTGCTCCACCAGGCCGGTGCAGGAGCCGCAGGAGGCGCTGGCCTTGGTGTGCTTGCGCACCTCGTCCAGGGTGAACAGGCCTTTTTCCTTGATGGCCTTGCAGATCGTGCCCTTGGTGACGCCGTTGCAGCCGCAGACCTCGGCGTCGTCGGGCATGCTGGCGGCCTTGTTGTGGCCTTCGTGCCCACCCTCGCCGATGTTGCTCTCGCCAAACATGAGCTTGTCGCGCAGGTCGGCCACGCTGCGGCCCTCGCGCAGCAGCTTGAAGTACCAGCTGCCGTCCACGGTGTCGCCGTACAGGCAGGCGCCCACCAGCTTGTCGTCCTTGAGCACGAGCTTCTTGTAGACGCCGCCGCCGGGGTCGCTCATGACGATCTCTTCGGTGCCGTCGCCGCCCATGAAGTTGCCGGCCGAGAACAGGTCGATGCCGGTGACCTTGAGCTTGGTGGAGGTCTGCGAGCCCAGGTAGCGCCCGATGCCGTATTCGGCCAGGTGGTTCGCGGCCACCTTGGCCTGCTCGAACAAGGGCGCCACCAGGCCGTAGGCGACGCCGCGGTGCGCGGCGCACTCGCCCACGCTGTAGATGCGCGGGTCGGTCACGGTCTGCAGCGTGTCGGTGACGACGATGCCGCGGTTGCAGTGCAGGCGCATCTTCTCGGCCAGATCGGTGTTGGGGCGGATGCCCACCGCCATCACCACCAGATCGGCGGCGACTTCGCTGCCGTCCTTGAAGCGGATCGCCTTGACGCGCCCGGCGCGGCCATCGTCCTCGGTGCCGATGAGCTTTTCGGTTTGCGCGCCCATCAGGAACTTGAGGCCGCGGTCCTTGAGCGACTTCTCCAGCATCTTGCCCGCCACGGTGTCGAGCTGGCGCTCCATGAGCCAGTCCATCACGTGCACCACGTGCACGTTCATGCCGCGCAGCATCAGGCCGTTGGCCGCCTCCAGGCCGAGCAGGCCGCCGCCGATGACCACCGCGTTCTGGTACACCTTGGCGGCGTCGATCATGGCGTTGGTGTCGGCGATGTCGCGGTAGGCGATCACGCCCGCCAGATCCTTGCCCGGCACCGGCAGGATGAAGGGGTTGGAGCCGGTGCACAGCAGCAGCCGGTCGTAGGGCGCCTCCTGGGTTTCACCGGCGGCGTTCTGGGCATGCACCACGCGCTTGACGCGGTCCACCTGCGTGACCTTCCAGCCCGCGTGCAGCGTGACGCCGTTGTCGCTGTACCACTCCCAGGGGTTGAGAACAATCTCATCCAGGGTCTGCTCGCCAGCGAGCACGGGTGACAGCAGAATGCGGTTGTAGTTCGGGTGCGGCTCGGCGCCGAAGACCGTGATGTCGTACAGGTCCGGAGCCACCTTGAGCAGTTCTTCCAGGGTGCGCACGCCCGCCATCCCGTTGCCCACCATGACCAGTTTGAGTTTTTTCACAGCATTGCTCCATTACATGCGAAAGGCGCCTTCACCTTCCAGGCCGTGGTGCTGGCCCCAGACGCCGTGCACCTCACAGCGTGAGCAATGCAAGCGCCGTGCCAGCACCTGCACCCCCTCCCCTCCACCCCAAATGCACCAATTAAGTGCACAACGCACCCCTACTTAGCGCCAGGCACCAAAGTTGCTTGATCCAATCCATGGACTTCCAGCTCGACATCGGCTATTGCAGCGCCACCGGCCCCAAAGCGGTGAACGAGGACTTTTGCGGTGCGCGCCTGCCCGGCGCGCAGGAGGCCGACTGGGGCGCCATCGCCGCCATGGCCGACGGCGTGAGCCAGGGCGGCATGGGGCGCGAGGCGGCCCAGACCACGGTGCACTGCCTGCTGCAGGACTACTACGCCACCCCGCCCACCTGGGACACCACGGTGGCGCTGGAGCGCCTGCTGGGCGCGCACAACACCTGGCTGGTCGGCACCAACCAGCGCCGCCGCCCGCTGCTGGGCCTGAGCACCCTCACCGCCCTGGTGCTGCGCGGCCACCACTACACCGTGGCCCACGTGGGCGACACGCGCGCCTACCTGCTGCGCGGCCCGCACTGCGAATGCCTGACCAGCGACCACGTGCTGCCCGAGCGCGACTTCGCGCACCAGCTGGTGCGCGCCGTGGGCCTGGAAGAGCGCCTGGCGGTGGACTACGTGCAGGGCGAACTGCAGGTGGGCGACGTGTTCGTGCTGCTCTCGGACGGCGTGCACGGCGTGCTGCGCGAGCGCCAGTGGCGCGATCTGCTGCAGGCCCACAGCAGCGCCCAGGCGCAGGCCCAGGCCCTGGTGGACGCCGCCCTGGCCGCCCCCACGCGCGACAACGCCAGCGCCCTGGTGCTGCGCGTGCAAGGCCTGCAGGCCCAGACCCTGCGCGACGCCCAGCGCGGCAGCGCCGCGCTGCCGGTGCCGCCCCTGCTGCGTCCAGGCGACGTGTTCGAGGGCATGCGCGTGAGCGCCCTGGTGGCCGACAGCGGCATCAACCGCCTCTACCAGGTGCGCGCGGGCGAACACACCCTGGCGCTCAAGACCCTGCACCCGGCGCGTGCGCACGACCCCGAGGAACGCGCCATGCTGGTGCACGAAGCCTGGCTGGCCCAGCACATGCACCGCAGCAGCGCGGCCCGCCACCTGGTGCGCGTGCACCCGCTGCGCCCCGACGGCCAGGCCCCGCAGCACCTGTACGTGCTCTACGACTGGCACCGCGGCCAGACCCTGCAACAGTGGCTCGACAGCGGCCAGCGCCCCAGCGTGGCGCAGTGCGTGCAGTGGGGCGCCCAGGCCCTCACCGCCCTGGGCCTGCTGCACCGCCAGGGCGTGATCCACCGCGACATCAAGCCCGCCAACCTGCACTGGGGCGAAGACGAGGTGCTGCGCCTGATCGACCTGGGCGTGGCCCTGAGCGGGCGCGAAAGCGCCGCCGCGCGCGCCCTGCACGCGGGCACCCCGAGCTACATCAACCCCGAGCAGTGGGGGCTGCAAAGCGGGGGCAGCCAGGGCGAGCCGCAGCCGCCCGATGCCCGCAGCGACCTCTTTGCCCTGGGCGTCACGCTGTACCAGATGCTCACCGGCAAACTGCCCTACGGCGAGGTGCTGCCCTACCAGGTCGGGCGCTACTGGCGCGACCCCACCCCGGCCTCGCGCCACAACCCCCAGGTGCCGATCTGGCTCGACCTGGTGCTGGCCAAGGCCGTAGCGCGCGAGGAAAAACAGCGCTTCGAAACCGCCGAAGAATTCCGCCTGGCCCTGGAACGCGGCGCCGCCCGCCCGCTGCAGGCCCAGGGCCCCAGCCCGCTGCTGCAGCGCGACCCCACCGCCGTATGGAAACTGAGCACCGGCGTGCTCGCGCTGATCAACCTGCTGCTCGTGTACTGGCTGCTTTTCCTGCCGAAATAGGGCACTGGCCCGCGCCGCCTCACACCAAGTGCCGCAGCTCGCGCAGGGCCACGGATACCGGGGCCAGGTCGGGGCTTTGGCGGCTGATGGTTTGCTGCAGGCGCTGCAGGCGCGCGATGGGGGCGCTGCTGCGCTGCGACCACTGCGCCACGCCCTCGCCGCGCGCCAGCAGGCCCTGGGTGATCTGGCTGGCGATGGAGTAGGCGTCGTCGCGCGCGCTGCCACGCGCCTGGGTCTGCCACAGCGTATCGGTGGGCAGGCGGTTGATCTCGGTGCGCCAGGCGGACAGACCCAGCTCGGCGTCGACCCCGAAATAGGCGCGTGCCGCCTGCTCCAGGCCGGTGGGCACGGCCTGGGCCAGGTCCACCAGGTCCATGGCCGGAAAGATGTATTCCAGCGCCGCCAGGTTTTGCGCCAGCCCGGGCTCGACGCCCGCGTCCACCAGGGTCTGCGTGGCGCCCTGCCAGCGGCTGTGCGCGTTGGCCGACAGCCACTGCGCCAGGTGGGCGCGCAGCTCGCGCGCGCCGGGCTGGTAGCGCTGGATCAGGGTCGGCAGATCGGTGCCTTGCGAGCGCCGCCGCAGGATCCAGCGCGCCGCCTTTTGCGCCGTGGCGATGAGCTGGCTGAGCAGGTCGAGCTGCAGGGCGGTGGAGACGCGGTAGTCGAGCGCATCGATCTGGTCCCACAAGGGCTCCAGGTCGAAGATTTCGCGCGCCAGGGTGTAGGCGCGCACCACGTCGGCGGCGCTGGCGGCGGCCTCGGCGGCGAGGAAGTTGACGAAGGTGGCGCCGGTACGGTTCACCACCGTGTTGGTGACGTAGGTGGCGATGATTTCGCGCTTCAAGGGGTGCTTGTCGATGGCCTCGGCAAAGCGCTCGGTCAGCACCTGGGGGAAATAGGCCTTGAGCGCGTGGCTGAAGTAGGGGTCGTCGGGCAGGTTGCTGGCCAGCAGCTCGTCGAACACGCTCATCTTGGCGTAGGCCAGCACCACGGCGCCTTCGGGCGCGGTCAGCCCGGCCTTGCGCGCGCGCCGACGTGCGATTTCGTCGTCGCTGGGCAAAAACTCGATGGAACGGTTCAGGCGCCCTGCGCCCTCCAGCCACTGCATCAGGCGCTGCTGGCCGTCGAGCACGTACAGCGGGCGGTGGCAGGCCACGTCCAGCGCCTGGGTCTGGTAGTAGTTGTCCGACAGCACCAGGCGCGCCACTTCGTCGGTCATGGAGGCCAGCAGGTCGTTGCGCTGTTTGAGGGTCAGGTCCCCGGCCTCGACCACACCGCCCAGCAGGATCTTGATGTTGACCTCGTGGTCGGAGCAGTCCACCCCGGCGGAGTTGTCAATGGCGTCGGTGTAGATCAGGCCGCCCTTGTGGGCGAACTCGATGCGTCCGTTCTGGGTGCAGCCCAGGTTGCCGCCCTCCACCAGCACCTTGCAGCGCAGCTCGGCGCCGTTGACGCGGAAGGAGTCGCCCGCCTTGTCGCCCACCTGGGCGTGGCTTTCGAAGCTGGCCTTGACGTAGGTGCCGATGCCGCCGTTGTAGAGCAGGTCCACCGGCGCCTGCAGCACCGCCTTGAGCAGCTCCACCGGGGTGATCTCTTCGGCTTCGGTGCCGATCACCGCGCGCGCCTGCGGGCTCAGCGTAATCGACTTGGCGCTGCGCGGGTAGACGCCGCCGCCCTCGGAGATCAGGCCCTTGTCGTAGTCGTCCCAGCTGGAGCGCTGGAGCGCAAACAGGCGCTGGCGTTCGGCAAACGAGCGCGCGGCGTCGGGCGTGGGGTCGATGAAGATGTGGCGGTGGTCAAACGCCAGCACCAGTTGGATGTGCTCGGACAGCAGCATGCCGTTGCCGAACACGTCGCCCGACATGTCGCCGATGCCGGCCACGGTGAATGGCGTGCTCTGGGTGTTGTGGTTGAGCGCACGGAAGTGGCGCTTGGCCGACTCCCAGGCGCCGCGCGCGGTGATGCCCATCTTCTTGTGGTCGTAACCCACCGAGCCGCCGGAGGCGAAGGCGTCGCCCAGCCAGAAGCCGTATTCCAGCGACACGCCGTTGGCAATGTCCGAAAAGGTGGCCGTGCCCTTGTCCGCCGCCACCACCAGGTAGGGGTCGGGCGCGTCGTGGCACACCACGCTGGGCGGCGCCACGGTTTCGCCCTTGACCAGGTTGTCGGTCAGGTCCAGCAGGCCCGACAGAAAGAGTTTGTAGCAGGCCACGCCCTCGGCCATGTAGGCCTCGCGCTCGCTCGCCGGGGGCGCCTTTTTGAGCACGAAGCCGCCCTTGGACCCCACCGGCACGATGACGGTGTTCTTGACCTGCTGGGCCTTGACCAGGCCCAGTATCTCGGTGCGGAAGTCTTCGCGCCGGTCGGACCAGCGCAGGCCGCCGCGCGCGACCTTGCCGCCGCGCAGGTGCACGCCTTCGACGCGCGGGGAGTAGACCCAGATCTCGAACAGCGGCTTGGGCTCGGGCACGCCGGGCACTTCGCGCGGGTTGAGCTTGAAGCTCAGGTAGGGCTTGGCCGTGCCCGCCTTGCCGCCCTGCCAGGCATTGGTGCGCAAGGTGGCCAGGATGGTGGCGTAGAACTGGCGCAGGATGCGGTCCTCATCCAGACTGGCCACGGCCCCGAGGTGGCCCTCGATGGTCTTGCCCCACTTTTTCTGGGCCTCGTCGCGCGCGCCCTCGAACGCCGGGTTGAAACGGGTGTCGAACAGCTGCCACAGCGCCTGCGCCACCACCGCGTTCTTGTTCAGCGTGGCGCCGATGTAGCTCTGGCTGAAGGCGAAGCCGAGCTGCTTGAAATAGCGCGTGTAGGCGCGCAGCACCGAGACGGCGCGCGCATCGAGCTGGGTGCTGAGCACCAGGCGGTTGAGGTCGTCGCTCTCCACCTCGCCCTTCCAGGCCAGGGCAAACAGGGCTTCGAAGCGCGACTTGATGGCGGAAAACTCGGTGGCGGCGGGCAGTTGCAGGCCCAGGTCGTGGATCCAGTAGGTGGGTTCGCCCGGGCCCGTGGCCACGCGGTAGGGGTGCTCGTCGAGCACGCGCGCGCCCATGCGCTCCAGCACCGGCAGCGAGTCGGACAGCGCCACCTTGGCGGTGTTGTAGATCTTGAAGCGCAGCATGCCCGGGCCCGCGTCCAGCGGGCGGTAGAGCTTGACGGCGGGCGGGGAGTCGGGCGTGAGCGCCGCCAGCACCTGCGCGTCTTCGGCCGCCACCGGCGGCGAAAAGTCCTCGCGGTAGGCGGTGGGGAAGGAGTGGGCAAAACGGTGCGCCAGGCTCAAGCCCTGGCCCTCGCCATGGGCGCGCAGCAGCTCCAGGGTACAGTCGTCCTCCCAGCGCTGGGCCAGGCGGGCCACACGGGTTTCGAGCACGCGCAGGTCCACGTTGTGCGGGGCCTGATCCGTGGCGCGCACCAGGTAGTGGATGCGCGCCAGGGGGCTGTCGGTGAGCATGGGGGTGAATTCCAGCGAGTGCCCGTCCAGCGCCGTGGACAGCTCGTGCCCGACGCGCACGCGCAGCTCGGTGTTGTAGCGGTCGCGCGGCACGAACACCTGCACCGAGGTGAAGCGCCCGAACGGGTCGCGGCGCAGGAACACCCGGGTGCGCTGGCGCTCCTGCAGGCGCAGCATGCCCATGGCGTGCTCGATCAGCGTGGGCGTGTCGATCTGGAACAGCTCGTCGCGCGGGTAGGTGTCCAGGATCGCCTGCAGCGACTTGGCGGCGTGGCTCTCGGGCACCACCCCGGCGGCGGCCATCACCTCGGCCACGCGCAGGCGCACCTGCGGGATCTCGTTGACCGGGGCCGCATAGGCGGTGGAGGTGTACAGGCCCAAGAAGCGCGCCTCGCCGATCACCTTGCCGCTGGGGTCGAAGCGCTTGACCGCCACGTAGTCCAGCCAGGCCGGGCGGTGCACGGTGGCGCGCGTCATGGCCTTGGTGACCAGCACCAGTTGGTCGGAGTCCAGCAAGGCCACGGCATCGGCGGGCAGGCGGCTGACCGGGGTGCGCACCTCGCCGCGCAGCACCCCCAGGCCGGACTCGGGGATGGCCACCAGCCGCACCTCGTCGCCCTCGCGTTCGAGCCGGTAGTCGCGCGCGCCCAGGAAGGTGAAATGCCGGTCTTCGAGCCAGCGCAAAAAGGCCACCCCGTCTTGCTGGTAGGCCGAGGACTGGGGCGAATACGCGGCCTGCGCCCCCACGGTCTGCAACCGCTCCAGCATGGCGGGCCAGTCCTGCACTGCGGCGCGCACGTCGCCCAGCACGCGCTCCAGGTCCTCGGCCAAGGCCTGGCGGTCGGCCTCGCCGACGATGCGGTCGCACTCGACCAGGATCAGCGACTCCATCGGCATGCCCGCCTCGCCCCGGGGGCTGGCGTGGCTGGTCTGGAGCAGGCGGCCTTGCGCGTCGCGCTCCACGCCCATCAGCGGGTGGACGATCCAGTGCGCGGTGCGGCCGCTGCGGTTGACGGCCATGGTGACCGAATCCACCAGAAAGGGCATGTCGTCGTGCACGATCTGGATCGCCGTGTGGTCGCTCACATAGCCGTCTTCGGCCAGGGTGGGGTTGAAGACCCGGATCTTGGCGCTTTGCCCCAGGCGCGGCGACTCCAGCAGGCGCCAATGGGCGTTGGCGATGGCAAACAGCGTGGCCGGCCCGCGCTCCAGCATTTCGTCCGGGTCGCTGTTGTCGAAGTACGCGGTCACAAAGTCCAGCAGCCGGTGGGCCGCTGGCCCTGCATGTTCCCGGGTGTGGATGAGCAGTTCTGCCAGCGCGGTATGGGTCACAGGGGCTCCCGGTGGTTGGTGGGTGCGGCAAATTCTAGGCCCGCCGCTCCCATTCTCAAATCTGCACCCGCGTCCCCAGCTCCACCACGGCGTTGTTGGGCAGGCGGAAGAACTCCACCACGCCGCCGGCATTGCGGCTCATGGCGGCGAACAGGTGTTCGCGCCAGCGCGCCATGCCCGCGCCCGGGGTCGGCACCACGGTTTCGCGGCTGAGGAAGTAGCTGGTCTCGAACACCGGGATGTGCAGCCCGTGGGTGCGCGTCAGCTCCAGGGCGCGCGGCACGTCGGGCGTGTTCATGAAGCCGAAATGCAGCTGCACGCGCCAGAAGCCCTTGCCCAGGGACTCGACCTGCACGCGCTCGCGCATGGGCACCCAGGGCACGTCGTGAAAGAGCACGGTCAGGACCACGTTGCGCTCGTGCAGCACCTCGTTGTGCTTGAGGTTGTGCAGCAGCGCCTGCGGCACGGTGCTGGCGTCGGCCACGGCGTACACGGCGGTGCGGCTGGCGCGCTTGATGCTGCGCGGATCGAGGCTGTCGATGAAATCGCCCAGGGCCAGGCCGTCGTCGCGGATCGCCTGCAGCAGCAGGCCGCGCCCGCGTGCCCAGGTGCTCATGAAGGTGAACAGCGCCAGCCCCAGGGCCAGCGGGATCCAGCCGCCCTCCAGGAACTTGACGGCGCAGCCGCTGACCAGCAGCACGTCCAGCGCCACGAAGAAGGCCGTGGCCCCCAGCGCCAGCCAGCGCGGCAGCTTCCAGGCATCGCGCACCACGAAGAAGGTCAGCAGCGTGGTGATGAGCATGGTCAGCGTCACCGCAATGCCGTAGGCCGTGGCCAGCGCCGACGAGGAGCGGAAGAACAGCACCATGGCCACCACCCCGGCCAGCAGGGCCCAGTTCACCGCCGGCATGTAGATCTGCCCGATCTCGCGCGCCGAGGTATAGCGCACCGTCATGCGCGGCAGAAAGCCCAGCAAAATGGCCTGTTTGGTCATGGAATAGGCGCCCGAAATCACCGCCTGCGAGGCAATGATGGCCGCCATGGTGGCCAGCAGCAGCACCGGCAGCGCCAGCGCGGCGGGGAACATGCGGTAAAACGGGTTTTCCACGGCAGAAGGGTCCCCCAGCAGCAAGGCCCCCTGGCCCATGTAGTTGATGGCCAGCGCGGGCAGCACCAGCCCGCCCCAGGCCAGGCGGATCGGGCGCTTGCCAAAGTGCCCCATGTCGGCGTACAGGGCCTCGGCGCCGGTCAGGGCCAGCACCACGGCGCCGACCACGGCCAGCAGCTTCCAGCCGCGCTGCGACAAAAACTCCCAGGCATAGAGCGGGTTGAGTGCGGCCAGCACGTCCGGCTGCTGGGCCATCTGCCACAGGCCCGCCACCGCCAGTGCCAGGAACCACAGCACGATGATGGGGCCGAAGAAGCGCCCCACCAGCGCGGTGCCGAAACGCTGCACGACAAAGAGGCCCACCAGCACCAGCAAGGCGCAGGGCAGCACCCAGTCGCGCGCCGCCGGGGTGACGTATTCGAGCCCTTCCATCGCGCCCATGACCGAGATCGCGGGGGTGATGAGGCTGTCGCCATAGAACAGCGTGGCGCCAAACACCCCCAGCAGCGTGAGGGCCTGGCGCAGGCGTGGCCGGGTGCTGCCCACGGCCTGGGCCGCCAGCGCCGTCAGCGCCAGGCCGCCGCCCTCGCCGTTGTTGTCGGCGCGCAGGATCAGGATGACGTATTTGAGCGTGACCACCAGCATCAGCGCCCACACGATGGTGGAGACCGCGCCGATCACGTTGGCGGGATCCACCGCCACGCCGGTATGGGGGGCGAACACCTCCTTGACCGTGTACAGCGGGCTGGTGCCGATGTCGCCATAGACCACACCGATGGCGGCCAGGGTCAGGCCCGCCAGCCCCTGGCGCGCGGTGTGGGAGGTGGAGGAAGAGGCATCGGCCTCGTCCACGGGGGTATCGTTGGGCATGCAAGGCTCCAGAAGTGACGCTGGTGCGCAGCATGCGCTGCGGGGCATCAGGATCGCATAAGGGAGTGCGCGGGCCCCGCGCTCCCCTGCGGCTCGGCCAGCCGGTAGCCCACGCCGGGCTCGGTCAGCAGCAGTTGCGGCTGGGCGGGCTGGGCTTCGAGCTTGGCGCGCAGCTGCCCCATGTACAGGCGCAGGTAATGGGTGTGCTCCACGCATTCGGGGCCCCACACATCGGCCAGCAGTTGGCGGTGCGTCACCACCTGCCCGGCGCAGCGCACCAGGCGCGCCAGCAGGGCGTATTCGTGCGGCGTGAGGTGCACTGGCGCCCCGTCACGCAGCACGCGGCGCGCCTCCAGGTCCACCTCCAGGGCGCCGTGGCGGTACTGGCGCAGGGCCGCGCGCACGCTGGTGCCCTGGTGGCGCAAGGCCACCCGCACGCGCGCCAGCAGCTCGCGCAGGCTGAAGGGCTTGACGAGGTAGTCGTCCGCCCCGGCGTCCAGCAGGGCGATCTTGTGGGGCTCGGCGTCGCGGGCGGACAGCACCAGCAGCGCGGCGCGGCTGTGGGCGCGCACCAGCGGCAGCAGCTCGGCGCCGTCGCCGTCGGGCAGGCCCAGGTCGAGCAGCACCGCGTCCACCCCGGCGCCGCTGTGCGCCAGCAGCGCGCGGGCGTCGGCCACGCTGGCGCAGGCGTGCACGTGGTAGCCCTCCACCCGCAGCGCGTCGGTGAGCGTGGCGCGCAGTTGGGGCTCGTCTTCCACCAGCACCAGGGTCGGGCTTCTCATGGCCGGGCCTCGCTTTCTTCCTGCGGCGGCGCAGGGGGCTCGGACAGCGGCAGCCCGAGCGCAAAACAGGCCCCACCGCCACGGCGCGCGCGGTAGTGCAGGGCGGCGCCATGGGCGCGCGCGATGGCATGGCACAGCGCCAGCCCGACGCCGCTGCCATGGCTGGGGGGGCGCTGCAGCGCCTGCACCGCGCCCTCGAACCAGTGCGCGCGCACGGCCGCGTCCAGGCCCGGCCCGCGGTCGCACACCTGCAGCCACAGCGCGCCACGCGCCACCCACACCCGCAGCTCGGTGGGGGCGATGCTGCCGTCCGGATGGCGCGGGCCATGGCGCGCCGCGTTGTCGAGCAGGTTGTCCAGCAGCTGCACCACCAGCACGGCGTTGCAGCGCACCAGGGGCAGCGCCTGCGGCAGGCGCAGGCGCAGGCGCGCCGCCCCGGGGCGCTGGCGGTAGCGCGCGGCGGCGCTGGCCACCAGTTCTTCCACCGCCTCCCAGTCCATGGGCACGGCCCGCCCGGGGTCGTCCAGGCGCGCCAGTTGCAGGGAGTTGTCGGTGATGCGGCCCAACTGGGCCGCTTCGTCCACGATGGTCTGGGCCAGTTGCTGGCAGCGCGCCGCGCCCAGGCGCGGGGCCTGGTCGCGCAGCAGTTCGGCGGCATTGGCGATCGAGGCCAGCGGTGTGCGGTGGTCGTGGGCGATGGAGGCCAGCAAGGTGTTGCGCAGCGCATGCACCTGCGACTGCTGGCGGCTGGTCTGCGCCAGGCGGTGCGCCCACAGCCGCTCCAGCGCCGCACCGACCTCGTCGCACAGGGCCTGGGCGTGGGCCAGTTGGGCGCTGCCCAGCGGCTGCCCTTCGCGCAGGCGCAGCAGGGCCGCCCCCATCACATGCGCACGGGCGCGCAGCGGCCAGTACACCGCCCACAGGTTGTCGTGGCGCCCGGTGCCCTGGCCCAGGCTGCGCCCCTGGCGCATGCACAGGCGCAGTCCGCTGGCTTCGTCCTCGTTGACCTCCCCCCACCAGCAGCCCGGGGTGTGGGTGGGCGGGTCGGTGGCGGCGTCCACGTCGGCGGCAAGCGCGGCCACCGGCCCCGCCCCCAGCGGCGCCAGGGCCTGCGCCAGCAGCGCCAGCGCGGCCTGGGCCTGCTCGGTCTCGCGCAGTTGCTGCGCCAGCAGCCGCTGCCGCTCGGAGCACGCCGCCAGCCAGCGCGCCTGGCGCGCCACGGCCCGCAGCCGCCCCATGAGCACCGCCACCAGGGCGCTGAGCGCCAGGGTGGACAGCAGCAGCAGTGCATGCTGGTGCAGCTCCACCGACAGGGTGCCGCGCGGCGGCACGAAGGCGTAGTTGAACAGCAGCACCGACAGCGCGCTGGCCCCCAGCGCCGCCCACCAGGGCCACCACAGGGCGCAAAAGGCCGCCGCCAGCACCAGCAGCTGCGCCAGGTTGCCTACGTCCAGCGCGCCATCGAGCAGCACCAGTGCCAGCCAGGCCAGCACCCAGGGCCAGGCGCCCGCCGCCCTGGCTCCCCACCGGGCCGTGAACGCAGAAAAAGGAAAGGCGGCTTCCGGCATGCGGCGACACTACCAGAAGCGCCATCAGGAATGCATCAGGAGGCCGTTGCGCCTGCCTCCCAAAAGCCGCCGCAGCCTCGGGGCGTCAGTTCGCCGCCGCAGCGCCCTGCGCAGGCGCGCCTGCACCAGCCGGGCGGGCACGCCCGCCCTTCTCGGCCCAGGTGCGGGTCCAGCGGATCTGCATCTTGCGCATCACGCCCAGCATGAGCAGCGAAAACACGGCCAGCACGACGAAGCCGGGCAGGAAGGTGCCCAGGTGCTGTTTGGACTGGCCCATCAGCGCCGGAATGGAGCCGCCGCCCAGGGCGCCGATCTCGCCGATCATGGAGCCGGCCACCGCCGTGGACAGGGGCCAGCGCAGCGGCACCAGTTGGAACAGGGCGCCGTTGCCCGCACCCAGCGCGGCAAAGCACAGCATCAGCAGCAGGGTCGTCAGCACCAGCGAACCGGCCGACAGGCCCACCCCCACCAGGGCGAAAGCGACCACCACCAGCACCACGCTCAGGGTGTTGACGCCGCCCCAGTGGTCGGAGATCCAGCCCCCCGCCACGCGCACCACGGCGCCCATGAGCGCAGCCAGCATGGTGAGCTGACCGGCCTGCACCTTGCTCACGCCGAACTGGTCGTAGTAATAGGTGGGCAGGAAGGTGGCCAGGCCGATGAAACCGCCAAAGGTCACCACATAGATCAGGCTGAACACCCAGCCGTCTTTTTCCAGCAGGCATTCCAGGTGCTCGCGCATGCTGGCGTGGGCATCACGGTCGGGCGGCTCCTTGGCCATGAAGGCCACCACGGCCATGGGCACCAGGGACGCGACGGCAGCAATGCCGTACACCGCCTGCCAGCCGTAGGCCTGGGCCAGGGGCGGCGCCAGCAGCGCAGCCAGCGCGGTGCCCGCATTGCCCGCCCCCACCAGGCCCATGGCCAGGCCCTTGTATTGGGGGGGATACCAGCCCGAGCCCAGCGACATGGCCACGCCAAAGCTGGCCCCGGCCACGCCCAGCAGCAAGGCCATCTTGAGCAGATCGTCGTAGGAATGCACGAAGAAGTAGCCAAAGCACATGGTGAAGGTGATCAGGCCCAGTTCCACCAGGGTGGCGGTCTTGCGCCCGACGTACTGCGCCAGCAGGCCCAGCGGGAAGCGCATGATGGCGCCCGCCACGATGGGGATGGACAACAGCACGCCCTTTTGCGCCGGGGTCAACTGGAACTGTTCGCTGATGAAGGGCGCCATGGCGCCGTTCATGACCCAGATGACGAAGGAAAACATGAGGTAGAAAAACGCCGCGAACAGCGTGGGCGTGTGCCCGGATTTCAAAAACGCGCGGAAGCCCGCCATGGTGCAACTCCTGTGAGGTAGCGATTCACCCGGGGGTATTGCGAGAAACGTGCCAGCGCCGGGGCAAGGCTCCCAGGGCATCCCGCGTCAAAGCGGGGCGTTGCGCCCATCCGTTTTGGTGCATTGCACAAAGTTTGTGCAGCAGTGGTCCGCCCGCCCTACCCCCGCCGCCCCAGATCGACGCACACCAGGGCGTTCTGGTGGTTCCAGCGCAGGGTGATGGCGTAGGGGTGCTTGCGCACCCGGGCGCGGATGCCGGTGCTGCCGTGCAGCTTGACTGGCACCGAAATCTGCAGCCCGGCGCCGAGTTCGCGGCGCGCGTTGCCGCCCAGGGTGTTGGCGATTTCGCCCACCGCGTCGAGCAGTTTGTCGTCGGTCAGGTCGGTTTCGCCTTGCAGCAGCAGCAATTCCTTGAGCAGCGGCGCAGGCATGGAGACGATGACGTGGCCGTTGTAGGCGCCCGAGAAGCTGACGATGCCGTTGAAATCGTGCCCCTGCACGTCCCCCGTGGCCAGATAGGCGGACGTGATCTCGGGCTCCTGGCGCGTGAGCACCTGGAAGTAGCGGCGCACCGCATCCACAAACAGCTTCAGTTCGGATTCGTGCAGGGCGTCCATGGGCAGGGGCTCTCCTTTTTTATGCGGCCACGTCCAGCAGGGCCATGCGCAGCTCGTCGTCCGAGAAGGGCTTGGGCACAAAACCGCGGGCACCCAGGCGCAGCGCGCGGATGGCGGTGGATTTGTCCGACAACGCGCTGACCACCAGGATGTTGGTGCGCGGCAGCATGGCCAGCATCTGGGCGATGCACTCCAGGCCGTCCATCTCGGGCATGGTCAGGTCCATGGTCACGACCTCGGGCTGGGTGGCGCGGGCGATGCGCAAGGCCTCGGCGCCATTGCGCGCCAGCCCCACCAGGGCGATATTGCTCAGGCCGCCGCTTTGCACCACGCGCGAGATGCGGGAGCGGATCATGTTGGAGTCGTCAACGATCAACAGGCGCATGGGGGGTTCGGCTATCAGAAGCGGATGGTGAATTCGGTGAACTGGCCCGGGGTGGAACTGAGCAGCAGGCGCGCGCCCAGGCGCTGCACATTGGACTGCACCAGGTCCAGCCCCACGCCGCGCCCGGCATGTGCACCCACGCTGCTGGCCGTGGAAAAGCCGGGCTTGAAGATGTGCGCCAGTATCTGGCGTTCGTCGAAGCTCTCCAGCTGCGTGGGCGTGTACCAGCCCAGGGCCAGCAGCCGCTCGCGCACGCGCGGCACCGACAGCCCGGCGCCATCGTCGCGCACCCGCAGCGCCCACTGCGCGCCCTGGCGCTGCAGGCCGACCTGCAGCCGCCCGGCGTCGGGCTTGTTCCCGGCGCGGCGCGAAGCCGGAGACTCGATGCCATGCGCAACGGCATTGCGCACCAGTTGCACCGCGATCTCGCGCACCAGGTCGGCACTGGCCGGGTCCAGGTCGGGCAAGGGGCCGAAGTCCACCGTGGGCTCGACGCGCTTGCCACTGTCGGCGGCCACGCGCTGCGCCAGTTGCACCACGGCTTCATTGACGGCCTGCGCCATGGGCAGGTCGGCACGCTGGGTGAATGCACCGCCCGCGCGCTGCATGCCGCTGAGCGCCTTGAGCGAGCCGATCTTGCCCAGCAATTCTTCCAGCGGCAAGGGCAAGGCGAGCAGGGCCGAGCCCAGGTCGGCGCCCCCTGAGCGCAGGCGGTCGAGTTCGTTCTCGAACTGGTGCGCCTGCGCGGCAATGCTCTCCAGCCCCAGGGTGGCGGCATCGCCCTTGACGGCGTGCACGCGCCGGCGCGCATCGTCCATTTGCTTGAGCACGGCGGCCTCGCCGCGCGCCGCTGCGGTGCCGCGCAGCAGGTCGTTGACTTCAAGCAACTGGGATTCGGCGCGGGCCACGAACTGGCGCAGCAGGGCCGGGTCGGCGTCCACGGCCTTGAGCAGCATGGCAAATTCCTTTTGCGAACGCAGCCGCTCGCCTTGCAGCTTGCGCTCCAGGCCGACGCGCTCGGACACATCCTGCACCGTCACCAGCAGGTGGCGCACCACGGCACCATCGAGCACCCGGTTGAAGTGGAAGGACAGGTGACGGCTGGCCTCCTGCCCGAGGCGGTTTTTGCCCCGCACCTCGACTTCGGCCAGCGGGTTGATGCCCTGCACCAGTGCTTCCTTGACGTGGCTGGCAAAGAGCAGCTCCACATAGTCGCGCGCGTCGTGCTGCGTCTTGCCATCGAGCAGCGGCTGCAGCAGGGCAAAGAAGTCTTCGCCCGCGCGCAGCGTGCGCTCGAACAGGGTGTGCGCCGACTGCGAGAGCTGCGAGCCCAGGCGGAAGTCGGGCGTGATGAGGAACAGGCCCTCGCGCACGCTGGTCAGGATTTCGCGGTTTTCCTCGTTGGCGGCCTCGATGGCGGCGTCCGATGTCTGCAGGCGGCGCAGGAACTTGAACAGAATGAAGACGAAGTTCAGCAACGCCAGCACGATGCCCACCGTCTGCACCGCGCGCAAGCGGCTGGCGCGTGCCGAGGCCACGGACTCCAGCGCCGTGGTCAGCTCGTTCATCAGGCCCAGCAGCGCCAGGTTGTTGAGCGTGGCGTAGCCCACGGCGGCGCGCACCTCGTCGTCACTGGCCGAGCCCGCCAGCACTGGCGCCAGCAGCGCGTAATAGGGCTCCCACAGCGCCTGGGCGCGGCGCAGCACTTCTTGCGCGCGCTCGCCCTCGGCAGCCTCCAGCACCACGGGCTTGCCGTCACCGCCGGGCACCGTGCCGCCTTGCATGAAGGCCTTGAGCGTGGCGTCGAACAGCTGCACGGCGCCGCGCACCTCGTCCAACGCGGCGTCCTGCGGCGCGTCGGCGCTGCGCGCGGCCTGCAGGCCCAGCAAGGCCTTCGGGGTGCGCTGCGAGAGCATGCGCTGGCGCCCGGAGAGGTTGACGCCGAGCGCATCCTGCGCGATCTGGAACGAGGTGTAGAAGTTCAACACCAGCACGCCCAGGTCAAAGAGCAGGAAGAAGGCCACCGCCACGATGATCTCGCGGTACTTGCCCAGCGCGAAGGTGCCCGATGCCTTGCGCTGGGCCCGCGCGTTCGTGCGCATGGCCGGAGCCCCGGCACCGGCCGGGGGGGCAAGGGGCAATGTGGTGGCAGCCATGGTGCGCGCTCCTGGTAGGTCGGCCGTCAAAAGGGAGATGCTCAGGCGCTCAGGCGCTCCACGTGGGACTGGCGCGTGTAGAGGAAGTCGATCACGGCCTTGCGGTAGTGCAGGTACTGCGCGTTGTCGGCCAGTTCCACACGCTGGCGCGGTCGCGGCAGATCCACACTGAGCACCTCGCCAATGGTGGCGGCAGGGCCGTTGGTCATCATCACGATCTTGTCGGAGAGCAGCACGGCTTCGTCCACGTCGTGGGTGACCATGACCACGGTGGCCTGGGTCTGGGCCACGATCTCCAGCAGTTCGTCTTGCAGCTTGGCGCGGGTGAGTGCGTCCAGTGCACCAAAGGGCTCGTCCATGAGCAGCACCTGCGGCTGCATGGCCAGCGCGCGCGCAATGCCCACACGCTGCTTCATGCCGCCCGAGATCTCGCCGGGGCGCTTGTGCGCGGCGTGCGACAGGCCGACCATGGCCAGCGCGGCTTCGGTGCGCGCCTTGAGCTGGGCCTTGTTTTCGCTCGGGGCCCCGGCGTTCTTGGAGCCTGCGCCAAAGACGCGCTCGACACCCAGGTAGACGTTGTCGAAGCAGGTGAGCCAGGGCAGCAGCGAGTGGTTCTGGAACACCACGGCCCGCTCCGGCCCGGGACCGGCGATTTCGCGGTTGGCGCACAGCAGGGCCCCCTGGGTGGGGGTGGTGAGGCCCGCGATCAGGTTCAGCAGCGTGGACTTGCCGCAGCCGCTGTGCCCGATGAGGGTGACGAACTCGCCCTGGGCCACCGTGAGGTGGATGTCGCGCAGGGCGACGAAGGGGCCCTTCTTGGTCTTGAAGGTCTGGCCGACGTCGTGGATGTCGATGTACTTGGAGCTGAGTGCGGTGTTCATGGGGTTTTCCTGGTTCAGGGTTGGATCAGGCGCTCACGTCTTCATAGGTGAAGGCCTTGGCCAGGGACACCAGCGCCATTTCCAGCACCAGGCCGACGATGCCAATGACGAAGATGGCGACGATGATGTTCTTGACGTTGAGGTTGTTCCACTCGTCCCAGACCCAAAAGCCGATGCCCACGCCGCCGGTCAGCATCTCGGCGGCCACGATCACCAGCCAGGCCGTGCCTACCGCCAGGCGCACGCCGGTGAGCATGTAGGGCAGCACGGCGGGCAGCAGGATGGTGGTCATGACCTTCCATTCGGACAGGGCCAGCACGCGCGCCACGTTGAGGTAGTCCTGCGGCACCCGCTGCACGCCCACGGCGGTGTTGATCACCATGGGCCAGATCGAGCAGATGAAGATGGTCCAGATGGCGGCCGGGTTGGCGCCCTTGAATACCAGCAATCCGATGGGCAGCCAGGCCAGGGGCGAGACCGGGCGCAGCAGGCTGATGAGGGGGTTGAACATGCGCGACAGGAACTCGAAGCGCCCGATCGCAAAGCCCAGCGGTATGCCCACCAGTGCCGCCAGCCCGAAGCCCACGGCCACGCGCTGCAGCGACATGAGCACGTTCCAGCCCACGCCCTGGTCATTGGGCCCCTTGCGGTAGAACGGATCGCTGAAGATCGTGGCGGCCTGCTGCGCCGTCTCCAGCGGAGACGGGATGCTGCCCCCGGTGCCCCAACTCACCAGCGCCCACACCAGCACCAGCAGCGCCAGCCCGAACACGGGCGGCAGCACCTGCAGGGTCAGGGCACGCCAGTCGTAACCGGGGGTCTGCGCTGCCGAGGTGGAGCGCACCTGGCCAGGGCCTTGCGCCGAGAGGGGCTTGGCTGGCGCTGGCGCCACGGCGCCCGCGCCAGCGACGCCATGCAGCGCCGGTTTTTCGGCATGTTTTTGGGCATTGGCCCTCGTGAATACTGAGCCGGATGCTTCTTTTTTGATAGCACCTTCAAGGGGTGCATGGAATACGGCGCTGACCATGGTCGTTCCTTTCACAATCAAAATCACTGCGCACCCGCGTCTGGCACGCACCACCGCAGGGGCGGCGGCGCACGGTGCGCGGGTGAGGCGTTCAGGCTTTCACTTTGAAGCCGTCGGCGTATTTCTTCGGGTCCTTGCCGTCCCACACCACGCCGTCGATGAGCTTGCTCACACGCATGTCGCTCTTGGGCAGGGGCGTCTTGCTGGCGGTGGCGGCCTGCTTGTAAATCTCGGTCTGGCTCACCGCCTTGGCCACGCCCAGGTAGTCGGGGTGGTCCTTGAGCAGGCCCCAGCGTTTGTGCTGGGTCAGGAACCACATGCCGTCCGAGAGGTAGGGGTAGTTCACCGCGCCGTCGTTGTAGAACTTCATGTGGTGGGGGTCGTCCCAGGTCTTGCCCATGCCGTCCTGGTAGCGGCCCAGGATGCGCTGGTTGATCGCGTCCACGCTGGTGTTCACATAGGCCTTGTCGGCGATGGTCTCGGCCATCTTGCTCTTGTTCACCAGGCCGGAGTCGATCCATTTGCTCGCCTCCAGGATGGCCGCCGTGACGGCGCGCGCGGTGTTGGGGTACTTCTTGACGAACTCGGCGGTGGTGCCCAGCACCTTCTCCGGATGGTCCTTCCAGACGTCCTGCGAGGTCGCCGCCGTGACGCCAATGCCGTCGATGATGGCGCGGTGGTTCCAGGGCTCGCCCACGGAAAATCCATCCATATTGCCCACACGCATGTTGGCCACCATCTGCGGCGGCGGCACGGTAATGACCTTGGCATCCTTCATCGGATTGATGCCCGCGCTGGCCAGCCAGTAGTACAGCCACATGGCGTGCGTGCCCGTGGGGAAGGTCTGCGCAAAGGTGTATTCGCGCTTCTCGCGCGCCATCAGCGCTGCCAGGGTCTCGACGTTCACGGCCCCCTTGTCGGCCAGCTTCTTCGACAAGGTCAGCCCCTGGCCGTTGTGGTTCAGGTTCATCAGCACGGCCATGTCTTTCTTGGGCCCGCCCACCCCCAGGTGCACGCCGTACACCAGGCCGTAGAGCACGTGGGCAAAGTCCAGCTCGCCATTGACCAGCTTGTCGCGCACCCCGGCCCAGCTCGCTTCCTTGGTCGGGATGATCTTGACGCCGTATTTCTGGTCGATGCCGAGCACGCTGGCCATGACCACGCTGGCGCAGTCGGTCAGCGGGATGAAGCCGATCTTCACTTCGGTCTTTTCCGGGGCGTCGGAGCCCGCGGCGTAGACCGCTGCGCGCAGCGCCGGGTTCAGGCCCACCGCGCCCACGGCAGCGGTCTGCAGCACGGTGCGGCGGCTCAGGGTGGGGGTCGTTCGTTCAGTCATGGCAATGCTCCACAAAGGCTTGAAATACACACGTTGGCCCACTCGGGGCGAAAAAAAAGGCGTCCTCACGGGAGGCCTGCGTGCGCTGGTACAGCGCAGCACGCTCCGTGGGGACGCCTTTGTCCGTGGGCCCTGGCCGCTCCCGCCGTTGGAAGCCGCCTGGTGCCCGACCGTTGCCGGTCTCGCCAATCCTTATGCAATCACCGTGCCAGCTTTTTCGACGCTTCGTTTGCTATGTTTTATATAGCTGCAAGCCCTTTAACTATGCGGGCCAGGTGCCATAAACACCCACAAAGACCGTCGGTGCACCGGATTTGTGCAATGCACCAAGAGGGCCCGGCGCCGCCGTGGTGCACAGGGGTGGGAGGAAAGGGCGCGCGGGCTCAGCCCAGCAGCTCGGCGGCGTCGAGCATGCGCTGCGCGACTTCCGCCAGGCGCAGGTTCTTGTCCATGGCGGCCTTGCGCAGGCGGGCGTAGGCGGTGGCCTCGTCCAACTGCTGGCGCTGCATGAGCAGGTGCTTGGCGCGCTCAACCACGCGCCGGTCGCGCATGGCCGCGCTCAGGTCTTCGATCTCCTGGCGCGCACCGGCCAATTCGGTTTGCAGCGCCTGCTCGCGCGCGAAGCGGGCCAGGGCCACCTCCAGAATCGGGCGCAGGCGCTGCGGCTCCAGCCCAGCCACCACATAGGCCGCCACCCCGGACTGCACGGCCGCGCGCGCGGTGGTGGCGTCGTGGTCGTCGGTGAACATGACGATGGGCCGGGGCGCCTCGCGCGTGGCCAGCACCACGTGTTCGAGCGCATCGCGCACGTCGCTGTGGGCGTCCACGATCACCGCATCCGGGCGCAGCTCGGTCAGGCGCTGGGCCAGGAAGGCGTCGGCGGGCAGCACCGCCACCAGGTTGCACCCGGCTTCCAGCAAGCCGATGCGCAGGCTGCGCGCACGCAGGCCCTGGCGGCGTGCCTCCTGGGCCGCATGCACGCCCTCGCCGGGTTCGACCGATACCACCACGATGCGCAATGCCTGTTCCATGCCCCGGGCAATGCAATAAACATGCCTGGGCCGGGGCGGATGCGGCCTGCCGGACCGTTGGCTGCGGGTGAGGCTGCCCGTCCGTGCCGTGGCAAACGCTGCTGTCGTTGCCTGGGCACACGGCTGTCCCGTCCGTGCCGTGGCAGGCGCTGCTGTCGTTGCCTGGGCACACGGCTGTCCCGTCCTCCGTGCTGCGGCAGGTGCTGCCGTTGTTGCGTGGGCACACGGCTGTCCCGTCCAAGCCGTGGCAGGCGCTGCCCGGTTCGGGCTCCACTGCGGTGGTCGGCTGCGCCGACTGCGCCGTGGCACAGGCCCGGGGGCCAGCGCGGGGGAACTCGCTTCTCGCCCTGCGGGCGCTGCGCTCGGACAGCCCCCGCGAGTCAGACCACGAAGCGCGCTGGCGCGCGCCTGGCCCCCGGGCCTGTGCCACGGCCACCGCAGAAGTCGCCCGCCCCGGGCAGCGCCTGCCACGGCAAAGCGAAGGGAGTGGACCACGCGCCCTTTTTACGGGACACACCACCAGCGCCATTTCCCGGCGAATGGGGAACTTTGTGGGCGAACCACCAACGCCCCCTGGATCCGTGGGAGTTCTTGTGGGCGCACCACCAGCGCCCCACCTGAGCCACGGTAGTTCTCTTGTCGGCGTACCACCACCGCATCTTCCAAGGCGGGTGCGCTGTGGGCGCAGCGCTGGGCCTTGTGGGGGCGCCGAGGCGCGCAGCGCCAGGCGGGGGGCGCGCGCAGCGCGCCTTCGTCCATCATGCTTGCCGCACATGTTTGAGCGCAGAGAGCGCAGCGAACAGCGCGAGTTTGTGCGGCACCCGCCTGGCGCGAGCACCGCAGGGAAGCCGCCGCGCAGCGGTGGCCGCCCCCACCGGCCCAGCGCTGCGCCCACGGCGCACCCGCCTTGGACACACGCGCCGCCCCGCGCACCTTGCACGAGCGCCCACCTTGGAGCACACGCGCCGCCCCACGCATCTTGCACGAGCACCTACCTTGGAGCACACGCGCCGCCCCGCGCACCTTGCACGAGCGCCCACCGCCCCGCCCTGGAGCACACGCGCCGCCGCACATGCCTCGCGCGACCGCGCCCCGCCACAACACACGTCCCCCAGCGGGAAAGGTGCCCACCCGGGTTTTTTACGGAAACTTGATTTTTTGTAGGGTTTTTTATCCCCAAAAACTTACAGTTTTTAGGGCCAACACACACCCGCCCATCGCGCTTGTGCGGCCTTCAAGCCAGCGACCCTATGAACATATCCAGCGCCATCGTCTACGCGCACCCCGACCATGCCACTGCCGTGCACCAGCTGCTGCTGGAGCAGCCCGGCGTGGAAGTCCACACCGCCGGTGCGGACGGAAAACTCGTCATCACCCTCGAATGCGACGACGACCAGATGGCCGTGCGCCGCTACGAATCCATCGGCCAGATGAACGGCGTGCTCACGCTGTCCATGGTTTACCAGCAAAGCGAATCCCACCCTGATCAGGAGGTCTGAAAATGCAAGTGACTCGACGTGAAATCATCAAGATCCAGGCCGTGTCCGCCGCCACTGCGGCGGTGGGTCTGGGCGTGCCCGGCGCGCAGGCGCTGGCGCAAACCGTGGACAAGACCGGCGTGCGCTGGGACAAGGGCGTGTGCCGCTTCTGCGGCACCGGCTGCGGCGTGCTCGTGGGCGTGAAGGACGGGCGCGTGGTCGCCACCCAGGGCGACCCCGACGCCCCGGTGAACAAGGGCCTGAACTGCGTCAAGGGCTACTTCCTGTCCAAGATCATGTACGGCAAGGACCGCCTCACCCAGCCCCTGCTGCGCATGAAAAATGGCCAGTTCGACAAGAACGGCGAGTTCGCTCCCATCAGTTGGAAGCAGGCCTTCGACATCATGGAAGAAAAGTGCAAAACCGCACTCAAAGAGGGCGGCCCGCGCAACATCGCCATGTTTGGCTCCGGCCAGTGGACCATCTGGGAAGGCTACGCCGCCGCCAAGCTGATGAAGGCGGGCTTTCGCACCAACAACCTCGACCCCAACGCGCGCCACTGCATGGCCTCGGCCGTGGCGGGCTTCATGCGCAGCTTCGGCATCGACGAGCCCATGGGCTGCTACGACGACGCAGAGCACGCCGACGCCTTTGTGCTGTGGGGTTCGAACATGGCCGAGATGCACCCGATTTTGTGGAGCCGCATCACCGACCGGCGCCTGACGGCCAAGCACGTCAAACTGCACGTGCTCTCCACCTTCACGCACCGCAGCGCCGAGCTGGCCGACAGTGAATTGATCTTCCAGCCGCAGTCCGACCTGGCGATCCTGAACTACATCTGCAACCACATCATCCAGTCGGGCGCCGTCAACGAAGACTTCGTCAAGAAGCACGTCAAGTTCAAGAAGGGCGTCACCGACATCGGCTACGGCCTGCGCCCCAACCACCCCCTGGAAGTCGCTGCCGGCAACAACGGCTACCCCGGACCGGACGGCAAACCCAAGGGCGACCCGGGCAAGGCGGCCGACATCGGCTTTGAGGAGTTCAAGCAGTTCGTGGCCGAATACACGCTGGACAAGGCGCACGAACTCTCGGGCGTGCCCAAGGACAAGCTGGAGCTGCTGGCCAAGACCTACGCCGACCCCAAGACCAAGGTGGTGTCCTACTGGACCATGGGCTTCAACCAGCACACCCGTGGCACCTGGGTCAACAACATGATCTACAACGTGCACCTGCTCACGGGCAAGATCTCGGAGCCGGGCAACGGCCCGTTCTCGCTCACCGGCCAGCCCTCGGCCTGCGGCACCGCGCGCGAGGTCGGCACCTTCGCCCACCGGCTGCCTGCCGACATGGTGGTCATGAACCCGGCGCACCGCGAAAAGAGCGAAAAGCTCTGGAAGCTGCCCGCAGGCACCCTGCCCGAGTGGGTGGGCCTGCACGCCGTGGCGCAAAGCCGCGCGCTCAAGGACGGCAAGCTGGGCTTCTTCTGGGCCTCCACCACCAACAACATGCAGGCCGGCCCCAACCTCAATGGCGAGGTCTACCCCGGCTGGCGCAACCCCAAGGCCTTCGTGGTGCACTCCGACGTGTACCCCACGGTGTCGGCCACCTCGGCCGACCTGATCCTGCCCGCCGCGATGTGGATGGAAAAGGAGGGCGCCTACGGCAACGCCGAGCGGCGCAGCCAGTTCTGGCGCCAGCAGGTGCAAGCCCCGGGCGAGGCGCGCTCGGACCTGTGGCAGTACGTGGAGTTTTCCAAGCGCTTCAAGGTCGAAGAAGTGTGGCCTGCGGAACTGCTCGACAAGATGCCCGAATACAAGGGCAAGACCCTCTATGACGTGCTCTACGCCAACAAGGACATCACCCAGTGGGGTCTGGACGAGGTGGCCAAGGTCAATGCCCATGCCATCAAGGGCTACATGAACGACGAGTCCAAGGCCGTGGGCTTCTACCTGCAAAAGGGCTTGTTCGAGGAATACGCATCGTTTGGCCGCGGCAAGGCGCACGACCTGGCCAGCTTCGACACCTACCACAAGGCGCGCGGCCTGCGCTGGCCGGTGGTGGACGGCAAGGAGACCCTGTGGCGCTTCCGCGAGGGCTACGACAGCTACGTGCCCAAGGGCGAGGGCGTGCGCTTCTACGGCTTCCCGGACGGCAAGGCGGTGGTCTTTGCACTGCCCTATGCACCGGCGGCCGAAGCGCCCGACACCGACTTTGACTTGTGGCTGTGCACCGGGCGCGTGCTGGAGCACTGGCACACCGGCTCCATGACCCGGCGTGTGCCCGAGCTTTACCGCGCCATGCCCGACGCCTGGGTCTACATGCACCCCGAAGACGCCAAAAAGCGCGGCCTGCAGCGCGGCGACACCGTCAAGATCGCCACCCGCCGCGGCGAGATCAGCACCCGCGTGGAGACGCGCGGGCGCAACAAGCCGCCGCAAGGCCTGGTGTTCGTGCCCTTCTTTGACGAGCACCGCCTGGTCAACAAGCTCACGCTGGACGCCACCTGCCCGATCTCGAAAGAGACCGACTTCAAGAAGTGCGCCTGCAAGGTGGTCAAGGCCTGAAGCCCCCAAGACCAGAGCCGCTGAGCACACCACGCCGCCATGTCCACCGCCCCCCGCTTGCGCAACAGCCGCCGCCGCCAGTTCCTGGCGGACAGCGCGGCCATGGCCTGCGGTGTGGGCGTAGCGGGCCTGGGGCTGCTGGCGCTGGCGCGGCCCGCGCAGGCCCTGCCCCCGGGCGCCATCCGCCCGCCCGGCGCCCTGGCCGAGAGCGACTTCCAGGGCGCCTGCGTGCGCTGCGGGCTGTGCGTGCGCGACTGCCCCTACGACATCCTGCAACTGGCCACCCAGGCCCAGAACGTGGCCAACGGCACGCCCTACTTCGTGGCGCGCGCCAAGCCCTGCGAGATGTGCGAAGACATCCCCTGCGTCAAAGCCTGCCCCACGGGCGCGCTCGACCACGGCCTGACCGACATTGCCCAGGCCAGGATGGGCCTGGCCGTGCTGGTGGACCACGAGACCTGCCTGAACTTTCTGGGCCTGCGCTGCGATGTGTGCTACCGCGTCTGCCCGCTGATCGACAAGGCCATCACGCTGGAGCTGCAGCACAACGAGCGCACCAGCAAACACAGCATGTTCCTGCCCACGGTGCATTCCGACGCCTGCACCGGCTGCGGCAAATGCGAGGCCTCGTGCGTGCTGGAAACCGCTGCCATCAAGGTCTACCCCACCAAACTCGCCAAGGGCGAACTGGGCGCGCACTACCGCCTGGGCTGGGAAGAGCAGCGCAAGGCCGGTGCCCCGCTGCTGGACAAGCGCAGCATGGTGGACCTGCCCGACCGCCTGCCCGAAGGCCTGCAGTTGCCCGGCCACTTCGACCCCGGCAGCGCCGCGCCCATGCCAGCCCCGGCCCCGCAGGAGAGCGCACGATGATGCGCCAGCGCAACCCCGTGGGCCACGACGCCGTGCACGCCAAGGGCTGGTGGCGCGCGCACCGCTGGTGGCTGCTGCGGCGCGCCACCCAACTGGGCGTGCTGGCGCTGTTCCTGGCCGGGCCCTGGTTCGGCTGGTGGCTGGTCAAGGGCAACCTGGGCTACAGCCTCACGCTGGGCACCCTGCCCCTGACCGACCCGCTGCTGCTGGCGCAGGTGCTGCTCAGCGGCCACGTACCCGCCTTCAATGCCCTGCTCGGTGGCGCCATCGTACTGGTGGTGTACAGCCTGCTGGGCGGGCGTGTGTTCTGCGCCTGGGTCTGTCCGCTCAATGTGCTGACCGACGCCGCCGCCTGGGTGCGCCGACGCCTGGGCCTGCGCGGCGGCGCCGACCTGCCACGCGCCACCCGCTACGCCCTGCTGGCGCTGGTGCTGGCCCTGGCGCTGGGCACCGGCTCCATCGTCTGGGAGCTGGTCAACCCGGTATCCGTCCTGCACCGCGGGCTGATCTTTGGCTTTGGTGCGGGCTGGCTGGCCGTCGCCGCCATCTTCCTGCTCGACGTGTTCGTCATGGAGCGCGGCTGGTGCGGCCACCTGTGCCCCATGGGCGCCTTTTATGGGCTGCTGCGGCTGCCCGCGCTGGTCAAGGTGCATGCCAGCCAGCGCCAGGACTGCAACGACTGCCTGGACTGCTTTGCCGTCTGCCCCGAGCCGCAGGTGATCCGCCTGCCGCTCAAGGGCGCTCCCAAAGGCGCCAGCCCGGTGGTCGCCTCCAGCGCCTGCACCCGCTGCGGCGCCTGCGTGGACATCTGCGCCCAAAACGTTTTCCACTGGAATGCCACGCAGCGGGCCAGGCCCGCCATGGCAGCCCAGCCCCCTCAACCCCATCCCTGACTCATTACTGTGGAGAGTGCCCCATGAACACCACCTTCAAACGCACCCTGGCCGCCCTTGCCGCATTGGCCATCTGCTGGGCCCAGGCCCAAGGCGTCAACTCCATGCGTGGCGCCGACGTGAGCGAGGCCGACGCCGCCCCCAGCGCCAAAGCCTACCTGGGCAGCAAGCCCGGCGCGCAAGGCGTGATCGCGCGCACCTTTGACAAGCAGCCGCCCCTGATACCGCACAAGGTCGAAGGCTTTGACGACATCACCCCCACCGACAACGCCTGCCTGGACTGCCACATCAACGACAAATACCGGGGCCAGAAGATTCCGCGCATCGGCGCCAGCCACTTCGTGCCCAAGACCGACCCCAAGGCTGCACCGGAGGTGAGCATGCTGCGCTGGCAGTGCAACAGCTGCCACGTGCCCCAGGTCGATGCCCCCGCCCTGGTGGAAAACCAGTTCAAGGGCACGCCCACGGCGAAGAAAAAGTAGGCTGCGCGCAACGCAACGCAGCGCAGGGGGAGCACTCGTACGCCCACGGCCGCCGCAAAGACGGTCGGCGCCAGCCTCTAGAGGCTGCTCAGCACCGCCTCCAGCGGCGCACGCTCGCCCTGGGCCTTGTGCTGGGAGACCGTGCCCAGGTTGATGCAGCACACCGCCACCTCGTGCGCCTGCAAGGCAAACAGGCCGCGCAGGGCCGTGCTGTGCATGGCCTGCCCGCTGGTCAGGCCGGAGCCAAAGCCAGCGGCATGCGCCGCCAGCAGGATGTTCTGAATGGCGCAGCCCAGCGCCACCAGGCGCTCGGCATCGGCCACGGGCGTACCCGCACTGTCCACACTCACCGCCGCAGCGGGTGCCTGCACCGGCTGGTCGGGCACCCCCAGCACCGCCACCGCCAGCACCAGCACCGGGGCGCGAAAGGCCTTGTCGCGCGCCATCTCGCGCTGCTCCTGGCTGGCCTGGGGGTCGCGCTCCAGCAGCGCCTGCTCAAAGGCCTGCGCCAGCTGCGCGCGTTTGTCCTGCGGCACCAGCACCAGGCGCCAGGGGCGCAGGCGCCCGTGGTCGGGGGCAGCGCAGGCGCTGCCCAGAATGTCGCGCAACTGCGCCGGGCCCGGCGCGGGCTCCACCAGCCGCTTGGGGCTGACGTTGCGCCGGGTGTGCATCAGCTCCAGGGCCCATTGCATGCTTTCCGGGCTGCTTTCTGGCGCGCTCACAGCAGGCCCTCCCTCAGCGCGTGGGCGCCAATGTCTGTCATGGTGCAATCCTCCTCTGTATCGGTACGGGCCGCCAGCGGCCCCTCAAGGTTCCTGGCCCGCCGCCAGGGCCTGGCGCATGAGGGCGTCCACCGCCACGCGCTTCAAGGCCTGGTTGAAAGCATCGCGCAGCGCACGCCCCTGGGGGGTGTTCTTGAAGCAGACATACAGCTGCTTGTTCTCCAAGGCCCGGGGGTTGAGCTCCAGGCTGTCGGCCACGGCGCGCACGTCGGGGTCGTGGCGCGCCAGGTAGTGAAAGACGTTGGCATCCACCACCGCCAGGTCCACCCGGGCGCTGGCGAGCTTGAGCAGGTTCTTGGCATCGTCCGGGGCCTCGTTGGCACGCAGGCGCCCCTGGGCGATGCGCGCATCAAGCTCCTCGGTGTTGAGGTAGCCGCGCACCACGCCAATGGTCTTGCCCGCCAGGTCCTCATAACGGCTCCAGACCACGGGCTGCCTGCGCCGCTGCGCGAACACCAGCGGACCGCTGCCCACCGGGTCGGAGTACAGGAACTGCTGGGCGTTGGCGCTGTCGTAGTACTCGGGGAAATAGGCCAGGTACCCGTCATCGCGCCGCGCCAGGTCTACTGCCCGGTTCCAGGGGAAAAAGCCCACCTGCAGCTCCATGCCCGCCTGGCGCAGCACCTCGCGCACCACCACCGTGGTGGCGCCCTGGCGCGCCAGCTGCGCGCCGGTATAGGGCGGCCACTCCAGCGAACTCATGCGCACCGGGGGCTGCGCCCAGGCCAGCGATGCGCCGCACAAGGCCCCCAGCAGCAGCACGCGCGCACCCAGGGCAAGAGCCCAGTGCCAGAACCCGTGCATCGCAGCTCCCGCACCGCGCCACGCAGCCGCCCTGGCCCCAGGCGGCTGCCCTGCGGGGGCGCATCCTGCAAAGGTCACGACAGGCGCAGGCATCATGGGCCCTTGGCAGCAGGTTTACAGCGCCGAAGTGCACACCGACGCGACGCCCAGGGGGCTGATTTCACTCGCGGGCGGCGGCGTCTCCTTGGTGCGGTCGTCTTCGAGAATGGGCAGCGTGAAGGAGTAGATGCGGCTGCTTTCCGAGCCCGTCACAGACACCGTGGCCGTCAGGTCCACCCGCACCCAGCGCGCATAGTTCTTGCCGAACAGCACGTACACCGTGGCCAGGCCATTGCTGTCGGTGGTGACGCTGCCGCTTTGCAGTGACGCGGGGGCCCCAGGCCACAGCTTGTTATCGCCGTTGAGGTCTTCGCCGCTGTCCAGAATACCGTTTTTGTTCGCATCCTCATTGGGGCAACCACTGGCGCTGGCCGCCACAGTCCACGCCCCGGCGGTGGCGTTCCAGCTCAGCGTTCCCTTGTCGTAGCTGCGCGCCCACAGCGCGAACCCCACGGCCTGCGTGGCCACCGCCACGCCGCTGGCATCGGTCACCGACACGGTCACCGGCATGCGGTAGGTGTTGGTGTCGAAGGACTCCATGCTGTTGCCGGTGTAGAAGTTGATGAACAGGGACTGGCCGTTGACCGTGAGCGAAGCGCTGCTGCTGACGGCCGTGCCCTCGACCGTGGCCGTGACCACCACCCCGTTCTGCGCCGTGGGCGTGGAGCCCGCGATGTACTGCACCTGGGCCTTGCCTTCGGCATCGGTGCTGCTGCTGGCCGCCGTGAGCGTGCCGGTGCCGGAGGTGATGGTGAAGTTGACGGTCTTGTTGGCCACCAGATTGCCGCTGGCATCGCGCACCACCGCCTGGATGGTGCTGCGGTTGGCCGTGCTGCCCCCGGTGTTGGGCGCCAGTGCGGTGGGGTTGGCCTGCACCGCCACCGCTGCGGGGGTGGTGGCGGTGAATACCACCGGCAAGGTCACGGTCTTGGTCGTGCTGCCGTTGGTGAGCACCGCCTGCACCACGGCCGAACCCGAGGTGCTGGAGCTCAGCGTGGTGCTGGCCAGGCCCGCCCCATCGAGGGTCTGCGAGGTGGGTGACACGTTTCCGCGCGTGGTGCTGAAGTTGACGGTGTAGCTGCCCGGGTTGGCACCGCTGTACTGCACCTGGACGGTCTGGTTGGCCCCCACGTTGATGGTGGCGTTGGCCGCCGGGCTCAGCACCACAAAATCCTGTGCCGTAACGGTCAGTGCGGTGTCCAGGGTCACGCCGGCCCCAGCGACCCGCAAGGTGTCGGTCCCCGCATTGGTGGGGGTGTAGGTGAAGCTGGCGCTGCCGGTGTAATCGGTCTGGACCGTGGTGGCAGACAAGCCGTTGGAGAGCGATAGTGAGGACAGCGTCAGCGCCGTGTTGGCAATGGCATTGCCGCCCGAGTCCTTGAGCAGCACGGAAAAGCTCTGGGCACTGCCCTGCTGCAGGCTGGTAGAGCCCGTCAGGGCCAGATTGGAGCCCGTCACCTGCACGCTGCGGCTGGCGCTGATGGTGCTGGATGTGGCACGTGCGGTGATGGCGCGGTTGCTGCGATCGGCCCCCACATTCAGGGTGGCGGTGGCGGTGCCGTCGGCAGCCGAGGTGGCGCTGGCCACCACCAGGGTGCCCGAGTCGGTGGAGAACGCCACCGACTTGCCTTCCAGGGCATTGCGCGACGCATCCAGCACGCGCGCGGTCAGGGTCACGCTGCCAGACGCCGACCCCATGGAGGCGGCGGAGCCCTCCAGTTCCACGTAGGCTACGCCCGATGTGGTCGTGGAGGAACTGGAAGAACTCGACGAGCTGGAGGTCGTGCTGGACTTGTTGCCCCCCCCACACCCCACCAGCAAGGCCAGCAACGTCCACACCCCCACCATGCACAGCTTTTTCATGCCTGCAAACCCGCTCTAGAAGGAAAGCGCCATTCTAGGCCGGGCCACCCTGGCGCCGAAGAAAAACAGGGGGGCTGTGCCCGGGTGTTGCGCAGCCGCCCCTGTGCCTGCCCTGCCTTGCGCGGCAGGGCCGTGCATCACCCCGCCAACAGCGCCGCGTTGCCCCCGGCGGCGGTGGTGTTGATGGTGATGGTCTGCTCGGCGCAGAAGCGGTACAGGTAGTGCGGCCCGCCAGCCTTGGGGCCGGTGCCGCTCAGCCCCTCGCCGCCGAAGGGCTGCACGCCGACCACGGCGCCGATCTGGTTGCGGTTGATGTAGACGTTGCCGATGTGCGCCGCATGCGCCATGGCCTGTGCGCGCGAGTCGATGCGGGTCTGGATGCCGATGGTCAGGCCGTAGCCCAGGGCGTTGACCTGCTCGATCAGGGCCAGCGGATCGCCCCCCCAGCGCACGATGTGCAGCACGGGGCCGAAAATTTCCTGGCGCATGTCGGCCACGCTGGCCACCTCGAAGGCGTGCGGAGCGATCAGGTTTGCTACCGTTTTGCTAGCGCCACCGGCAATATCCAAGGGGGCCACGATGGGTTTTGCCTGGTCTTTGAGGCGTTCGATGTGGCGCACGATGCCCTCATAGGCCTCGGCGTCGATCACCGGGCCGACATCGGTGCGCAGCTCGGCCGGATCGCCCACACGCAGCTCCTGGGCCGCGCCCTGGATCATGTCGATCACATGGTCGGCAATGGTTTCGTGCACGCACAGCAGGCGCAGCGCCGAGCAGCGCTGGCCCGCGCTGCGGAAGGACGACTGCATGACCGCGTCCACCACCTGCTCGGGCAAGGCGGTGCTGTCCACCACCATGGCGTTGATGCCGCCCGTTTCGGCGATCAGCGGGACGATGGGGCCGTCTTTGGCCGCCAGCGCGCGGTGGATGATCTTGGCCACCTGGGTCGAGCCGGTGAACACCACCCCGGCGACACCGGGGGCGGCCACCAGGGCGGCGCCCACGGTTTCACCCGGGCCGTGCAACACTTGCACGGCGTGCTCGGGCACCCCGGCGGCGTGCAGCAGCTTGACCGCCTCCAGCGCCACGCCCGGGGTCTGCTCGGCGGGCTTGGCCAGCACGGTGTTGCCCGTGGCCAGGGCAGCGGCCACCTGGCCCAGGAAGATCGCCAGCGGGAAGTTCCAGGGGCTGATGCAGACCCAGGGGCCACGCGCCGTCAGGCGCAGCTCGTTGCTCTCGCCCGTGACGCCACGCGTCACCCCATCGCACTGGCCGGGCATGGCCTGCGGGGCCATGATGCGCTCGGCCTCGATGGCGTAGTAGCGCAAAAAGTCCACCGCCTCGCGCACCTCGGCCACGGCGTCGCCCCAGGTCTTGTGCGCCTCCTTCACCAGCAGGGCGCAAAAGCGCGGCAGCTCGGCCTCCAGCGCGTCGGCCGTGGCGCGCAGCTTGGCGGCGCGCTCTGCCACCGCCGTTTTGCTCCATTTTTTATAGCACTGCAGGCTTTGCTGCAGCGGGCTGGATACCAATTTGGCATCAAATTCCGGCACCTGCGGCACCTGCGTGCTGGCCAGCGCCTGCAGCAGCGGCTCGCGGTGCAGGGGGTCGGCCAGGTCGCGCCCGGCGCTGTTGCGCCGCGCGCTGCCAAACAGGGCCAGCGGCAGCGGCAGGGAGGGCGCGCCTTCCAGGCGCAGGGGCGAGATCAGCAGTTCGTCCAGGCCCACGCTCTCATCGGCCAGTTGGTGCACAAAGCTGGAGTTGGCTCCGTTTTCCAGCAGGCGGCGCACCAGGTAGGCCAGCAGGTCCTTGTGTGCACCCACCGGGGCATAGACGCGGCAGGCCACGAGCGGGTTCTTCAGCACCTCGCGGTACACGCCCTCGCCCATGCCATGCAGGCGCTGCAGTTCAAAGGGCGCTGCGCTGCGCGCGGCCATTTGCAAAATAGCGGCGATGGTGCCGGCGTTGTGCGTGGCGAACTGGGGGTAGATGGCATCGGGCACGGCCAGCAGGGCGCGCGCGCAAGCCAGGTAGGACACGTCGGTGTGGTGCTTGTGGGTGAACACCGGGTAGTGGGGCAGACCCTGCTCCTGGGCGCGCTTGATCTCGGCGTCCCAATAAGCGCCCTTGACCAGGCGGCACATGAGGCGGATGCCGTGCTTGCGCGCCAGGGCGGTGACGTGCTCGATCAGCTCCAAAGCGCGCGTCTGGTAGGCCTGCATGGCCAGGCCAAAGCCCTGCCACTGCGGGTAGTGCTGCGCCACCTTGGCAGCCAGGGCATCGAACACGTCGAGCGAGATCTCCAGCCGGTCCACCTCTTCGGCGTCGATGGTGAGGTTGAGGTTGGCGCGCGCAGCCTGTTCGCACAGGTCCCACACACGCGGCACCAGTTCGGCCATGACGCGTTCGCGCTGCACGTCCTCGTAGCGCGGGTGCAGCGCGCTGAGCTTGATGGAAATGCCATCGTTGTGCTCACAGCCCTCCGTCAGTTGGGCATTTTGCGCTATCGCTTTAATAGCATTGCGGTAGGAGCCCAGGTAGCGCAGCGCGTCGTGGTCGGTGCGCGCGCCCTCGCCCAGCATGTCGTAGCTGAAGCGCAGGCTCTTGATCTTGCGCTTGGCGCTGCTGGCTTCTTCCATGGCTTCGCCGATGGTCTGGCCCAGCACGAACTGGCGCCCCAGCAGTTGCACCGCGCGCAGCGTGGCCGCCACCACCGTGCGCGCACCCAGCTTGGCCAGCAGCCCGGCTTCGCCCTCGGCCTCGGGCAGAAACTTCTTGCTCATGGCGATGGCGGTGCTGGACAGGCGCGCCAGGGTCTTGTCGCCCGCATCTTCAAAGTCGGCGCGCCCCAGTTGGTCGGCGGTCAGGGCAATGGCGGTTTCGGCATCGGGCACGCGCAAGAGCGCCTCGGCCAGGCGCATCAAGGCCAGGCCCTCGGCGCTGGAAATGGGGTACTCCTTGAGCAGGCTCTCCATGGCCCAGAAGGGCGGCGGGTTGTCGCGCACGGCGTGCACCCAGGGGGTGGCCACCTTGGCGGCGCCCGCCCAGTCCAGCGCATCGGCCAGGCTGGACAGGCGGTGGGAAACGACCTCGATCTCGTCGCGGTAGGGATGTGGCAAACGCATATTGCGCTCCTTGGTATTTGGTGAATGGCGCGATGATTAACCAAATCAACGTGCGTTTTTCACTATTTATTTTCATCAGAACAGACAATTACTCTATGCCACCCTGAAACCACGGCATCCCGCCATAATTCCGCCCCATGCCCAGCCCCGACACCCTGTCTCCCCTGAGCCTGGCGCTCACCCCCCAGCGCATCGGGGCGCTCGGAAGCATGATCGGTGCCGTGGGCACGGCGGGGTGGTTTGACCGCGTGCTGGACTTTCTGGGCACCATCACCCCGATCGATTCCGGCGGGGCCATGGTGTTCCACCGCCAGCAACGGCCCCGGCGCATCGTGCACCGTTTCAAGCCCGACGAACGCGCCCTGCCCGAAGACGCCTTTCTGGGCGGGCCTTATGCGCTCGACCCCAACTACCAGCTCTTCCTGCAGGGCTGCCCCAGCGGGGTGTACTGGCTGCGCCAGATCGCGCCCGAGGATTTTTACGACAGCGAGTACTACCGCGTGTTCTATTCGCAGATCGGGCTGTCCGACTCCATCGACCTGCTCTGGCGCATCGACGAAGACACCGCGCTGAACATCTTTCTGGAGCGCAGCTACCGCCACAGCGGCTTTGGCGTGGCCGACCAGCTCGCCATGGAGGCGGTGGCGCCGCTGGTGTGGGAAAGCGCCCAGCGCCACCACACGCTCACCGCCCGTGCCCTGGGGCACGACCCCGACACCCTCACGCACCGCAAGGTGCAAAGCACCATCGAGCGCTTCGGCGCCTCGGTGCTGACGCCGCGCGAGCGCCAGGTGCTGTTCTATGTGCTCAGCGGCTACTCGGCAGCGCAAACGGCGCAGCGCCTGGACACCAGCGAAGGCACCATCAAGATCCACCGCAAGAACATCTACCGCAAGCTCGACATCGGCTCCCAGGCCGAGCTGTTCGCCCTGTTCATCCACTGCATCGGCTACGCCCAGCCCGACAGCGGCGCCGACCCGCTGCAGGCCTACCAGAGCACGCCGCAGCAGGCCCCGCAGGCGGCGCTGCTGCCCGTGCCGACACCCACCGGCAAGGACGCATAGGAACAGCGGCTACTGGCCGTACACGTCAAAGTCGAAATAGCGCGCCGCGATCTTCTGGTAGACGCCCTTGGCGCGCACCGCCTTGAGCGCGGCGTTGAATTCGGCCAGCAGCTTCGCATCGGCCTTGCGCATGGCGGCACCCGTGCCGTAGCCCAGCACTACCGGGTCTTTCATCTCGTAGTTGGCAAAGGCAAAGGGCTTGCCCTCGGGCTTGGCCAGAAAGCCCATCTTCATCTCCACCAGATTGCCCAGCGTGGCGTCCAGGCGGCCATTGGCCAGGTCCAGGTACACCTGCTGCGTGGACTCGTAGCGCTGGATGCTGGCGCCCGCCTTGGCGTAGTGTTTTTGCGCGTAGTCGGCCTCGGTCGAGCCCTTGAGCACGCCCAGCTTGCGCCCTTTGAGCGACGCGGGCGAACCGTCCAGACCGCTGTCGGCGCGCACCACCACCCGGTAGGGAATGTCGGTGATCTTGTCGGAAAACGCCACCGTCTTGCGCCGCGCATCCGTCACCGTCATGCCCGACAAAATCAGGTCGAACTTGCGCGCCTGCAGCGAAGGCACGATGGCGTCCCAGGGCGACTCGACAAACTCGCAGCGGCGCTTCATCTCTTCGCACAGCGCGCGGCCCAGGTCGATCTCGAAGCCCACCAACTGGCCATCGGGCGTTTTGTACTCAAAGGGCTCGTAGGTGGCGTCGGTGCCGATGCGCAGCACCTGGGGGTCGGCGGCCAGGGCGGCACTGCTCAAGACGCTGGCCAGCACGGCCAGCAGCAAACGGGGTTTCATGGGCGAAGGTCTCCTGTAGGGTGGGGTGGATGCATCCGTTTCCCGAGGGGCCGACAAGCCCGCTGGCGGATGTGCGCCGCAGCTTAGGTGCCCGCCGCGCTTTCCGGTCTGCGCCTTCCCCTGGGGGGATAGGCCCAGCCCCCGCCCCGCGCCAGGCCCTGTCCCGCAAGGGGTAGGGCGCAGGCCTGCCCGGCCCGCCCGGCACAGCCCGCGCCTAAGCTGGCACACAGCCCCATGGCAGCGGCAGCCTTGCCGCCCCCCTACTACGACATCCGAGGACTCCCATGCACCAACTGCGCCAACCCTATCTGCTATTCCTGGGCGACGTCACCGTCCGCTCCGACGCCAAAACCGCCTTCGGCCTGCGCGACTGGTGCCCCAGCGCCGTGCTGGGCGAATGGAGCCTGCCCGAGGCCACGGTCAGCCTGGGGCTGGAGCGCTTTTCGCCGCAGGAAGCGGCGGCGCGCGGCGCGGGCTCCATCGTGGTGGGCGTGGCCGCCGTGGGCGGGCGCCTGCCTGAACACTGGCTGCCCACGCTGGAGCAGGCGCTCGACGCGGGCCTGGACATCGTGAGCGGCCAGCACACCCGCTTGCGCGAATTTCCCAGCCTGGTGGCCGCCGCCCAGCGCAGCGGCGCGCGCCTCATTGACGTGCGCCACAGCGATGCCGTCTTCACCCCCGGCACCGGCGCCAAGCGCACGGGAAAGCGCGTGCTCACCGTGGGCACCGACTGCGCGCTGGGCAAGAAATACACCGCCCTGGCCCTGACCCAGGCCCTGCGCGCACGCGGCGCAGACGCCAGCTTCCGCGCCACCGGCCAGACCGGGGTCATGATTGCCGGTGAAGGCGTGGCCATCGACGCCGTGGTGTCCGACTTTGTGGCAGGCGCGGCCGAACAACTCTCGCCCGCCAACGCGCCCGGGCACTGGGACGTGATCGAAGGCCAGGGCGCCCTGTTCCACCCCGCCTACGCGGGCGTGACCCTGGGCCTGCTGCACGGCTCGCAGCCCGACGCGCTGGTGCTGTGCCACGACCCCTCGCGCGCGTGCATCGAGGGCTACCCCGGTTTTCCCATTCCGCCGCTGCCAACCGCCATCGAGCGCTATGTGGAGGCCGCGCGCCTGACCAACCCCGGCGTGCGCTGCGTCGGCATCAGCATCAACTCCTCCAGCCTCGACGACGCTGCCTGGCGCGACTACGCGGGCCAACTGCGCGCCGAGCTGCGGCTGCCGGTGGTGGACCCGATGCGCGGCGGCGTGGACGCCCTGGCCCAGGCACTGCTGGGGGCATGAGCAATATGCTGAGTGTGGAAACCCGCATCGAGCACTGGGCCATGCGCGAGCCCTTCGAGATTTCGCGCGAGGTCATCACCCACCAAAGCGTGCTCTACCTGCGCCTGCACGACCGCGACGGCTTTTGCGGCCAGGCGGAAAGCGCAGGCGTGGACTACGACGGCGAAACCCCGGCCCGCCTGCAGGCCCAGATCGAGGCCCTGCGCCCGGCCCTGCATACCGGGCTGGCGCCCGAGGACCTGCAAGGCCTGCTGGGCCCGGGCGGCGCGCGCAACGCGCTGGACTGCGCCCTGTGGGATCTGCGCGCCAAGCGCAGCGCCACCCCGGTCTGGCAGCAGCTCGGCAGCAAACCTTGGCAAAGCGTGCGCACCGCCTACACCCTGGGCCTGGGCGACGAGGCCAGCACCCGGCGCAAGGCGCGCGCCGCGCGCGGCTACGCCCTGCTCAAGCTCAAGGTGGACGCCACACGCCACCTGGACGTGGTGCGCTGGGTGCGCGAGGAGCACCCTGCCGCGCGCATCGTGGTGGACGCCAACCAGGCCTGGAGCCTGGAGCTGCTGCAGCACCTGCTGCCCGCGCTGGCCGATGCCGGGGTGGAACTGGTGGAGCAACCCCTGCCGCGCGGGCAAGACGCCGCCCTGCAAGGCCTGAACCCGCCCATCCCCCTGGCAGCGGACGAATCCTGTACCGACCGCGCCTCGCTCCCCGCCCTGCTGGGGCGCTACCAGTTTGTCAACATCAAGCTCGACAAATGCGGCGGCCTCACCGAAGCCCAGGCCCTGGCCCGCGAGGCCCGCGCCCAGGGCCTGGGGCTGATGGTGGGCAATATGTGCGGCACCTCCCTGGCCATGGCCCCAGGCTTTGCCTTGGCCCAGCAGTGCACCTACGTGGACCTGGACGGCCCCCTGCTCCAGACCGAAGACCGCGCCCCGGCGATGCGCTATGCGGGCGATTGGCTGCAGGCGCCGGATGGGGGCTTGTGGGGGTGATCGCTGCGGCCAGGTGCAGGTTTTTTTGTATAACGGGGCCGCAAACAAACCGTTAAACTGGACACGCTTTCACCCGTTCCGTGCCATGCCCACACCCGCCCGCCCGCCCCAGCACAAGCAGCCCAGCCCTCATGCTTTGGTGCGCGCCGTGGCCAGCTCAACGGCCGTAGAAACCGGCCAGAAGGTGGCGCAACTTGAACAAAAACTGCGCCACCCCCGCGGGCAGTTTGCCCACATCAAGCTGGCGCGCTGACACCGCCATCGCCCGCCTCCATGGCCAGACGCACCAGGCCGCACATGGGGTCGTAGTTGCCCGAAAGCCCCGCGTGTATCGCCCCGACATAGGCAGCTTTGTTTTGCTCCCAGGCGGAATAGTCCATGGGTTCATGCCCGGCCTGCACCGCCATCACATCCGCCAGCAGGCGCGCCAAGCGGCCATTGCCTTCACGAAAAGGATGGATCAGGATGAACTCCACATGGGTGACAGCGATGGCGTGCGCCACCTCATCCGGCGCCAACTGGTTGCACGGTGTCCATAGGGCAAGGTACTGATGCTCAAACTCGGTCAGCAAGCGTGGGATCTGACCCACTGCGGCAAACTGGAATCCACCCTTTCCGATATTGACCGAACGCTCTTGCCCGGCCCAGGCATACACATTGCCCAGCCAAAGTTGGTGCCAGCGTTTCAGGTCCCCAACACACAGTGCCCGATCGGGAAATTGGCGCAGCAGCAGCTCTTCATACAGCTGCGCCAACAGACCCAACTCCAGGTCGTTCATGTCGTCGGATGACTGCACCCCAACCAAGTTGCGCAGCACCTGCCCCTGAGAGCCGGGTTCAAACTCCCCTTCCGGTCCAGATGTCTGATAGCGATTGGGCATGCAAAACAGGTCACTGCATGGGTATGCAGTCCATTATCCGCCCCACTGCCCCAAATCCAAGACCACCCAACCGCGATGGTTGTGATGAGGGGTGGCTGCAGGGGGCGGTTATCTCCTTTCCGTGTGGCGTCGTTTCCTGCGCTTCAGGCGAGTGACCTTTGGTTCGAACCGTGCGCAACAACAGGATTCACATGTGGCAGGCACCGATTTCAACATGCACGCGATCTTCCAGGAACACGATGCCGAAATGCTCTGAAGCCGCACCTCCAGAACGCTCAAACGCCGCCATGGGCGGGACGTTCGTCACACGAAACGCCGCGCTCGCATCGTTCTTCATGCCCAACCGCAACGCGTCGGCCGTCTCAAACCCGGGAGCCGATGCCGTTTCTTTCAGAAGCCCTGCATAGTCGTCTGCAGACAAGGCCACCCGCGAGTAGGAACAACCAGGCTCACCCCCGTGCAGCCTGAACAGCGAGGCATTTCCCGCGACCACCTTGGCCGACGCGGGCACGGGCTGCTGCATCACCCTCTCCATTTCCTGCAGGTAGAACGCATCGCCGGGTTGAAGCTCCCAGTAGAACCCGAGCACGAAGCCGCACCACAGCAGCGATGCCACGCCCACCCCCGCCCCCACCATGCGGCGCGCATTCCCTCGAAATTTCGCGTTGGCTCGGCTGAGCCAAAAAACAAGCCTTAGCAACGCGTACAAAAGCGCGCCCACCAAGCACAGCAAGGCAGCGCCAGCCAACGCGAAAAGGACTGCCGCCGTCAAACCCACCCTCCATGCCACGTGCACATCAGAACTCTCCCCGCCATGCCCCCTACTCCGGCCGATCCAGCTTGGTCGACAGCAGGATGGTAGAAAACGTGTCCGTCACGCCCTGCACGGCGCGGATGCGGTCGATCACGGCGTCGAGTTCGGCGGTGCTGTCGGTGAGCAGCATGGCGCACAGGTCGTAGCGGCCACTCACGGAGTAGAGCTTGGTGATTTCATGGCGTTTGGCCAGTTCGCGCACCACGCTGGGCTCGTGGCGTGACTCGATGGAAATGAGCACCATGGCGCGGATGGCGTGGGGCCCGCGCGTGCTGCTCACACCCACGGTGTAGCCGGTAATCACCCCGGCGTCTTCCAGCGCTTTCAGGCGCAGTTGCGCCGTGGAGCGCGCGCAGCCCAGCGCCTTGGCGATGTTCACCAGCGGCAAGCGGGCGTTGACCTTGAGCAGTTCGATCAGGCGGTGGTCGAGTTCGTCCAGATTGGGCTTGAGGGGCTTGTCGGTCATAGCGGCTGTACAAAGTGCAAATCGACCGATATTTTGCATTCATATCAGTCGTTTTGCCTGTTTTTGTCGGCGCTATGCCTGCCTACACTTCCAGCACCAACACAGTGCGCAGGGTTATTCGCCCTGCCACCCTACGCCCTACGGAGACTGCCATGCTGCAAAAAGTCGATTTCAACACCCCCAAGAAATTCCAGACCTGGGAAGAACTCCAGGCCTACAAGCCGGAGAGCGAATCCTGGCAGAAGCAGTTTGCGCGCCGCTACACCCACCACAGCGAACTCATGGGCGTGCTCAACAAGGTGGAGGACGTGGACGACACCGTGTACTCCAAGTTCGCCATTGCCGTCACGCCCTATATGGCGCAGCTGATGGACCGCGACGACCCCAACTGCCCGATCCGCCTGCAGTACCTGCCGTCCTTTCACGAGCAGACCAAGCCCGGCTTTGCCACCATGCTCGACGAACTGGGCGAAGAGCGCGACACCATTCCCGGCACCAGCGTCGTGCACCGCTACCCCCGCCGGGTCTTGTTCCTGGTGAGCAACACCTGCGCCACCCTGTGCCGCTTCTGCACCCGCAAGCGCATGGTGAGCCAGCCCACCGGCTCGGTGCACAAGGACGAAATCGAGGCCTCCATCGACTACATCGCCAGCAACAAGAACATTGAAGACGTGCTGCTCTCCGGCGGCGACCCGCTGACCTTTACCGACGAGCGCCTGGACGAAATCCTGGGCGCCATCCGCAGCCGCGCGCCGCACGTGCGCTTTCTGCGCATCGGCTCGCGCATGGTGGTGCAGTTGCCCACCCGCATCACCCCCGAGCTGTGCGCCGTGCTGGAAAAGCACCGTGTGCAGATGGTCAACATCCACATCAACCACCACAAGGAAATCACGCCGCTCTTGCGCCAGCGCGTCAAGATGATCCAGAAGGCCGGGGTCATGATGGGCCTGCAGACCGTGTGCCTCAAGGGCGTGAACGACAGCGTGGAGGTGATGCGCGAGCTGTTCATGCAGGCCGTGGAGATGGGCGTGCGCCCCTATTACGTGTATTCCACCGACATGGTCGAGGGCGCCCACCACTTCATCGTGCCGCACCGGCGCATGCTCGAACTCTACGAAGGCCTGCGCGGCTGGATCAGTGGCCCGGCGGTGCCCACCTTCATCGTGGACGGCCTGGGTGGCCTGGGCAAGCTGCCCATCATCCCCACCTATGTGCGCGAAGAGCCCTTGCCCGACGGCAGCGGCACCACCATCAAGTGCCGCAACTACGCGGGCAAGACGGTGGAGATGCCGGGCCTGGGCCAGGACTTCAGCCTGCCCAGCGTGAGCAACTGATGGGGGTGCCTATGCAACACGGCTGCCCTTATGGAACCCACCGCGTGCTCGAACCCCAAGGCGTGCTGCCCCAGCCCGCCTGGAAGATCGACAACCGCATGGCGCTGTGGGACAACGAAATCCTGATCGATGTCGATGCCCTGAACATCGACGCCGCCAGCTTCACGCAGATCAAGAAGGCGGCCGAGAACGACGCGGCGCGCATCGAAGCCGCCATACTGGACATCGTGGCCCAGCGCGGCAAACACCATAACCCGGTCACGGGCTCGGGCGGCATGCTCATTGGCCGCGTGGCCGCCATCGGCCCCGCCCTGGCGGGCAAGACCGATCTGCAGGTGGGCGACAAGATCGCCACCCTGGTGTCCTTGTCGCTCACGCCCTTGAAGATTGAGCGCATCAAGGCCTTGCACCTGGCGCAGGACCAGGTCGAGATCGAAGGCCAGGCCATCCTGTTCGAGAGCGGCCTGTACGCCAAGCTGCCCGCCGACATCCCGGAAAAAGTGGCGCTGGCGATTCTGGACGTGGCCGGTGCCCCGGCCCAGACCGCGCGCCTGGTGCGCCCCGGCGACACGGTGGTGGTAGTGGGCGGTGGCGGCAAGTCCGGCACCCTGTGCGTGTACGAGGCGCGCAAGCGCGCAGGCCCTGCGGGCTGCGTCATCGGCGTCTCGCCCTTTGCCAAAGACTGCGAGCGCATGAAGGAGCTGGGCTGGGCAGACCACGCCCTGCAGGTGGACGCCACCGACGCCGTGGCCATGATGCGCGCCATCTCGGAAGTGACCCAGGGCCGCCTGGCCGACGTGGTCATCAACTGCGTGAACATCCAGCACACCGAAATGGGCTCCATCCTGGCCACGCGCCAGCGCGGCACCGTGTACTTCTTCTCCATGGCCACGAGCTTCACCGCCGCGGCCCTGGGTGCCGAAGGCGTGGGCAAGGACGTGGACATGATCGTGGGCAACGGCTATGCCAAGGACCACGCCGTGTATGCGCTGGAGCTGCTGCGCGAGTCGCCGCGCCTGCGCAGCCTGTTTGAAACCCTGTACGTCTAAGGGACAGCCCGATGCTCGCTCCCGTGCGCCCATCTCCCGCCGACATCGGCCACGCCAGCCCCTTGTGGGCGCGCGTGCAAGGCCTGGGCCTGCGCACCGTGGCCGTGATGGGCATGACCAAGAACACCGGCAAGACCGTGAGCCTGAACCACCTGCTGGCGCAGGCCCAGGCCGCGCATGTGGCGGTGGGGCTCACGTCCATCGGCCGCGACGGCGAGGAGCGCGACCAGGTCTTCTCCATTCCCAAACCCCCGGTCCTGGTGACACCCGGCTGCCTGGTGGCCACGGCACGCGACACGCTCTTGCGCGCCAAGGTGCGCACCCGGCTGCTGGGCGGCACCGGCATCGACAGCCCCATGGGCGAAATCGTGCTGGTCAAGGCCCTGGACGCTGGCGACATGGAGGTCGCTGGTGCCTCGCGCAGCCACGACCAGCTCCGCGTGATTGGCCTGCTGCGCCAGTGCGGTGCCGAACTGGTGCTGCTCGACGGCGCGCTGGGCCGCAGCCACCATGCCTCCCCGGCCATTGCCGACGGCGTGGTACTGGCCACGGGGGCCGCCATCGGCGGAGGTGTGCAGGACGTGCTGCGCAAGACGCGCGACCGCCTGGCCATATTGGGTGTGGCGCAGGCCGATGCCGCGCTGGCCGCCCAGGTGGCGCCCGCCTTTGACTGCGCCGGTGTGGGCGTGTGGGGGCGCGACGGCACGCCGCTGCTGCTGGAGCCCATCGCCACGCTCAACGCCGCGCCGCGCCTGCTGGCACTGCAAGACGCCGACGTGGCCACCGTGGCGGTGTCCGGCGCCGTGGCCCAGCGCCTGTGGCAAGCCCTGGGCGCGCTGCTGGCGGCCCACCCGGGCCTGAGCCTGGTGGTGGCGGACGGCACCAAATTGTTCATCGACGCGCTGGACCTGGCCGCGTTCAAGCGCCAGGGCGGCCGGGTGCGCGCCCTGCGTGCCATCCGCATGGCCGGGATCACGCTCAACCCCTTTTCTCCTTTTGGCGGCAGCTTCGACGCCCGTGACTTTCTGGCCCAGGCGCAAGACGCGCTGGCCGAGCACGTGGTGTGCGACGTGCTGCTGCCCACGGACCAGGACGCCTCCTGCACGGTACCCGGCGCCGGTCCAGCGCAGCCGCAGGGTGCTTGTCCCCCCGGGCCGACCGCCCCTGGCTCCGTCCAAGCCCCCGCAACGGCGTTTGCTTCACCAGAGAATCCGCAATGGCACAGCTCCAACTAGACCCCTCCCAGATCGACCGCGCCCGCGCCAGCGCCCGCAAAATTGCGCACCAGGTCTTTGACGACATGAACCGGCGCACCACCACCACCGTGGAGCGCGCCACCGTGCGCCTGCTGGGCGTGGACGGTGTCGATGAAAACCAGATTCCCCTGCCCAACCGCCTGGTGGACCACCTGCGCGCGCAGGGCCTGCTGGGCCTGGGCGCGGCCCCGGTGCTGGCCGCCGCCATGGCGCAGTACGGCCTCTCGGCCCAGGCAGTGGGCGAGCGCGTGGCCCAGGGCAGCCTGGTGCTGACGCGCCCTGCCGACCTGGACGCGGCTCGCAGCCAGGCCCGCGCATTGGCGCAGACCATGTGCGCACACATCGCCGCCAACCGCGCCCAGCGCGACCACTACCTGCAGACCCTGGGCGAAGGCAAGGCGCCCTGGCTCTACCTGATCGTGGCCACCGGCAACATCTATGAGGACATCAGCCAAGCGCGCGCCGCCGCCGAGCAGGGCGCCGACATCATTGCCGTGATCCGCTCCACCGGCCAGAGCCTGCTGGACTACGTGCCCTTCGGCGCCACCACCGAAGGCTTTGGCGGCACCTATGCCACGCAGGAGAACTTCAAGCTCATGCGCGCCGCGCTCGACGAGGTGGGACAGAAGATTGGCCGCTACATCCGCCTGACCAACTACTGCTCGGGCCTGTGCATGCCCGAGATCGCCGCCATGGGCGCCATGGAGCGCCTGGACATGATGCTCAACGACTCGATGTACGGCATCATCTTCCGCGACATCAACATGCAGCGCACCTTTGTCGACCAGTTCTTCTCGCGCATGGTCAATGCCTATGCCGGCATCATCATCAACACCGGCGAGGACAACTACCTCACCACGGCCGACGCGGTGGAAGCGGCGCACACCGTGCTGGCCTCGGACCTGATCAACGAGCAGTTTGCCTACATCTCCGGCCTGGAGCCCTGGCAGATGGGCCTGGGCCATGCGTTCGAGATCAACCCCGAGCTGGAAAACGGCTTCCTGTGGGAGCTGGCCCACGCCCAGCTCATCCGCCAGGTGTTCCCCGAGGCCAGCCTCAAGTACATGCCGCCCACCAAATTCATGACCGGCAACATCTTCAAGGGCCATGTGCAGGACGCACTGTTCAACACCGTGTCGGTGCTGACGCAGCAAAACATCCACCTGCTGGGCATGATGACCGAGGCCATCCACACCCCCTTCATCCAGGACCGCTTCCTGTCAGTGCAAAACGCCAAGTACGTGTTTGGCACCATGCGCGACCTGCACGCCGAAATCCAGTTCACCCCGGGCGGCCAGATCGAACGCCGCGCCCAGCAGGTGCTGCAGGAGACGGTGGACATCCTGGCCGAGATCGAGCGCACCGGCTTGCCCGCGGCGATCGCCAAGGGCACCTTTGCCGACATCTCGCGCACGCTGACCGGCGGCAAGGGCCTGGACGGCGTGCTCGACAAGGACGCCGACTACTACAACCCCTTCCCCGAATTGATGCTGCCCCAGGCGGGCGCAGAAGACGGCGCAGACCCGCTGCGCGAGCCCGCTGCCGCCCAAGCTGCAGGCGCGACCAGCCCGGCCGCGCCGAGGCAAGCGCGCACCACGCAGCAGAGCATGGAGCTGACCCAATGAGCACGCACACCCACCACCACGGCGACCACACCGGCGAGCACACCGGCGAGCACAGCCCACGCTGGATCAAACCCTACGGCGACACCCACGACGACGGGCGCGTGCAACTGTCCTTCACCCTGCCCGCGGCGCTGGACGAGAACAGCAAGGAAGCCGCGCGCCAGATGGCGCTGCAAATGGGCCTGGAAGAACCCTCCGTGGTGCACAGCGAGGACATGGGCCAGGGCTTTTCCTTCTACGTGGTCTATGGCCAGTGCAAGCACCGGGTCGACATGGCGCGCATCAAGGTGGCCAAACCCGAATTCGAGGTGCTGGACAAGGACGCCATCAACGAGCGCATCAAGGACAAAATGGGCCGCAAGATGGTGGTGGTGGGCGCCTGCATCGAAACCGACGCCCACACCGTGGGCATCGACGCCATCATGAACATGAAGGGCTTCAACGGCCACAAGGGGCTGGAGAGCTACCACGAGGTGCGCGCCATCAACATGGGCGCGCAGGTGGACTCGGAAGACCTGGTGGCGCGCGCCATCGAAGAACAGGCCGACGTGATTCTGGTGTCGCAGGTGGTGACGCAGAAGAACATCCACCTGGACAACCTCACGCGCCTGTCCGACATTCTGGAGGCCGAAGGCCTGCGCGAGAAGGTGATCCTGGTGGTGGGCGGCCCGCGCATCAGCCACGAGCTGGCCAAGGAGCTGGGTTTTGATGCCGGTTTTGGCCCCGGCAGCTACGCCGAAAACGTGGCCTCCTTCGCCATCGATGAATGGATCAAGCGCAAGGCCGCGTAAGCGAGCGGGCCCGTATCAAGGACACACCATGACCGACCCCACACCCATCACCAGCATGATCCGCCTGCGCCTGGGCGCGCACGACGCCCACTACGCGGGCGACCTCGTGGACGGCGCCAAGATGCTGCAGCTGTTTGGCGACGTGGCCACCGAGCTGCTGATCCGCAGCGACGGCGACGAGGGCCTGTTCGTGGCCTACGACAAGGTCGAATTCCTGGCCCCGGTGCACGCGGGCGACTACATCGAAGCCGTGGGCAGCATCACCCGGTTGGGCAAGACCTCGCGCGCCATGACGTTTGAAGCGCGCAAGGTCATCACGAGCGCCCAGTTGGCAGACCAGCCCTCGGCCTGCGACGTGCTGGACCCGCCCGTGCTGGTGTGCCGCGCCAGTGGCACCTGCGTGGTGCCCGCCAGTTGCCAGCGCGGGCCGCTGCCTGGCCCGCATTCCGCGTGAGTGCATCGACACCACCTCCCACCCGCCAAGCATTCAAACCACGACCCGCCGATCCAGCCCAAAGACACCGACAGGCATGACTGGAAACCCCATGGAAAAGCTCATCATCACCGCCGCACTCACCGGCGCCGAAGTCACGCGCGCGCAGCAGCCCGCCCTGCCCCTCACGCCCGAGGAGATCGGCATCGCCGCCGCCGAATGCGCGGCTGCGGGCGCCAGCATCGTGCACGTGCATGGCCGCCTGGCCGACGGCACGCCCACGCAGGACAAAGAGGTCTACCGCCAAATCATCGAAGCGGTGAAAAAGCGCTGCGACGTGATCGTGCAGGTCAGCACCGGCGGCGCCGTGGGCATGGCGCCGCAAGAGCGGCTGGCCCCGGTCACGCTGCGCCCCGAGATGGCCACCCTGTCCATGGGTTCGGTGAATTTTGGTGGCGACGTGTTCCTGAACGCCCCGGTCGACATGGAGGTGTTCGCGCGCGAAATCCGCGCCCAGGGCGTGAAGGCCGAGCTGGAGATTTTCGACAGCGGCATGCTCGCCACCGCCAAACGCTGGCTGGCCAAGGGCCTGCTCGACGCCCCCGCCCACTTTGACCTGGTGCTGGGCATTCCCGGCGCCATGCCGGGCACCCCGCAGGCGCTGATGTACCTGCTGGGCGAATTGCCCGCAGGCGCGACCTGGACCGTGGCCGGCATTGGCGCCGCCCAACTGCCCCTGGCCACCCTGGCCATCGTACTCGGCGGCCACGTGCGCGTGGGCTTTGAAGACAACGTGTATTACCGCAAGGGCGAGCTGGCCGCCAGCAACGCACAGCTCGTGGCGCGCATCGCCCGCATCGCCACCGAGCTGGACCGCCCGGTGGCCACACCCCTGGAGGCGCGCCGCATTTTGGGGATCCAATAGGGCTCTTGCCCGCGTGGATATTGCGACATAAGCTACTGTTTTGATAGCTTATGTTCGTTCATCAAACCGGCTCCGCCCGTGTATTGAAGCGGCGGTGTCGGCAAGGCGTGCCCTCTACCGAAACAGAAACGGGTTGTACACCGCCACGCCCAAGGCCCCGAAGTCGGACGTGTTCCGCGTCGCCACCTGCAGGTGGTGCACTTGCGCCGTGGCCGCAATCATGACGTCTTCATACAAGGTGTCCGACTTGCCATGCATCAAACGGGCCCAGGCGCGAAAGCACGCGGCATCCATGGGCAGCACCTGGTAGCTTTCGGCCACCTGGGCCAACCAGCTCTCCAGCGCTGCGGCCTTGGCAGCGTCCTGCCGCCGGGTGAGTTCGATACCCGCCTGGATTTCCCCCAAGGTGACTGCAGATACATGCATTTGCGCGTCGTCCAGGGTCGCCAGCCAGGCCAATACGCCCGCGTGCGGGCGCGGTCGGCGCAGCTCGGAAACGATGTTGGTATCCAGCAGGTACACGCTCACTCCCAGGCCGTGGGCGCACGCCGACGCCCCCGTCCGCGCGGCGGCAAGGCAAGTTCGCCACGCGCCACATCGCTGAGCAGCAGCTGTTTGAGCGATGGACGTGCCGCCTGCGACAAACGCCGCCACTCATCCACCGGCACCAGCACCGCCGCTTCGGCCCCGCGCTTGGTCACCATCTGCGGGCCTTGCCGCAGGCAGGTGTCCAGAAATTCACTGAATTTGGCTTTTGCGTCCTGCAATGCCCAGGTCTGCATGGTGCGCTCCTTCTGACCAGATATCTGACCAGTATACGCACCCCGCCTCCCGGAAACAAGCGCCAGGAATCCGGGCGCAGTCAGGCGCCCCTTTGAACACGCTTACCGTTGCCCCAGCTCCCGCGCCACCGCCGCCGCCAGCCGGGCGTTGTTGAGCACCAGTTGGATGTTGGCCGCCAGGCTGTCGCCGCCGGTGAGTTCGCACACGCGCGCCAGCAGGAAAGGGGTGGATTCCTTGCCCGCAATGCCCTGGGCCTGGGCCTCGCCCAGGGCCTGTTCGATGGCGGCGTCAATAGCCGCGCGCGGCATGGCGTATTCCTGAGGGATGGGGTTGGCAATGACCATGCCGCCGCGCAGGGCCATGGCCCATTTGGCGCGCAGCACCGCCGCGATCTGCGCCGGCGTGTCGAGGCGGTAGTCCACCTTGTAGGCGCTGTCGCGGGTGAAGAAGGCGGGCAGGGAATCGGTCTGGTAGCCCACCACGGGCACGCCGTGGGTTTCCAGGTATTCCAGCGTGAGCCCTAAGTCCAGGATGCTCTTGGCCCCGGCGCACACCACGGCCACCGGGGTGTGCGCCAGCTCTTGCAGATCGGCCGACACGTCGAAACTGTGTTGCGCGCCCCGGTGCACGCCGCCAATGCCACCGGTGGCGAACACGCGGATGCCCGCCATGTGCGCCACGATCATGGTGGAGGCCACCGTGGTGGCGCCGGTGCGGCCCTGCGCCACGATGAAGGGGATGTCGCGGCGGCTGACCTTGACCACCTCGCGCCCGCTCTTGCCCAACTGCTCCACCTGCGCGTGGCTCAGGCCCGCCTGCAAGCGCCCGTCCAGGATGGCGATGGTGGCGGGCACGGCACCGGCCTCGCGCACGGCGGCCTCCACGCGCAAGGCAGTCTCCACATTCTGCGGATAGGGCATGCCGTGCGAAATGATGGTGGACTCCAGCGCCACCACGGGCTGGCCGTGCGCGAGGGCGCTTTGCACTTCGGGGGCGATGTCGAGGTAGGGGTGGTGGGTGGATTGCATGGTTTACCAGGTGGTAAGAAAAGACCCGACATTGTGCGCGTTCAGCGCAGGGGCGTTGGTGTGCGGGCTTTGCACCGTGAGCGCGGCGCAGGCCATGCCCCAGCGCACGGCCTCTCGCAGGCTGGCGCCGCGCCGCTGCGCATCGACCAGCCCGGCCAGCAGCGCATCGCCCGCGCCCGAGGTATTGACCACCGCCACGGCAGGCGCGGCGCAGTGCCCGCTGCCGCCCCCGGCACTGGCCCAGCAGCAGCCATCGGCCCCCAGGCTCAGCACCACCTGCTGCACGCCCTGCGCCAGCAGCGCCTGGCAAGCGCGCTGCGCCTCGGCCAACGACTGCACCGGCAGCCCCGAGAGCACCGCCGCCTCCAGGCGGTTGGCCTTGAGCGTGTGCAGCCGCCCCAGCCAGGGCCGCAGGCGCTCGCACTTGGCGGCAGAAACGGCGTCGGCCATGACCGGGCGTTGGCCGGGAATGTGGAACAAGGCCTGCAGCGCCTCGGGGTAGAGGTTGGCCTCCAGCACCCAGGCCGCAGCGGCCTGCAAGGCGGCTTGCCAGCCCTGCACGCAGGGCCCGTCCAGGCGCTGCAGCAGACCCATGTCGTTCACCGCCAGCGCCAAGTCGCCATCGTGGCCGTGCACCGCCAGGTAGGTGCTGCTGCGCGAGCCCGCCAGGTTCTGGCAGGCGCGCACGTCCACCCCGGCAGCAGCGGTGGCCTGCAGCACGCTGCGGCCAAAGGCGTCGTCGCCCACCACGCTGAACAGGGCCACACGCTGGCCCAGCGCGGCCAGGTTGTGCGCCACATTGCGCCCCACGCCGCCGGGCGTGGTGATCACCTGGCCCGGGTTGGAGTCGCCCGCCACCAGGGGCGCGCTGGTCTGGGCCACGATGTCGAGGTTGGCGCCGCCGATCACGGCGATGGCGGTGGGGTCAGAGTTTTGAAGCATGAAATCGGCACTTGGCCCGCGTGTTTATTGCGGATGCAGCTATGGTTTTTATAGTACACCAAAGCCCCGGGGAGCCCGGCACCCTCCCCTCAGGCGCCCGTTGCGCGCACACGCACGCCAGCCCAGCGTCTGGGCGAGCCCACACGGCGCGTTTACCCCGGCGCCCCCCGCTGCGCATGCCGGTGCGGGCGCAGCAGGCGCTGCACCAGGGCCGGGTTGATCTGGGGCGCGCGCAGCAGTTCGCCGCCGCGCGCCTGGGCAAAGCGGCGGGCCTCGTCCTCACGGGCGAAGGCCGGGAGGTTGCCCGCGCGCATGGGCCCCAGGGCGCTGGAGCCGTGCACGTAGGTGGCCTGCTGCGCGTCCACCCAGGCGCCGGTGGCGGCATCGGTGGCGTAGCTGGCCACGATCTCCTGGGCACGGCGCCCGGGGGCGTAGCGGCCCACGTCCTGCAGGTAGGCGAACAGGGTCAGGGGCGAGTCGAAATACTGGGTGGCGCCGTCGGCAAAAATGGCCTGCGCCGCCCAGCCCTTGGCACGCGCGGGGAACATGCCGCACACCGGGCAGCGCGCGTCCACCGGCACCGGGCGCGGCGCGCGCAGCCCCAGGCCGCTGGCCGGGTCGTAGGGCGTGGGCGGGGCGAACACGCAGAACTCGTCTTCCACACTGGCGCCAGCCTGTGCGCGCATGAACACCCATTGCGCACGCACCAGCCAGGCGCTGCCCAGCCCCAGCAAGGCCAGGCCCAGCAGCCAGGCACGCCAAGGCTTCAGCATTCCCGCCTCCGAAGGTCACAGCACACTGGGAGAGCGCGAAGCGAGCCCCCGTCCAGCAGGGCGCCCCGTACCGAGCGCCACCCCGGGGCTGCGCACCGGCCCGTGCCCGCCATGGCGCCTGGGCTCATGGGTGCCCTCACATCTTGCTGTCGTGCAGCGCGCCGCCGCTCAGGTCCACCATGTCTGGCTGGACCCCGGCGAAGGTCTGCACCTTGCCGCCCCATTCCTTGGCGAAGGCCTGGGCCGCGCCCTCTTGGGCAAAGCTGGCGATGGTGGGGCCCATGGAGCCGTGGCGCTTGCCGCCCACCACGTAGAACGCGGCCTTGGCGTCTATCCAGTGCCCGCGCGGCTTGTCCCAATCGGCCTGGCCCATGTCCTGCACGAACGCGGCTTGCACCGTGCGCACCTGCTCCGGCTGGACCAAGGTGTGCAGCAGCTCCACCATGTCGCAGAAGAACTGCGGCTGCTCCTGCCCGGCGTAGAAGATCTGGCCCTTGGGGCCGGGGTAGTCGGCCAGCAACATGCCGTCGAGTTCGCAGGTGGTGTGCGCGTCGATCTCCACCGGCGCCAGGGCTTTCACGCCCGCACCAGAGTTACACCCCGCCAGCAGCAGCACCGACAGCCCCAGGGACAGACCCCAACCCAGGCCACGCAAGGCCTTTGACAAACGCACATTCATCGAAACCTCCAACGCGCCAGGGCCAGCGGCGCCGCGATCCAGGCCAGCATCACGCCGCCCATGACCCAGGGTTTGGCCAGGGCCGCAGGCACGATGCCGCTCAGACCGTACAGCGTGCGCACGTCCTCCAGCGAAAACACATTCAGGATGCGGAATACGTCGGCGGGGTTGAGCAGCAGCAGATAGGCGATGGCGTCGCCGCCATAACGCCCGCCCGTGGCCACCAGCAGCCCCAACAACACCAGGTCGAACACCAGCACGAACAAGAACCACAGCGCAATCGCCAGCCCCGAGGCGTGGGTGCGCTCGCGCGCCAGCACCGAGGTCAGCACCGCCAGGCTCAAAAAGGCCCAGCCCAGCAGCACCGAGCTGAACATGAAGCCCCCGTAGTGGAACAGGCCCGCCCACTGGAACTGGCGCCACAGCAGCAGCGCCACCAGGGCAAAACCGCCCAGGGTGGACAGGGTCAGCGCCGCCGCCAGGCCCAGGTACTTGCCCAGCAGCAGCTCGCCGCGCGTGATCGGCAGCGACAGCAGCAGGTCCAGCGAGCCGCGCTCGCGCTCGCCCACCACGGCGTCAAAGCCCAGCAGCAGGGCGATGAGCGGTATCAGGTAGATCACCAGGCTGACCAGGCTGGCAATGGTGAACTCGATGGAGCGCGGCCCCACCTGCCCCTGCGCCGCGCCGCCAAAGTAGGTGATGACGAGCGAGAACACGGTGAACACCAGCGCCACCGCCAGCACCCATTTGTTGCGCAGCCGGTCCTTGAACTCCTTGGCCGCGAGCGTAAAGATTTGGCTCCATTCCATGCGGCGCTCCTAATCCGAGAATCCCAGAAACACGTCTTCCAGAGAGGGCTCCAGCACGTGCAGGTCCTGCAGTTGCGCGCCCAGGCTGCCCAGGGCGGCGAGCACGGCCATCTTTTGCTCGCGCGGCGCTGTCACCCGCAGGCCGCCGTTGGCGCTCACACAGCCCACACCGGGCAGGCGCAGCACACACTGCTGCACCGCCGCCATCGCGCTAGCCGCTGCGTGCACCAGGAACTGCAGCGGCATGTCGGTCTGGGCGCGCAGCTGCGCCACGCTGCCCACGGCCTGGATCTGGCCGTTGGCCATGATGGCGAGCCGGTCCACGCGCTCCTGCAGCTCGGCCAGGATGTGCGAGGTGATGAGCACCGTCACCCCCTGCTGGCTCAGCGAACGCAGGGTGGCGTAGAAGTCGCGGATCGCCTGCGGGTCCAGCCCGTTGGTGGGTTCGTCCAGGAACAGCACCTGCGGACTCCCCAGGAGCGCCTGCGCAAAGCCCAGGCGCTGGCGCATGCCCTTGGAATACTCGCGCACCGGGCGTTTGCCCGCATGCGCCAGGCCGACGCGCTCCAGGGTGGGCGCGCACTGCGCCGCGTCCACGCCCTTGAGCCGCGCGAAAAAGCGCAGGGTCTCCAGGCCGTCGAGGTTGTCGTAGAGCACCACGTGCTCGGGCAGGTAGCCCATGCTGCGCCGCGCCTGGCGAAACGCGCTGCCGCGCACCGGCACGCCGCCAATGCGGATCTCGCCCGCCGTGGGCTCGACCAGGCCCAGCATCATCTTGAACAGCGTGCTCTTGCCCGCGCCGTTGTGGCCGATCAGACCGAAGATTTCGCCGCGCTGCACGCGCAGGTCCACGCCATCGACGGCACGCACCGCGCCGTAGTGCTTGCGCACGCCGCTGGCAAAAATGGCGGCGTCGGGCGCTGCCGGGGCTTCACTGGCCGGGGTAGTGCTTGTCACGCCACTGGCTCCATTGGGGGTTGTGGGGCTGCATGCGCGGCTTGGGGTCCACCACACTGGGCACACGCAGCAAGGGAAATTGTTGGGCCACCAGGCGCAGGGCCTGCACCGCCGGGCTGGCCATGAGCAGCTTGATGCTGGGGTAGCGCCACATGAGCCGGTCCACCATGTCGTTGGCCTCGTAGCGCACGTCGCCCGCGCCGTCGCCGTCGCGGTCCCATCCCAGGTAGTTGCTCCAGTGGTTGCCCTGCCCGCGGCCCCAGACCTCGTCCTTGGCGCCCACGTAGCGCACCTGCTCGCGGTTGGCAATGAAGTCGTTGCCCTCCACCACGTTGCGCGTCGAGCCCGCCGAGAGGTGCACGCCCACGCGGTTGTCCACCACGGTGTTGCCGCGCAGGGTGGCGTATTCCACGTCGTAGATGAAGAAGCCCCGGTTGTTGCCTGCCACCACGTTGTTTTCCACCACCGAATCCTGCAACGTGCGCAGCATGATGCCGTGGTCCGAATTGCCCCAGGTCCGGTTGTTGCGCACCACCTGGTCGCGCGCCTCCATCAAGGCCAGGCCACCGCGGTTGTAGTAGCTGTCGTTGTCCTCCCACAGGTTGTGGTAGGAGTTCATGTAGTGCGTGCCGTAGCGGCTGTGGTGCAGGCGGTTGCCCTGGAAGATGGCGCGGTGCGACACGTCCACGTACAGCGCATCGCGCACGAAGCCGATGTTGTTGCCGATGATGCGCGCGCCCGTGGTGTTGTAGAGCTGGATGCCGTTGCCGCGCTGCGAGGAGTTGAAGTCACGCTTGCCCACGATCAGGTTGCGCTCCACGCGCACGTCGTTGGCCTTCTCGATCCACAGGCCAAAGAGGTTGTAGACCAGGTCGCAGTCGCGCACCACCGTGCGGTGCGCGCCCGGGTCCAGGTAAATGCCCGCGTTCTGCTCCAGCAGGCTCGCGCCCGAGTCGCGCACGATCAGGCCCTCGATCACCACGTCGGTGGCCGCCACACGCAGGGTGTCGCCCTGCTGCGCGCCGCTGAGAACGGGCCGCCCGACACCGCGCAGGGTCAGCGGCTTGTCCACCCGGAAGTTGCCGGTATAGGTGCCCGCGGCGATCTCCAGCACGTCGCCCGCGCGCGCGCGGCCAATGGCCTGCTGCAGCGAGTCGCCGGGGCGCACGGCCACGGTGGCGGCCTGCGCCAGCGCACACACCCCTGCCAGTACCACCCCAAACCAACGCACACGCTTCATGGGGCGATCATCCCACCAGCCAACCCAGGGTGCGCAGCAGCAGGAACAATGCCGCACCAATAAGCAGGTTCTTGAAGCCGACGTAAGAGAGCATGTCCATCACGCTCGCACGGCGGTAGTGGTCCTGCCACCAGGGGCCGTCCTTCACGTAGCGCTTGCCCGACAGGCGGATCAGCACCTCGTACACGCTCCAGCCAAACCACCAGCCGATGAGCGCGGTCTGCGACAGGCGCCCGGTGCCCGCCAGCACCCAGGCCAGCGTGGCCGCCAGCGCCAGGCAGGCCCCCGCGATCTGCAGCGCGCGGCGCGTGGCCCAACCGTGCGCGCTCCAGGGCCACAGGTGGTCCACCAGCTCGTGCCACAGCCACACCAGGCCCTGGCTGTCGGCCTTGTAGGCGGGCAGCACCGGGTCGGTGGGCATGCGCGGGTCGGGCCCCTGGGCCACCTTGGCGTCCATCGGAACGGGCTGGATGGGGATGTAGTAGCCGTCCTTGCCGATGGGGGTGATGGCCAGCCCGTCACGCTCGCGGCGCTTGCGCTCCTTGGCCAGCGGCGGGCAGCCCTTTTGGTCGGTGTAGAGCACCATGCAGTCCAGGCAGTGCAGGCACTCGCGGTGGTCGATGCGCCCGGCCGCGTCGATGGCCAGCGAGCCGCAGCCCACGGCGCAGGCCTTGCAGCTGTTGCAGTCCTGCTTGCGGCGCAGGCCGAACCAGCGGAAGGTGCTGGGCATGGCCAGGGCCGCGCCCAGGGGGCACAAGTACTTGCAGTAAGGCCGCTCAATGAACAGCGAAATGCCCAGCAGCACGCACACGAACAGCCCATAGGGCCAGGCGCGGTTCTGGATGCCCACCAGGAAGGTGGTCTTGAACGGCTCCACCTCGGCCAACACCTCGGCCAGGCCCATGGAGAACATGGACACCGTCAGCAGGCCAAAGAAGACGGCGTACTTGAGCCATTTGAGCTTGTCGTGCGCCGCCCGGGGCAGGTGCCCTTGCCAGCGCTTGAAGCCCAGCATGCCACCTAGCTTGTACACCGCCTCCGAGAGCGAGCCGAAGGGGCACATCCAGCCGCAAAACAGGCCGCGCCCGTACAGGAACACGGTGGCGATGATGAAAATCCAGAACACGAAGATGAACGGGTCGGACAGGAACAAGGACCAGGTCCATTGGAACAGCAGCGCATGGAACCAGGTCAGCACCTGGGTGATGGACGGCTGCGCCATGACGCCAAAGCCCACGAACACGATGCTCAGGGCCCAGGCGCTGTACTTGAAGGCGTTCACCGGCCATTTGTTCTTGTGCGTGGAGCGGCGCGTCAGGCGCTCGCGGCAGGCGTACACCACCGTCACCGCGATCAGCATCAGCACGAACAGGGCGATGGGCAGCGCGCGCGTTTTCCACACCCGCTTCCAGGGCTCTTCGTCTTCCTGCACCTCGGGGCGGCCACCCTGCAGCGCGGCGTCGGGCAGCCAGTACTTGGCCTCGAAGTTGGCAAAGGTGCGCTGGCCGGTGGCCTTGTCCACCTTGTTGCCCAGGAAGGCGAGCTTCCAGGGGTAGGCCGCCGAGAAGCCCGTGGCGCGGATCACGAAGATGGCCGACTCGTCGTAACGCGGTGCACCCGCTGCTTCGATGCCATACAGGTTGAAATAGTCGGTGTCGCGGAAGGTGAAGGCGTCGCCCCCCTGTTTGACCTGCACGCGGTCATAAATGCCGCCGCGCACAAAGCCCGAACCCTTGAAGCTCTCCGCCCCGCCCGTGCGCACGATGAAGAACGCCGACTCGCTGCTCCGGATGCGGGAGCGCAGGTTGGCAAAACCCTGAGGGCCCAGCACGCTGGCACCCACGTCGGGGTGGTTGAGGTCGCCAAACCACATCTCGATGAAAGGCGCGCCGGTGCGTGGCAGGCCCACCTGCTCGGGGCGCACCACCAGGCGCTGCACCAGGCCTTGCTCCACCAGCTCGGCCCAGCTCCAGCGCTTGCCGCTGGCCAGAAACTGCGCCGGTTTGCGCACCACCGGCTCCAGAATGCCCACCTGGCGCGCCACGGCGGTGCCCGACAGGCGCATGACCTGGTTTTGCGCAATCACCGTCACGGTGGCGCCCGAAATGGCGTCCACCCCCAGCACCTTCTCATCCGGGCGCGAGGGGCCGACTTCGATCTTGTCGGCCACCGACTTGCCCAGGTACTGGTCGTTGAATTGGATCAGGGCGGACTCGGGGATGCCCAGCAGCAGGATGGGCTCGGAGTGCTTGAGCACCTTCACCCCCACGTACTTGCCCGCAGTGTCCATGCCGATGAGCGTGACCACCGGCTTGCCCGAATAGGCCGGGGTGTCGGTGATGTCGGTGGAAAGCATCACGTAGCCCAGCAACTTGCGTTTGCCCGATGCGTCCGCCTCGCCCAGCGCCTGCACATAGGGCGGGGAGCCCATGCGCTCGGAAAAGCCTTGCGCCTGCGGGAATACCGCCTTGCAGTCCAGCAGCGCGCACATATCCCTGGCGGTAGCCAGGTTGTCGGGCAACTGGGCCTCGTAGGCCCCCGATGCCCATGCGCCCAGGGGGCTTATGCACAGGAAAAAAAACGCGGCCAGGCAGGCCGCAAAACGTTTTGGCAGAAAACGCATGAACAACTCTCCAGAGGCCGGGCGGCTTGCGCCCCCCAGCCCCTTCAGTGAGGGATCAACCCTCCACGACGATGCGCGAGCGCATCTCCAGGTGCAGCGCGTGGCAGAAGTGCGTGCAGTAGGCCCAGAACACACCCGCCTTGTCGGCCACGAAGGTCACCGAGGCGGTTTCCTGCGGGTTGACGATGAAGTTGATGTTGTACTTCGGTACCGCAAAACCGTGGGTCAGGTCTTCGACCTTGTCCAGGTTGGTCAGGATCAGCGTGACCACATCGCCCTTCTTGAGCTTGATCTCGGTCTGGCTGAAGGCCGGGGCCTGGGAGGTGAGCTTGACCGTGACCTTGTTGCCATTGCGGAACACGCCGGTGTCCTTGACATCTTTGATGGCCAACGGGAAGTCACTGAGTTCATAGACCTGCTTCGGCTTGAGCAGGTCGCGCTTGAAGATGATGAAGTCGTGCGGCTCGCCGCGCACCGGGTGGTCGGCCAGCAGCGCCATCTTGTCGCCAGAGATGTCGACCAACTGCTCGTTTTCCGGGTGCAGCGGGCCCACCGGCAGGAAGCGGTCCTTGGAGAACTTGCAGCCAATGGCCAGGTACTTGCCGTCAGCGGCCTTGGTCTCGGACTGCGAAGCGTTCAGGTGGCCGGGCTGGTACTGCAGGTCCACGCGGTCCACCACGTACTTGGCGCCCTTGTCGCCCTTGTGGAAGGCAATGGCCTTGTCGATGTTCCACTTGACCACCTGGCTGTCCAGGAACAGGGTGGTGTAGGCGTTGCCCCGGCCGTCGAAGGCGGTGTGCAGCGGGCCCAGGCCGAGTTCGACTTCGGCCACGATGGCGTCGTCGAGTTTTTCCATCTTGCCCTCGAACCAGTCCAGCACCTTGGCCAGTTCGACCACGGTGCCGGTGGGCGAGAGCTTGCCGGCGCAAATGAAATACTTGCCGTCGGGCGAGGCATTCACGCCGTGCGGGTTCTTGGGCACGGATACGTAGCCGACCAGGGCGGTCTTGGCGTCCTTGTTGGAGGCGCGGGTGGCATCCACCACCGGCACCTTGGAGTCGCCATAGGTCTTGGTCTTGCCGGCCTTGACGGCGGCTTCGATGCGGGCGATGTTGAAGAACACGCAGGAATCGCGCTCGGCCGACATCATCTCGGGATAGGTCGCGCCCATCTCGGTGTTGTACTGGTTGGTGGCTGCCAGCTTGCCGTCGTAGGACGTGGCCACCAGGTCGCAGTTGCCGTCGATCAGGGCCTGCCAGCGCACTTCCATGGTCTCGGCGTCCACGCAGGTGAACAGCGAGCGGTAGGCCTCGGGCTTGTTGGCGTCCTTGCCGTTGTTGGGCAGGGGGATGGAGAACTCGGCGCCGGCGAACACGCGCGTGGTGTAGTTGATCTTGGGGTCGACCGGGTCGGCCTTGTCCGGGAAAATGCCGTGGAAGCCCTGGATGTTGGGGATCTCGGTGATCTTGTCGCAAATGAAGTAGTCCAGGCGGATGCGCGCCATGCGGCCATTGATCTTGTCGTTCACCCAGGCGTAGCGGCCGTCGTAGTTACCGTCCTTGTACGAGGCGTGCACGTGGTGGGTGTCGGCCACGGTGTAGCGCAGGCTGCCATCGGCCTTGGTGCCCATGACCTTCTTGGACTCGTTGGTGATGCCCCAGCCCACCAGCGCATCGGGGTTGAACACCGGAATGCGGTGGATCTCACGCCCCGAAGGCAGGCCCAGCACGCGCACGTCGCCGGTATGGCCGCCGCTCCACAGGCCGTAGTAGCTGTCGAGCTCTCCGGGCTTGAGGTGGATCGAAGACCCGCCAGCATGGCCGTCCGCAGCAGGTGCGGGGGTGGCGGGCGCCGCGTTTCCAGCGGGCTTTTCGGTACAGGCCACGACGCCAGCCAGGCTGGCCAGCGCGGCGGTGTTGATGAAGCTGCGGCGGCCGATACCCTTGGCGGCCGCCAGTTGGTCTTCTTGACTCATGTTCGATTCCTTCTGAAGTGTGCGCCCGGTCACTGCGGTTCAGTGCCAGTACGTCGTTGCCTTACCAGGGGCGTTTTTGATCTTGCCCCAGTGCCGGGTTTGCACTCTTGACAAATGTCAAGCAATCCGAAGGTCAGGCCCGCGCAGCCCTGTTCGCACCCCTGCTTTCCTGCGATCATGCGCAGCCCCTGCACCCGCGCCGGTGCGCGTCGCCCCCTGTTTTTCATGTCCCAGCCGAACATGCCCTCCCCTTGCAGCACCGCCCCGGTTGCCGTCCGTCGCCGCCATCTGACCCTGGCCGCCTCCCTGAGCGCCTGCGGCCTGTGGATATTGCCGGTGCCTGCCCAGGCGCAGCCAGCCCGCCAGACGCAGGACACGCGCGTGCTCATGGGCACCCAGGTGGACCTGGTGGTGGAGCACCCGGACGCGGCGCTGGTGCGCCAGGCGCTGGACGCTGCCTGGCGCGCCATGTCCGTTCTGGCGCAGGACATGAGCCGCTACGAGCCGGACAACAGCCTGGCGCGGCTGCACGCCAGCGCGGGGCGCGCGCCGGTGGCCGTATCCCCGGCCTTGATGCAGGTGCTGCGCACGGCCCAGCAGGTGCACGAGCGCAGCCATGGCGCCTTCGACGCCACCGTGGGTTCGCTCACCGGCTGGGATTTCCGCCCCGGGCACGAACAGGTGCCCAGCCCCGGCGCGCTGCGCCAGCAACTGGCGCTGGTCGGGCAGGCGCGCGCGCTCACGCTCGACAGCGCGCACGGCAGCGCCTATCTGCGCCACGCCGGGGTGCGCCTGGATCTGGGGGGCGTGGCCAAGCTGCCCATCCTGCAGGCGGGTCTGCAGGCGCTGCAGGCCCACGGCATCACGCGCGCCATGGTCAACGGCGGCGGCGACGTGCTGGTGAGCGCGGCCCCCGGGCAGGCGCCGTGGCGCATCGGTGTGCGCGATGCGCGCGCGCCGCAGCAGCTGCTGGGCAGCATCACGCTGCGCCAGGGGGTGGTGGCGTCCTCGGGAGACTACGAGCGCGTGATCCAGCAAGCTGGTCGCCAGTGGCACCACGTGCTGGACCCGCACACCGGCTACTCCAGCCGCGCCGCGCACGGGGTGGTGATGGTGGCCGACGCGGTAGACCAGGTCAACGGCCTGGGCAGCGCCGTCATGGTGGCGGGCACGCCGCTGGCGCGTGCGCTGTTCACGGCCTCCAGCGGCGTCGACGCCCTGGTGGTGCGCTCCGACCGCAGCCTGTGGAGCACCCCGGGCATGGCGCAGCGGCTGCGCGCGGCCTGAACCGCACAAAAGCGGGGCGGCAGTGCCGCCAGGGATCAGTAGGTGCTGGGCGGTGCGTCCAGCGGCAATTGGCGCAGCAGCTGGCGCGCGGCCTCATGGAACTCGGTCTGGGGTTGTTGCAGCACCTCCAGTGCGCGCTCGCGGGCTTCCTGCACCAGGCCAAGCTCCAAGAACTCCTGGGCCAGCTCCAGTTGCACACAGCGCCCCATGGTCAATTCCGGCATGGCCTCGTCCTCGGGGGGCGGTGCCACCGGCGCGGGTGGCTCGGATGCGGCGCCCGGCGCGGGCTGAAGGGTCAGCCCGGACGTGAGGGCGTCCAGATCCAGGTCGGGCGCCACCGGGGCCGGGGCCACCAGATCGGCCAGCAGCGAGGCCCCCTGCGACAAGTCCAGCTCCAGCAGGGGCTCCTCGTGGGCCGGGGCCTCCTGCGGCCCGGGCCCTGCGGCGGTGGCCGCAGTGGCCGGAGCGGCCTGCACCGGCACCGGCACCGATCCGGTCGGCGCGGCGGGCTTGGGCGGTCGGGCGGCATCGGCCCCGGCAGCCGCTGCAGCGCTTGCCGCCGCAGGCACCGGGGGGGGCGCTGGTTCGGCCACAGAGGCAGGCGCAGCGGCATGCAGCGCAGAAACGGCAGACATCTCGGGGGCGGCATTCACCTCGGGGGTGGCCTGCAGCGCGGCACAGAAATCCAGCTCGATGTCGACGTCCGCCACCGGCTGTGCGGCCTGCACTGCCCCGGGCTGCGGGCGCGGCATGCGCACCGTGTCCTCATGGCCGGGGGCGTGGGGGTCCGCCTGCGCCTGGTCGGCGAGGTCGGCATAGGGATCACCAACGTGCGGGGCCATGCCCATGGCGCGCGCGGCACGCCGCTTGGCCAGGTAGTTGCGCACCCGCTCCACCTCCCCGGCTGCGGCCTGGATGTCGAACTCCGAAGGCTCCACCGGCGCGCCGAAGATGCTGCGCGTGGCCACGGCTTCGAGCAGGGCATCCGCCGCCACGGGGGCGCCCCGCTGCTCCGGCCTGCGGGGCAGGGTTTCCGCCTCTTCACCATGGGCAGTTGGGGGCGCACTGGGCGCCGGGGCCGGCCTGTGCGGGCGCTGCGCTGCCGGGGTGTGCAGCTCCACGGTCTGCGGTGTTCCTGGCGCGGGGTCCTGGTCGGCCAGGTAGAGCATGCTGTCGGCAAAATCCTGCTGCGCGCCATGGCGCTGCCGCGACCGGGGGCGGGCGCGTGCCGCAGCGGGCTGCGCATCGCTGCCCCGGCGCCGCGCCGCCGCCAGGGCCCAGCCGCAGGCGGCGCCCGCAGCCACCGCCACGGCGCCGATGAGCAGCCCCTCCAGCGCCAGCCCGAGCGGGGAATCGGTGGTCCACCCCTGCAGAGGGGTTTGTTCGGACTGGGTCTGCAGGGCCTGCAACTGCGCCTCTTGCGCGCGCGACTGTTCGCGCAAGGCCTGGAGCTGCGCGTCCAACTGCTGTGCCTGCAGCGTCGGCGGCACGGCCGCAGCAGGTTCGGCCTGCTCGGCGGGCGGTGCGTTGGACAGCGTTGGCGTGGTTTGCAAAAAGGAACTCCCAGAGGCGCGTACGCGCGTCGGTCCTGGCTGGACCGCCGCGCGCCGGTGTGGCTACGGCCCGATTATTCCCCAGGAGTGACCGCCCCGGCCAGTGACCTGAGGCCATCCGCACCCGCGTTCTGCTACACCGTCACAGAAAAGCGCACCAGTTGCAGTGCGTGATTTGTTGGCCGATTTCGTGCAATATTGCGCACACTCCCCACCAATGGTTCTTGTCTGACCAAGGACCCCATGACCGAGGCCTATGGAACAGACGGACAAGCCTGTGCTGCCAGGAAAAGCCAGCCCCTTGGAGTCTGCGTTGCTCGAGTTCATCGACAACGCGCCGGTGGGCATTTACCGCACGAGGAGCGACGGCACCATTGCCATTGCCAACAGCGCCTTCATTCGCATGCTGGGCTACCCCGACGCCGAGACCCTGTACCGCACCAACGCCTCCAAGCTGTGCGCGGATGCCCGAGACGGCGCGATCTACCTGCGCGAGCTGATGCAGCATGGCGTGGTCAGCCACTTTGAAACCCGTTTGTCGCGCCACGACGGCGCACACCTGTGGGTGGAGCTGCACGCCCGCGCCATCAAGAACGATCACGGCCATCTGCGCATGTACGAGGGCGTGGCCATCGACATCAGCCAGCGCAAGCACGCCGAGCAGATGATGTCCGCCCTGGCCAGCAGCCTGGAGGAATCTTTCGAGCAGACCATTTTGTCCATTTCGCGCATGATGGAAAAGCGCGACCCCTATACCGCCATCCACCAGCAAAAGGTGGCGCGCCTGGCGCGCACCCTGGGCAGCGAGCTTGGCTTGTCGGCCGAGCATGTCAAGGGCATCCACTTCGGCGCCCTGATCCACGACATCGGGAAGTTCTTTGTGCCCCTGGAGTTCCTGTGCAGCCCCGGCACCCTGGGCGTCAACGAAATGGAGCTGATCCGGCGGCACACCTGCAGCGGGTATGAGGTGGTGAAGAACATCGCTTCGCAGTGGCCCATTCCCGACATGATCCGCCAGCACCACGAGCGCATGGATGGCTCGGGCTATCCGTTCGGCATCGTCGGCGAGAACATCCTGGTGGAATCACGCATCATCGCGGTGGCCGATACGTTCGAGGCCATGTCGGGCCACCGCCCCTACCGCCCCAGCCTGGGCATGGCCCGCGCCCTGCATGAAATCCGCAGCGGCAGCGGCATCAAGTACGACCCCGACGTCGCCCAAACCTGCCTGCGCCTGATCGAGGAGCGCGGCTACTCGGTGGAAAACGAGGGCTGACACCGGGCCCGATGTCAGCGCCCGGAGGCCTGGCGCATGAGCGTGCTCTTGCCGAACAGGCTCTCGATCAGGTCCACCGCCACCAGGGCGGTCTGGTTCTGCACGTCCAGCGCCGGGTTGAGTTCGACCACGTCGAGCGAGGCCAGGCGCCCGGTGTCGGCGATCATCTCCATGCACAGCTGCGCTTCGCGGTAGGTGGGGCCGCCGCGCACCGTGGTGCCTACGCCGGGGGCGATGCTGGGGTCGAGAAAGTCCACATCCAGGCTCACGTGCAGGTGGGTGTTGGCGTCCACCAGGGCCAGGGCCAGCTCCATGGTGTGGCGCATGCCCATCTCGTCGATGTAGCGCATGTCGTAGACCTCGATGCCCATGTCGTGCACGTGCTGTTTCTCGCCTGCGTCCACACTGCGGATGCCGACCTGGCGCACCTGCTTGGGGTGGATGGCGGGCACCTGGCCGCCGATGCTGGTGAGTTCGTGCGGGCCCACGCCGCACAGGCAGGCCACCGGCATGCCGTGGATGTTGCCGCTGGGCGTGAGGGTGGCGGTGTTGAAGTCGGCGTGGGCGTCGAACCAGAGCACGCGCAGCTTCTTGCCCTGCTCGCGGCAGTGGCGCGCCACCGCCGAAATAGAACCTATGGCCAGGCAATGGTCGCCGCCCATCATGATCGGCAGGCGCCCATCGCGCAGCTCGGCGTACATGGCCTCGTGCAGGGCCTGGTTCCAGGCCGCGACTTCCTTCAGGTGGCGAAAACCTTCCACCGGCGGCTGCCAGGGGTTGGCCGGGCCTTGCAGGTTGCCGCAATCGCGCACGTCCACGCCCAAGCGGGCAATGGCCTCGCCCAGGCCGGCCACGCGCAGGGCCTCGGGGCCCATGCGCGCGCCCAAAGACCCCGCGCCCACGTCGGTGGGCACCCCAATCAAACTGACCCCGGCGGGGGCGATGTGCTGTGCAAGCATGGCGCTCCTGTATTCCGATGCGTAAGGGTTCAAGCCGCCAGGCGCAGGCTGGCCGCGCTGGGGCGCAGCAGACTGTACAGGTCTTTGGGGTTGGCCAGGTTGGGGACGATCTGCACCGTCTGCCCCATGCCCAGCTCCAGCGCCAGGTCACGCAATACGCGCAGAGCGGAGTAGTCTTCCAGCGCAAAGCCCACCGAGTCGAAGAAGGTGATTTCCTGCTCAGAGCCGCGCCCCTTGGCTTCGCCGCGCAGCACGCGCCACAGTTCGGTCACGGCGAAGTCGGCCGGCATGTGCTGCAGGTCGCCTTCGATGCGGGTCTGCGGCTCGTACTGCACAAACACATTGGAGGCGCGCAACACGTCGGGGTGGATTTCAGTCTTGCCGGGGCAGTCGCCGCCCACGCCGTTGATGTGCATGCCGGGCTCGATCATGTCCGCGCTCAGGATCACGGCGTTGGTCTTGTCGGCGGTGACGGTGGTGACGATGTCGGCGCCACGCACCGCCTCGCGGGTGCTCGCGCACACCACGAAACGCAGGGCGGTGTGGGAGAGGTTGTCGATGAGTTTTTGCGTAGCAGCCGGATCGATGTCGTACAGGCGGATCTCTTCGATGCCCAGCAGGTGGTGGAAGGCCAGGGCCTGGAACTCGCCCTGGGCGCCGTTGCCGATCAGGGCCATGGTCTTGCTGCCGGGGCGGGCCAGGGCGCGGGCGGCTACGGCCGACATGGCGGCGGTGCGCAAGGCGGTGGTCAGGGTCAGCTCGGTGAGCAGTTGGGGCGCGCCGGTGTCCACGTCGGCCAGCACCCCGAAGGCCATCACGGTGGGCAGCCCTTCCTTGGTGTTCTTGGGGTGGCCGTTGACGTACTTGAAGGTGTAGGTGGTGTCGTCGGCGATGGGCATGAGTTCGATCACGCCCACGTCGGAGTGCGCGGCCACGCGCGCCACCTTGTCAAAGGCCTGCCAGCGCTGGTAGTCGGCGCCGATGGCGTCGCTCAGGCGGCGCAGGAAGTCGGCAATGCCGACGCGGCCAACGATGGCGGCGACGTCTTGCACGCTCAGGTACTGGGTGGTCACGGTCTTGGGGCTGGTCATGGAGGGTCTCCGCTGCGGTTTTTCAATGATGGAAGAAGTGTCGTTCCACTCCATGCACAAAGTAAATCGACAATGTTGCTTACTTTTTGATATTTTTTTATCATTACGTCAGCTTAATTTGACTAAACGGCAAAACATGGACGAAATCGACCGGCAACTGCTGTCCCTTCTGCGCAAGAACGCACGCACCAGCGTGGCCACGCTGGCGGCCAAGCTCAAGGTCTCGCGCGGCACGGTGACGAACCGCATCACCAAGCTGGAGGACGAGGGCGTCATCAGCGGCTACACGGTGCGCCTGCGCCCGGACGCGCAGCCCAACGAGATCAGCGCCTGGATGAGCGTGCGCGTGGAGGGCAACGAGACCCGCGCCGTGATTGCCAGCCTGCTGGGCGAGCCCGGCGTGGCCAGCCTGCACGACACCAATGGCCGCTGGGACCTGCTGGCCGAGCTGCGTGCGACCAACCTCTCCGAGCTGTCCCAGGTGCTGGAGCGCATCCGCCTGGTCAAGGGCATCGCCAACACCGAGACCAGCATCCACCTGCAAACCTACCGCCTGTCATGAACGCGCCCAAACTCCCCGACCTGGACCGCATCGACCTCAAGATCCTGCGCTGCCTGCAGCAGGACGGGCGGATTTCCAACCTCAAGCTGGCCGAGACCGTGAGCCTGTCGCCCACGGCGGTGCTGGCGCGCGTGCAGCGCCTGACCAAGGAGGGCTACATCCTGGGCTACGAGGCGCGGCTGAACCCGGTCAAGCTGGGCGCGGGCATGCTGGTGTTCGTGGAGGTGCTGCTGGACAAGACCACCCCGCACGTGTTCGAGGAGTTCAAGGCCGCAGTGCAGGTGCGCCCCGAAATTCTGGAGTGCCACATGGTGGCCGGGGGCTTCGACTACCTGCTCAAGACCCGCATGGCCGACATGGGCTCCTACCGCGCCTTTGCCGGCACGGTGCTGTGGCAATTGCCCGGGGTGCGCGAAACCCGCACCTACGCGGTGATGGAAGAGGTCAAGAGCACCAACCACCTGCCGCTGGCGGGCTGAACAAAACCATGGCCCTGCGCGCCAGGGGGCGCAGGGCGGCGCCGTCCAGCGCGGCTCAGCCCCCGCTCGGGGTCTGCGCAGGGTAGTGGCGCGCGCCAAAAATGGCGGAGCCCACGCGCACCAGGGTGCTGCCGCTGTGGATGGCAGCCTCCAGGTCGGCGCTCATGCCCATGGACAGCGTGTCGATGCCGTCGAAGCGCTCGCGCATCTGGTCAAACAAGGCATTGGCCCGCATGAATACAGCACATTGCGCTATAAAATCAGTAGCAGGTTCAGGAATACACATGAGCCCGCGCAGGCGCAGGCGCGGCAGCGGCGCGACCGCCTCGGCCAGGGCCCACAGCTCTTGCGGCGCCACACCGGACTTGGTGGCCCCGCCGTCCACGTTGACCTGCAGGCACACCTGCAGGGGCGCCAGCTGCGCGGGGCGCTGCTCGCTCAGGCGCTGGGCGATCTTGGGGCGGTCCACCGTGTGCACCCAGTCGAAGTGCTGCGCCACCAGCCGCGTCTTGTTGCTCTGCACCGGGCCGATGCAGTGCCACTGCAGCCCCAGGCTGGCCAGGGCCTGGATCTTGTCCACCCCTTCCTGGATGTAGTTCTCGCCAAAGGCGCGCTGCCCGGCCCGGGCCGCCTCGCGCACGGCTTCGGCGCCAAAGGTCTTGGACACGGCCAGCAGCTGCACCGCGCCCTCGGTGCGGGCACTGCCCTCACAGGCTGCTCGGATACGGGCCTGCACCGCATGGAGATTGTCGGCAATCGTCGTCATAATGCTTTGGAGCGTAACAAAAACCGGCACCGGCGTTGGCGGTGCCCGATGGAGGCTTTTGCTGTGGACATTACCCAACTGCTGGCATTCAGCGTCAAGAACAAGGCCTCGGACCTGCACCTCTCGGCCGGCCTGCCCCCCATGATCCGCGTGCACGGCGACGTGCGCCGCATCAACGTCGAAGCCCTGGACCACAAACAGGTCCATGCCATGGTCTACGACATCATGAACGACTCGCAGCGCAAGCACTACGAGGAGTTCCTGGAGATCGACTTTTCGTTCGAGATCGACGGCCTGGCGCGCTTTCGCGTCAACGCCTTCAACCAAAACCGCGGCGCGGGCGCGGTGTTCCGCACCATTCCGAGCAAGATCCTGACCCTGGAGCAGCTCAACGCGCCCAAGATCTTTGGCGATCTGGCCCTCAAGCCCCGTGGCCTGGTGCTGGTGACCGGGCCCACCGGCTCGGGCAAGTCCACCACCCTGGCCGCCATGGTCAACTACCTCAACGAAACCGAGTTCGGCCACATTCTGACCGTGGAAGACCCGATCGAGTTCGTGCACGAGTCCAAAAAGTGCCTGATCAACCAGCGCGAGGTGGGGCCGCACACCAACTCCTTCGCGGCGGCGCTCAAATCCGCCTTGCGCGAGGACCCGGACGCGATCCTGGTGGGCGAAATGCGCGACCTGGAAACCATCCGCCTGGCCATGACGGCGGCGGAGACCGGGCACCTGGTGTTCGGCACCCTGCACACCAGCAGCGCCGCCAAGACCATCGACCGGATCATCGACGTCTTTCCCGCCGAAGAGAAGGAAATGGTGCGCGCCATGCTGTCCGAATCGCTGCAGGCGGTGATCTCGCAGACCCTGTGCAAGACCAAGGACGGCCAAGGCCGGGTGGCGGCGCACGAGATCATGCTGGGCACCAGCGCCATCCGCAACCTGATCCGCGAGGCCAAGGTGGCGCAGATGTACTCGGCCATCCAGACCGGCAACAGCGTGGGCATGCAGACCCTAGACCAGAACCTGACCGATCTGGTGCGGCGCAACGTCATCAGCCCGGCGGAAGCGCGTTCCAAAGCCAAGATCCCGGACAACTTCCCTGGCTGAACATGGCTCACCCCCAAGCTACGCGCACTGCGTTGCGCTGCGCTTCCCCCCTTGCAGGGGGCAACACCAGTGGTCCGGCACAGCCGGTCCCACGGTGTTTCGGGGCGACCGCGATGGCTGCACCGCCCCAGATGGTTTTTTTGCAGAAAGGTAGGTGCTCTCATGGAGCGCGATCAAGCCAGTAAGTTCATCAACGACCTGCTGCGGTTGATGATCAGCCGCAATGGCAGCGACCTGTTCATCACTGCCGATTTCCCGCCCGCGATCAAGGTCGATGGCAAGGTGACCAAGGTGTCGCCCCAGCCCCTGACGGCCATGCACACCCTGGCGTTGGCGCGCTCGGTCATGAACGACAAGCAGGTGGCCGAGTTCGAGCGCACCAAGGAATGCAACTTCGCCATCTCGCCGCCGGGCATCGGGCGCTTTCGTGCCAACGCCTTTGTGCAGCAGGGGCGCATCGGCATGGTGCTGCGCGTGATCCCGGCGGTGTTGCCCACCATCGACACCCTGGGCGTGCCGCAGGTGCTCAAGGAGGTCTCCATGGCCAAGCGCGGCCTGTGCATCATGGTGGGCGCCACCGGCTCGGGCAAGTCCACCACCCTGGCCGCCATGGTGGACTGGCGCAACGAAAACTCCTTCGGCCACATCATCACGGTGGAAGACCCGGTGGAGTTCGTGCATGCGCACAAGAACTGCGTCGTCACCCAGCGCGAGGTGGGCCTGGACACCGACAGCTGGGAAGCGGCCCTGAAAAACACCCTGCGCCAGGCGCCCGACGTGATCCTGATGGGCGAGATCCGCGACCGCGAGACCATGGAGCACGCCGTGGCCTTTGCCGAAACCGGCCACCTGTGCCTGGCCACCCTGCACGCCAACAGCGCCAACCAGGCGCTGGACCGCATCATCAACTTCTTCCCGGAAGAACGGCGCCAGCAGCTGCTGATGGACCTGTCGCTCAACCTCAAGGCCATGGTGTCGCAGCGCCTGATCCCCAAGCAGGACGGCAAGGGCCGCATGGCGGCGGTGGAGATCATGCTCAATTCACCGCTGATTTCCGACCTGATCTTCAAAGGCGAGGTTACCGAGATCAAGGAGATCATGAAAAAGAGCCGCAACATCGGCATGCAGATATTCGACCAGGCCTTGTTCGACCTCTACGAAGCCAGCCTCATCACCTACGAAGACGCGCTTCGCAACGCCGACTCGGTCAACGACCTGCGCCTGCAGATCAAACTCAACAGCCAGCGCGGCCGCTCCAACGACCTGGCCGCCGGCACCGAAAACTTTGCCATCATCCAATGAGCACTCCCGGATTCCAAGCCAAGACCTACCCGGCAGCCCCGGCGCAACGCGTGGCCTTTCTGGGCCTGGGCGTGATGGGTTACCCCATGGCCGCGCACCTCGCCCTGGCCGGGCACCGGGTCTGCGTGTACAACCGCACCGCTACAAAAAGCGAAGCATGGTTGCGAGAACTGACGCGGGCCACTGGCCAAAATGACCGACTTTCCATGGCCTCCACGCCACACCAGGCGGTGCAGGGCGCAGACCTGGTGGCCTGCTGCGTGGGCAATGACGATGACCTGCGCGACGTGGTGCTGGGCAGCCGCAGTGCACAGGGGCAGCGCCAAGGCGATGGTGCTCTGGGCGGCATGCGCGCAGGCGCCGTGTTCGTGGACCACACCACCGCATCGGCCCAGGTGGCGCGCGAACTGGCCGCGCTGGCACAGGCCCAGGGTGTGGCCTTCATCGACGCACCCGTTTCCGGCGGACAAGCCGGGGCGCAAAACGGCGTGCTCACCGTCATGTGCGGCGGCGATGCGACCGCCTTTGAGCGCGCCCAGCCCACCGTGATGGCTTACGCGCGCGCCTGCACCCGCGTCGGCGAGAGCGGCGCCGGGCAATTGGCCAAGATGGTCAACCAGATCTGCATTGCTGGGCTGGTGCAGGGCCTGGCCGAGGCCATCGCCTTTGGCGAACGTGCCGGGCTGGACATGCTGCAGGTGCTGGACGTGATCGGCAAAGGCGCGGCGCAGAGCTGGCAACTGGACAACCGCGGCAAGACCATGGTGGCCGACCAGTTCAACTTCGGCTTCGCCGTGGACTGGATGCGCAAGGACCTGGGCCTGGTGCTGGAAGAGGCACGCAGCAACGGCGCACGCCTGCCCGTCACGGCCCTGGTGGACCAGTTCTACGCCGACGTACAACAGATGGGCGGGCAGCGCTGGGACACGTCCAGCCTGATCAAGCGGCTGCGCTGAGAACGCTGGCCTGCGGCGCCCCAGAACAAAGCCCGCTTGAAAGCGGGCCTTCGTTGTCATTGCCGGAGCGCTGCCAGGGCAGCGGCACGGCTCAGGGCTTGCTGGCGTCCGCTGGTTTGGCGCTGCTGTCCTTGGGCGGCTTGGGCTGCAGGCGGGCCAATTCCTCTTCGCTGATGATCTCCAGCACGCGCACCACGCGCTGCACGCCCGAGGTGGCGGCAATGACTTCGGTGGCGCGCTTGGCCTCGCGCTGGGTCACGCGGCCCATCACGTAGACCGTGCCACGCTCGGTGGTGATCTTGAAGGCGTTGGCAAACAGGTCTTGCGCATCCACCAGCGCGGCCTTGACCTTGCCGGTGGTCACCGAGTCGCCGGAGCGCTGGGTCAGGGTCGAGTTGCCCAAAATGGCCAGCTCGTTGACGATGTTGCGCACGTTTTCCACATTGGCCACGATGCGCTCCACCAGTTGCTTGTCCTGCGCGCTGGGCACCTCGCCGGTGATCAGCACCTGGCGGTTGTAGCTGGTGATGTTGACGTGCACGCGCTCGCCCAGATCGTCACGGATGCGCGCGCTGGCCTTGAACTCGATGCCCTGGTCTTCCACCACCATGCCCGAGGTGCGCCGGTCGCTGGCCACCATGGCGCCACCGACCATGGCGCCGCCCACCATGACTGGCACCAGCGGTACGCAAGCGGCCAGCGTGGCCACTGCCAGCACCAGCCCCAGGGCGCGCATGGCGCCCACTCGGATTCCTGTCATTCCATTGCCTCCTGGTCTCCCAACAATTGGGCGTCCACTGCGTCGCAGATGCAGTGCAGCGCCAGAATGTGCACCTCCTGGATGCGCGCGGTGCGCTCGTGCGGCACGCAGATGTGCACGTCGGTCTCGCGCAGCAGCTTGGCCATCTTGCCGCCGGTGCGCCCGCTCAAGCCCACCACCACCATGTCGCGCGCGTGCGCGGCTTCGATGGCGGCGATCACGTTGGCCGAATTGCCGCTGGTGGAAATCGCCACCAGCACATCGCCGCTCTGGCCCAGCGCACGCACCTGGCGCGAAAAAATCTCGTTGTACGAGTAATCGTTGCCCACGGCGGTAATGATGGAGGTGTCGGTGGTCAGCGCAATCGCCGCCAGCTCCGGACGCTCGCGCTCAAACCGGCCCACGAACTCGGCCGAGAAGTGCTGCGCGTCGGCGGCCGAGCCGCCGTTGCCGCAGGCCAGCACCTTGCCGCCGCCGGTGAGCGCCGCGACGATGGCCTGCACCGCCTGGGCAATGGGTTCGCTCAATACCTGCGCGGTCTTGTATTTGAGGTCCGCGCTCTCGATGAAATGTTGTTGAATGCGTTGTTCCAGCATGGGCGCGATGATACCCGTGCCCATCGGCCCCCCTGTGACAGCCCGGTTACCGTGGGTAAAGGGGTGCCAAAGCAGCGGGGCCAGCGCTCAGCCAGCGTCAAAGGCCGCGCGCAGCCACTGCACCCCGCTGGGCTCCACGCTCACCACGTCGAAGCGGCAGGGCGGCAACTGTGCCCAACGCAGCAGGTAGTGCTGGGCCGCGCGCACCACGCGGGCCTGCTTGACCCCGCCCACGCTGGCCGCCGCGCCACCAAAGCGCGCATCGGCGCGTGCGCGCACCTCCACGAACACCAAAGTGCCGTCGCCTTCGCGCATGATGAGGTCGACCTCGCCACCGCCGCGCCCGGGCGTTCGATAATTGCGCTGCACCAGGCGCAGGCCCTGCGCCTGCAGGTGGCGCAAGGCCAGATCCTCGGCGGCATCGCCCTGCATCTTGGTGCTGGCACCGGACCGTTTCAAGAAAAGAGCCACGCTTTTGACCTCTGATTACTCCCTGGCGCTGCGCGCCGCCTCCGACGCCGCAGGCGCCCAGCATTATCCGACCGGCGCGCTGTACGTCGTGGCCACGCCCATCGGCAACCTGGCCGACATCTCGCTGCGCGCGCTGCATGTGCTGGGCCTGTGCGACACCCTGGCCTGCGAGGACACGCGCCACACCCAGCAACTGCTGCGCGCCTACGGCATCGACAAGGGGGGCCGCCAGCTCCTGGCGCTGCACCAGCACAACGAACACGAGGCGGCGCAGCAGGTGCTGGCCCTGCTGCAGCAGGGCCAGCGCGTGGCCTTTGTCAGCGACGCCGGCACCCCTGGCGTGAGCGACCCCGGCGCGCGCCTGTGCGCTAGTGTGCACGCCGCAGGCCTGCGCGTGCTGCCCCTGCCTGGGGCCAGCAGCGTCACCACCTTGGTCAGCGCCGCCGGGCTGGTGGATGCGCAAGAGGGTTTCAGCGGCTTCGTGTTCCAGGGCTTTTTGCCCCACAAGGGCACTGAGCGCGAGCGCGCCGTGCAGGCCCTGGCCAGCGAGCCGCGCGCCGTGGTGCTGCTCGAGGCCCCGCACCGCATCCTGGCCCTGGCCCAGGCGCTGGGCACCCTGGGGCCACGGCCCGTGACGCTGGGGCGCGAACTCACCAAGCAGTTCGAAGCCATCGCCACCGTACCTGCACAGGAGCTGGGCGCCTGGCTGCAGGCCGACGCACAACGCCAGCGCGGTGAATTCGCCCTGGTGCTGCACCCCTTGCCCGCACAGAGCGAGCGAGCCAACGACAGCGAGCGCGTGCTGCGCCTGCTGCTGGCGCAACTGCCACTCAAGACCGCCGTGCAGCTGGCCTGCGAAATCACTGGCGCGCAGCGCAATGGGCTCTACGCGCGGGCGCTGGAATTGCAGCGCGAACAAGCCTGAAGACGCTTTGGTAGTGCGGCGCTGCGCCGATACATCTCGGCGCAAAGGCCACAGGGCGGTAGGGCTCGGTAGCCTCAGTGGGGGCTACCGCAGACCGAACAGGCCGCGTTGCGCGCCATGCGCACCTCGGTCCATTCCATGCGCCGCCCATCGAGCATGAGCAGCCGCCCCACCAGGGGGTGGCCCGCGCCGCTGAGCACCTGCAGAGCCTGGGCGGCCTGCATGCTGCCGATGATGCCCACCAGCGGCGCGAACACACCCATGGTGGCGCAGCGCGCCTCGGCAAACCCGGCCTCGGGCGGGAACACGCAGGCGTAGCAGGGTGCGTCGGCGCGGCGCGGGTCGTAAACGCTGATCTGGCCGTCGAACTGGATGGCCGCGCCCGACACCAGGGGCTTGCCGTGGCGCACGCAGGCGGCGTTGACGGCGTGGCGGGTGGCGAAGTTGTCACAGCAGTCCAGCACCACGTCGGCCAGGGCCACGGCCTGCTCCAGCCACGCGGCATCGGCGCGCTGGGCGTGGGTGTGCACCTGCACCTGGGGGTTGAGCGCGAGCAGGGTCTGGCGCAGCGAGGCCACCTTGTCCACGCCAATGCGCTCGGCGCTGTGGCCGATCTGGCGCTGCAGATTGGTCAGGTCCACCTGGTCGTGGTCCACCAGGGTGATGGTGCCCACACCCGCAGCGGCCAGGTACATGGCCGCCGGGCAACCCAGCCCCCCCGCGCCAATGACCAGCGCGTGGCTGGCGAGGATGCGCTGCTGGCCCTCAATGCCAATGTCGTCGAGCAGGATGTGGCGCGAGTAGCGCAGCAGTTGGTCGTCTTGCATGGGGTGGGAGCTTAAACCGAGAAGGGGCGTGAGGTGCGCTACAGTGGGCGCGATTCAATGAGGGGGGACGGCGATGGCGGGTACAGGGATGGGGGCGCTGCGCGGCGGCGCTAGCGCAAATACTGGGTATTTATTCAGTTCTTTTTTCTGGTAGCGTGCGAAGCTGCGACACAGCGCACGGGAAAAAGCGAGCTTTTGACACGGACGAAGTGACACAGCTACGTAGGCTGTTGACGAAAAAGGAGCGGTTGTGAATAGACAGAAAACGAGCCAGGAAGTATTGCGATCCGCAACAGACCGCCTCAATCGTACGGACGCACGCTTCGCGAGCGCCGCGCGTTTCCAACGGCCTCGTATCTTTCGGCCTCAATCCTAGAAAGGAAAAATCTGATGAAACCACGTATCACTATTGTCCTTTACGCACTTGCAGTCGCTGGCTGTGCAAGCCTCACCGACGTTGTTCCGACTGGCCCCGACACATACATGGTTGCCGCAGAAGGCGTTCTGGGCAACTCCTCAAGTGGCAAACAAGCCTTCAAAGCTCAGGAACAAGCCGCTGCCTTTTGTGCAAAGCAAGGAAAACGGGTTGAAACTGCCGAGGTAAAGGAAGTTCCAGGCGGCTTTGGAAAAGTTGCCTCGGCAACCGTCTATTTCCGGTGTATCGGCCGTTGATCCTCGTTGGTAGATTTCATTGAATACATGTCACATCCCGGACGATCATAGGGTCGTCTCTTGAACAAATGCGGATGAGAGTGGTGCCACTCCTTCATGGCCTGCATGGGTGTTTTGCTCTTCAAGGCGGACTGAGGTAACTGGTGGTTGTACAGCGCCACGTAGCGCAGCAGCGTCTGCTCCAAGTCTAGTGCTGAATCGAAGCGGTTGGTCTTCAAAACATCGCTAATGCGGCCATTGAAGCGTTCCACCATTCCATTGGTCTTTGGGGTGCGCGGCTTGGTCAGGCGATGCTCGATACCAAGCTCTTGGCAGAGCTGATCAAACTCGTGTTCACCAGAGGGTTCACGTTCGCGGCTGGCAAACAACCGATCCGTGAACTCCTTGCCGTTGTCGGTGAGCAGCTTGCTGATCTTGAACGGGCAGGCCTTGTGCACCGCCCTCAAAAAGCTCTTGGCGCTGGCGGCCGTCTTGTTCTTCTTGACCGCCACAAACACCCAGCGCGTGGCGCGGTCAATGGCCACGAACAGATAGCTGCGCTGGGTCTGATCGGCCATCTGGGGCAGGTACTTGACGTCCATGTGCAGGTAGCCCGGCTCATAGGCCTTGAAGCTCTTGTGGGGCTGCTTTGGGGTGGCTGGCTTGAGCGCGTGCAAGTTGCCCACACCGTGGCGGCGCAGGCAGCGGTCCAACCCGGAACGCGAGACGTCGGGACAAAGAAATTCGCGTGTCACCGCCAACAGGTCGTCCAGCGGCAACAACAGGCTTTTGCGCAGGTACACCACGATTTCCTCCTGGGCCGCAGTCAGGGTGGTCTGCAGGTGATGCGCGGTGTGTGAGCGGTCGTGCACACAGGTGCGTGACTTCCACTTGTACACGGTGGCCTCGCTGACCCCATGGCGTTTGGCCAGAGCGCTGGCGCTTTCGGAACTGGCGGCGATCTCGGCGCGAATGGCCGGTGTGGTGCGCGCGTTCTTGTGCAGGGCGATCATCATGGCGTAGGCACTCCTTCGGATTTGAGCCGCTCAATCAGCCCCCGCAGCACGGCCCGGGCCATGAACAAGGGGTAGCGTCGAGAGTCTATGCAATCATCCGGGACTCTACAAATACACTAATACATTAAAAATGCCAACAAGTGACTGAACATCAAATGGAATACTGGCCAATCCTCGCCGCACTAATTCCTCTCGAGGGCGGATTCGCAGTTGCTCGTTACAACGCTTATCGAGTTGCTTCAGCCAAGTTTCGTTCTGTTGTTCTTGATTCTCTCTCCGACTTCTATCCAACCTTCACAAGATGGAATGGTGCAACATTCGGCCATGAATTAAGAATTAAATTCCCAGTACTTCAATCGGCTGTCACTGACTTCTGCGCTGCATTGCCGTGGTATCAAAAGGGAGCATTCATGAAGGCCTGGGCTCTCTATTGCAATTCCACTGACCGCGAATGCGATATGAATACATATCTTCACTATTTTGATGCTTTCGACCCATCCAATGATACACAAGTAGAAGCAACAGCTCGAGCGAAAGAGTTATTCCACGCAAACGTAGCGCGTCTCTTGGAGTTTGCACATTGGACCCGGCGGTGCAGGGGATCTGGCGCATAGAGCCGCGCCAGTCCCCCGACCTTGTAAGTTAACCGCCGTAAGTACTGCCATATCCGGTGATTCAGCGTCTACAACAAAGCCCTCAGGAGCGAGCATGAGTACAGTCCGAGCTCTTACAGTCGACGAAATCCTGCAGTTCCTCGCCCAAACTCCGGAACAAGCGGCTTTCGACTGGAAGCAAGACTTTGTGCACCCGTCCGACGATGACGCTCGCGGAGAGCTCATAAAGGACATCGCAGCTATCGCGAATGCGAGCGAACTCTCATACGGATTCATCTTCTACGGCGTCGATCCGCGCCGCCCCGACCCTGTCGTCGGAATTACGAAGTCGTATGACGATGCGAAAGTACAGCAATTGATACAGGGCAAGCTTGAGCCCGTACCCAAGTTCCTCTACTACGAGGTTTCCGCTGGTCCCAAGAAGATTGGCGTGATCCAGGTTGCTCCTAGCCGCAAGCGGCCATTCATCATCCGTGCGGACATTGGTCGCATTCGGAAAGGGCAGATTGTCATTCGCCGTGGCTCTTCCACGGATGGTGCGTCGCTTACCGACTTGGCGGAGTTCTTCTACGGACCGAATAGCCAGTACTTTGCCAACTTGAAGCACCAACTCGGTCTCGACGCTCAACGACAACAGGCGCTCACGAACCATCTGGCCGAACTCCGGCGGGGTGCGGAAGCGGCAGAGGACCAGATCTGGCAAGCCGCTGGGTTTACCGGAAAGCCGAGGCGGTAGCATGTACCGGGCTACCAGGTCGTTCGACACGGAGACGCCCTTTTCACTTGAGATTCGTATTCAATTGGATACGATAGCACCATATTCACCGTCCAGCAGACGCAAGAGTTCCTGGACTGGTTGGATGGCCTGAAGGACATCAAGGCGCAGTTGCGCATCGTCGCGCGGCTACGGTTGGCTGAAGCGGGGAACCTGGGAGATTGGAAGTCCGTTGGCGGAGAGGTTTCGGAGATGCGTATCGCATTCGGCCCTGGCTACCGGCTGTACTTCACGCGACGTCAAAACGTTCTCATCGTCATGCTCGCTGACGGCGAGAAGTCCACCCAGGCAAAAGACATCAAGCGAGCACAGAAGATCCTGCAGCAATTGGAGTTGGACCGATGAGCACACCCAAGACAAAGACCACGCTTCTTCCGTTCGATGCGGCACGCTACCTGACGGACGAAGCCACTATTGCGGAGTACATGACGGCAGTTCTAGAGACTGACGACACACAGCTTCTTCTTTTGGCGCTCAGTGATGTGGCGCGTGCCAAAGGCATGACGCAGGTAGCCAAAGATGCGGGGCTGGGCCGCGAAAGCCTTTACAAGGCCTTGGCTCCAGGCGCGAAACCGCGCCTCGACACCATCCTCAAGGTGGTGCGTGCGCTGGGCGTTCGCTTCTCGGCGCACCCCGCGTAAGTGGCGGCACGGGCCGAAACCCGCCCCCCTCACCGCGCATTCGGAAAAAACACCCCCTCCCCCCCAATCCTGTAACTGCCAATCACGCCCTGTCCCGCCGGTGAGATCAGCCAGTCGATGAACTTCTGGCCCTCGGCGGCTTTCACATGCGGGTGCTTGGCCGGGTTCACCAGCAGCACGCCGTATTGGTTGAACAGGCGCTGGTCGCCTTCGACCAGCACGGCCAGGTCGGCGCGGTTTTTGAAGTTGAGCCAGGTGCCGCGGTCGGCCAGCACGTAGGCGCCGGTGCTGGCGGCCATGTTCAGCGCCGGGCCCATGCCGCAGCCGCAGGCGCGGTAGCCGCTGCCGTAGGGGGTCTGGGCGCCGCTGGCGGCCCAGTAGCGCAGCTCGGCGGCGTGGGTACCGCTCTTGTCGCCGCGCGAGACGAAGCCCGCGTTGGCCTGCGCCAGCTTGCCCAGGGCCTGCACCACGTCGCGCCCGCGCACACCCACCGGGTCGGCGCTGGGGCCGATGAGCACGAAGTCGTTGTACATCACCGCGTGGCGGCGCAGCGCGGCGCCTTCGGCCACGGCTTTTTCCTCGGCGGCCTGGTCGTGCACAAAGAGCACGTCGGCGTCGCCCCTGCGCCCCATGTCCAGCGCCTGGCCGGTGCCCAGCGCCACCACCTTCACCTCGATGCCCGTGGCCTGCTGGAAGGCGGGCAGCAGGTGGGCAAACAGGCCCGATTGCTCGGTGGAGGTGGTGGAGGCCACCACGATGCCTTGCGCCTGCGCCACCAGCGCGGCGCCTGCCCAGAGCCCGACAGCTATTATTTTGATAGCTGCAAGGCCAATATTCACGCGGGCCAATGCCCGATTTTGCTTGTCTTTTTTCACACCAGGTCTCCTTTGAGAAAGGCGTCCACTTGGGGGTAGTGCTGCTGCACGTGGGCGCGGTCAAAAAACTGCGCCACGGCCAGGTCGGCGTGCAGCTGCCCCTGCTCCAGGTACAGCACGCGGCTGGCCAGGCGTTTGACCTGGCCCAGGTTGTGGCTGGCAAACACCAGGCAGGCGTCTGGGCGCTCCACGGCAAAGGCCTCCACCATGGCTTCGACTTCGCGCTTGGCGTGGGGGTCGAGGTTGGCGGTGGGCTCGTCCAGCAGCAGCACCTGCGGCTGCAGGGCCCAGGCGCGCGCCATGGCCACGCGCTGCTGTTGCCCGCCCGAGAGGTGGCGCGCGTTGCGCCGCGCCAGCCCTTGCAGGCCCACCTGCTCCAGCGCGGTGCGGGCGTGCTCGGCGCTGTCGCGCCAGCGCGTGCCTTGCAGCCACAGGGCGAGCTGCAGGTTGCGCTGCACCGACAGGCGCAGCAAAAAGGGGCGCTGGAACAGCATGGCCTGGCGCAGGCCTGCGGCGCGCTGCACACTGCCGGCAGTGGGCGCCTGCAGCCCGTGCAGCAGGCGCAGCAGGCTGCTCTTGCCGCTGCCATTGGCCCCCACCACGGCCACGCGCTCGCCCGCGTGCAGGGCCGCCGTGACGCCGCTGAGGGCCTGCACCCGTGCCGCGCCGCGCCCATAGGCCAGGGCGGCGCCATGCAGGGTGTACAGGGGGGTGCCCAGGGCGTGTTGCGCTCTCACAGCCAGACCTCCTTGCGGCGCAGGCCCTGGCGCAGCAGGCCCACCAGGGCGTTGAGCAGCAGCACCACGGCCAGCAGCACCAGGCCCAGGCCCAGGGCCAGGGGCAGGTCGCCCTTGCTGGTTTCCAGCGCGATGGCGGTGGTCATGACGCGGGTGTGGCCCTCGATGTTGCCGCCCACGATCATCACCGCGCCCACTTCGGAGATGGCGCGCCCAAAGGCCGCCATCAGCACCGTGAGCAGCGCCAGGCGCTCGTCCCAGGCCAGCAGCGCGCCGCTGAGCCAGGCCCCGGCGCCCAGCGAGCGCAGTTGCTCGCCGTTGCGCTCAAAGGCGCCTTCCACCACCTGGCGCGTCAGCGCCGTGACCACGGGCAGCACCAGCACCGCCTGGGCCAGCACCATGGCCTGGAACGAGAACAGCCAGCCCCAGTGGCCCAGCGGGCCGCTGCGCGAGAGCAGCAGGTAGACCACCAGGCCCACCACCACCGAGGGCACGGCCAGGTAGGTGTTGAGTAGCGCCAGCACCGCGCCGCGCAGCGCAAAGCGCGTGGCGCCGAGCAGGGCCCCCAGGGCCAGCCCCAGGCCGCTGGCCAGCGCGCAGGCGGCCGCGCTCACGCCCAGCGAGCGCAGCACGATGGCCCACAGGGTGGGGTCGGGCGCGGTGATCAGGGCAGTGGCGGTGGAAAAGCTCTGGGCGAAGGTGGTCATGGCCGAAAAGCGGGGTGGCCACACCGGTGCACACCGTCGGGCTGCGGTATCGTAGGGACAGGGTGCTTGTTTTGACGATAGGAAATTTTGTGCATAGGTTGCAACTTCACTACACACTGGGCAGCGAGGGCCAGGACCCAGCGGTGCGCAACCCGCTCATCGACCTGCTGCGCGCGGTCAGCCAGCACGGCTCCATCTCGGCGGCGGCGCGCGCGCTGGGCCTGTCGTACCGCCACGTGTGGGGCGAACTCAAGCGCTGGGAACAGACCTTGGGGCAGGAACTCATCCAGTGGGAAAAGGGCCAGCGCGCGCGCCTGACGCCCTTTGGCGCCAAGCTCATGTGGGCCGAGCGCCAGGCCCAGGCGCGGCTGGCACCGCAGATCGAGGCGCTGCGCGCCGCGCTGGAGCACAGCTTTGCCCAGGCTTTTGACCCCGGCGTGCAGTTGCTCACGCTCTTTGCCAGCCACGACGAGGCCCTGAGCGCCCTGCGTGAACACGCCTTGCAGGGCGCCACGCCCTTGCACCTGGACGTGCGCTTCACCGGCAGCCTGGACGCCATCCGCGCCCTCAACGAAGGGCGCTGCACCCTGGCGGGTTTTCACACCCTGCTCGACACCGACGCCAAATCGCCCACGCGCTCCAGCGTCAAGGCGCTGCTGCAGCCGGGGCAGCACAAGATCATCGGCTTTGCGCGGCGCTACCAGGGCCTGATGGTGGCCCCGGGCAACCCGCTGCGCCTGCTGGGCCTGGCCGACTTGGTGCGCACGCGCGCACGCTTTGTGCAGCGCGCCCTGGGCTCGGGCACCCGGCTGGTGCTGGACGAACTGCTGCAGCGCCAAGGCATGGCCCCGCAGAGCCTGCACACCCTGGAGCACGCCGAGAGCAGCCACGCCGCCGTGGCCCAGCGCGTGGCCAGCGGCGAAGCCGACGCCGCCGTGGGGCTGGAGTCCGCCGCGCGCGCGGCGGGCCGGGGCGTCATAGCCCGGGGCCCGGAGCGCGACCACCCGCGGTGGCGCCCAACCACCCAGGGCACCCCCGCCCAGCGCCCCCAGCAGGCCC